>NC_022357.1:0-600000 GCF_000297055.2 Sulfuricella denitrificans skB26 | reverse complement strand
GTTCGGATTGAGCTTGAGTCTAACCTGGACTGCAGCATGGGCGCTGAGCAGGTTATGCGTAGTGTCGAGCGCGATGACCTGCCCCTGCTTCAGCATGGCGATACGACTGCACAGGGTTTCCGCCTCTTCCAGGTAATGAGTGGTGAGCACGATGGTGTGACCGTCGCGGTTCAAACGCCGGATAAACTCCCACAAATTCTGGCGCAGTTCCACGTCCACCCCAGCCGTCGGTTCGTCGAGCACGATCACCGGCGGCTTGTGCACCAGTGCCTGAGCCACCAGCACACGCCGTTTCATGCCGCCGGACAGCAGGCGGGTATAGATGTCTGCCTTGTCAGTCAGACCCAGGTTGTGGAGCAATTCATCAATCCAGGCATCGTTTTTGCGCAGGCCAAAATAGCCGGACTGAAAGCGCAGCATTTCACGCACGGTAAAGAAGGCATCGTAAACCAGTTCCTGAGGCACCACGCCAAGGGCGCGCCGCGCATCACGGTAGTCGACTACCACGTCGTGGCCCATCACCCGGCCGCAGCCTTGCGTAGCACGGGAAAGCCCGGCCAGGATGTTGATCAGCGTGGTTTTCCCGGCGCCGTTGGGGCCGAGCAAGGCAAAAAACTCGCCCCGCTCCACCGTCAGATCGACGCCGCGCAAAGCATGCAGGCTGCCGAAGCGCTTGTGCACTTCGCGAATTTCAATCGCGGGGATCACGGTGGATAAAGGCGGGTCAGCCAGCCTCGGCCGGCTGGATCAAATCGAGTACGCTGTACAGGGTCGCCAAGCTCTTCAGATTATCGGGAAGGTGGGTGAAACTAAGCTTGCGTTGATTGCGCTGGGCCTCGCGCAACCACTCCAGCACCAGGCTGACCGCCGAGGAGTCCACTTCCTCCAGTTGCGACAGATCCACCACCAGGCCATCACGGACGAACAGCTTCAAGCCCTCCGTCAATACCGTATGGGCGTTATCGATTGTGATCCGACCCTGAATCCTGAAATTGTCGCCGTCCGGTACGATCATGTCCACGCCGTATCCATTCACAGACCGATTCAGCCCTTGGCGCCCGAAGTTTCGGCCACGCGATTCTTGTCGACCAGAACCTTGATCAGTCCATCGATGCCGGACTGACGAATCTCGCTGGCAAAAGAGCCACGGTAATTGGTCACCAGACTGATATTGTCTACCACGACATCGTAGACTTTCCAGCCGTCCGCATTTTTCTGCAAACCATAGTCGATGGGAATGGGCAGTCCGCCAGGCTGGTTGACCATGGTTCTTACCGTCACATCGGTGTCACCGGCCAGCATCCTTACCGGCTTGTAGTCAATGGTCTGGTTTTTGTAAGTACTCAGCGAAATAGAATATGTCCGTACCAGCAAGGAGCGGAACTCCTTGATCAGCGAGTCCTGCTGTGCCGGCGTGGCCTGACGCCAGTATTTTCCCACTGCGAGTTGGGTCATGCGCTTGAAATCAAAATGGGGCAGCACCTTGGCATCGACCAGCGCGTAGATTTTTTGCCTGTTCCCTGCCTGGATGTCCTTATCCTTCTTGACGATCTCCAGGACATTCTGGGAGGTCTCCTTGATCAGCGCATCCGGCGCCATTTCCGCTGCGACCGCCGTTGCCATCGCAAAATAAAGCGCTGTTGCAAGAAACAAAACATGGCAAAACGATTTTTTCATCATGTGCTCCAAAATAGTTATTGTACTACGGCTTTTTTGTTGCCGCCTTGGGCTGTCTTTTTGTCACCGCCCTCATCATGCGCTTTGCTGAAAAGGAATTGACCGATCAACTGCTCCATCACCATCGCCGACTGGGTCAGTATAAAGTTATCGCCGTTTTTAAGATTTTTCTCATCCCCTCCGGCTTCCAGACCAATATACTGCTCGCCCAACAGACCGGAAGTCAGGATCGATGCGCTAGTATCCTTGGGAAACTGATAGTTTTTACTGAGGCGTATTTCCACAAGAGCCTGGAAGGTTTTATTGTCAAACTGGATATCCGACACCCGGCCGACCACCACACCGGAGCTTTTCACCGGCGCCTTGATTTTGAGTCCGCCGATGTTTTCAAATTCGCCGTACACCTTGTAAGTCTCAGACCCATCATAGCCGCTGAGGTTCCCCACCTTGAAAGCCAGAATCAGCAGCGCGATGAGGCCACCTACTACGAAGGCCCCCACCCACATATCCAGTGTCGTCCGTTCCATAAACCTACACTCCCCGAAACATGAATACCGTTAAAATAAAATCCAGGCCCAACACCACCAGCGCCGACGTCACCACGGTACGGGTAGTGGCATGCGATACGCCCTCCGCCGTGGGTGGGGCATCATAGCCCTCGAACAGCGCGATAGCGGTCACCGCGATACCGAACACGACGCTCTTGATCACCCCATTCACGATGTCTTGCCTGAAATCGACCGCCGCCTGCATCTGCGACCAGAACGACCCCTCGTCCACACCAATAAAAACCACCCCGACCAGGTAGCCGCCGAACACCCCGATAGCGGAAAACATCGCGGCCAGCAATGGCATGGAGATCACTCCGGCCCAGAAACGCGGCGCCACCACGCGGGAAATGGGATCGACCGCCATCATCTCCATCGCCGAGAGCTGCTCGGTCGCTTTCATCAGACCAATTTCGGCGGTGATGGCGGAGCCGGCACGACTGGCGAAAAGCAAAGCAGCCAGCACCGGCCCCAGTTCGCGCACCAGCGACAGCGCCACCAGCGAGCCCAGCGCCGACTCGGAACCGTACTTCTGCAGGGTTTCATAACCCTGCAGCCCCAGCACCATACCTACGAACAGGCCGGAAACCAGGATAATGATCAGCGACATCACCCCCGTGAAATAGATTTCGCGAATGGTCAGGTGGATGCGCCGAAAGCTCGCACCGGAACTGATCAAAGTCATCATGAAGAAACGACTTACGTATCCCAGACGCCACACACCATTGACCACGGTGGCCCCGATGCTACGCAAACCAAAACCGACTTTTCTATGCGGCATGTACGGACTCCAACAGCAAATCTTCCCGATAGGGTGGGCTGGGGTAATGAAAGGATACCGGTCCGTCGATCTCGCCCCACACGAACTGGTGCACGTACGGCAGCTTGCTCGCCTTGATGTCCTCAGCGGAACCTTCGGCGACAACCACGCCATCCGCCATGAAATACACGTAGTCCACAATCTTCAGGGATTCCTGGATGTCGTGAGTCACAATGATTGAAGTTGCCCCCAAGGCATCATTCAAATGCCGAATCAGGTTACCGATCACCGACAGCGAAATCGGGTCGAGACCGGCAAACGGCTCATCGTACATCATCAGCATCGGATCCAGGGCAATCGCCCGCGCCAGCGCAACACGGCGCGCCATTCCCCCGGATAGCTCGGATGGCAACAGCTTGTGCGCACCGCGCAGACCCACGGCATGGAGCTTCATCATGACCAGATCCCGGATCACGGTTTCAGGCAAATCGGTATGCTCGCGCATCTGAAAAGCCACATTCTCGTAAACTGAAAGGTCGGTAAACAGCGCCCCGAACTGGAACAGCATGCCCATCTTGCGGCGCATTATATATAGCGCTTCCTTATCCAGTCCGCCCACTTCTTTTCCCGCAACCTTGACACTGCCGGTTGTGGGCTTGAGCGCCCCGCCGATCAGGCGCAGCGTGGTGGTCTTGCCGCAGCCGGATAGCCCCATGATAGCGACAAGTTTGCCCCGGGGGATCTTCATATTGATCCCCTTCAAAATCGGCCGCTTGCCGTAGGTGAAGTTCAGATCGCTGATTTCAATCAGATTTTCAGCAGGCACGAGAATTTGTTCTTATATGCGAAGCACGTATTCTAAACCAGCTTGGTTCAGGCAACAATCAACCCCCATAATTTCAACAGATTCTTCAGTAGAAGCGGCCTTCCATTACAGATGCTCCCAGCCCACGCTGCCTATATAAAACAAGTGATTTGCCGATTTTTCCATCGACCGACATCATACCAACTCAATATCATTTCAGCCTCGCCATGCGCCCACAAGTCCTTCTGTTCCAGCGCCTCACCAAGCACTATGGATCAACTCTGATTCTGGGCAACCTCGACCCAGGAATAGTAGCGGCTAGGGATTTCCCCTATTCTGTAGTAATGGATTGTGGCACAATAATTCAATACCTTATCCGGCTCATTCTGAATGTATCTAGACCACTTCGGCCTTAACCAACCCCCCTTCAAGATCACTCCGAACACCGAGTTCTTCTATACTGGTGGCAACCGTGGAGCCATTCTGGACGCGCTGCTCTATGCCATCACCCATGGCGAAGGTATTGTCAAAGTCACCGGCGAGATCGGTAGCGGCAAAACCATGCTGTGCCGGATGCTGGAGAGCATGCTGCCGGACAACGTGGAAGCGATCTACCTGGCCAACCCCAGCCTGAACCGGGATGAGGTGTTCCACGCCATCGCTGGCGAACTGGGACTTGCCACCGAAGGCAAGCGCGGTGGCGAAATCATGCGCCTGATGCAAAATTGCCTGATCGAAAAACACGCCGCCAGCAAGCAGGTGGTACTGCTGGTCGAGGAGGCCCAAGCCATGCCCCTCGACACCCTGGAAGAAATCCGCCTGCTATCCAACCTGGAAACAGCCCACCACAAGCTGCTGCAAATCGTCCTGTTCGGCCAGCCCGAACTGGACGATCACCTCAACCTGCCTCAAATGCGTCAGCTCAAGGAACGCATCACCCACGGTTTCAAGGTACCGCCGCTCGACCACAAGGACATCCCGGAATACCTGATGTTCCGCATGCGTGCAGCCGGGTACCACGGGCCAAACGTCTTCAGTACCGGGGCCATCAAACTGATCACCTCCGCCTCGCAGGGCATCACCCGGCGCATCAACGTACTTGCCGACAAGGCGCTATTGGCGGCATTCTCGGAAAACACCCACAACATCCAGCCCAAGCACATCAAGGCCGCAATCAAGGACAGCGAATTTGCGCCGCCATCCCGAGCCGGGGTTCTAAAAAAGATCGGCATTGCTGCCACGCTGATCGGCGCTGGCATTGCGCTCAGCGCCGGCTGGCAGCATCTGGCCGGCGATCAACCCCGCCAACCCGAAAAAACAACAGCGGCGCCCACGCCACAGCCGGTTACAGCACTCACCGCCATGACAGCTCCTCCATCACCTGTCGCCGAGGAAAAACCAGCGCCAGCAAACGCCATTCCTTCAGCGCAACAGAATGCCGCACCGACTTCCACCACTCTGCTCCAACAGCGGCTTGAAGCCACCCAGGCCTGGCTTGCCGGCACTGAGGGCGGACAGTACACCGTGCAACTTATGCTGACCGATAGTGATGCCACCGCCAGGATGGAGCAGATTCTCGAAAAAATCAGTCGCGAGATTGACCTCGGACAGATATACATCTACCCCACCAGCATTACTGCCAAGCACCAATTTGGCATCACCCTGGGCAGTTTTTCCACACGCATAGAGGCACAGGCATCGATCGACAAACTCCCCCGCGACTACAAGGCAAACCGCCCAATGCTGCGAACGATTAAAGGCATCCAGGATGAAATGGCCAAACAAAAATAGCGCCGACAGCCCTTTATCAATAATTAGAATTAAATAACATTTATAACCTATTGATTGTTAAAACACAGAGTGGTAATCTTTCGCGCATGAAGAACACCTTGATCGCTTTTACCGGTAGCCTGCTTCTTGCCGCCTGCGGCACGCAGCCCATCACGCCCTCTGCTGGCCACATCAAGGATGAACCGCGCGCCGCCGGGAACATCCCGAAACCAGTGCAGCAGGCTGCGCCACTACCCCCGCCAAAACCCGCTACCAAGGCGGAAACCTATAGCGTCGTCGTAAACAATGTTCCGGTGCAGGAACTACTGTTCGCGCTGGCGCGGGACGCCAGAGTCAATGTCGACGTTCACCCCGGCATCGAGGGTAGCGTCACGCTCAACGCGCTCAACCAGACCCTGCCGCAGTTGCTCACCCGCATCGCCAAACAGGTGGATATGCGCTATGAACTGGATGGCCCTAACTTGGTCGTGATGCCGGACTCCCCGTTCCTGCGCAACTACAAGGTGGATTACCTCAACATGTCGCGGGATGCCACCAGCAACGTCAGCATTGCCACCCAGATTTCCACCACCGGCACTGGGGCTGGCGGCACAAGTAGCGGCACGGGCAACAACAACTCCACCACCTCCGTCACCAACAAATCCAACAACCGTTTCTGGGAAACCCTGGTCCAGAACATCAAGGATATTCTGCGGGAAACCGACAAAGTGCTGCCCGAAGGTTCTTCCGAAACCACTACTGAACAGGCCGGCAATCAGAGCACCTCCGGCACGGGCGCCGCCGCGACGGCGCGGCAGTCCGGCAGCCGCACCAATGCGGCACCGACCAATCTGGCCGGCAGTCCCAATCCAGCCACGCTGCTTACCGACAACACCACCGTAACACGGCGCACCACCTTCCGCGAGGCCGCTTCGGTCATCGCCAACCCGGAAAACGGTCTTCTCAGCGTGCGCGCCACCGGTCGCCAGCATGAAAAAATTCGGGAATTCATCGACCAGGTAATGACCAGCGCCAGGCGCCAGGTGCTGATCGAGGCGACGGTGGTCGAGGTCAAGCTTTCCGACCAGTATCAACAAGGCATCAACTGGTCCAGCCTGCGCAATGACAGTACCGGCTTCAACCTCACCCAAGGCCGGATCGGCACCCTGCCGTCGGGCGTGAATCCCGGTGTCTCACCCGGAATTTTCACGCTCGGCTACGCCAACCCGAACTCGGTCATCGGCAATATCGCCGCCACCATCCAGCTTCTGGAATCCTTCGGCAATGTCAAAGTACTGTCCAGCCCGAAGATCAGCGTACTGAACAATCAAACGGCTCTGCTCAAGGTGGTGGACAACAAGATCTATTTCACTATCAGCGTAACTCCTGCCACGTACAGTTTAGGCGTACTCACGGCACCGGCCGTTTATACCAGCACCGTCAATACCGTGCCGGTGGGCTTCGTGATGAGCGTCACCCCCCAGATCGACGATACCGACACGGTTACCCTCAACGTGAGGCCCACCATCTCCCGGGTCACCGGCTACATCAACGACCCCAGCCCGGCTCTCGCCGATGCAGGCGTGATCAGCCCGATTCCGGAAATCCAGACCCGCGAGATGGAATCCATCCTCAAGGTAAGCAGCGGCCAGGTAGCGGTAATGGGCGGACTGATGCAGGACTCCGTCGACAACCTCAAGGATGCCATTCCCGGTTTATCGAAAATCCCTTTGATCGGAAGCGCCTTTACCTACCGCAACGAAACCAGCACCAAGTCCGAACTGGTTATCTTCCTGCGCCCGATCGTCGTCAAGGAAGCGAGCCTGGACGGTGATTTCAAGGACTATCGCAATTTCCTGCCCAATAAGGACACGCTCAAGGATCCAGAGAACCTCCTGATCGAATCAGCCAAAGTGGGGGCTGCTCGACCATGAGCTTACTGATGGAGGCGCTGAAAAAGGCTGAGCGCGCCAAACAGGGGCAAACAGCTCCAAACACAGAGCACCCCGATAGTTCAGCGGAGACCCCGAAATCTGTCGCGGCACCAAGCCCGGAACTTTCTCTGCTTTCTCTGGAAGGAGCTGCAGGGCGCGTCGGCATTACAGGAAACAGCGATTCCCCCGCTGTTACCACCCCCTCAGAGCCACCCCCTTCCATACCGGATTTAACGCCTCTGTCTATCGAGGATCAGAACACTACGCCAACCCGTGTCGAACCAACCGTTTCCGCACTGGAACTCACCCTGTCAGAGACTCCGATCCCCAGAGGGGGACTCGCGAGTCCGGCCCCGATGGCAACACCGAGCGTTGAACCAGAGGCACAACCACAAGCAGCAACAAGTTCCAAATCCGGCGCCAGCATTCCACCAGTACACCCCGTCGAAGCCCCCCGCAAGGCCCAACCACAAGACATCAGGACTATCGCCGCGGCGCAGCAGAAAGCCAAAACAGTCTTCTCTGCCAAGCAACCCACCCGCAATCGGACCCTGCTGTTCACCGGAGCTGCCGTTGCGGTCGTGCTCGGACTGGTCGGCTTCGGGGTTTACTACTGGCAAATCACGTCCACCAGCACCATGCTCCTCCCTGCCAGCGCATCCCAACCGACCAGCGCCGCTGCGCCGGCCACCCCTGACGATGCAGCAGCGCCGCTGCAGCAACCAGGCATACCTGTCGCGTCAGCACAGAATTCTATCGACAACCCTACACTGAGCACGGCCGAAGGTCCCGCCCCCGTGTCGGCACAGGCCAGCCCTCCATCAACACCCACCGCATACGATCCAGCGCGAGCAGAAACTCGTAGTGGTTCAGAACCCTTCAAGGAAAATCCAGCCATCCGAATCCGGCAAAGCGCGGCTACCAGCCAGCTCAACCCGACTCTAGGCAAGGCCTACCAATCTTTCCTCGCCGGCGACATCGGAACAGCGCAGCAGCTATATCACAAGGTGCTGCAGCAGGAACCGAACAACCGCGATGCACTGCTGGGCATGGCGGCCATCGCACTGAAGCAGAAGCAATCCAGCCAGGCAGCAGCCTATTATGGCAAGCTGCTCGACCTCGACCCGGCTGACTCTGATGCGCTGGCAGGGCTGATTGGTCTGCAAGGGCAATCCGACCCGGCACAAAGCGAAAGCCGTTTAAAGAAAGCTCTGATACAAAACCCGCAGGCTGACGCGGCCCATTTTGCCCTGGGGAATCTGTACACCCAGCAGTCGCGCTGGGCAGAGGCCCAACAATCCTATTTCCGCGCCTACAGCAGCGCACCCGGCAACGCTGACTATGCCTTCAACCTCGCCGTCAGCCTCGATCATCTGAACCAGGGCAAGCTGGCGCTCGACTATTACCAGCGCGCCCTTGCTCTGCCCGGCCCGGCAAACTTCGACAGACCCTCAGTTCAGATTCGCATCAAGGAACTGCTGCAACCGGCAGGCAACTAGCCATGGCCGAACAACCGAAACTTCCCTTAGGCAAACTGCTGGTTCTGAAGGGCGTCATCAGCGACGACCAGTTACGCATTGCCCTGCTCGAG
Source organism: Sulfuricella denitrificans skB26 (assembly GCF_000297055.2). NCBI lineage: Bacteria > Pseudomonadati > Pseudomonadota > Betaproteobacteria > Nitrosomonadales > Sulfuricellaceae > Sulfuricella > Sulfuricella denitrificans. Next base: position 590,915 of record NC_022357.1, on the reverse strand, counting down.
CAAAAGCATTCCAGCCTGCCGCTGGGAAAACTGCTCACCAATCTCGGCTTCGTCACGGAAGCCACGGTGCGCGAAGCGCTGAGCGAAAACCTGAATCAGCAGAGCGCGGATTTGTCCCACATGGTGGTGGACCCTTCCTCGCTCAAGCTCATTTCAAAGGACATCGCCAAGCGTTACCACGTCTTCCCGCTGGACTTCGACAAGCCAAGCCTCACGTTGAAGCTGGCGATGTCCGACACCAACAATATTGTCGCACTCGACCAGATCCGCGCCATGCTTGGCAAAGATGTCATCGTGACCCCGATACTCGCCGGCGATTCCGAAATCATGCGGGCGATCGACCAGTATTTCGGCTTCGAGTTATCGATTGACGGCATCCTGCACGAAATCGAAACCGGGGAAATCGATTACCAGAGCCTGCAAACCGTATCTGACGAATACAGCCAGCCGCTGGTCCGCCTGATCGATGCACTGCTCGCCGATGCGGTACAGCACGGCGCCTCCGACATCCACTTCGAGCCGGAACAGTTCTTTCTGCGCATTCGCTACCGCATCGACGGCGTGCTGCGCCAGATCCGCAGCCTGCACAAAACCTACTGGGCCGCCATGGCTGTGCGCCTCAAGGTGATGAGCAGTATGAATATCGCCGAAACGCGCGCCCCTCAGGATGGCCGTATTTCCATCACTTTTTCGGGACGACCGATCGATTTTCGCGTTTCTGCCCAGCCCACTGCGCATGGCGAAAACATCGTGCTGCGCATCCTCGACCGGCAAAAAGGCATCGTGGCGCTGGACAAACTCGGCCTGGAGGAAAATGAGCTGACACTGCTCAAGCTGATGCTGGCCCGGCCGGATGGAATCATCCTGGTGACCGGCCCGACCGGCAGCGGAAAAACCACCACGCTATATTCCATCCTGAATCACATCAATACCGAAAGCGTCAACATCATGACGCTGGAAGATCCGGTCGAATACCCGATGAACATGATCCGCCAGACCTCGGTCAATGAAGCGGCCAAGATGGATTTTGCCAACGGCATCCGGTCGATGATGCGACAGGATCCAGACGTCATCCTGATCGGCGAAATCCGCGATGCGGATACGGCAGAAATGGCTTTCCGCGCTGCCATGACCGGCCACCAGGTGTATTCCACCCTGCACACCAACTCGGCAATCGGGGCGATTCCGCGGCTGCTGGACATCGGTGTACTGCCCGACATTATCGCCGGGAATATTATCGGTATTGTCGCCCAGCGCCTGATGCGCAAACTCTGCCCCCACTGCAAGCAACCCTACCAGCCGGAAGTGATGGAAGGCCGTCTTCTCGGACTCGAAAAAGAAAAACTGAACATCACGATCTACCAGGCAACCGGGTGTGAACATTGCAACTACCAGGGCTACAAAGGACGTATCGCGATCATGGAACTGCTCAAACTGGACTCGGATCTGGATGAGCTGATTGCAAGGCGTGCGCCCGCCATCGAAGTCAGGGCCATGGCCTTGTCCAAAGGCTTCATCACCCTGGCCGAAGATGGCATCCGCCGTGTGCTGGATGGCTCCACCTCGCTCGAAGAAGTTGCACGCGTGGTGGATCTGACCGACAAGGTCAGAAGTTTCGCTCGCAATCGATCCAACTCATAAGATCATACGATGACCCAATTTGTTTACCAGGCCATGGATGTCGAAGGCAAACTCCTCCGCGGCAACATGGACGCCTCCAATCTCTCCGACCTGGAACTGCGCCTGAAGCGCATGGAACTGGATCTGATCGATTGCAAGGAGGTGGCGCGACAAACCCTGGCTTTGCGCAAACGTCAGGTAAAGCGCTCGGATCTGATCAACTTCTGTTTCTACATGGAACAACTCAGCGGCGCTGGTGTTCCGATGCTGGAAACTTTGGCCGACCTGCGCGACAGCCTCGATCATCCTCGCTTCCGCGAAATTGTCGCCGACCTGATCGAAAGCATCGAAGGCGGCCTGCAACTCTCACAGGCGATGGAAAAGCATCCTGACACCTTCGACTCGACTTTCATCAGTCTGATCGCGGCAGGCGAACACAGCGGCAAGATCGCCGAGGTATTCCTCAACCTGACCGAGACACTAAAATGGCAGGACGAGCTTGCCTCACAGACAAAAAAAATCCTGATGTACCCGGCTTTCGTTGGCACCATCGTGCTCGGCGTCACCTTCTTCCTGATGATTTACCTGGTGCCACAGCTCACCGGATTCATCAAGAACATGGGACAAGAGCTGCCATTTCATACCAAGGCGCTGATTTTCGTCTCCGGCATCTTCATTAATTACTGGTATATGATCATCGCCATTCCATTGCTGACAGGGGCAGGCCTTACCTTTTTGATCAGGACCAATCCGCGCGCACGCTACATGGCCGACGATTACTTGCTGCGGGTGTGGATGATCGGGCCTATCCTGCATAAAATCATCCTCGCCCGCTTCGCCACTTTTTTCGCGCTGATGTACGCATCAGGCGTCACCATTCTCGAATGCATCCGGTTGTCAGAACAGATCGTCGCCAACAAAGTCATCGAAGCTGGCCTGCATCGGGCTGGGTTGCTTATTTCTGAGGGGCAGAACGTCACTACCAGCTTTCAGAATGTAGGCATCTTTCCGCCCTTGGTCGTACGCATGCTCAAAGTAGGCGAAAGCACCGGCTCCCTGGATAAGGCGCTGCGCAATGTCAGCTATTTCTATAACCGCGAAGTCAAAGAATCGATCGAAAAAGTCCAGACCATGATCGAACCCATCATGACCGTCATTCTCGGTGCCATTCTGGGCTGGATCATGCTGTCTGTGCTCGGCCCGATTTACGATACCATCAGCAAGATCAAGGCCTGACGAGAATTCAAGAATGGGTGCATTCCGCAAACAGTTGTTCTATCTGACCAACGACCAGCTCACCACCTACCAGGGGGAGAAGGGCAACTACTCCGCCGGCCTCAGCTTCCCTAACGACGAGACCGGCTGGGAAGCCTTCTCCCGCCACCTTGCTGGTTCGCAAAACACCCCGACTTACCTGTTGGCCGACCTGATCGAGGAAGACTTTCAACTCGACAGTCTGCCTCACGTGCTGGGCAGATCCAGACGGGCACTGATCCAGCGGCGCCTCGGCCAGCTTTACCGCGACACCCCCTACCGCCAAGCGGTCCAGCAGGGTCGGGAAGAATTTGGGCGCAAGGACGACCAGATGCTGTTCAGCGCCCTGACCAACGTGGAGTTGCTGAAGCCCTGGCTGAACGCACTCATGAAGCAGAAAGTGCCGCTTACCGGCATTTACTCGCCTGCGCTGTTGAGCACCACTCTGATCAAGAAACTTGACCTTGTCAGCGACAATCTGCTGCTGGTTACACACCAGGCAAGTGGTTTACGCCAAAGTTTTTTCCAGGGGTCTGCCCTCAAATTCAGCCGCCTGACAACGCTGCCCGACCATAATCCGGATACCGTTGCCGACACAACCGCGCGTGAAACGGCTAATACCCAGCAATTTCTGGCAAGTGCCAGACTGCTGCCGCGCGGAAAAACTCTGGATGCCGTGATCCTGACACACGGGGAAAGCTTGCAGATGCTCCAGTCGGCTTGCCATGACACGCCTGCCTTAGCACACCGCTTTCTCGATCTGACCGATGCCGCCACTCAGCTCGGACTGAAGAACCCGGGCAGCGTGACGCTATGCGACCCGCTATTTTTATCCCTGCTCGGCGCCACCCCTGCCAGCCATTATGCGCAGACAGAACAAACCCGTTATTACAGCCTGTGGCAAGCCCGGCTCGTCCTCTACATCCTGAGTGCCGGCGTTGTGACGGGGGCGCTGTTGTCCGCGGGAGCGAACGGCCTGGAGGCTCTGCAGCATTATCGGCAAAGCCAGCAAATAGCCATTGAAACCAGCCTGGCCCAATCTCAATACCAGACCATAATCCGTAGCCTGCCCCACACCGCTGCCAGCCCACAAGACATGAAAGCCGCTGTCAACATCGAGCAGATGATATCTCGCAATGCACCAGCGCCCACGCAGCTACTTGGCACTGTCAGTCGCGCACTCGATATCCTACCGCAAATACGAATCGACCAGTTGCATTGGCGTGTCAGCACTGAGGCCGAAACCACAGACAATCCCGCCGACCCACAACAGCACCAGCCTGTTCCAGGCGTTGCTGAACCAGCGCCCTCCTCTGTACTGATCGGCATCCCCAAAAAGCCTAACCAGATACTACTGATCGAAGGAGAAGTGGTATCTCTCAGACAAGACTACCGAACAGCACTGGAAAGCGTGCGTCTTTTCGCCGCCGAGCTTGGCAAAAACAAGTTGTTGCGGACAGAAATCACCCGCCCACCACTTGACATCAAACCAAGCGTCAAATTGACGGGAAATGCAGGAGTCGAAGAAACAGACACAAAAACTCGATTCATTATGAAATTGACATTGCGGCCGGAAAGCTGAACATGGCCCAAAACACAACCAACCCCAAGCCGGACCAGGCCAAGGGAAAAAATATTCCGGCCAAGCGATCTTTCATTAAGGATGATTTTCCGCTGATCCGAAAAGCGCTCATCGTCCTCATCGCAAGCCTGTTGTTAAGCACCGCACTGGTTATTGCCGGCAGAACCATTCTGGCCAAGCAGCAGGACGATATGGCTCAGACACAAGGGCAACGTAACGATGCCAACAACAAACGTCGTCAGGCCGAAAATGACAAGCAGGAAATTCAAGACTATCAACCCAAATTCGTATCCTTACGCGAACGAGGATTCGTTGGAGAAGAAAGACGCCTGGACTGGATAGAACATATCCAGCACATCAGGGAAAGCCGCAAACTTTTGCCAATTACTTATGAAATTTCCGCCCAGCAGGTTTTTCAGGTTGGCCAGGAGGTTCCGATCGGCGATCTGGAACTGCGCGGCAGCAAAATGACATTCCAGATGAAGCTTCTGCATGAAGGTGATCTGCTCAATTTCCTGGATGATTTGAAGCACAAAGGGTTTTATACTGCCCAGGAATGCCTGGTCAAACGAGCCGGCCTGGAGCCTGAAAGCGCGTATTTGCCACTAATCGCAGAGTGCAGCATTTATTGGCTGACCCTCGGCGAACAGGCAGTCAGCCCAGAACAAATACCTCAATAAAGGCGAACAAACATGGCACGCCTGATATTTATACTGATGATCACTTCCCTGTCTGGCCATGCCGTCTGTGCCGGCACGGAGCCTCCACGCGAGGATCCTGGCCAGCAACAAGCTGAGGCCTCTATTGAATCAAATAAAATCGGCCGATTGTTTTTCAGCCCCGATGAGCGAGCCATGCTCGACCGGCTACGGCAAAAAAGCGGTGGGAGCAGCACGCTCAGTACGACTGAACAAATCACCTTGAATGGCATTGTCCAGCGTAGCAGCGGAAAAAACACCGCCTGGCTCAACCAATTCCCGCAGCACGGAAATGAAACCCCTCAGGGAATCACCGTGCTGAAATCGAACGGCAGATCGTCTGTCGTACCTCTACAGCTTCCTTCCGGCAAACAGGTTAGCCTGAAGCCGGGGCAAACGTTCGACATCACCAAGGGCAAGGTACACGAGGGCTACGAAGACAACACTGTCCCCGCGCCCCATGAGGCTGCGAAATAGAGACCAACCATGCAGACACGCACCATTCACCACCAGGAACGCGGCGCCGCCCTGCTCATCATCCTCACCATTATCGGAATCGGCGCGGCATTTATGCTGGCTTCCGCGCTCAACAAGGCAAGCAGCCAGATCGGAAGGGACAAGATTACCTCGGTAGCTCTGGCTCAGGCGAAGGAGGCGCTGATCGGATATGCCGCGTCTCACCCGACTCTGCCAGGCAGCCTGCCCTGTCCCGACATTAACAACGACGGCTCTGGCGATACCACGGGCCAGAACTGCACCGCCTACATCGGCCGGTTGCCATCGAAACAATTAGGCCTACCCGACTTGCGCGACGGCAATGGTGAATGCCTATGGTATGCGCTTTCCCGTGTATTCAGAAATGCACTACCGGCAACAAGCCGCAGTTCCACATCGAACCCACTAAACAGCAACACTGCAGGGCAACTGAACGTCTTTGACAACACGGGAACCCAGTTTCCTTCCCCCCCCAACCCGGTAATCGCCATTGTTTTTTCCCCCGGAGCCGCGCTTGGCACTCAAAACCGGTTGGCTGCTGGCGCGCCAACGGTTTGCGGTGGAAACAACACCGCCGCGAACTACCTCGACACGGCAACGGGCATCAACAATGCGACAGGTGGAGGCACAGCAACCTCATTCATCTCTGCCGACGCCTCCAGCAGCTTCAACGACAAGCTGATATACATTACCTCCAGCCAATTCTTTCCCCCAATCAAAAAGCGGGTTGTCGCTGAAATCCGTGGGAAGAATCAGCCGCCAACCAGTGGATTGAGGCTATTCTACAACTCGCCCGTCAACCATTATTATCCCTGTGCCGCCAATGCGGGAAGCACGGGTTTGCAAGTAACCACGCCGTCATGCCTGACTTCCGGCTCGGTACCCTTTGCGGATCCGTCCTTGTCTTTCGATTCCGCCACACTCATCTGGTTGACCAACAACGGCTGGTTTTCCCTGGCAAGTTATACCGTGGCCCCTAATTTCCAGTCGGGGACTACTTACTCACAGCAATGCGGCGTGGGAGGTGCAGGCTGCCTGACCGTAAACAACTACACCCTATCCCAGGCTCAGGTCACCGTAGGGGGAGTTTCGACGATTGTATGCACCACCAATAGTGTGGTTCTAAGCTGCCCCTAACCTTGACCATGCGCATTTAAGCGTGAATGCAGGAGTTACCTAATGAAAACCACTAATGGTTTTACCCTGGTCGAAATGGCCATTGTGCTGGTGATCGTCGGCCTGCTGCTCGGTGGCCTGCTGATGCCACTGTCGACCCAAGTTGAACAAAGAAGAATCGGCGAGACTCAGAAATCGCTGGATGAAATCAACCAAGCTCTATTGGGGTTTGTAATTGTGAACAAATACCTTCCCTGCCCCGCAAACCCGACCCTCGCCAGCGGTGCCGCCGGCGCCGGTCAAGCGAGAGCTTTCGCCGCCGGCACTTGCACCGGGGGTAATAGCGGCGTGTTGCCCTGGGCAACGCTGGGAGTCAGCGAAACGGATGCCTGGGGCAACCGTTACACCTACCGTGTAACGGTAGGCTTTGCCGACACCGCAACCTTTTTTACCCTTGCTTCCCCTGGAGATTCGATAATCCGCACCACATCCGGGGGCGCTTCGATTGCCAGCAACATTCCCGCTGTTATCATTTCCCACGGCAAGAACGGTTCCGGAGCCTACAACACCGCGGGCACGCAACTTACCATCAGTGCCGACCCCGACGAAGCGGAAAACAGCAATAACGATATCAATTTCGTCAGCAAAGCTCCCACCGCTACCTTTGACGACCTTGTTGCCTGGGTTTCCCCCAATATTCTGTTCAACCGCATGGTCACTGCCGGCAAGCTGCCCTGAGATGGATAGACCTGAAGTATCACATTAACAAAATCGCATAATCAGTAAATTCCACTAGACCTTACTAAGTAAATTACCTAAACTTACCGCTAAATTAGTCGATAACTAAAATAACAGGCCCATATCTGACCAACCTATCTGATGATTGAACACTAAGAGGATCGAAATGAAAAAAGCCCAATCTGGTTTTACTTTGGTAGAAATCGCCATCGTGCTGGTGATCATAGGCCTGCTGCTGGGCGGCGTGCTGAAGGGGCAGGAAATGATCGAGAACGCCAAGATCAAAAACGCCGTCAATGACATGAACGGTGTCACGGCAGCCTACAATTCCTATATCGACCGCTTCCGCAGGTTGCCAGGCGACGACGGGCCTCTCCTCACGCTGCAAGCACGCGGCGGCCCCTGGGCGAACGTCACCGCCGGCGGCAACAATAACGGCATAATCTTGATCTCACAGGCCAACACCTTCACTGCTGGCGGCGAGTCCGTCGCTTTCTGGCAATCTCTCAAGGCTGCCGGCTTCATCTCCGGCAACCCGGCTGATATCGGAGTGGCTGCCCTGCCCCGCAACGCATTCAACGCCTTGACCGGCGTGGGCACCGGCGTTACCCCGGCCACCGGCACCGCCGTGTTCTCCGTATGCCTGTCACAGGTACCAGGCAAGGCAGCGCGTGCCATCGACACTCAGTTTGACGATGGCCTTCCTAACCAGGGCAGCGTCCTCGCCACACTGGGTGCCGCTGGCGTCAACACTGCTCCCGGCGCGGCTGCAGCAACTTATAGTGACGCTAACCAGTACACCGTCTGCAAAGCGATGTAACTCAAGGAATAACCAAAGATAAAGCCCGCTTCCAGCGGGCTTTATCTATTTATGGCTGTAGAACAATGGGACGTCAGGGGGAACCGGGAGCAGAACTGATTTATTTTTAACGCCGTAACGCCATTCAAATTCGCGCCGAAAAGGGCATCAGCCTACCCCTGCAACAGTCTGAGCTCAGCCGCTGCCAAGTTCTCCGGAGCGCCCAGCAGCACCACTACGTCGCCCGCCTGCAGCATGGTTTCCGGCTGCGGCTCCAGTGCGCGGATATTGCGCCGCCGGACCGCTGTCACCTGCACCAGCAGGCTGTCCAGGTTCAGATCGGCGAGTGTTTTTCCCACCGCCGTGCCGCCTTCGCCGAGGGCGACTGTATGCAGGCGCGGCTGCATTTTTTCGCTCAACTCATCATCCTGGTCGGTGGCGCCGTGAAAGAAGCCGCGCAGCAGATTGTAGCGTGCTTCCCGAATCTGGCGCACGCGCCTGACTACGCGCGACAGAGGTACGCCGAGCAGCATCAGGGTGTGAGACGCCAGCATCAGGCTGCCTTCCAGTACTTCCGGCACGACTTCGGTGGCACCGGCATCCCGCAGTTTTTCAAGATCCGTATCATCCAGCGTGCGCACGATAACAGCCAGGTCTGGGCGCATTTCATGGGCATGGTGCAGCACCCGCAGCGATGATTTCACGTCGGCGTAAGTCACTACCAGCGCCTTGGCGCGGTTCAACCCGGCCGCCATCAATACTTCGCGCCGGCTCGCATCGCCATAGACGACGCTTTCGCCCGCCACCGCCGCCGCCTTGACCCGCAGCGCGTCATGGTCAAGCGCAATGAACGAAATGTTTTCCTGCTCCAGAAAACGCGCCAGATTCTGTCCGCTTCGGCCATAACCGCAGACGATAACATGCTGTTCGCTGGACGCGCTGCGCACTGCGACTTCATGCAATTCGCGGGCGCGATTCACCCATTCACCGCCGCACACCTTCTGCACGATGGCTTCGCTATATTGAATGATGAATGGCGCCGCCAGCATCGAAAGCAGCATGGCCGAGAGGGTTACCTGCATGACAGGCCCGTCAATCAGATGCACACCTCCGGCCAAGGTCAGCAGAACAAAGCCAAATTCCCCTCCCTGGGCCAGCGCCAGCCCGGTGCGAATAGAAACTGAAAGCTCGCTGCCGGAAAAGCGGCTCAGGATACCGATCAGCAGCGCCTTGCCAACCACCAGCGCGAACAGCAGCGCCATCACCCAGGCAAAATTGTCAGCCACCGCGGAGAGGTCAAGCTGCATGCCGATGGTGACAAAAAACAGGCCGAGCAGCACATCGCGGAAAGGCTGGATATCGGCCTCCACCTGATAGCGATATTCGGTCTCTGAAATCAGGATTCCGGCAAGGAAGGCACCCAGCGCCATCGACAAACCGGCAAGCTCGGTCAGGTAGGCAAGGCCGAGGGTTACCAGCAATACGTTGAGCATGAACAGTTCGGAGGTTTTGTGCCCGGCAACGAGATGAAACCACGGGCGCAGGAGGCGCTGACCGAAAACCAGCAGCACCGCCAGCAGTACTGCCGCCTTGAGGAAGGCTTCCGCCATCGTCCAGCCCAGGTTCTGATCGCCGGCAGCCAGGGCGGGGATCAGAACCAGCAATGGCACCACCGCCAAGTCCTGAAACAACAGTACGCCGACAATTTCGCGGCCGTGACGGGAATGCAGTTCCACCTTCTCGGCCAGCAGCTTGCTAACGATGGCGGTTGAGGACATTGCCAGAATGCCGCCCAGCGCCACGCCTGCCTGCCAGCTCAAACCCATGAACATGCATGCCGCCAGTACCAGCGCCAGGGTCAGCAGCACCTGCGCGCCGCCCAGACCGAACACGATCCCCTGCATGGCCTTCAATTGCGGCAGACTGAATTCGAGGCCGATGCTGAACATCAGGAACACCACTCCGAATTCAGCCAGGTAGCTGGTTTCACTGCTTTCCGGCAACCATCCCAAGGCGTGGGGGCCGATCACCATGCCTACCAGCAGGTAAGCGAGCAAAGGGGGCAGGCGCAACGAGCGAAACAAAGCCACCACCAGCACGGCGGCGGCAAGCAGAATCAGGACAAGTTGCAGGGTGTTATGCATAAAGAATCAGGAAATGGACGATAGGCAATAGCCGGTATGGTTTAGTATACTTGCGCGGATGAATGCAACTGAAACGATATCCAACCGCAACGCTCTCGACCTCGCGCGCCAAGTTCTCTCTATCGAAGCCAAGGCAGTAGAGGCGTTGATAGGCAGACTGGACGACAAATTTACCAGCGCACTAGAATTGATTCTACACTGCCAAGGAAGGGTTGTGGTGAGCGGCATGGGCAAATCTGGTCACATCGCGCGCAAGATCGCCTCGACCATGGCCAGCACCGGCACGCCGGCCTTCTTCGTCCATCCGGGCGAGGCCAGCCACGGCGACCTCGGCATGATCACGGCGGATGACGTGCTGATCGCCCTGTCCAATTCCGGAGAAAGCCCGGAACTGCTCACCATCTTGCCGATCATCAAGCGCAGGGGGGCGAAACTCATCACCATGACCGGCAATCCTGCCTCCACGATGGCGCGCGAGGCGGACGTACACCTCGACGTCAGCGTGGCGCAGGAAGCCTGCCCCCTGGGGCTGGCACCGACGGCCAGCACCACGGCGGCACTGGCGCTGGGGGATGCGCTGGCGATCGCACTGCTCGACGTACGCGGCTTCGGTGCCGAGGATTTCGCCCGCTCCCACCCTGGCGGTGCTCTGGGCCGGCGCCTGCTGGTTCATGTCGGCGACCTGATGCACAGCGGCGATGCACTGCCCAAAGTGTCGGAAACGGCACTGCTCACTGAAGCATTGCTGGAAATGTCGCGCAAAGGCCTGGGCATGACCGCGATAGTGGGCGATGCAGACCGCCTGCTCGGACTCTTCACCGACGGCGATCTGCGCCGCGCGCTCGACCATACGTTCGACATCCGCGCCGCCAGGGTGGCCGAGGTAATGACCCGCAACCCGCGCACTATCGGCCCGGAAAAGCTGGCGGCGGAAGCGGTGCAAATGATGGATCATCACAAGATCAACGGACTGCTGATAGTGGACACGGATGGCCGGCTGGTCGGCGCGCTGAACATGCACGACCTGCTGCGAGCAGGGGTGGTTTAGAAACAGTCCTGAGTCCTGAGTTAAAAGTCCTGAGTAACAACCCTCACTGGACTCAGCACTCAGCACTCAGCACTCAGGACTCGGAACTCAGGACTGAAAACAATGGACGCTTTCGAACACGCAAAAAACATCAAACTCGCCATCTTCGACGTGGATGGCGTGATGACCGACGGCAGCCTCTACCTGGCCGACGACGGCCAGGAATTCAAGGCATTCAATTCTCTCGACGGCCACGGCATGAAAATGCTGAAACGCTCCGGTGTCGAACTGGCGATCATCACCGGCCGAACCTCGCAGCTGGTTACGCTGCGCGCCAGCAATCTGGGTGTGACCCATCTCTATCAGGGTGCTGAAGACAAACTAACCGCCTTTCTCGAACTGCTTGAGAAATCCGGCCTCGACCCGGCTGCATGCGCTTACATGGGAGATGATGTGGTGGACTTGCCGGTAATGCGCCGCTGCGGCCTGGCTGTTTGCGTTCCCGCCGCCCCGGCGCTGGTCAAACAGCACTCTCATTACATCACCCAGCTGCCGGGCGGCGGCGGTGCCGTGCGCGAATTGTGCGAGCTGATCATGCAGGCACAGGGAACTTTCGAGATGCAGTTGGCGCCTTATCTGAAATGATTTTTCTGACTCGACTTTTCCAACCAGGCTGATGCGCGACCGCCTCACACTCTGGTTCCCCGCCGGTCTGCTGGTGCTGCTGGCGATGCTGTCGTTCTGGCTCGACCGCACCGTGCAGCCGCCTCAGCCGAAAAATGATGGCAGCAGCCGGCATGACCCCGATTATACCGTGGATAATTTCAGCGCCACCCGCATGGGCATGGACGGATTGCCGCACCATACCCTGACCGCCGCCAGGATGGTGCATTATCCGGATGACGACAGCACCCATCTCGACAAGCCACATTTCACCCGCTTCGAAAGCGGAAGAGCCCCTATGCACGTCCAGTCGACCAAAGGCCTGCTTTCCAAGGAAGGGGAGCACGCCCACTTTACCGGCAACGTCGTGGTAACGCGCGAAGCTTTCGACGGCAATAGCACCTTGACGCTCACGACCAGCTACCTGCATGTTATTCCGGACAAGGATCTGGCGCTGACCGATAAGCCTGTTAACATTCGGAATGCGCATACCAATGTCGACGCTGTTGGTTTAGAATTGAACAACAAAACCCACGTGATGAAACTGTTTTCACACGTCAAAGGCCGTTATGAAAACCCCAACCGTTAAATTTTCGCTCCTCATCTGCCTGTGGACAACGTTATTGCTGGTAGCTGCGCCTTGGGCTCATGCGGAAAAAGCGGATCGGGACAAGCCGATTAACCTGGAGGCGGATACCGCCACTGTTGACGATGCCAAGAAAATCAGCATCTACGAAGGCAATGTCATCCTCACCCAGGGCACGCTGCAAATCCGCGCCAACAAGCTGGTAGTCAAGGAGGATGCCGAAGGTTTCCAGCTTGGGACGGCTTATGGCAACCTGGCCAGCTTCAGACAGAAGCGCGAAGGCTACGATGAATATATCGAAGGCTATGCCCTGCGTATTGAATACGACCAGAGAAAGGACCTGGTGCAACTTTTCAGCCAGGCGCGCATGAAGCGCGGCCTGGATGAAGCACAGGGAAACTATATTTCCTATGACGGCAAGACCGAATTCTTCCAGGTAATCGGCGGCAAAGAGACTGCCACGGCCAACAACCCGCGTGGCCGGGTTCGCACGGTGATACAACCGAAACAGAAAATCGCCACTCCAGATGCCAAACCTACCGTGCTAAAACCTGCCGAAAGCATCGCCAATCCAAGAAATGAGTAGAAAGTGCTGAGTCCTGCGTCCTGAGCAAAACTCTCAGCACTCAGCACTCAGCACTCAGGACTATTTAATGAGTGAACTGATTGTCCAAGGCCTGAAAAAGCGCTACAAATCGCGCCAGGTAGTAAAAAACGTTTCGCTGGAGGTTTCCAGCGGCGAGGTAGTCGGCTTGCTCGGACCCAATGGCGCGGGCAAGACCACCAGCTTCTACATGATGGTGGGACTGGTGCCGCTGGATGGCGGCAGCATCCGCCTGGACGGTAAAGAGCTGAGCCGCCTGCCTATCCACCGCCGCTCCCGGCTGGGCTTGAGCTATCTGCCCCAGGAAGCGTCGATCTTCCGCAAGCTGACGGTATCCGAAAACATCCGGGCGATCCTCGAACTGCAAACGCTTGAACCGGGGCAGCTCGAACAGCGACTGGACGATCTGCTGCACGAGCTGCATATCAACCACTTGCGCAACAACCCGGCGCTTTCCCTCTCAGGCGGCGAACGCCGACGGGTGGAAATTGCCCGGGCACTCGCCACCCAGCCGCGCTTCATTCTGCTGGACGAGCCATTTGCCGGAGTTGACCCTATTGCCGTGATCGACATCCAGAAAATTATCCGCTTCCTCACCTCAGAGAACATCGGTGTGCTGATCACCGACCACAACGTGCGGGAAACACTGGGAATTTGCGACCGCGCCTACATTATCAACGACGGCGAGGTGCTGGCCAGCGGAAATCCCGATGAAATCGTTTATAATGAGAATGTAAGAAAAGTTTACCTGGGAGAACACTTCCGGATGTAGCGGTGAACCCGCTCCAGGCACCGTGCCTGCACTCTCCCGGGAACAAAAATATGAAGCACAGCCTACAACTCAAACTTTCGCAACACCTGACCCTGACGCCTCAGCTGCAGCAGTCCATCCGGTTGCTACAATTGTCGACGCTTGAACTTGACCAGGAACTGGACACCTTCACTCAGGAAAACCCATTCCTCGAACGGGTGGAAAGCACGAGTGATACGGAAAGCGAGGAGACCGCAGATGCCGGTGGCAGCAAATCGGACGAGTTCTCTACGCAGCCCGCCTCCAGCAGCACAGCCGATGAAACACCCGCCGAACCAGCGCCCCTTTCAGAAAATGATTGGGATCAGGATAGCCCCTGGACCGCACAAGACGATGATGAGGATAACGACTACTCTTCGCAACGGGCCGAAGCGGTGGATCTGCGCGACCACCTCAACTGGCAGTTAGGCCTCACTTCCCTGTCCGAGCACGACAAGCGAATCGTCGCCTTGCTGATCGACGCCCTCGACGAAGACGGCTATCTCACCCAGAACCTCGATGAGCTCGCCGCGATATTACCGCCCGAACTGGAAATCGAACCGATCGAGCTGCACACTGCGCTATGCCACCTGCAAAATCTCGATCCACCCGGAGTAGGCGCACGGAATCTGGGAGAGTGCCTGGCCTTGCAACTCGAAATTCTTCCGCCTGACACGCCCTATCGGGAGCAAGCTCTTTCCTTGTCGAAGCACCACCTTAACCTGCTGGCGGCGCACGATTTCACCAAACTGAAAAAATTGCTGCGCCTCGACGACGACGGTCTGCGTGCCACCCAGAGCCTGATCACCAGCCTCAACCCGCGCCCCGGCGCCGCCTTCGCCAACCTGGACACGCGCTACATTCAGCACGACGTCGAGGTAAAGAAGGTCAAGGGGCAATGGGTCGCCACCCTGAACCCGGATGTCATGCCCAAGCTGCGCATCAATCGCATGTACGCCGATATTCTGCGGCGCAACCGCGAAAGCAGCGGGCAGCACCTGTCGAGTCAGATGCAGGAAGCAAAATGGATGATCAAGAACATCCAGCAGCGCTTCGAGACCATCCTGCGTGTTTCCCAGGCCATCGTCGAACGCCAGCGGAATTTCTTCGAGCACGGTGCAGTGGCCATGCGCCCCCTGGTGTTGAGGGAGATCGCCGAGGCCGTCGAACTGCATGAATCCACCATTTCTCGTGTCACCACGCAGAAGTATATGTTCACCCCGCGCGGCATTTTCGAACTCAAGTATTTTTTCGGCAGTTCCTGCGCAACGGAAACCGGTGGCGCTTGCTCGTCCACCGCCATCCGTGCGCTAATAAAACAACTGGTGGCAGCAGAAACTCCGCAAAAACCCCTTTCCGACAGCCAGATCGCTGATATTCTGGCAAAATAGGGCATAGTCGTCGCCCGGCGCACCGTAGCAAAGTACCGCGAGTCCATGCAAATTCCCGCGGTAAGTTTCCGAAAAACCCTTTAATCAACATCAACCCGAAGGAGCCTCAAATGAACCTCAATGTTACCGGCCACCACGTTGAAGTGACCCCCGCCATCCGCGATTACGTCACCGACAAACTCGGCAGGGTTACCCGCCACTTCGACCATGTCATTGACGTCAACGTCATTCTCTCTATCGAAAAGCTGGCCCAGAAGGCTGAAGTAAACGTTCACGTCAGCGGCAAGGACATTTTCGTCAAATCCGAAGATGCCGACATGTACGCCGCCATCGACAGTCTGGTGGACAAGCTCGACCGCCAGATCGTCAAGCACAAAGAAATGAACGGCGGCCCCAGTCGCGGTAGCGGCGGCAAGCACCAACCAATCGCCGAGTAAGCCATCGCGCGGCGGAACCAAACCATGGCCAGCGCCCTTTACCATTGCGCCTTCTCCCCTTGGGGAGAAGGTTGGGATGAGGGTTGCCCTCACCTCAATCCTCTCCCCAAGGGGAGAGGAGGCAAACGAGAAGGGCGCTTGTTTTAATATGACCCTCATCACCAAAACACTACCGCCGGGCAACATCCTCTGCGGCCTCGACGTAGGTAGCAAGGCACAGCTATTCGAAGAAGCCGGCCGGTTGTTCGAAAACAACCTGCAGCTACCGCGCAAGAAGGTGATTGACAGCCTCGCCACACGTGAAAAGCTCGGCTCCACCGGACTCGGCTACGGATTCGCCATCCCGCATGGCCGTATGAAGAGCCTGCGCGAGGCCACTGGCGCCTTCTTCAAGCTGAAAACGCCGATTCCCTTCGACGCACCCGACGGACAGCCGGTCAGCATGTTGTTCATCCTGCTGGTGCCTGATAAGGCCACCGACCTGCACCTGCAAATCCTCGGCGAACTGGCACAGATGTTCAGCAATCGCCAGTTGCGCGAGCAGCTACAGGCAAACAGCGATCCGGCCGTAATTCATCGTTTGCTAACCGAATGGCAATAAAATCAGTGCAGAGTCCTGAGTTAAAAATTCTGAGTGTTGAATCGCTATGTGATATTTTTTCCTCAGGACTCAGGACTCGGCACTCAGGACCTTAAATGCCACAAATAAGCGTAAAGCAGCTGTTCGACGAAACCCACGACAAACTGGGAATCATCTGGGTCGCCGGTATAGAGGGCGGAGCCCGCAAACTCACCGGCGAAATCGTGCAAAAACCGACCCTGGCACTGATCGGTCACCTTAATCTGGTCCATCCCAACCGGGTACAGGTGCTCGGCTGCGCAGAAATGGACTACCTGCGCAGCCTGGATCACGCTGCGCTGGCTCAGTCTATCAGCCATCTATTTTCCACCGAGCTTGCCGCAATCATCGTCGCCAACAACGAGCCGGTGCCGGAGGTGTTGCTCGACGCCGCCAACCATAGTCAGACGCCACTATTCACCTCGCCGCTACCCAGCCCCTACCTGATGAACGTGCTCAACCACTACCTCACCCAGGTACTGGCCGAGTCCATCTCCCTGCACGGAGTTTTTCTGGAAGTACAAGGCATGGGGGTGCTGATCACGGGGGAAAGCGGTATAGGCAAAAGCGAGCTGGCGCTGGAACTGGTCACTCGCGGCCACCGCCTGATCGCCGACGACATCGTGGACTTCTACCTGGTTTCGCCGGATACCGTGGAAGGACGCTGTCCAGCGCTGCTGCAGGATTTCATGGAAGTTCGCGGCCTCGGCGTGCTGAACATCCGGATGCTATTTGGCGAGACCTCGGTAAAACCAAAAAAGAACATCAAATTGATCGTCAACCTGATCAAATTGTCCGAGCTGATAATTTCGTCGCAGGACCGGCTGCAAATAGAGGAGCTCAGCCAGAACATCCTCGAGGTGGAAATTCCCAAGGTACGTATCCCCGTTGCTTCTGGCCGCAACATTGCGGTGATGGTGGAGGTAGCGGTACGCAACCACATCCTGCGCAAACGCGGAATCAGCAGCACGCGCGAATTCGTCGAGCGGCACGAACGCCTGATGGCAGGCGCGAGAGAAGAAGAATGAACAATATATCCTCACCCTTCACTCATCACCCCTCACCCTGAAAATGCAAGTTATCCTGATCAGCGGCCTCTCCGGCTCCGGCAAAAGCATTGCGCTCAACGTACTGGAAGATAGCGGATTTTACTGCGTGGACAACCTGCCAGCGCAGCTCTTGCCCAACATCACCGGCTTCCTTGACCAGGCCGGCCACACGCGCATTGCCATCAGCGTTGATGTGCGTAGCGGCGACCAAATCAGCCAATTGCCCGATATCATCGAGCACCTCAAAGCGCAGGGGCTGGATCTGCGTCTGCTGTTTCTGGAAGCGAAAACCGACACTCTGGTCAAACGCTTCAGCGAAACGCGGCGGCGCCACCCGCTGAGCAACGACCGACTCACCCTGAAGGAATGCATCCAGATCGAACGTGACCTGCTCGAACCGATCAGCGCCCTCGGCCACCGCATCGACACCAGCGACCTCAACGCCAACTCCCTGCGTACCTGGATCAAGGATTTTGTGGGTTTCGACCGTTCACGGCTGACACTGCTGTTCCAGTCCTTCGGCTTCAAACACGGCATCCCGCTGGATGCCGACTTCGTCTTCGACGTGCGCTGCCTGCCCAACCCCCATTACGACCCTTTGCTGCGCCCGCTCAACGGCAAGGATGCCGCGGTTGCCGCCTTCCTCGAGAGCGATGCCAGCGTGCGAAAAATGCTGGGCGATATCCGCCATTTCGTGGAAGACTGGTTACCCTGCTTCATCCGCGACAACCGCAACTACCTTACCGTCGCCCTGGGCTGCACGGGAGGGCAGCACCGCTCGGTGTATTTCGCCGAAAAACTGACAGCACATTTTCGCACCGAAGGACAGCAGGCCATGGTGCGTCACCGCGAACTGAGCTAAATGTTGCAACTGATAAAACCCGGCGACTGGCTGGTACTGTTTACCGGCATGATCTTCACGGCCTGGCTGTTTGCTACCCTGTGGCAAGGGCATGCTGCAGACAAAGCGATAGTTCGCAGCGGCGGTAAGGTGGTGGCCGAACTCAGCCTGTCTGAAAACCGCAGCTTCCTCGCCCGCGGCCCGCTCGGCACCAGCCGGATCGAAATCCGCAACCGCCGTGCACGCGTAGCCGAAGACCCCAGCCCCCGCCAGTACTGCGTCAAACAAGGCTGGCTGAGCCAAGCCGGAGAAGCCGCACTATGCCTGCCCAACCAGATCAGCCTGGAGCTGACTGGTGCGAAGAAGCTGTATGATTCATTAAATTACTAGCCACAGAGATCACAGAGTTGATGGCACGATTTGATTTTCTCTGTGAACTCTGTGGTCTCTGTGGCAAAAAATAAGAATGCAAATCACCATCCAGACCACCCCCGAAGACCACCGCATCGCACAGCTGGCGGCGTTCGCCATTGGCCTTTCGGTGATGGAAGCGGTCATCCCCTCGCCACTGCCCGGCATCAAACCGGGGCTGGCGAACATCGTCACCCTGCTGGTACTGGAGCGTTTCGGCCTGCGCGCTGCGGTGTGGGTATCGCTGCTGCGGGTGGTGGCGGGCAGTCTGATCCTCGGCACTTTTCTTTCCCCTTCGTTCGTCCTGAGTTTTTCCGGGGCGGCAGCCAGCCTCGCCGCGCTGGCGCTGGCGCGACATCTGCCGAGAAGCTGGTTCGGTGCCATTTCTCTCAGCATCATCGCCGCCTTCGTCCACATTGCCGGGCAAATGGCCGTGGTTTACCTGTGGCTGATCCCGCATGCCGGCATTCTCTATCTCGCCCCGATTTTCGCTGCCGCCGCGCTGCTGTTCGGCACCGTGAACGGGCTGATCACCGCCAAGCTCCTGGCCGATGGTGAAAACGCCACCCCCGCCCGGACACCGCAACCCCTGCCATGAAGCGCGCACTCCTGCTGATTCTTACCTGCCTGGCCGCCGCGCCGTCTGTCACGATCGCGGCAGAATGGGTGAAGATCCACACCGCTGCCGATCCAAACCTGTACTTTTACGACCGTTCCAAGCTGTTCCTGAATGACAACGAGATCACCTACTGGAAAAAAGTGGTTTTCATATCGCCACAACCCTTCAAGGACAAGTTCATTGCCAGCGCCTTGTACCGCGAGCGCATCCACTGCACCGAGCACACCCTCAAGCTGATCAGCTACCTGCTCTACACCCCGACGGGAGAACTCTTCGAATACGCCCCGACCAAGGAAGATGACCCAGCCCCGATCATCCCGGATAGCCTCGGCGATGTATTCGAAAAAAACCTCTGCACGCTGGTCCGACTAAAGCATGAGGAGAACCGGCAAAAGGCCGAGGCCAAAGCAAAAGCAGAGACTGCGGAAAAAATTGAAGCCGAGGAAAAGGCTCGGCTCAAGGCTGAAGCGGAGGCGGCCGCAGCCATTACGCCACAGCCTGCGATTCCCCCGCCCGACACTTCCGCGCCGCAGCATTGAGCCTGCCGCGCTCCTGGCCTACAATCAGAACCATGAAAACCCAAAACAAGACTATCACCCTGGCGCTGACCGGCGCTTCCGGCATGCCCTACGCCCTGCGCCTGTTGCAATGCCTGCTGGAAAGCGGCAGCCGGGTCTACCTGCTGTATTCCCAGGCAGCTCAGATCGTGGCGAAACAGGAAATGGAACTGACCCTGCCTTCCCGCCCTCAGGAGGCGCAGCAGATGCTGTGCGAACGCTACAACGTATCGCCCGAACAGCTCAAGGTATTCGGCCGCGACGAATGGTTCGCCCCGGTGGCTTCCGGCACCAACCCGGCCGACGCCATGGTGGTTTGCCCCTGCACCATGGGCACGCTCGGCTCGATTGCAGCAGGGCTGTCCGACAACCTGATCGAACGCGCCGCCGACGTGATGCTGAAGGAAAGCCGCAAGCTCATCATCGTACCGCGCGAAGCGCCGTTCTCCGTCATCCACCTGGAAAACATGCTGAAACTGGCCCGCGCCGGCGCCGTCATCCTCCCCGCGAATCCCGGCTTCTACCACCACCCCCAGAGCGTGGACGAAGTGGTGGACTTCATCGTGGCGCGCATCCTCGATCATCTCGGCGTCGAACACCAGCTGATGGCGCGCTGGGGTGACGGCGAATAATGGCCAAATTTTATCCGGCGCTGAACGATAACCTCAAAGCCTTCATCGCACGGCAGCATCTCTTCTTCGTCGCCACCGCACCTGCTGACGGACGCATCAACCTCTCGCCCAAAGGGCTGGATGGCTTGCGGGTACTGAACGACAAGCGCGTGGCCTATCTCGACCTCACTGGCAGCGGCAACGAAACTGCCGCCCACCTGCTGGCAGATGGCCGCATGACGCTGATGTTCTGCGCCTTTGAAGGCGACCACCTGATCCTGCGCCTGTATGGCCAGGGGCGCACTATCAAGCCAGACGATTCCGAATGGGCAGCGCTCGCAGCGCAATTCCCTACCCTGCCCGGCACGCGCCAGATCATCCTGCTCGACATCGAATCGCTGCAAACCTCCTGCGGCGCAGGCGTGCCCCTCTACACCTATACTGGAGAACGAGAGGAGTTGCTGCACTGGGTGGAAAAGAAGGGCGAACAGGGTGTGCGCGACTACCAGCTCGAAAAGAACCGAGTCAGCATAGATGGCTTGCCAACTGGACTTTAGGAGGAGCAAACAAAATGAAAACCATCGGACTGATCGTTTTACTGCTTGCCACGGTGCTGCTCACTGCCTGCGAGGAAAAACCCTACAAGGCGCCAGTGCCTCACACCGAACCCGACAAATCCGCTACCAAGCTGTTCGAACCGCAACGCGAAGCGCTGGACAAGGCCAAGGGCGTGGGGAAAACGCTCGAACAGGCCAGCCAGGAACAGAAAGAGGCGGTCGAAAAATCCACCGGCTACTAAGCTCAGATTTCCCTGGCCTGAAAATGAATAGCCCAATGATTCGACTGACCAAATCATTAACCGCCTGGGGAACCCCTGATTTCAAGGACGTTCTCAAGTCCGAAATTGAGCAGCTGGGTGCGGACCAGCTACCCTTGCAGCAGGGATTATCCACCAGCAGCTATGCCCTGGATGACAAACTCTATGTGCGGGTTATCCATGTTTCCGAGGAAGCCGGTTTAATACGTACCAAGGTCGGCATATTTTATTCGGGGATTATTGCCGGCTGCAGTTGTGCGGACGACCCCACGCCGGTCGAAGAACAGGCTGAATACTGTGTAGTGCAACTTGAGATCAACAAAATAACAGCCGAGACAACGGTAGCTCTGCTGGCAGAATAAACGCAGCGCATTCCTCCGGACGATCTCTCCTTCACACAGTCGTTTTATGCCTGCCTGAATAGGCCCGGAATTCCTACATGCGTCGGAGCATATGGCGACGGCTATTTAATTTCAGCCCCGTTTTGATATGATTAACCTGCATGCCGTGAAGCATGCCCTGAAAAATTTCGAGGTATCGACGAAGTGTCCAAACTACTCTCCGACCAAAAACAGCAAATCGTGCAATTCCATGCGGCCCTGATTAATCACGTGGTAATGGCCTGCAATAACCGGGCACTCCTGCCCCAACTGGAACAAATGCTGGAAATGACCGCCAAGAGCGGCTGGGTTGCCTTGGTGACGGTGATCCGCCAGGTAATCAACGGCAAGCGGGATGCCAGTGTGCTATTGGGACTGGACGAAGAAGACAGCACAATTATCGAAGCCATACTGTGCGGGATTCAAGATCCTTCCACCTTGCCTGACCCCAATGCCAAGCCTGATGCCAGCCTGGCCGCGCCGGGACTCGCCGCCATGATCGATGTAGCAGGGAAAGGCAGCCCGGAAGCATTGCATATGCTGTCCAACATGGCTGAACAGATGGTGCGGGCGGGGGGCGACATGGCCAAACTGGGCGGTATGATGCGGAAACTCGTGGGCGGTGAAAGGGATGCCGACAAGCTGGCCAAAGGCATGAGCGTGCAGGGGCAAGAACTGGTGTATTCGATACTGACTGAACTGGGTAAACTGGCCAGACATTAATGCCGTGCCCGATCGATTGATGGTGCTGCCTTTGCTGTCGCTGGACACCCTGAGGGAGGAACATGAGCCTCGTCAAGTTTCGCAACAATCTTCCTTTTTCGGGGGTAGCGATAGAGCCCGGCACGCCTTTGTGGCAGATCGTGCCAACGCATGGTGAGGACGGACGCCCACTGGCAGATTTCATGATGCTGATCCCCGGGTTGCGCAGCCGCCCCCAGCACGCCATCAACACCACCCTAAACAATCTCCAGAAGGCGCTGGAACAGTACAGCGAAGTCGTCTTCGTCAATCTCAACCTGAAGATCAATGTGCTGTGGGTTTCGGTCAATTGCCGGCCGGGAATCATTCTGGATCTGGTCACCTCGATTCAGAGCCTGGTTCCGGAAGCATTGCTGGTTGCGCAGAAACCGGATTGATCTGGTTCGCCCTGACTACAGCTAATTTTTTGAGAAGTTAGCCGTGTCAGTTGCCGAACAAGCCCTTGAGCGACTTGAGCACGCTGCCTCCGCCCGGCACCACTGAATCCGCAGCCGCATCGGTGGCCGCATCCCTGGCGACATCTCCCATCCCGAGCATCAGATTATCGAACCCGTTCACCCGCACTTTCGCGGTCCAGATCAGCGGTTTTTTCTCGCCGGGCTTGAGCGGCGGATAAGCAAAGCCCCTGGTCGGTCCGACTGCCTCCGCCATTGCCATGGCGCCTGACGTCTTCTGAAAAATGCCGGCCGGGATCGTGCAGCTATTCTGGCTGCCCGGCAGCATCGGATTCTTGTTCCTGGCCGCCATCCAGATGACGATTTCCTTATCGCCGACTGCGCCAACGGCATTCAGGTTATAGCCTTTGGCACGGGAAAGCTGATCCCATTTCAGGGGAATCGCCGCCTTGAGATCGGAACTGCCGGACTTGAAGTTGAGCGCTTCGAGAAAATCCATATCCTTGTCCAGGGCATAGCGAATCTCCTGCTGCATGAAACTGGCCTTCACCACATGCTCGCCGACGACCGAGGCTTCGGTGGGAATTCCGGTGAAAGCGTTGTCGCCATAAGGCCACCACAACGTGCGCGGCGGCAAAGTTTCGCCAGTATCTCCTCCACCCTTGCGTTTGCGGCTCTGCTGGGCCATCGCCGCCACCTCCGGCGACAGACGGCTGCTCATGGCTTTCAGATCGATCACTTCCGGTTGCCCTTTCGGCACGGTCTCGCTGCAACCCCAATAGATCAGCATCTTGCCGTCGGCCTGCTCAGACTCCGAGCTGCCGCCACTCCCCGTGCCGCGCCGCTCGCCCTTCAGCGGCAGCGATGGGCCGATACGCATGCCTTCGGGCACGATGTGCTCGGCACTATAGCCGCCGGGAATATCCGCAGGATTAGCCAGCCGTAAATCCATCTGTTTGGAAATACTCGCCTTGCCGCCGAACATCGCCGACATCATGCCGGTGGCGCCTCCCGCACCCAGGCCTGAATAGGTGCGCAGGTTCATTTCGTAATTGACTGGCGCTGCAATCGCACCCGGAAGATAACTGGCAAATGCGGTAATCAAGGCAATGTGCAAGGCATGTTTTTTCATTTCACCCTCCAGACGAAAGCAATGTGGAAACTCCGAATTATTTTCATAGCATAGACCAGAACGCAGGATGGGTGAAGCGGAGCTGGTCTGCTGGTGCTTGGTTGCGGCTTTGTGCGCTTCGCGGATGTTTTAGGTGCCGGGGGGTAGCCCGGCGGGCTAGTCCCTTTCTTTAAACGGCCAAAGAAAGGAACCAAAGAAAGCCGCCCCTCTCCACCGCCCCTTCGGGGTTCCCTGCGTTGCTCGCCAAGCCGGGCTGCTGCGGAACTCGCGCTGCGCGCTCAAACAGTCCTCGCAGACCCCCCCCGGCTTGGCTGCGCTACTCGGCGGCGGCCCAAGGGGACAGAAAAACACACCCCATCCTCATCCTGGCCTTCCCCTTGAAGGGGAAGGAATCACAAAAAAAATCAACCACCACAACACTATCCCCTCGCCCCAACGGGGAGAGGGCTAGGGAGAGGGGGACAACGGCGAGACCTCGCCCACAAAACCCCAATCCCCTTCTGCGCCGCTTCGGTTTGCCGGCCAAATTGGGATGAAGGTGAGCACTGTCTGAGCTCCGCAGTGGGGTGCGGGGCGTGCACCCCGCTAGGGCGAGTTGCGCAGACGCCCAATTTGACCGTCAAACCGAAGGTAGCCCGCAGAGCCGGCGCGGCAGGGTGTCTTTTTGTTTGATTACTTGTATTTTGGACAAGCAAAATAAAGTAACCTGCTGCCGGGCAGCCCCCGGCATCTAAAGACCTGCGCGAAGCGCACAAAACCCAACATGCGCGCACACTTTCATATAGCCCCTGTGCTGATGTTGTCAGTAATATTGATTATTATACGGACGCAAATATTTCAAATTCATTGCACATCAACCAATTACGATGGCATTATGGGTGTCCGTATTATTAAATAAATGTCCGGACGCAAACGCGCGTAAATTAACAGTTAAGAGCCAAAAATGTTCGAATCAATTACATTTTTTAACCAAAATAAAACTGACACATCAAATCCATTGGAAATAGGTGCATTGGTTGAGTGCATGCTGTTCTATGGAGAAACGTCTGTTGTCGCAAATCAAAGCATTTTAAGACAACTGTTTACATACTTTGGAATAGACCGTGTAATTGAACTTATTGAAGAAGAACTGCTCAACATTATTTACACGGAAACGAATGTATGCGTCTTAACACGAACAATAAATGGAACTGAGTATCATGATACTGGACAGGTTTCATCACCCCAACACACATACCAAGACGAGCTTCGAAAAATATGTATTGATGTCATAGGTAAAGCTGGCAAGGGAAGAAGAACTGCACAAAGAATACAAGGCTTAATAAAAGTTAGAAATCATGAAAACATAATTTTAGAGGGCGCGAGAAAATCATTTGCTGATCAAGAATATATAAATTACTCGGCCAAGAGCATCATTCGATCCCTTATTCCTGAAAAGATTAATGTAGATGACATCATATTTCAAACAGAACAAACAGATAGTGGAATTGTAATCGCCACAAATATTAATTTTGCAGCATTAAATCAGGTTTACCATAAATACGTACCACCAACTCATTCAACAATTAACCCCGCCCTTATTTTAAGTCACACTTTAGATGTTGAAAGTGAACTCTACTTCTCTTCAAACAACCTTTCAGAAATAGCAACAAGTGGATTAAGTGCGAACCTCATATCACATAAGATTAATTATCTTTTAGAAAAGAGCATTAAAAGCTCTGAGAAACTCAAAGACTTTCAAGGTTTTGTTTTTAATGATGCCAGGTCATTAAGGGAAGCGATAAATAAGAAACAAATTGATCTGGATGATCTGATGCTAGTTCTTAAAAATGCACGAAAATTCAAAAAATGGATTATAGGTGTCGAACCTGATCAGAACCTGATCAAAAGTTATTACTCTGAAGTAACCAAAAAAACCATTGTAGACAAACTTCCTGGAAAAAGTGTTCGATGGGGCATATTCACAGGTGCAGGAATAATTGCTGATGTTTTGGTAACTGGCGGTATTGGAACAGTTGTGGGTATCGGGCTTGGCGCATTGGATACTTTCTATTTAGATAAGTTGATATCTGGATGGAGGCCGAATCAATTCATTGAAGATGAAGTAAAAGAGTTATTAAGAAATAGCCCTTAACAAATCGCTCCACGGGACGCTCTTTGCGTCGCGCTTGTGAGCTCAAACGTTCAATATGCAAACAGAAACATGGCTTTGTCATTTCAGGCTTGACATTTCTCCACCTCTCCCACGATAATCGAATCATGAAATCCCTCTCTCTCATCCAAGTCCAAGTCCGTCCAGCCACCCGCCTGCATAAGGCGTGGTGCTCTTCGTTCCGTGGCAGGGAGAGTCAGCGCTAACCAGTTTTAGTTTCTGCAGTTTTCCAAAAGGCCACGGACAATCTCCGTGGCCTTTTTGTTTTTAGTTGAGGAGTACGTAATGTCGCTGCCGCTCGCGTTCGTATCAGTGATCCTGATCTGGTCCACCACGCCGCTCGCCATCAAGTGGAGCGCGCTGGGGGTTGGGTTCAGCTTTGCGGTGTTTTCACGCATGGCGATCGGCACGCTGCTGTGCGTGCTCCTGCTTGCGGCCTTGCGTATTCGCGTCCCGCTGCACCGCAAGGCGCGGCAGGCCTATCTGGCCAGCGGGCTGAGCCTGTTCGGCGCCATGTCGCTCACCTACTGGTCGGCGCAATACGTGTCTTCCGGGCTGATCTCGGTGCTGTTCGGGCTGTCGCCGCTGATTACCAGCCTGGGCGCCGTGTTGTGGCTGGATGAGGAGGCGCTGACCGCCAACAAGATTCTCGGCATGGCGCTCGGACTAATCGGACTGGGGCTGGTATTCCAGGGTGGATTGGAACTGGGGTCGGGTGCGCTGCTGGGTATCCTGGCCCTGCTGTGTGCGGTGGCGACGCAATCGCTCGGCCTGGTGTGGATCAAGCGCATCGGGGACGACAGCCATCCGCTGGCAATGACAATGGGGACGCTGGCGGTCGGCCTGCCGCTGTTTTTTGCTGCCTGGTGGTGGACGGATGGGAGTGTGCCCGCAGCGTTGCCACAGCGGGCACTGATTGCCACCGCGTACCTCGGCGTGTTCGGCTCGGTGCTGGGCTTCATGCTGTATTTCTACATGATCAAGTACATGGAAGCGGGGCGCGTGGCGCTGATCACGCTCATCACTCCGGTTATAGCGCTGTTGCTGGGCCATGTCATGAACAACGAAGAGGTACTGCCCCAGGTCTGGTTCGGCGCTGTATTCATCCTGCTTGGGCTGGGTTTGCACCGCTGGGGCATGGGGCGGTTTGGGCATCTGTGGCAATGGGCGGGAGGGAAATAACTCACGCCGTATCTTGCACAGCACAGCATCGCGCTACTGACTTGAAGCAACCCCTTGTTCCTGACCATCGGACTCAAGCAGCTTCTGGATCACCGCCCCCGCCAGCATGTAGCCGAACAACGGCGGCATATAGCTGATAGTCCCGTTGACCGCGCGCGGACGCCCCGCCCCTTCCACCGGCTGGGGCGGCAGCGGCGCGCTGGGCTGCTCGTCGGAAAACACCGTCAACAGGCCCTTGCGGATGCCGTGGCGCTGCAGGCGCTTCCGCATCTGGCGCGCGAGCGGACACATTTCGGTCTGGCTGATGTCGGCAAGTTTGATCTTGCTCGGGTCGAGGCGATTGCCTGCCCCCATGCTAGCAACCACCTTCAGTCCACGCTTCAGGCTTTCCGCCACCAGCGCCACTTTGCACGCCAACGAATCGATCGCATCCACCACGTAATCGCAATCTCCCGGCACCAGGTCGTTGACGTTTTCGGTATTGAGGAACTGCCGGATGACTGTAATTTGGCATTCGGGATTGATGTCGCGGATGCGCGCCGCCATCAGTTCCGCCTTGGACTGGCCCACGGTGGAGAGCAAGGCAGGCAGCTGGCGATTGATATTGGAAGCCGCCACCACGTCGTGGTCGAGCAGGGTCAAACGGCCGATGCCGGCGCGCGCCAGCGCTTCAGCACAGTAGGAGCCGACGCCGCCGAGCCCGGCGACGAACACATGTTTGGATGCCAATCTGGCGATACCTTCATCGCCAATCAGGATATGGGTACGTTCAAATTGGGGTTGCAGGTTTTGCATGAGATTCCATTATTGTTGATGCGTTTCCAGCGGCTCGACATGTATCGTCACCGCGGTATTGGGCAAGGTGCGCTCGAGGGCATCCTCGATTCGGTCGCACAGAGCATGTGCCTCGTTAACCGTGCTTGCGCCCGGCACCAGCAGGTGAAAATCGATGAAACGGCGCGAACCGGATTTGCGTGTACGCAGGTCGTGAAAGGAGGTGCCACTGGGCAATAATTTACCGATCTCCGCCTCGATCTGCCCGACCTCATCGACCGGCAGGGCCGCATCCATCAGACCGCTCCAGGAACGCTTCAGCAGATGAAACCCGGCAAAAATGATATTCAGCCCCACCGCCATCGCCATCAACGGATCGAGTATCCGCCATGAGGGTGGCGCAAACATCACCACGCCCAGGCCTGCAACTACGCCCACCGAAGTCCAGACGTCGGTCATCAGGTGTTTGGCGTCCGCTTCCAGCGTGATGCTGTCGTACTGGGTTCCCACCTTGAGCATGGCTCGTGCCGTGGCAAAATTAAGCGCTGCCGCGATTAACGAAACGATCAGACCAGGGCCTAGATTTTCCAATGCAGCGGGGTGCAGAAAACGACCTACCGCCGCATAGATGATAGATCCCGCTGCCACCAGTATCAGCGCGCCTTCGGCACCGCTGGAAAAGTATTCTGCCTTGTCGTGACCGTAGGCATGATCGACATCTGCGGGACGTGAAGCAATAATCAGCGCCGCCAGGGCAATCAGGCCGGCAGCGAGGTTGACCAGTGATTCGACGGCATCGGAGAGCAGGCTAACCGAATCGGTGAGATACCAGGCTCCGAATTTCAGTCCCATCGTCGCGATCGAGGTTGCGATCGACAGATACGCCATGCGCAGGGTGGCTTCTTTCCTCACGCCAGACCTTTCAGGATTGCCTTGGCATTGGCCGTAGTCGCCTCCACTACCTCGGCAACGCTCATCCCGCGCAATTCAGCCAGAGTCTCGGCGATGCGCGGCAAATATTCTGGGCTATTGCGCGCCTTGCCGATGAACGCTGGTGGAATGTCTGGCGCATCGGTTTCGAGCACGATGCTGTCCAGCGGCAGGGTGGCGGCAAGCTCGCGCAGCTTGGTGGCACGGTCGTAAGTCATGGCACCGCCGAAGCCGAGCTTGAAGCCCAGTTTGATGAATTCTTCCGCCTGCTGGCGGCTGCCGTTGAAGGCATGGGCAATGCCACCTTTCACCTTGGCAAGGCGCAGAAATTTCAGCACCGTATCCTGCGCCCGGCGGATGTGCAGCAGCACCGGCAGATCGAATTCCCGGGCGATTTTCAGCTGCTCGGAAAAATAGAATTCCTGGCGCTCGCGGTCGTAATCCGGGACAAAAAAATCCAGGCCGATTTCACCGATAGCAACCGGGTGGTGCATAACGATCATCTCGCGCAGCGCCGTCAGATCTTCGGGCTGCGCGCTATCCACGTACATCGGATGTATGCCCAGCGCCGGGACGCAGCCGGGATAGCGCGCACATGTCGCCAGCAAGTTATCAAAACCAACTCGCTCCACGCCAGGAACCACGATTGCCTCGACCCCTGTTGCGCGGGCACGCACAGCCACCTGGTCGCGGTCGGCGTCGAATTCGGCGGCATCAAGATGGCAGTGGGTATCGATCAGCATGGCTCTATTCTAACCTCTACGACGCCAGGCTTTCTCTGCCTCGATGACGAAATAGATAATCAGCCCGACCGCCACGATCCGCACCCAATCGTCCAGGCCGATCGGCGCGCTGGCGAACAAATGGTTCATCACCGACGCATAGGTAAAAAATAG
Organism: Sulfuricella denitrificans skB26; assembly: GCF_000297055.2. NCBI lineage: Bacteria > Pseudomonadati > Pseudomonadota > Betaproteobacteria > Nitrosomonadales > Sulfuricellaceae > Sulfuricella > Sulfuricella denitrificans. The sequence continues at coordinate 560,844 of NC_022357.1, read as the reverse complement.
CTGCAACGCGATCATGCCAATCACGCCGAACCACAGCAAAGGATTGGAAAAAAAGCCGACATGGAAGGGCGAGTGAGTCATCGAGCGGCAGTTGAACAGGTAGAACAGCTCGCCCATCACGAACACGTTCACTGCTACGGTGCGGGCCTGCTCCAGGCTTTCACCGGTTTCAAGTTCCCACAGGAACAGGCCGTAAGCTCCGCCCAACAGCATCAGGCTGACCAGTAAAATTCGCCACATCAATTCGGTGGTCAGGATCGGCGCCGCCGGATGGCGCGGCGGGCGCTGCATGATGTTTTTGTCGATGGGCTCGAAGGCCAGCATCAGGCCCAGCACACCAGCAGTGGTCATGTTGATCCACAAAATTTGCAGCGGGGTGATCGGCAGGGTGGCGCCGAAAACGATCGCGGTCAGGATGACCAGGCCCTCGCCGAAATTGGTCGGCAGGGTCCAGGTAATGAACTTGATAAGGTTGTCGAACACCCCGCGACCTTCTTCCACCGCGGCCTCGATCGAGGCGAAATTGTCGTCGGTGAGCAGCATGTCGGCGGCCTCTTTTGCCACCTCGGTGCCGGAGAGACCCATGGCGATGCCGATGTCCGCCTGCTTCAAGGCGGGCGCATCGTTGACGCCATCGCCGGTCATCGCAACGATCTGACCTCCAGCTTGCAAGGCCTCGACCAGACGCAGCTTCTGTTCCGGCTCCACTCGGGCAAACACTGTGGTTTTCAGCACTGCGCTGCGCAGTTCGTCATCGGACAGAGCGGCGATCTGCCGGCCGGTCAGGGGGGGGTCGCCTTCCTGGCTACGCAACCCCAGATGGACCGCGATGGCAGCAGCGGTGACGGCATGGTCGCCGGTAATCATCTTTACCGCGATGCCCGCGTTGTGGCACGCCTTCACCGCCGCAATCGCCTCCGGCCGGGGCGGGTCGATCATGCCCTGCAAGCCGATGAATACCAGCCGGTCGAGATGACTATGCTTGAGCGCCTGCCCCTCTTCTGCAACGCCCTTGGCCAGCGCCAGCACACGCAGCCCGCGCGAGGCCATGGCATGCGCATGAGTCTCGATCTTCGCCGGGTCGAGCGCAACTTCACTACCCTCCGCATTGAGCATGGCAACGGCGCGCTCAAGGATCTTTTCCAGCGCCCCCTTGACGTAGATGACCTGCCCGCCATCCCGCACCTCATGAAGCGTCGCCATGTACTGGTAGCGTGAATCGAAGGGCAGCTCATCGCGGCGCGGATAATCCGCATGCATTTCGCCCAGCGCCAGACCGCCCTTTTCAGCCGCCACCAGCAAGGCGCCTTCGGTCGGATCGCCGGCAACCTCGCGGCGGCCATCGCGCTCAACCAGTGCCGCATCGTTGCACAGCACCCCGGCGAGCAGGCATTCACGCAGAACGCCCCGCGTTTCCACTCTTTCTCCGTTGTAGCTGATCTCTCCCGTTGCCGCATAACCGCTGCCGCTCACGCGAAAAATCTCGCCGCCCGCATGGATTTCCTGCACCGTCATCTGGTTCTCGGTGAGCGTGCCGGTCTTGTCGGAGCAGATCACCGTCGCGCCGCCCAGCGTTTCCACCGCCGGCAGCTTGCGAATGATGGCGCGGCGCCGCGCCATGCGCGACACGCCGATGGCCAGGGTGATGGTGATTGCCGCCGGCAGACCCTCGGGAATCGCACCCACGGCCAGCGCCACCGCAGCCATCAGCATGTCCACCGGCGGTTCGCCGCGCCAGGTGCCGACGACAAAGGTGAATGCCGCCAGGCCGAGAATCGCAACCATCATGACCGCGCTGAAATGCTTCATCTTGCGCGTCAGCGGCGTCGACAAGTCCGTGGCATGGGCGATCAGGCGCGAAATGCGGCCAGTCTCGGTGATGTCTCCGGTCGCCACCACGATCCCTGCCCCATGTCCTCTGGTGACCAGAGTGCCGGCATAGGCCATGTTGGTGCGATCAGCCAGAACCGCGTCCTTCTCGATGTGCGCAGTATGCTTCTGCACCGGCAGGGATTCTCCGGTCAGAGCTGATTCGTCAGTCATCAGTTCGCGCGCATGGAACAGGCGCAGATCAGCCGGCACCTTGTCACCGGGGGCGAGCAGCACGATATCACCGGGCACCAGCTCAGCGGCGGGCAACGGTTGCTTGATGCCATCACGCAAAGCTATGGTCGCGCTCGCCGCCATCCGCGCCAGCGCTGCAATCGCGTCCTCTGCCCTGGATTCCTGTATGAAACCGATCACCGCATTGATCAGCACCACGCCGAAGATCACGCCGGAATCCACCCATTCCTGAAGAAAAGCGGTAATCGAGGCGGCGGCAAGCAGGATATAGATCAGGGGCTGATGGAACTGGAGCAGGAAACGCAGCCAGGCCGATTTGCCCGCCTTGGGGGTAAGCAGGTTGGCGCCGAATGACTCTCTCCGCCGCCGTACTTCATCGTCATTCAGGCCATGCACCAGATCACTGTCGAGCAGCTCGGCGACCTCGTTGGACGACAGGTGATGCCAGTGCTTTTCCAGCAAGGATATGGTCGGTTTGGTCATAGATGCTTTAACTCTAAAAAAACGGTTCACCGCAGAGGCGCAGAGACGCCGAGAAAAAACCACGCAGGTACTCGGCGTCTCTGCGGTTCAAAAGCTTTCGGCTCTTAAACCAGCACTTTCAAAATCTCCCGCACCGGCTTGGGCAGCGCCGCCCCCATCGCATCGGCTAGCGTGAGCCACAGCCCGCCCGGCTCGCGCAAGCCGGGTTGCAGCGCCGTCACCTCGAATACCCGCGGCACGATACGCAGACGAAAATGGGTGAAGCTATGCTGCCGTTCAGGCAGCGGGCTGACTTCCGCGCCGGCCATACCGAAACGAGCTAGCGAATCCGTCTCCATGACCGGCGCCTCAGGCAAACTCCACATGCCGCCCCAGATGCCGGTGGGCGGCCGCTTTTCCAGGTAAACCTCGCCTTGGCGCAGCAGGACCAGCATGGCGGTTTCTTTCTGCGGCATCGGCTTGCGCGGTTTGGGTTCCGGCAGTTCTGCCACCCGCTTTTCATTGTAGGCGACACAGACGGAACCAAGAGGGCAGTCGTCACAGGAAGGCTTGCGGGTGCACACCGTGGCGCCCAGATCCATCAAAGCCTGGGTATAGATTTCAATGCCGGATTCGGGCAACAGTGCATCGGCCTGATGCCACAACCGGTTCTCCACCGCCTTGGTGCCGGGATAACCGGCGATGCCGAAACAGCGCGCCAGCACGCGCTTGACGTTGCCATCCAGAATGGCTCGGCGCTGGCCAAAGGAAAAAGCCAGTATCGCAGCAGCGGTGGAACGACCGATGCCGGGCAGGGCCACGACCCACTCAGGATCAGACGGAAAAATGCCGCCATGCTGCGCCACCACAACCTGCGCTGCACGGTGCAGGTTGCGTCCGCGGGCGTAATAACCTAGCCCGCTCCAGTGGGCGAGCACCTCATCCTGAGAGGCGGCAGCGAGGGTGGAAATATCGGGAAATCGCGCCAGAAAGCGCTGGTAATAGGGGATGACACTGCTAACCTGGGTCTGCTGCAGCATGATTTCCGACAGCCACACCGAGTAAGGATCGCGAGTCTGCTGCCAAGGCAGGCCATGCCGGCCATGATGTTTCTGCCACTCGATCAGGCGCTGTGAGAAATCCTTCATGGACTCTTGGCTTACTTGAACAGCCCCTTGAGACCGCTCTTCAGTTCTTCGCCAAGGCGCGATTTGATTTCTTCTTTCTTCTGTTCAACCTTCTGCTTCACCGCCTCAGAGGCCATGGCATTGAAATCCAGACTATATTTCAGCCCGGTGAAAGGCCCGGTGATGCGCACCGGCACGGTCATGCCCTTGAGCGCGGACAGCTCTTTGCCGCCCTGGCCCTCCAATGAAGCGACCACCGTTGCCTTGGCGAGATAATTCATCGAGCTTTCGCCGATGTTCACATCGCCATTACCGGCCAGGCGCAGCAACGGTGATTTGGCGGAAAGATCCTCGTTGTGGGCTACGCCGTTGTTAATCTGAAAACTGGCTTTCAACTCGGAGAAATCAGTCTTGTCGGCAGCATTGGCGGCCTGGGTGGACTCACCCTGAAGAGAGCCGAACTTGGCCTTGGCGTTGCGGATTGCGCCGGCGATATTGACGCCTTTCAGCGCACCGTTTTGCAGGTTGAGCGCGGCACTGCCCTGCAGCGCTTTCTTCATGGCGCTGACGGTGGTGCCCTGGCCGCTGACGTCGAGTGCTACGCTGCCGTGCCCTTCCAGCATGTCGACATTGGCCACGTCTTTCAGCATCGGGCCAACGCTGACCCCGACCAGATTCTGCTTCAGCGCCACGCGGGGCGTTCCGGCATCATGCAGGGAGATCGCGCCATTCAATGTCCCCTGGTAGAAATTCGCCGAAATCGGCGCAACATTCAGATTGCCGCCATCCGCCTTGACGTTGAGCTTGATGTTGGAGGACTTGATGTTGGCGACCTTGAGCGCGCCGATGCTGAGCCGGCCATTGGCGTTGAGATTTTTCAGGAAGCTGAAATCAAGCGGCTTCTCAGGTTGCCTGGCCTTGTCTTCTGGTCTGCCCGGCGGCAAATAGCGGTCGATGTCGAGCTGGTCGATAACAATATCGAAATCATAGGCCGGCGCATCGAAATGGCTGATGCCGAGCTTGGCCTTGAGTTTGCTTTCGTCGAGTCTGCCGGACAGGTCCAGATGCGCATCCTGCTTGTCCAGATCGATCCTGGCTACGCCACCCAGATTCACGTCAAGCGCTTTAGCCATGGCCGGGCCGCTGAGATCAAAGCTGGCCACGAGTTTGTCCAGACTGAACTGGTGCGTATCCAGGTTGGCGCTGAATGGGCTGGCGAGCCGGCTCTTGATGATGTTCTCGCCTTGCTGTCCGTTGACGTCCAAGGTGAAGGTTTCGGCTCTAAAAACGTTACCTTTGCCGGTCAGCGCAGGGACACTCAGTGCCAGATTCAGATTGCCCTTGGCCTGCGTCATCTTTGCGGTCAGATCAAGCTTGCCGGCAACACGCTCAGGCCCCAATTCGAATTTCGGCGAGGTCAGGCTAATCTCCATGCCACCGTCACCACGCTTGCCAGCCAGGGAAACCGTCAGCCCATCCAGGGTGACGGCCTTGGCCTCGATATCGAACAGCAGGCCGCTAGCCAGCGCCACCTGAGCATTGATCTTCGGCTTGTCGCCCTGCAAGGTAAATTTGAGGTCGATCTTGCCGGGCTGGTTGTTGGCCAGCCGTCCGGATTCAAATTCCAGGCCGGAAATATCCAGCTTCCGTTCGGCCATCCGGTCATCGAAAGAAAATGCTGCACGGGTGATGCTGACGCCTTTGATGTCGAACTTGAACTGCTCCGATTCTTCCTCCTCCTTCTTCAACAGGTCGTCAATGCTGGTACTGCCATCAGGGTAGCGCACCAGCCTGGCCCGGACGCCATCTATCCGGATACGATCAACGACCAGTTGCTTCTTCAGTAGCGGCAACAGCGCGAGGGAAACTCGAGCGCTGTCGATGGCAGCGAACTCCTTGTCGCTACCGTGATCGCTTAAGGAAAGCTTGCCGAGATCGGCGCCGATACGGGGGAAAAAAGTCAGCTTGATGTCACCTTCGAGCTTCAGTGTGCGCTGTTTTTTCTCCTGCACCAGCTTGACGATCAACGGCTTGTAATCGTTCGGGTTGAAGGTGGCGGCGACCAGTGCGATAAGGGCAAGGAATACGACCAGTAAGGCGCCGACGAAAATCAATCCGTATTTCAGGGTTTTGTTCATTGGCATCATCCTGAGGTGGGAATGAAGACTGGAGCGGGTGAAGGGAATCGAACCCTCGTATGCAGCTTGGGAAGCTGCCGTTCTGCCATTGAACTACACCCGCAAGAGGGCAGATTTTACGATGGTTCGGCTCATTACTCAACTGCTAGCCCGCAGGTGAGCCCCTTGTTGCCGTACCCACCTTCGAAGGCACTCGCGCTGAACAACCAGAAACAGGTCGAAAATGTCGATTTTTTTTACACTTTTCATTAGGGTTTGTCTGATAAAAAATCGCAACGTAATGATAAATATAGCCAGTCCATATTGGGTATAATTATTGCTTAGTATTTATCATAGGCTCAATTCAGGCCATGCTTTACAAATGTGATGATCTATAGGCACTGTTAATTCAGGAGGCCGAAATAGCAAAATGAAATTTTAATCTTTTCATTTTCATCAGGTTGATATAATCTCAACACATAAAAAATCAGGGTGCATTATTTAAGACGCCCCACAACACCCACAGGGATGGAGTGAGAACGTGACTGAACAACTCGATGACAAACAAGAGAGTCGCTTTCTGCTGAACAATGAAGCGGATATCCGGGCATTATTAAACAAGCTGCAAAAAAAACGCAGCCATATGACGGGCCACTTTGACAACAGCTACCATATATTTTCCACCTGCCTGCTGGAGGTTGGAAAAGATACGGTGATCCTGGATGACGTCTCCGACGAAGCGATATCCCAGCGTATCCTGGCCTGTTCCCGGCTACATTTCAGCTCGGTATATGCCGGCGTACCGGTGAGCTTTGTTTCCTCACAAATCGAGCACTGCCTCTTCGAAGGCGCAGCCGCGTTTTCCATTCCGATTCCTTCAGCCATACGCTGGCCTCAGCGTCGCGAACTCTTCCGGGTGCCGACCCCCATTGGTAAACCGGTTCTATGCGAAATCGCGCTCAACAATGGCGAGATCACCCGCAACCCGCTTTCTGACATCAGCGTGGGCGGCATCGGCATGTTGACAAAAGTCTCTTCCCCATCGCTCAAGGAAGGCGCCCTGTTTGGAGGTTGCCACATCGACTTGCCTGGATTCGGCGAACTGACATCCGACATCCGTATCTGCAGTTCAGCCGACATCACGCTCAGGAACGGCAATCACGCCAGGCGTTACGGCTGCCAGTTCATCGATCTTCCGCAACAGGAGCAGTCACTGTTGCAGCGCTACGTGACCAAACTCGAACTCGCTATGCGCGCACCTCAGGCTCGCACCTGACGACACGGCTTCCCCCTCTGGCTTCGGCCAACCTAGAGGCTTTCGTTCTACCATAGCGCTGCGCCTGCATGGTAGAATGCAATCCCACTTTTCTCACGGCAATATTGAAGGCGATGCAGCTAACGGTCAACGGCACACCTCACTCCTTTGAGCAGAATCCGAACCTCTCCCAGTTGCTGGAAACCCTGAACCTCACCGGAAAACGCCTGGCGGTGGAAAGGAACGGCGAAATCGTTCCGCGCAGCCAGTTCGGCGAGACCGTGCTGACTGATGGGGACCAACTGGAAATCGTCGTCGCGGTTGGTGGCGGATAATTCATTATCCAGGCTCTGTTGCAATAATTTTGAGGGAATCAAGATGGATGAACTAATCATCGCTGGCAAGGCCTATTCTTCACGCCTGCTGATCGGCACCGGCAAATACAAAGATTTCGACGAAACTCGCCGTGCTGTCGAAGAAAGCGGCGCGCAGATAGTAACGGTAGCAATCCGCCGCACCAACATCGGCCAGAATGCTGGCGAGCCCAGTCTGCTCGATGCAGTTCCGCCCTCGCAATACACCTACCTGCCAAACACCGCCGGCTGCTATAGCGCCGACGATGCCATTCGCACCCTGCGCCTGGCGCGCGAACTGCTGGACGGCCACGATCTGGTCAAGCTCGAAGTGCTAGGCGACCCAAAAACGCTCTATCCGAATGTTGTGGAAACCATCAAGGCGGCGGAAGTCCTGGTCAAGGATGGCTTCAAGGTAATGGTCTACACTTCAGACGACCCGATCATCGCCAAGCAGCTTGAAGAAATCGGCTGCGTCGCGGTGATGCCGCTGGCCTCGCTGATCGGCTCCGGCATGGGTATCCTGAATCCATGGAACCTGCAAATCATCATTGACAACGCCAAGGTGCCGGTGATTGTCGATGCTGGCGTGGGCACGGCCTCAGATGCGGCCATTGCCATGGAGCTGGGTTGCGACGGCGTGCTGATGAATACCGCCATCGCCGGTGCCGGCAACCCGGTACTAATGGCCTCGGCCATGAAAAAGGCGGTACAGGCCGGACGCGAAGCTTTTCTCGCCGGCCGCATGCCGAAGAAGCTCTACTCCGCCAGCCCGAGTTCGCCCACTACCGGCATGATAGGCAAGTAATCAAACCAAAGGGGTGCTTGGCACACCCAGCTCATATGAACGACACTGACGACGCAACAACCAGGCACCGCCCGATCCGCAGCTTCGTCCTGCGCCAGGGCCGCATGTCCAATGCCCAGACCCGGGCACTGGATACCCTGATGCCACGCTGGGGGATCGCTTACCAGGAAACACGGCTTGATCTTGATACAGCCTTTGGCAGGACGGCGCCGAAAATTCTCGAAATCGGCTTCGGCATGGGAGATTCCACCGCAACCATCGCGTCCGCCCATCCTCAGAATGACTATCTCGGCATCGAAGTTCACGGCCCCGGTGTCGGCAGCCTGCTGAACCAGATCGAAGCACTAAGCCTGACCAACCTGCGAGTGATCCAGCACGACGCGGTGGAAGTGCTCAAGCACATGATCGCGCCGGCCAGTCTCGATGGCGTACACATTTTCTTCCCCGATCCCTGGCACAAGACCAAACACCACAAGCGCCGCCTGATCCAGCCGGAACTGGTCGCGCTGCTGTGCGAAAAGCTCAAGCCCGGCAGCTATCTGCACGCCGCTACCGACTGGCAGGAATACGCCGAGCACATCCTTGCCGTACTCGCTGCCGAATCCAGACTGACCAACACTGCCGCCGGTTACGCTCCCAAGCCAGACTATCGGCCTCTGACCAAATTCGAGCAGCGCGGTATCAAACTCGGCCACGGAGTATGGGATATCGTGTTCAGAAAAATCTAGCCGAACTGATTCTGTATCACCACCTCACCTATCGGTAGCTGCCCGCCGCGTGGCCACGGCTCCTGAACCCCCTTGCCGATGGCGACGAACATGGCGATCACATGATCCTGCGGCAAGTTGATGAGTTTGCCCACGGCTTCGAAGTCGAAGCCGTCCATCGGGCAGGAACCGTAGCCCATTTCCTTCGCTGCCAGCATCAGCGTCATGGCCGCGATCCCGCATGAGCGCATGGCCTCATCGCGTTGCACCTGATCTTTTCCGGCATAATATTGGCCGATAGCGGGCACCATGAAATCCTGCACCGGTTGCGGGGCATTCACCCAGTACCGCCCTGGCTCCTTATCCCACGCCTTGAGGTCTGCGCACAGCACGACCAGCAGCGAAGCATCGGTGACCTGCGCCTGATCCCACGCCGCCTGCCGTATTTCCTTGCGCAACGCCGGGTCGCTCGGCACCACGAATCGCCAGTTCTGGATATTGAATGCCGTGGGTGACAATATTGCCAGCGACAGCAACTTGTCGATTTCAGCTTTGCTCATGCTATGGTTTGGATCAAATGCTTTCACCGAGCGGCGCTGTTCGATTGCGTTTACCACTTCCATACAGCTTCTCCTAATGCTTGCGCAAATAAAATTCGAACGCCCCGCCTGCTTCCGACGTGGACACCAGTTCGTTACCTGTTTGCTTGGCAAATGCCTGCATATCCTTTACCGAGCCGGGATCGGTGGCTGCCACCTTCAAAACCTGTCCAGCGCTGATTTCAGCCAGCGCTTTCTTGGTACGCAAAATCGGAAGAGGACAATTCAGGCCACGTGCATCGAGTTCTTTATCGTAATTCATGGCATTCTCCTTAAAATCAAATCGACTTCATCTTGAGGTATGTATGAAAGAGACTACGCACCGATCAATTGCGCCCGGTAGCCGTGCGCCTGCACTCTTCCCAGAAGAGAGGCGTGAGTCACTTTGTCGGAATCGAATGCGACCAGCATCAGATGATCCTGGCCCGGGTTAAAGCGCGGCGCGACAACGCCGGAAAGCCCACGCATATCTTCCTCCAGTGCATTTCTTTGTTCCGCACTAAGCTCTTCATTGATATGCACCAATACATCGCTTAGATTCATGGCAATCTCCTTTAAAAATCGTTGTCAATCTTGAAGGCGTTGAATACGATATCCACCGCCACATTGCGCGCGCCGTGATACACCGCGTCCATGATGTCGCCATCACTCCAGCCCAATGCGCGTAATTGGTCCAGATCGGATTTATCAACCGACTTGGGTGTTTTGGTTGCCTTCAGCACAAGTAACAGCATGGCCTTGTCTTTATCTGGCAAAGGCGCATTCGCCGGATCACGTCGGATTGCTGCCACTTGTTCCACGGTCAGACCCACCCTCTGTATCAGCATGCCTTCATTCAAGCCGATGCAGTACTGGCAATCGTTATTCTGCGATACCAGCATGCGCACCATGGCAAGCAACGGAAAGCTCAAGGTGGGGTGTTGCATGAAGTAGGAAATGTGTTGTATCTGCTGCTCCAGCAAGGCCGGACTGGAGCTGTACATCTGAAACGCATTCGGCACCCGCCCCATCATCTGCTGGATTTGCCCGTAAAGTTCAGCCACTTTTCCCTCTGTATGCTCTGGCGCAACTGTAGAAATAATGCTCATGATTCCTCCTTTAGATACCGACCGTCCGGTATGTTGTCCGTTAAAAAAACACCTTTGTTATTTCTTTTTCCGACCTTTCTCAACCTTGGCCGGCATCAATCCCTGCACATAGCCATGCAGCTGCTGCATGCAGATACTGAAAGCTTTGGGCGACTGCATATTCTTCGCCACGCCGATACAGCCTTCCCAGGCAGAAACGATGAACAGCGCCGCCGCCTTGTAGTTCACGTCCGCCCGAATCTCGCCCTGCATTTGCCCTCGTTTGAGAGCATCTTCTACCGTCTTTTGCCAGATCCCCAGCACACCGCTGAGCTGCTGCTGAAAAAGCTCATCCAGCGCGCTCATTTCCTGCATCAGGTTATTCAGCGGACAACCCAGCATGACGAAATCAGACGGCACTTTTTTGTCGATAGTGGCGATAATATCCAGCAACGTTTCGACAGGCTGCTCGCTCTCACGCAAGCGTTTGAAAATAAGCCCTTCCAGACGCCCCTTGATCACCTCGTCGATCACCGCCAGCCCCAGCGCCTGCTTGGTAGGGAAATGGTGGTACAAGGCGCCCTTGGTCAGCCCGGTGTCCTGCAGAATATTGGAGATGCTCGCCGCCTGAAAACCCTGACGATGGATTTCGCAGAAAGCGGACATCAATAATTTTTCCCGGGTTATATCTGGTTGTTTGCTATCCATGGATTCATTACATACCAACCGGTATGTATGTGTCAAGTATTTTGTTACGGAAATATTCAGACACCCCGGTTCCACAAAAAATTGCAGCGGTTCAACTTATCGAACTAAAAGGCTCACGCTATAATCCTCAGGTGCCGCAAAAAAAATTGCGGCCACTATTCCAATCTACCCAAAGGAGTCGCCATGAAAAAACTGTTGATCGCACTGTGCCTGGCTGTCGGTTTCGCTTCCCCCGCCTTTGCCGCCGATGGAAAAGCGCCGACCGCGCAGCAGAGCAAGATGGGCGCCTGCAACAAGGAAGCCGGCGAGAAAGCGCTGAAAGGCGACGAACGCAAGAAGTTCATGAGTGATTGCCTGAAGGCCAAAGCGCCTGATACTGCAAAAGAAACCTCTGCACCGAAAGAAAAGCTGACGCCCATGGCCACCTGCAACAAGGCGGCCGGCGAAAAAAGTCTGAAAGGCGACGAGCGCAAGAAATTCATGAGTGACTGCCTGAAGGCCAAAGGCCCGGAAAATATGAAGTAAATGTTTCAAGCAGAACAAAAAACCCGCCGCGGCGGGTTTTTTAATTTATTTCCGATGCGCTCTTTATCTTGAGAACCATCTGGTCGCCAGACTGGATCACGTCGATATACCGCAAGAAATTCTGGCCAAGCAGGGCATAGTCTCTCTGGTCCATCTGCATCACTACACCAACACGCAAGCCCTTAAGCTGTATTCCTCCAGCTTCTATTGTCTGGTCTGACATCATCTCTCCCAATACCATGCCCCCGGCTGTTTTGAATGGCGTTGGCACCCCTCTGGCCAAGCCGATTTTGGCTGCCAGATCGGCACTGACAACCACGGTGCTCGCGCCGGTATCAACCATGAACGTAAGGGGCCGCCCGTTGATGGATCCACCCACATAGTAGTGACCATCGCGCGAGCGCTGGATTATGACTTCGCCTCGCGCCATGTCCAGGCCTGTCACGGTAGCGACCTGAGGCTGCATTTTGGCATCCAGGAACAAATACATGGCCCCAAAAAGAATGAGCCACAAGACCAGTGCCGTAATGTGCCCCCAAGGAAAGCGTCCCGTATTCATCCTATTTTTATGGCATGCGTCCGCTAATGGAGCGCAGAAATTCCTGGCGGAACTGATCGTTATCATTGAAACAACCAGCAAAGGCCTGGGTATAGACTCGTTCGTCGCCGCGCCGGTCCTCGCCCAGCAGCAGACAAAGCTGCTCCGCCTCGATCACACAGGCAGCGCCTTTGGCCTTGCCGTGCGTTACCAGCGCTTCGGCGACATCGCGCGTCATCCACTCCTGATAGGTGAATCGATGGCCTATCGCGTCCACCAGCCGGGCGATGCGGCCAAAGCCATGCAGCCTGCCGCCAGGAATGTAGGCGACGTGGGCGATACCGCGAAACGGCACGAGGTGGTGCGGGCAGACGCCATGTACCGCGATGCCGCGGATCACTACCATGTCCTCGCGCAGATCGACGAAGCCTTCGCCCAGCACTTCTGCAGGGTCCATGTCGTAGCCACCAAGCAGGCGCTTTTCCCACAGCTCGCGCACGCGGCGCGCGGTCCTGCCGGTATGCGTGCTATCCGGTGAGACGCCACAGGCGCGCAGCAGATCGGTAATGGCTTGTTCAAAGGCAACGGCATCGAACGTGCCAATACGGGGTATCCCCAATCCGCCAGGTAGCGGCGCAGAGTGGTCGTGGTCACAACAGTCAGACATTGGTGCATCTCCTGGTTTGCAATCCCGCCGATCATAACAAGCGCCCTTCACGTTCGCCCCCTCGCCCGTCTCGCCGTGGTCGCTGCGCAGCAGCGGGAACCCGGCGGGGACACTCCTTGCGGGTGCAGGGAGAGGGTTAGAGTGAGGGCTACATTCATGAGGCAGGCCCGGTCGGGTATTTGTAATCAAGAATTCAGGTAGTCAGTATAATACTTACATGAAAAGTCTGTGGAACGATGGGGAAGCCGCCGGTTTCAAAAATGACCTTGCCCTGCGCACTTATACTTCACGCCTGCTCGGCGGCGAGAAGGCGCTGGTGATGTATGGCGGCGGCAACACTTCGGTCAAATTGCAGGAAAACGGCGAAGACATCCTTTACGTCAAAGGCTCGGGCGCCGACCTTGCCCACGTCACGGAAAAGGACTTTGCACCGCTACGGCTGGCAGCGGTACGGCCGCTGATCGAACGCGACACTATGAGCAACGCGGAAATGGGTGCGCAATTCCGTGCCGCCCTGACCGACCCGCAACGCCCCGCGCCCCTCGATAGAAAGCATCCTCCACGCCATCTTGCCCTTCAAGTGGGTGGAGCACACCCATGCCGACGCGGTGCTGGCAGTGGCCAACACCGACCACGGCGAACGCCATATTCAAGAAACCTTCGGCGATACCGTAGTGATCGTACCCTACCGTCATTCCGGCTTCGAATTGGCGAAAGCCTGCCACGATGTTTTCAGCCACGAAGCCACTGCGAAAACCATCGGCATGGTGCTGATGCATCACGGCATCTTTGCCTTCGGCACCAGTGCACACGAATCCTACGAACGCATGATCGCCCTGGTCACTCGTGCCGAGGACTATCTCAAAAGCCGTAATGCCTGGGACATTCCGCTGCGTTTTCCACCCGCACAGACAAGCAGCGATCAGGATTTGCTGGCACTCGCCGCCCTGCGCCGCGACATCTCGCTAGCCGCCGGCTTCCCTCTGGTAATAACACTGTCATCCGACCTGATGAGTTTGGCTTATGCCCGCCGCCCTGATCTGGAATCGCTCTCCCAGCGCGGCCCGGCCACTCCGCAGCACGCCGTGTTCACCAAACGCGTGCCAATGCTGGGACGTGACGTCGCCGCCTTCACCTCAGCCTACCGCCGCTATCTGTCGGAAAACGCACCCAAGGAGGCAGAGCGCCTGCCCGACACCGCGCCGCGCATCGTGCTTGACCCGGAATGGGGCCTGATTTCTGTCGGCATCACGGCCTTCTACGCCGATGCAGCCGCCGAAATTTATCGCCACAGCATGAAAATTCAGTCCCGCGCCGAAGCGCTGGAGGCCTATGCTTCCCTGCCTCCGCGTGAAGTCCTTGCCGCCGAGATCGAATATGGCGGCTTCGAGCTGACCATGCGTAACCAATGTGAGTTGGCAGGCCAAATCGTGCTGGTGGATCGAGCCCTGTCCAACCAGTCCAAGGTGGCAGAGCTACTCGCAAAGGGCGCAGCGGTGATCGGACTGGATGACGACCCTGCCGTCAAATCGCTCCACCCCCAACCGGAATATCTTGGCCTGTGCTGCGAACCGGACAATCCGGCCCAAATGGAAGCCGCACTGGAGCAGTCGTTACGCCGCTTCGGAGGCATCGACCAGCTCATCACCGACAACCCGACACTGGCAGCGGCCTGTGAGCCGCTGCTTGAACTTTCACCCGTAAGGAAAACCGCATGAATATCGAAACCCTGCGCTGGCAAAACAACCACCTGGAAATGATTGACCAGCGCGTGTTGCCGGCACGCTTCGAATATCTCTCCTATGATTCCGCCGCCAGCGTGGCGGAAGGCATCCGCGCCATGGTGGTACGCGGGGCGCCGGCGATCGGCTGTGCCGCCGCCTACGGCGTGGCGCTGGAAGCGCTACGATTAAATAAAACCGCCCCTGAGACCTTCCGCAGCGGAATGGAAAAAGGGTTTGCCAACTTGGCTCAGAGCCGCCCCACGGCGGTCAACCTGTTCTGGGCGCTGCAACGCATGCGCCAAGTGTGGGAGGGCATGAACGCAGCCGCACCGGCGGTCGTGGCAGAACGCTTGCTGGACGAGGCCCATGAGGTCCATGCCGAAGACATCCGCATCAACCGCGCCATGGGCGCAGCTGGTGCAGCGCTGCTCGCCGACGGAGCGCACGTACTCACCCACTGCAACGCCGGCGCCCTTGCCACGGCAGGATGGGGCACGGCACTGGGCGTGATTCGCTCGGCGGTGGAAGCAGGCAAGAAGATTTCAGTGATCGCCGACGAGACGCGTCCATTCCTGCAAGGAGCGCGCCTCACCGCTTGGGAGATGGTGCAGGAAAATATCCCCGTCACCCTGATTACCGACAACATGGCCGGCCACCTGATGGCGCACGGCGAGGTCGACGCAGTCATCGTCGGCACCGACCGGGTAGCGGCCAACGGCGATGTCGCCAACAAGATCGGCACCTACATGGTGGCCGTGCTGGCACGGCGCCACAACATCCCTTTCTACGTCGCCTGCCCGCTCTCCACTATCGATTTGAACATTGCATCGGGCAAGGATATTCCGATCGAGGAACGGGCACCGGAGGAAGTCACAGGCTTCCGCGATTGCCAGTGGGCGGCACCGGGAGTCAAGACACGCAACCCGGCTTTCGACGTTACCCCAGCCGAACTGGTCACCGCATTGATCACCGAAAGGGGCGTAGTACGGGAACCCGATAAAGAAAAGATTGCGACGCTATTCCACCAGAAACAGCTGTAGAAGTTCGTTCAGGAATCGCTGGCCCAGCAGGGTCGGTCGGATGTGCAGGGCATCGCGTTCGATCAGGCCGCGCCGCTGCGCCTCTTCCAGCATGGGCAGGGCTGCAGTCAGCGACAGCCCAGTTCTGGCGGAGAACAGACTGACCGGAAAACCCTCGGTCAGGCGCAGGGCGTTCATCATGAACTCGAACGGCAGTTCGCCTTGAGAGACGGTGCGTTCCTCTTCCAGCGCGTTGCCAGCCATCGCCCGCTCCATATAAGCCTTGGGCTGGCGATGGCGCACCTGGCGCAAAATCTGGTCATGCAGCGTGAGCTTGCCGTGCGCCCCTGCCCCTATCCCCAGGTAATCCCCGAACGACCAGTAATTGAGATTATGTCGGCAGCGCTGATGCTTTTTTGCAAAGGCCGAAGTCTCGTAATGTTCGTATCCGGCCCCGGCCAGTTCCGCCTCGATGACTTCCTGCATCGCCGCCGACATATCGTCATCCGGCAGCGTCGGCGGCTTGTTGTAAAACACCGTATTGGGTTCCAGAGTGAGGTGATAGGCCGAGATATGCTGCGGCCCGAAAGACACCGCCTCGCGGATGTCGGCCAGCGCTTCTTCCATGGCCTGCTCCGGCAGGGCGTACATCAGATCGAGGTTGACGTTGTCGAAATTGCGCAGCGCCAACTCGACTGCGAATCGTGCCTCGCGGTCGTCGTGGACACGTCCGAGCGCCTGCAGGTGGCGCGGGTTGAAGCTCTGGATGCCGAGCGACAGACGATTCACCCCCGCACTACGGAAGTCGGCGAACTTCTGCGCCTCAGCCGTACCGGGATTGGCCTCCAGGGTGATTTCGGCGTGAGCTTCGACCGGAAGCAGGGTGCGTACCTGAGTCAACAGCGTGTCGATCGCCCGTGCCGAAAACAGGCTGGGCGTGCCGCCCCCCATAAAGATGCTCACCACTTTGCGCCCCCACACCAGAGGCAGTGCAGCTTCCAGATCCTTGATCAGTGCCGCGATGTACTCCTGTTCCGGCACCCCCTCGCGCGATTCGAAAGAACTGAAGTCGCAGTAGGGGCACTTGCGGACGCACCAGGGAAGGTGAATATAGAGGGAGAGCGGAGGAGGTTCGGTGAAGGGTGAGGCGTGAGGCGCGAGGAGCTGGGTGGCTTTTTCCCCCTTACCCCTCACCCTTCACCCCTCACGCTTTTGAGCTTTTCAACCAGTTCGGCCAGGGCCTTGCCGCGATGGCTGATCTTGTTCTTCTGCGCCATCGGAATTTCCGCACCGGTCTGGCCCAGTTCGGGAATGAGGAAATAAGGGTCGTAACCGAAGCCGCCTGCGCCGCGCGGCGTGTCGATGATCTCGCCGTACATCGCGCCCTCGGCGATGATAGGCTGAGGATCTTCCGGCCAGCGCACCAGCACGATCACGCAGTAATAGTGGGCCTTGCGGTTGGCATGTCCCTGCAGCGACTCGATCAGCTTCTGGTTGTTGCGCTCATCCGACTTCGGCTCGCCGGCAAAGCGGGCGGAATACACGCCAGGCGCGCCGTTCAGCGCATCAACGCAGATTCCCGAATCGTCCGCCAATGCAGGCAGCCCGGAATGCGCCGAGGCATGGCGCGCCTTGGTCAGGCAGTTCTCGATGAAAGTGCAATAGGGCTCTTCCGCTTCCGGGATGTTGAAGGCAGATTGAGGGAAAACCTCGAAATCCAGCGGCGCGAGGATGGCGTCGATTTCGCGCAGCTTACCGGCGTTATTGGAGGCAATGACGATTTTTTTCATACTAACCCCAGCGCAGCTTTCTGTTTGGCAACCAATTGCGAGATACCGCTCTGACCAAGATCGAGCATGGCATCCATTTCAGTGCGCGAGAACGGCGCACCCTCCGCCGTGCCCTGCACTTCGACGAAGCCGCCGCTGCCTGTCATGACGATATTCATGTCGGTGTCGCAATCGGAATCCTCGGCATAGTCCAGGTCCAGCACCGGTACACCCTGATACACCCCGACCGAGATTGCGGCAACAAAATCGCGCAGCGGCGATTCTATAATCTTGCCTTCCTTTAGAAGGTAGGAAACGGCATCGTGCAGCGCCACATAGGCGCCGGTAATGCTGGCGGTACGCGTGCCGCCGTCGGCCTGAATGACATCGCAATCGATCTGGATGGTGCGTTCGCCGAGCGCCTTCAAATCCACCACGGCTCGCAGGGAGCGCCCGATCAACCGCTGAATTTCCTGGGTGCGTCCGGTCTGCTTGCCCCTGGCCGCCTCGCGATCGATACGCGTATTGGTGGAGCGCGGCAGCATGCCATATTCGGCGGTGGTCCAGCCTTGTGCCTTGCCACGCAGGAACGGCGGCACTTTTTCGTCGATGCTGGCGGTACAGATCACTTTGGTATCGCCACACTCGATCAGCACCGAGCCTTCGGCATGCTTGGTGTAATTTCGGGTAATGACGATGTTGCGGAGCTGGTCCGGGTTGCGTTTACTGGGCCGCATTTAGGACTCCTAATAGGTTCGGAAAAAGGGCGCCATTATAACGCCTGTTTATTTGGAATATTTCTGGATCGCCGCCTGGATCTCGGCAATCGCGCGCTCAATGTCCGCTTCCGTCACATCCTGCTCGCCTTCTGCGCCCCGCTCCACACTGAAGGTATTGAGCTGTACCGTATAGGTATCCAGCGGCATGGTCGCGGTAGATATCGTGCGCGGGGTGAGCAATTTTTCTTCACCCCAGCGCATACCGACCGCACTCAGGTTGTCACCCTCTTCACCGCCGCGCAATTCAGCGTGGTCGAGCAATTCGGGAATGGCAGTAGTAATCGGGTAGGTATCGAGAATCGACGCGATCTCGTCCGTCGAAAGCAGGCCCCACAGGCCATCAGAACACATCAGCAGGGTGTCGCCTTCGCGTAACTGCATCTTGCGCGACAACTCAATGTCGGGGGGAATGGGTCCGCCCAGGCAACTGTAAACTTTGTTGCGCTCGGGATGCGTGGTCATTTCATCCTCGGTGATTATTCCCTGCTCGAACAGTTGCTGCACCAGGGAATGGTCGCGAGTGCGGGTTGCCAGCTTGCCGCCATGAAAGAGGTACAAGCGAGTATCTCCGACATGAGCCCAATAGGCCTGATTATCCTGCACCACGCAAGCCACGCAGGTAGTGCGGGGGTGCTCGCTCAGGCCATGCGCCAGGACATAATCGCCGATGGCTTCGTGCGCCTGGTTAAGGGTGTCGATCAGGAAGCGGAAAGGATCTTTTAGTGCCGGCGTTGCCAGCTTCTGAAAGTTTTCTACCAGGAATTGCACCGCGATCTGAGAGGCGATTTCACCGTGAAAATGGCCGCCCATGCCATCGGCAACCACCATCAACAAGGCATCCCGGCTGTAGGAATAGGCCAGGCGATCCTGATTATATCTACGTCCCCCCTGACGACTGGATTGGAAAATCGAAAATTTCACCGCTCGCCACCTGTTTTTAATTTGCTGAATTTATTTCGAATAGTATGCAACAGAGAAAACTTTTTCTGGGTCACTTCAGGTACTTTGTCTTTCTCCAGCAGGGCCTTCTGCACCACGAAAACGCTCTGCGGCCTTTCCAGCGGATCCAGTTTCAGGCACCAGTCGATAAGTTCAAGCAAATGCTCGGAATGGTGGCCACTCCATAATTTTCTTGCCGACTCCTGCTTGTCCTGTTCCAGGCGCATATTGGCCGCCTGGGGAGCAAAGCCGGAAAGGCAGGCGAACATGCTCGCGCCGACGCCGTAAATATCGGTCCATGGACCGAGCGCATCGCGGTCGTGGCCATATTGCTCGGGTGCGGCAAAACCCGGCGTGTACATCGGATTAAGACTGGATTTTTCCTGGGTCAGGGTCTGCCGCGCAGCACCAAAATCCAGTAACAGCGGTGAGCCATCAAGACGAATGTAGATGTTCGATGGCTTGATGTCGAGGTGCAATATTTTGTGCGCATGGACCTCGCGCAGGCCACCTAGCATTTCAGCGAAAATGCGCCGGATGAAGTATTCCCTGATCTCTTTCTTGCGGTGCAGGATGTAATCCTGCAGTGTCCGACCGCGCTCGTACTGCATTACCAGGTAAACCGTTTCATTGGCACGGAAGAAGTTGGTCACCCTTACCACGTTGGGGTGACCAATGCGGGCAAGCGCCAGGCCTTCCTCAAAAAAACATTTCATCCCATAACGAAACACATTCAGGTTTTCCGCTGAAGAAGCTTGCACCAGTGCGCCGGATTCCCGCAGCACCAGAGCGCAGGGAAGATACTCCTTGATCGCCACTGGCAATTCGTTCTCGTCATATGCCAGGTAAACCAGGCTGAAACCGCCTGAGCTGATCTGCTTGTCGATACGGTAATTGAGCAACTGGTAGCCGTGAGGAAGAGCCTGATTGGGTTGTGAGGCCATCGCACCATCTGTATGATTGAACCTCGACCATTATTCTGATTTGGCTTGGCAAAGTAAAGCCCATAGCCATAAACGGACTCCCCCTATGATTTACAGCATGACCGGATTTGCCGCAGTGACACAAGAACTGGAGTCAGGCTCCCTGAGCCTGGAACTGCGCTCGGTCAACTCGCGCTACCTTGAACCTCACTTCCGCCTGGATGAATCCTTCCGTGCACTGGAACCTGCGCTGCGCGAGATGATCGGCGGTGCGCTAAGCCGCGGCAAGGTGGAATGCCGGCTGAATTTCACCGCACGTAGCGCAAGCCAGGCTCCTCTGCGACTCAATACCGCGCTCGCAGAACAACTGGCGCAGCTTGGTCATTCAGCCAAGGCGCTGCTGCCCGATGGTCAACCGCTCAGCGTGGCTGACTTATTGCGCTGGCCAGGGGTCATCGAAGGCGAATGCGTCGGCACGGAGGGTCTGCAGGAAGCCTGTCTACCCCTGTTGCGCCGGGGCCTCGACGAACTGTCGGCCACCCGCCAGCGCGAGGGAGAAAAACTCAAAACTTTTTTGCTACAACGCGTCGAGCAGATGGACGCCCTGGTGGTGAGCGTATTGCCGTACATTCCCAGACTGATCGCAGCCTACCAGGAAAAACTCGCCACCCGCCTCAAGGAAGTTATGGGGAATGGCGACGATGATCGCATCCGCCAGGAAATCGCCCTGTTTGCCCAGAAGATCGACGTGGACGAAGAGCTGTCGCGACTGCAAACCCATCTCACCGAAATGCGGCGCATCCTGGAAAAAGGCGGTGCAGTAGGCAAGCGACTGGACTTCCTGATGCAGGAGCTCAACCGCGAAGCCAATACCCTGGGTTCAAAATCGGCCGCATCCGAAACGACGCAGACCGCGATGGAGCTCAAAGTGCTCATCGAGCAGATGCGCGAGCAGATACAGAATATCGAATAATAAGGTTAGAAGGTGAGGCGTGAAGAGTGAGGGGGAAATCAAAACCACCACCTCACCGTTTTTGACTTTCCCCCTCACCCCTCACCTTCTTACTCCTCACCTTTTTTGGAATAACATTATGCCCAGTGGAAATCTATTCATCGTCACCGCACCCTCTGGCGCGGGAAAAACCAGCCTGGTGCGAGAGCTATTGCAGAATGACAATCAGGTCAAACTGTCGGTTTCCTACACCACCCGCGCTACACGCCCGGGCGAAGTGGACGGCAAGGACTATCATTTTGTCACCGAGCAAAAATTTCTGGAGATGCTGGAACGCGGCGACTTCCTCGAAAGCGCCCTGGTGTATGGCAACCGCTACGGCACCTCCCAGCCCTGGATAGAAAACGCCATGCGCTCCGGCACCGATATCCTGCTGGAAATCGACTGGCAGGGTGCCGCCCAGGTCAGGAAAATTTTTCCCCAAGCAACCGGTATTTTCATCCTGCCACCCTCGCTGGAAGCCCTGCTCGCGCGGCTCACAGGGCGCGGCCAGGACTCCGAGGAAATCATCGCGCGTCGCCTGGCCGCCGCCCGCGAGGATATCGGTCATGTGGAAGAGTTTGATTATGTTATAATTAACGATGTTTTCGAAACGGCGCTGCAAGACCTGATCAGCGTGATCCGCGCGCAGCGGCTGACCGCAAGTCGGCAACTCAGCGCCCATGCCGACATGGTCGCCAAAATGAAATAATCGGCATCACTCAATCAAAGGAAGCTAGCATGGCACGTATCACCGTAGACGACTGCATGAAGACCATCACCAACCGTTTCGAGCTGGCCCTGGTCGCCACCGTACGCGCTCGCCAGATTGCCCAGGGCGGCACGCCGATGGTGGATTCCAACCGCGACAAGCCAACCGTCATCGCCTTGCGCGAAATTGCCCAGGGCAAAGTCGGGGTGGAGATCCTCAACCGCGGTCTGCTCTGAAACAGTCCGGAGTTCCAGGTTAGGGGTGCCGAGTGAACAAATCCAATACTCAGCACTCAGCGCTCGGCACTCAGGGCTCAGCAACTGACATCGCCGCCTTCACTGCGCGGCTGTCCTCCTACCTCAAGCCCGAAGATACCGCCCAGATCGAGGCGGCCTACCATCTCAGCGATAGCGCCCATGCCGGCCAGTTCCGCAAGAGCGGCGAACCCTACATTTCCCACCCACTAGCGGTCGCCGAAATTCTGGCCGACTGGCATCTGGATGCCCAGACTTTGATGGCGGCACTGCTGCACGATGTGGTGGAAGATACCGCCATCACCAAGAAGGAAATTGCCGAGCGCTTCGGCAAGGCGGTGGCTGAACTGGTAGACGGCGTATCCAAGCTGGACAAGATCGAGTTCCAGACAGAAATCCACGCCCAGGCCGAAAACTTCCGAAAAATGCTGCTGGCGATGGCGCGCGATGTCCGCGTCATCCTGATCAAAATTGCCGACCGCCTGCACAACATGCGCACCCTTGGGGCAATGGCCCCGGAGAAACGCCAGCGCATCGCGAACGAGACTCTGGAAATCTACGCACCCATCGCCAACCGCCTCGGACTGAACAGCGTTTACGATGAGCTTGAGGATCTGAGCTTTCACCACCTCTATCCCAACCGATTCGAGGTGCTGGCCAAGGCCGTCAAGGCTGCACGCGGAAACCGCCGCGAAGTAGTGGGCAAGGTGCTGGAGGCTATCGAGCAGAAACTCAAGGATTGCCAGATCGAGGCCACCATCACCGGGCGCGAAAAGCACCTGTACAGCATTTACAAAAAAATGCAGGGCAAATCCCTGACCTTTTCAGAAGTTTTCGATATTTACGGGTTTCGCGTCATCGTCAAGGACGTTCCCACCTGCTATCTCACCCTGGGCTCCCTGCACCAGCTTTACAAGCCGATCCCCGGGAAGTTCAAGGACTACATCGCCATCCCCAAGGCGAATGGCTACCAGTCCTTGCACACCACCCTGTTCGGGCCTTTCGGCACACCAATCGAGATTCAGATTCGCAGCCAGGACATGCACAAGATCGCCGAAGCCGGTGTTGCCTCGCATTGGCTTTACAAAAGCGGGGATACCGAGATCAACGAGATGCAACAGAAGACCCACCAGTGGCTGCAAAGCCTGCTGGAAATTCAGTCGGAAAGCGGCGATGCCACCGAATTCCTGGAGCACATCAAGGTCGACCTGTTCCCTGACGAAGTTTACGTCTTCACGCCCAAGGGCAAGATCATGGCGCTGCCGCGCGGTGCCACCGGGGTGGATTTCGCCTACGCTGTACATACTGATGTCGGCAACCGCTGTGTTGCAGTGAAAATTGACCAGGAATTGATGCCCTTGCGAACCGAGCTGAAAAACGGCGACCAAGTGGAAATCGTGACTGCCGCCCACGCAAAGCCCAACCCGACTTGGCTCAGTTACGTCATCACCGGCAAGGCGCGCTCGCACATCCGGCACTTCCTCAAAACCATGCAGTACGATGAATCCGCCACCCTGGGAGAGCGCCTGCTCAACCAGGCGCTACGCGCACTCGGCACAGATTCGAAAGAGATCACTGAAGCACAATGGGAAAAACTGCTGAACGAAAACACCGGAAAAAACCGACTGGAGATATTAGCCGACATCGGCCTCGGCAAGCGCCTCAACATTGTTGTCGCACACCAGTTGCTTGCCGTCACCGAAACGACCGAAGAGCGCAAGCATGTCCCGATGGGGCCGATCACCATCCGCGGCACTGAGGGCATGGCGGTACAATATGCCCGATGCTGCCGGCCGATACCGGGCGACCCGATCATCGGCTTCATCAACAAGGGCCAAGGACTGGTCATCCACACCCACGACTGCCCGGTCATCGCCAAAAACCGCGCCGACACCGACAAATTGCTGGATGTGGAATGGGATCCGGAAGCACCGAAAAAAGCTTTCGACGTCAACATCAAGCTGATAGTAGCCAACCAGCGCGGCGTGCTGGCCCAGGTCGCTGCCGCAATTGCCGACGCCGGATCGAACATCGACAATGTCAGCATGGAAGAAGAAGACGGCAGCGCCTACACCACCATGAACTTCACCTTGCAGGTTGAAAACCGCATCCACCTTGCCAACGTGATGCGCAGTTTGCGCAAGATTATGGAAGTGGTGAGGATTACGCGGGTGAAGGGGGTAGTAGACCGGAGGCATGGGTAGCACATTTGACCTGAATTAGGGTGTCACTGGGGTGTATTACAATTGGATAACCCGATGGCCTAGGATGCCCGGCAACAAAAATCGGTGCGCATGGCGCACCCTTAATAACCTTTGTTTACGACAAATTTGCACCGAAAGGAAATCCCATGGCCAAACAAATCCTCTCCACCCCCAATGCCCCTGCCGCCATTGGCACCTATTCCCAGGGCGTAAAAGTCGGCGACACCATTTACCTGTCCGGACAGATCGGGCTGGATGCACAGACCATGATCCTGGTCGATGGCATCGAGTCACAGATTCATCAGGTGTTCCTCAATCTGGGCGAGGTCGCCAAGGCCGCCGGTTGCAGCCTTAACCATACCGCCAAGCTCAACGTCTACCTCACCGATCTGACCCATTTCGCCAAGGTCAACGAGATCATGGCGCATTATTTCGAGCAGCCCTACCCGGCGCGCGCTGCAGTGGGCGTAAAAGAACTGCCACGCGGCGCACTGGTGGAAATGGATGCGATTCTGACCTCCAGCGATTAGCCCATCCACCACTCTCGGCGGGAAATACTTGCTTTTGGCAGCAGGACGGATAACATACACTTATGAGCCTATAAGTGTATGTTATGAGAATACTCCTTTTCCCCGCCAGATGGTTGATGAATCAGCTCAAATTCCCGCACAAGTTGCTGCTGGTGGGAATCATCGGGCTCATTCCCCTTGTGCTGCTTATCACCCTGCTTATCCCCAGGCTCAATGACCGAATAGCCACATCAGAGCTGGAAATCATCGGCATCCGGGCGATCCAGCCAATCAAGATTTTCACCTCCCAGGCCCAGGCTCACCGAGGGTTATCGCAACTCTCCCTGAGTAGAGATCAGGCCGTTCAAAAGAGACTGGCCGACCTCGAATCTCAAGCTGAAGAACAAATCCGGAAACTGGACGATTACGACAGACTCTACGGCACTAGACTCAACACATCGCACGAATGGCAGGAAATCAAGGAAAAATGGCGCAAACTGCTGACAGTGACTCCAACCTTGACGGCCGAGCAGGATTTCCGACTTCACACTGAATTCATCATTTGCCTGAACACCTTTCTGCTCAATCTTGCTGATGCCGCTGGCCTTAGCCTGGAAGATGATCTCTCCATCCACTACACGACTTGGGTGGTGGTTTTTCACATCCCCAACCTGATCGAAAACCTCGGCCAGGCACGTGCCCTGGCCGCCCACTCCGCCCAGAAGAACACGCTGAGTACCGAGGACAGGTACCGGATCAGCGCCCTTCTAGGCAATATTCAGAAAGCCGAGGACACCCTGCTCGCCCGGATGGATAAATCTTTTGCTCGCCTGTTGCTCCGCGAACAACTAAAACAGCCGTTACAGAGCGCCACCAATGCCAGCCACGCTTTCGTCTTCGAGGTTGAGAACGGCTTACTGCTTTCCGATACTATCCAGGCCAATGGCGAAGCGCTGTTCGCTGCGGGGACATTGGCCATCGATGCTGCCTATCGCTTGTGCAACGTCACCCTGCCGCATCTGGAGCAGATGGTCCAAGACAGAGTGAACCACCTTACTGCCGAAAGACGGCTAATTTTCATCGTGACAGCTCTCACCCTGGCACTGACCGCCTACCTTTTCTTGGGCTTCACTAGCGGCCTTCTCGGCGGAATTTCGGCCCTGAAAACAGCCGCCAAACGAGTAGCCCGGGGAGATTTTCATACCTATGCCAGCGTTTCCACGCGCGATGAACTGCACGACATCGCCAGTTCCTTTAACGACATGGCGGATTCGCTGCACAGCACGGTTTCCCAGCTACGGGCCAGCGAGGAAAAATACCGCAAAATCATGGAGCAGGCCGGCGATATGATCCTGCTTGCCGACCTTCGAGGAAAGCTGATAGACGCGAACCGCATGGCAGAAATACAGATGGGCTACAGTCGCGAAGAATTGTTGCAGATGAATATCCTGGACCTGGTACCGGACCAGGAAAAGCCTCGTGCTGTGGCAGCGCTCGCCCGCCTAGCGGAGGAAGGCTCCTGCGAAGAGGAATACCTCGCCCAAGGCAAGGACGGCCACACAATCCCGGTCCACGCCAAGTGCACCCTGATCGAACACGCCGGAGAGAAACTGGCACTTGGCATTTTCCGCGACATTTCTGCCGCCAGAGAATTCCACCAGCGTATCGAATTTCTGGCCACACATGATCCTCTCACCAGCCTGCCTAACCGCAGCCTGCTTTACGACCGCATCCAGCAGGCACTGGCTCGCTCCGAGCGGGATACCGAACCCTTCGCCTTGATGTTTATCGATCTGGACAATTTCAAGGACATCAACGACACGTTCGGCCATGATCAAGGCGACCAGCTACTGCAGCAAGTCGCCATGCGCATCCAGAGTTGCGTGCGCGCCGCCGACACTGCCGCCCGCCTGGGCGGCGACGAATTCACCGTCTTGCTCTCAAGTACCGATCGGGAAACCGCTGCCGTCACCGCTCAGCGCATCGTCGACGAACTCGCCCTGCCATTCATGATCGAGGGGCAATCCCGCAACGCCATCACCGCCAGCATCGGCATCAGTCTCTACCCACAGGATGGCGAGGATCGTCACTCCCTGATGAAATATGCCGACGAGGCCATGTATCGTGCCAAGACAGGAGGAAATTCATACCGCTTCCACGCCAACTCCTGACCGAAAGCCATACCCTCGGGTACAATTGCCCGGATGACAACTGCCGCAAGCAAAAAGCCGAAAAATGAAGCATCCGCTTCGCCCTTTCCGCCGGCTCTGCAAACCAAGCTTGCCAAACTCGGCCTGCATACTGCACACGACCTGCTGCTGCACCTGCCGCTACGTTACCAGGACGAAACCCGCATCCACTCCATAGCCAATGCATCGCTGGGGCAAGCCATCCAGGTCGAAGGCGAGATCATCGACACCACCGTCCAGTACCGACCGCGCCGTACCCTGGTATGCCGGGTTGAGGATGACAGCGGCATGATGACGCTGCGTTTCCTGAATTTTTATCCCAGCCAGATCAAGCAACTTGCCCCGGGCAAACGCGTGCGCCTGTTCGGAGAAATGCGCCACGGATTCTTCGGCATGGAAATGGTGCATCCGCAGTACCGCATGGTGGACGAAAATGCGCCAGTCGCCGAGGCGCTGACGCCGATCTACCCCACCACTGCCGGTCTGGGACAAGCCTCCTTGCGCAAACTAGTGCAGGCATCCCTCGCCAAATGCGACCTGGCCGACACTCTGCCCCACGATGTACTGCAGCCACTGGGTTTGCCCGCCTTTGCGGAAAGTATCGCTTATCTGCACCAACCCCCACCTGACGCGCCGATCGAGCTGCTGGCCGAACGCACCCACCCTTCCTGGCAGCGGCTAAAATTCGACGAACTGCTGGCTCAGCAGCTTTCCATGCATCAGCATTACCGGCGGCGGCGCGCGCAGTCTGCCGCCCCGATGCCGCCCCGGCAACGGCTTACCCGCGCCCTGCTGGCGGCGCTGCCATTCCCGCTCACCCGCGCCCAGCAGCACGTCATGACGGAGATCGCCAGCGACCTGACCAAGCCCCACCCGATGCAGCGACTGCTACAGGGCGACGTCGGCAGCGGCAAAACCATCGTCGCGGCGCTGGCGGCTTTGCAGGCGATTGAAAACGGATTTCAGGCGGCGATCATGGCCCCCACCGAAATCCTTGCCGAACAGCATTACCAGAAGCTCTCCGCCTGGCTGGGACCGCTCGGCCTGCGCGTCGTCTGGCTGGCGGCAAGTCTGCCGAAAAAGGAAAAGCAGGCTGCACTCACAGCGGTCGCCGAAGGGGAAGCCCAACTCGCGATCGGCACCCATGCCCTGTTTCAGGAACAGGTTGTATTCCGCAATCTCGGTCTGGCCATCATCGACGAGCAGCATCGCTTCGGTGTGCACCAGCGCCTTGCGTTGCGGCAAAAAGGTGCGCAACCGCACCAACTGATGATGAGTGCCACCCCGATCCCGCGCACCCTGTCGATGAGCTACTACGCCGACCTCGACGTTTCGGTGATAGATGAACTGCCGCCGGGGCGCACACCGGTGGTCACCAAACTAGTCAGCGACCGCCGCCGCGACGAAGTGGTGGCGCGAGTCCGCGAGGCCTGCCTCTCTGGCCGCCAAGCCTACTGGGTCTGCCCTCTGATCGAGGAGTCGGAAACCCTTCAGCTCAAGACCGCCGTAGAGACTTTCGAAACCCTGACCGCCACTTTCCCGGAACTGAAAGTAGGGCTGGTGCACGGCCGATTGCACGCGCGCGACAAGGCGGCCACCATGGCGGCCTTCAAGGCAGGGGAAATTCAGCTTCTGGTCGCCACCACGGTGATCGAGGTCGGGGTGGACGTGCCCAATGCCTCGCTGATGGTGATCGAGCACGCCGAACGCTTCGGGCTTTCCCAACTTCACCAGTTGCGCGGGCGAGTCGGTCGGGGCGCGGCAAAAAGTGCCTGCATCCTGCTTTACCAGACACCCCTGTCGGAAACAGCGCGTGCCCGGCTGAAGATCATCTACGAAAACAGCGACGGTTTCGAAATCGCGCGCCAGGACCTGCTGCTGCGCGGCCCCGGCGAATTCCTCGGTGCGCGTCAAAGCGGTGTGCCACTGCTACATATCGCCGATATCGAGCAGGATCAGGGCTTGCTCGAAGCTGCCCGTCGCATCGCCGAAAAAATCATCGCTGAACAGCCGGAGGTGGCGGAACGCCATTTGCAACGCTGGCTGGCGGGTGCAGAACAATACTTGAAGGTATAATCTGGCGTAATGGGTGAGGGGTGAGGCGGAAAGTCAAAAATCACACCGTCGCAAATTTAATGCCTCACCCCTATCGCCTCACCCCTCACCGAATTTAAGAGGAACCCGAACTTGCAATCCTTGTGGCAAAACCGTTTGTCGGAAAGCTGCACCCGCTACCGCCCCTGGCTGCTTGACCGTGGCTCTCTCACCCGGCGCATCCGGATGCGCTGCGCCGCCTTTAGTGTGCGTCATGTGCAGCAGCAGCACGGCGTGGCCATGCCATCCGAGCGACACATGGTTGCGTTGAAGCACCATTCGCGCGCGCTGCTGCGCGACGTATTTCTGTATTGCGGAGAAACGCCGCTGGTTTTCGCCCACAGCGTGCTGCCCGCCACCAGCCTGCACGGCACCTGGCAAGGCCTGGGCCGGCTCGGCAGCAAGCCGCTGGGCGCGGCACTATTTGCCAACCCGCGCGTACAACGCACACCATTGCAATTCAAAAAGCTCAACCGGCGCGATGCGCTGTACAAACGTGCCTGCACTATCCTGCCGAACCCGCCTGCCAGCCTGTGGGCGAGACGCTCGGTGTTTTACCTGGAAGGCAGGCCGATCCTCGTTACCGAAGTGTTCCTGCCAGACATTCTGAAACTCCACCCATGACACTGGCCGAACGATTCACACTATACGAAAGACTGATGCGGCTCGATAAGCCGATCGGCATCCTGCTCCTGCTGTGGCCGACATTGTGGGCGTTGTGGCTATCCTCGGACGGGTCTCCGAACTGGATCATCCTGTGTATTTTCACCCTCGGCACTGTGCTGATGCGCTCGGCCGGTTGTGTCATCAACGACTTCGCCGACCGCGATTTCGACCCGCATGTGGAGCGCACCAGGAACCGTCCGCTCGCCGCCGGGCTAGTGAGTAAGAAAGAAGCCTTGGTGCTTTTCGCAGTGCTGGTGTTGCTATCCTTTCTGCTGATCCTGCGCCTCAACACCCTCACCCTCCAGCTCTCGGTCGCGGCAGTGTTTCTCGCCGCCAGCTATCCCTTCACCAAGCGGTTCTTCGCCATCCCCCAAGCCTACCTCGGCATCGCCTTCGGCTTCGGCATCCCGATGGGCTTCGCCGCCCAGACAGGCAGCGTGCCCCCGGTGGCGTGGGCGATGCTTGCCGCCAACGTATTCTGGGCGATCGCCTATGACACCGAATACGCCATGGTGGACCGCGATGACGACCTCCGTATCGGCATCAAGACTTCGGCCATTACCTTCGGCAAATATGACATTCTGGCGGTGATGCTGAGCTATGCCGCAACACTGGCCATCCTCGCCGGCGTCGGATTAAAACTCGGCCTGGGCTTAGCCTATTATGCCGGACTGGTTACCGCTGCCGGCATTGCCGCCTACCATTACACACTGATCAGGCAGCGCGAGCGCGCCAAGTGTTTCAAGGCGTTTTTGCACAACAACTGGTTCGGCGCGGCGGTGTTCGGTGGCATCCTGCTAAACCACCTCAATACGACTTGGCTTGGAATGCGCGGTTTTTTATGAGCGACTGCTGCGAAAACAAATCCTGCACCCTGAATGCCATGCGCGCCAACCATGGCCGCGTGCTCAAGATCGTACTGGCCGTCAACGTTGTTATGTTCGCTGTGGAAGCCGTCGCCGGCATGGCCGCACATTCCACCTCCCTGCTAGCGGACGCATCGGACATGCTGGGCGATGCGCTGGTGTATGGCTTCAGCCTGTATGTTCTGACCCGCGACGAGATGTGGCAAGCGCGGGCGGCGCTGCTGAAGGGCCTGATCATGCTCTCCTTCGGTCTGGGCGTGGCAGCGGAAGCAGTTTACAAAGCACTCCATCCCATCTTGCCCGATGGCGAATTCATCGGTGTTATCGGCCTGCTGGCGCTGGCCGCCAATACCGGGTGCTTCCTGCTGCTCTATCGTCACCGCGCCGACAACCTCAACATGAGCTCGGTATGGCTATGCTCGCGCAACGACCTGTTCGCCAATTCTGGCGTGATCGTGGCCGGTATCGCGGTTATCTTCACCCAGTCGCGCTGGCCGGATATTATTATCGGCGGCGCCATTGCCATCCTGTTCCTCAAATCTGCGTTCTCCGTGCTAGGACAATCCCTGGCAGCATTACGCACCCAACCCCGCTAGGAGACTCCATGCGCCACGCTCTGATTTCCCTTGCCCTGCTGCTGCCAAGCCCGCTGGTTCTTGCGCAGCAACCCGTGCAGCCGCCGACTCCTCCGCAGGATTATCGCCAGCTGGCCACCATGCCCGAACTATCCCGCGCCCTGATGCGCACCGATATGCAGGATCACCTCATGGCGCTGAATGAAATTTTCGGGCATCTGGCGGAAAACAACCTGGCGGCAGCGTCAGAAACCGCAGAAAACCGCCTCGGCAACAGCTCCATGGGCAAGCACGCCGTGATGGCGCGCGGCCAAGGGCCGGGGCGATTCATGCCTGACGCCATGCGTCAGTTGGGGTGGAGTATGCACGCTGCGGCCAGCGAATTCGCCGAGGTGGCGAAAGAAGGGGATACGGCCAAGACCTACTCCGCACTGCAAAAAGTCATGACTAGCTGCGTGGCCTGTCACATGTCGTTCCGTACGCGCTAAAAGTAAGGCTCGTGAAGCGAGACCTCGCCCCTCTCTCCCTCGGGGAGAGAGTAAGGAGAGAGGGCAACGGCCATGGGGAATCTGTGCTTCATCACCTGAGGCTATGGTTCACCATAGCCGTTAAAGAAGATGAATCAGTGCTTGGCCTTGAGGCCGGCGGCAAAAACTGCTTCCAGACTCTCCGGTAGCTGGAACTGGGCAAAGGCACGATGGATTTCAGCCTCGTTCACGCCGGCGCTACGGCCTTCGAATCGGATACCGATCCTTCCACCGTTGGAAGCCAGCGTCGCAAACGCAAAGCGCCAGCGCTGAACTTCTGCGAGCCGCTCGCGCAACTCGCGCTCGTTGCTGATAACCACACCCGCTTCTTTCAGGGAGTCCAGAAAATCATCAAAGGACTCATTGCTCAGACTGCCCATCTACGCCTCCGTTATGAAATACGGTGGTTACCCACCTATGATCCTAACAACGTGGCTAATCTATAGCGGTTGACAAAACATTAAACAAAATAGATCAACACGTTGAACTGAGCCTGGCCTGGCACTCCTGAATTGCGGCAGATCCGGCCAGATGCTGATTGGAGGTGATGGCCATGGCGGAAAACGCCGGCCATTTACCTGGGCAATAGTTGCCTGAGCAAAACCATTCCGCTACTCTGTTCACTTTGAAAATTCACCGGCCTGCCCACGTAGCCGGGATGAGAAACCATGACTGACCCAGTCGGCGACACCCACCTCGACTCCGCAAAAACATTGACCACCGTGGTCTATGCCCTGCAGGCAATTGCGATTCTGGGGTTCGGCCTGCCCTACATTGTCGCCATCATCATCAGCTATGTGAAACTGGACGATGTCAAGGGCACCTGGCTGGAATCCCACTTCCGCTGGCAGATCCGCACTTTCTGGTTCAGCCTTCTGTGGGGGGCCATCGGCGCCATTACATTTATCCTCATCATTGGCTGGTTTATCCTGGCCGCTGATTGCATCTGGGTTATTTACCGTATCGTCAAAGGCTGGCTACGCCTCAACGAAGGCAAGGAAATATTTCCACAATGAAATACAAAGATCTGCGCGACTTCATTTCGCAACTGGAAAAACAGGGCGAGTTCAAGCGCATCAGCACTGAAGTCGATCCCCTCCTGGAAATGACGGAAATCTGCGACCGCGTTTTGAAAGCGGGCGGCCCGGCGATCCTGTTTGAGAATCCAAAAGGCCATTCCATGCCGGTGCTGGCCAACCTGTTCGGCACGCCCCGGCGCGTTGCCATGGGCATGGGCGAAGACAGCGTCGAAGCGCTGCGTGAAGTCGGCAAGCTGCTGGCTTTTCTCAAGGAACCCGAACCCCCCAAAGGCCTCAAGGATGCCTGGGATAAATTCCCGCTGTTCAAGCAGGTGCTCAACATGGCACCAAAGGAACTGTCATCCGCTCCCTGCCAGGAGATCGTCTGGGAAGGCCAGGATGTCGACTTGGCCAGGCTGCCGATCCAGACCTGCTGGCCAGGTGACGTGGCGCCGCTGATCACCTGGGGACTGGTGATCACGCGCGGGCCGCTGAAGAAGAGGCAGAATCTCGGCATCTACCGCCAGCAGGTGATCGCTCCGAACAAGGTGATCATGCGCTGGCTCGCCCACCGCGGCGGCGCGCTGGATTTCCGCGATTTCAAGCTGGCCAATCCCGGCAAACCTTTTCCAATCGCTGTCGCCCTCGGAGCCGACCCGGCCACCATCCTTGGCGCGGTGACGCCGGTGCCTGACTCCCTCAGCGAATATCAGTTTGCCGGACTGCTACGCGGTTCAAAAACTGAAGTCGTGAAGGCACTGGGCTCCAACCTGCAAGTTCCGGCCAGCGCCGAGATCGTGCTGGAAGGCGTGATTCACCCCGACGAGATGGCGCTGGAAGGGCCTTACGGTGACCACACCGGCTACTACAACGAACAGGCTGAATTTCCGGTGTTCACCATCGAACGCATCACCATGCGCAAGAACCCGATCTACCACAGCACCTACACCGGCAAGCCGCCGGACGAACCGGCCATCCTCGGCGTGGCATTGAACGAAGTGTTCGTACCGCTGCTGCAGAAACAGTTCCCCGAAATCACCGACTTCTATCTGCCGCCGGAAGGCTGCTCCTACCGGCTCGCCGTGGTCAGCATCAAGAAGCAGTACGCCGGCCACGCCAAGCGCGTAATGTTCGGCGTATGGTCGTTCCTGCGCCAGTTCATGTACACCAAGTTCATCATCGTCACCGACGACGACGTCAACATCCGCGACTGGAAGGAAGTAATCTGGGCCATGACCACCCGCATGGACCCGGCGCGCGACACGCTATTGGTCGAGAACACGCCGATCGACTACCTTGATTTCGCCAGCCCGGTCAGCGGCCTTGGCTCGAAGATGGGCATGGACGCCACCAACAAGTGGCCGGGAGAAACCATGCGCGAATGGGGCCGACCGATTGTCATGGACGAAGCAATCAAAAGCAGGGTTGACGAACTCTGGAGCAGCCTGGGCCTGTAGCCGCACGCTGTTGACGCGGCGATGACAAAAGCCTACTCTTCGATTCGTTGTTAAACCACTACAGGAGTAGGGCATGGGCTTATTCGACTCTTTCAAGAAGAATTCATCCGCCGCACCGGCAGCCACAACCGCTAACAATCCCGACACCCAGGAACTCGATTTCATGAGCGCCATCGAGGCCCATGTGCGCTGGAAAGTGCGCCTGGAAAACTACATCGATGGAAACAACGCCGAGAAACTCGACCCTGACATTGTCTGCCAGGACAACCAGTGCATTCTGGGAAAATGGATCTACGGGGCAGGCCAGAAATACAAGGATAACCCCCTGTTCGAAGAGATCCGGGTTGTCCACACCGATTTCCACAAAGGCGCTGCTCAGATCATTCGGATGTCCGATGCCGGCGAAAAAACTGCCGCCATGGACATGGTACAGCGCGGCGACCATTACAAGAACTCGCAGCGTATCAAATCCAAGCTAGCGCGCCTGCACATAGAACTCAAGGGCGGCGAGGAATAAGCCGCACCGCACGCCCTTCATGGACAAACAACAAGGGCAACGAACCTGCCTTTACGATACCGCCGATCTCGACGCGGTTCTCGCCGACATGGCGCGCCAGGCTGCCGGTCTGCTCACCGGCCGGAAGCAGATTGCCATCGTCGGCCTGTTGCGCCGCGGCGCACCCCTGGCGGAAATGCTGCGCGAACGACTGGCTCGCGATTACGGCCTCAGCGGCCTGCCGCTGTACAAACTCCATGTCAAACGCTACGCCGACGATCTCACCCTGCTGCATCCCGAAACCGAGCTGACCGAAAGCGCCGAACAGGCTACCCTGAATCTGACCAATGCCACAGTGATGGTTGTGGATGACGTGCTCTACCGCGGACACTCGTTGCTCAAGGCCGTGGAATACCTGGCGGCGAAAAATCCACTGGAGATACGCACCGTGGTGCTGGTAGATCGCGGCGTCACTCTGCTGCCGATTCGCGCGGACATCACCGGCATACGACTGGATGTTGCACCGCAGGACATCATTGAGTGCAACGTCCCGCCCTACGAACCTGATTTCAGAATCGAGCTGCTTCAGCCAGACAAAGCCTGAAAGCTTTACAGCCCCATCAAATCACATTACATTCTTGGCCAATACCATCAAAGGATTTAAAACCACATGAAATTTCATTCCACTCAATTCGGCACGCAGGAAGTCGATCCGGAAAGCATCCTGACCTTCCCCAATGGAATGCCGGGATTCGAGGGATCCACCCGCTACAAATTGTTTCACATAGAAGAGAACACGGAACAACCCGTCGTCGTCCACTGGCTGCAATCCATCGACGAACCGGATGTCGCCTTCGCACTGGTCGATCCGGCGTTGTTCGGCCTGAATTACGAATTTGTCCTGACCGACGAAGAAGAACAATTGCTGAAGATGGAAAGCGTGGAAGATATCGCGGTTTTGCTCATGGCCTATAAGCCGGAACCAGACGCAGTTTCCAAAGCCAGCATTAACGCCAACATCAACGGCCCGATCGTGCTCAACATGCGTGCCCGCCTTGGACTGCAGAAAATTCTGGTCGGCCTCGAAGCTGACATCACCCTGAAGAGCAAAAAACCCGCTGCTTAATTGCGGCTGTACACCCACTCCAGCAAGGCATCCTGGGCCGCTTGGCCCGCGGATGCATCGGGGTGGTTAATGAAGAATACCACCACCATGCTTCGCCCTTTGCGGTCGTGCACATAACCGGCGATCGCCTTCACTCCCCGCAACGAACCGGTTTTGATATGGGCATGGCCTGCCACATCCTGGTCGTGCAGCCGTTTCTTCATGGTACCGTCAACTGCCGCGATCGGCAGGGAAGACACGAACTCCGCCATCAAAGGGCCGCGCCAGGCGGTTAGCAGCAGCGTGCCCAGATGCGTCGGACTGATGTGCTCGGTGCGCGATAGACCGGAACCGTTCTCGATCTCCATCTCAGGGAACGCCATGCCCCGCTCCGCCAGCCATTTATCGACAACCTGCCCCGCAACGCGCGCCGAACCTTCGCTACCGATTTCGCGGCCGATAGTCAACAGCAACTGGCGTGCCATCACGTTGTTGCTGAATTTGTTGATATCGCGCACTACCTCTGCCAGTGCCTTGGATTCGCGTCTTGCCAGCAGTCGCGCGCCAGGCGCCGCAACACCCTCATGCACGCTGCCGACTAACGTACCGCCCAACTCCTGCCACAACTGCCGGAACAGCGCATCGACGTGGCCGGTATTGTTGAACAGACTCAGATACAGCGACTTATCGCCGCAGGCGCGAGGGTAGCTACCGCTGACCACGACGGTGGCCGCATCGTTTCCGTACCGAATAACTTCCGTCAGCACCCTCTCGTGCCAGTCGTTGCACGGGCCATCATCAAGCTGCAGGCGGTTGACGATGCGCAGGCGCGCGGGCGCAGGGTCGGCGATGATGCGCACACCGCCCTCCGCTTCCGAAACGAGACGGAAGCGGACGGTTTTAAAGTTCACCAGCAGCGCCTCTGGCATCACGTTGTAAGGGCGGTAAGGCTCATTATCGAAGGAACCCGGATCGCCCGGCGTCGCCTGAAAATAACTGTTGTCCAGCACCAGATCGCCATGGATTTCCCGGATACCCAGCCCGCGCACGTCACGCAACAGTTTCCAGAAACTTTCCAGCGTCAGCGCCGGATCGCCATAGCCCTTGATGACCAGGTCGCCCGTCAGGACATCCCCGGCCACCGTCCCGCCCGTCAGCACCTCGGTTTTCCAGGTGTAGGCCGGACCGAGCAATTCCAAGCCGGCATAAGTGGTCACCAGTTTCATGGTCGATGCCGGGCTCATCGACTTATTGGCCTGGTGAGCGATCAGCGGCTTTCTGGCCGCCACACCCTGGACGAACACGCCGACGCTGGCGGCGGGAATCCCAGCCTCGCGCAACGCCTTGGCGACAGAGGCGGGCAGCGGCGCAGCCTGCACCGACACCGTCCACATCAACACCAGCAACAGCCATATCCTGTTCATAATCCCTCGACAATCTCCAGCGTGCCCGCCACCAGCATCCTGATTTCCTCCTCGTTGATCACATAGGGCGGCATGAAATAAACCGTGCTGCCGATGGGGCGCAGCAGCAGGCTGCGCTTCAGCCCTTCCTCGAAGAATGCACGGGCGAAGCCAGGCGCTGCATCCGCCACCTCGAACGCCCAGATCATGCCGCTATGGCGAAAATTTCTGACGCGCGGATGTGCCTTGAGCGGCACGGCGATAGTGTTAAAACTTGTGGCCTTGACGCGGTTGGCCGCGATCACTTCGTCCTGCTCAAAAATATCCAGCACCGCCAGCGCTGCGCGACAAGCCAGCGCGTTGCCGGTGTAGGAATGGGAATGGAGAAAGCCGCGTGCCGTGTCGTCATGGTAAAACGCCTGGTAAACGACATCGGTGGTCAGCACCGCCGACAAGGGCAAGTAGCCGCCAGTGATGCCTTTCGACAGGCACAGGAAATCCGGCCTGATCCCGGCCTGCTGATGGGCGAACATCGTCCCCGTGCGCCCGAAACCAACGGCGATTTCATCCGCGATCAGGTGTACCTCGAATTCGTCGCAGATCGCCCGCGCCTGGCGCAGATACTCGGCATCGTACATGCCCATCCCCGCCGCACCCTGTACCAGCGGTTCGAGAATCAAGGCAGCAGTTTCCTGGTGATGCCGCTCCAGATGCGCGCGCAAAGCCGCTGCACAGCGCAGCGCGTAATCCCGCGCCGACTCTCCTGATTCTGCATTGCGCCAGTCGGGCGTCGGCACCTGTGCACTTTCCCGCAGCAAGGGCGCATAAACATCCTTGAATAGCGCTACATCGGTGACCGACAGCGCACCCACGGTTTCGCCGTGATAACCGTTCTGGAGACTGACGAAACGGGTCTTTTCCGGGCGGCCCGAGTTGCGCCAATAGTGGAAACTCATCTTGAGAGCGATCTCGGTGGCGGAAGCGCCATCCGAACCGTAAAAGCAATGCCCCAGACCGGAAAGGCACGACAATCGTTCCGACAGCTCAACCACTGGCTGGTGCGTAAAGCCGGCCAGCATTACATGCTCCAACTGGTCCAGCTGGTCCTTGAGCGCGGCATTGATACGCGGGTTACAGTGACCGAACAGGTTGACCCACCACGAGCTCACCGCATCGAGATAACGATTGCCGTCGAAATCATGCAGCCACACTCCCTCGCCACGGGCAATCGGCACTAGCGGCAAGGTCTCGTGCTGCTTCATCTGGGTGCAGGGGTGCCAGACGGCGGCCAGACTGCGATGGAGAAATTCCTGGTTAGACATTGAGCGCGGGAGGCCCCGGAAGATGGATGCGATAGAGCACATTATCTCACAGCAGAATCCCCCTTGGGATGATGCCCCGAAGCTATGAATTTACTTATATAATTACCCCATGCTCTACTGGGAAAAACACGACCACGACAAAAATCGGCACAGCTGGTATGCCGTCACTTTCGGCCACGACCTGCTCGGCGACCTGGTGCTCAACCGTAGTTGGGGCAGCCTCGGCCTGCGTAGCCGGCAGCACCGCAAACAGCCAGTCTGCTCGGTGGACGAACTGCGCACCTGGCTGCAGATCATCGGCACGGAGCGCGAAGCACACGGCTATACCGTGGTTGCCGTCGGCTAATCAGTGTCCCACCCTGCGGGCGCTGCGGATCTCCCAGCTGAGCTGGTAGACCGCCAGCGCATAGTGCAGGCTGCGGTTGTAACGCGTGATCGCATAGAAGTTGTCGAAGCCCAGCCAGTATTCCCTGCCATCTTCACCCTCTACCGCCAGCAAGGCCGCCTGTAAAGACGCTGACAATCGTTCGACCGGCACCAGCCCGATCGATTTCAACTCCTCGACACTCCACTCCGGCTTGAGCGATGTCGACACATAGGCGCTTAAACTCTGCTCCGCCTCGTCCGGCAGACGGACACGCACTACCACCGGCTGACCGGCTTCCCAGCCATAGGCCTTGAGGTAATTGGCCACGCTGCCGATGGCGTCGGTGGTGCTGCTCCACAGATCGCGCCGGCCGTCGCGGTTGAAATCGACGGCATAGCTGCGGTAGCTGCTGGGCATGAACTGGGGAATACCCATGGCACCGGCGAACGAGCCTTTGGCCGAGAGCGGGTCGCGCCTCTCCTCCCTCATCAGCAGCAGATACTGCTCCAATTCACCACGGAAATATTCAGCACGGCGCGGATAATCGAAAGCCAGCGTGGCCAGAGTATCGAATTCGGGAAAGCGTGACCGGGTTTTACCGTAACGGGTTTCCACGCCGATTATCGCCACGACCACCTCCTCCGGCACGCCATAAATTCGACGGGCGCGGGCAAGAGCGGTGGCATTCTGCCGCCAGAATCTCACCCCATGACGGATGTTCCTCTTATTCACGAACTGGCTGCGGTAACGCGACCAGGGCAGCGGCTGCGCCACCTGTTCGGTCATGGTTCGGGCAGCGAAAAGGCAGGGCCGGGCTTGGGCAAACAGATGGCTGAGCGCCTCGGCATCGAAGCCATGCCGGTCGGCCATGGTTTCAATGAACTGCTGCACCTCCGGGCGTTCGACAAAAGAATCCGCCCTCGCCGACGACAGCCCACTGCTCAGCAGCATGGAAAACAGTAAAGCCAATAAGCCTTGGCGGATCATTGACCTGCTCCCATTAAACCATGCCATTTGAATCCAGTTAAAGGCGGTATCCAAAAAAGAGAATGGGCCTTATAAACGTGGCTTAGGGTGTGTTCTTACGATGACAGCTATTCCGTCGCAGCTTTTGCAATCGCGGCCTGTAATCCATCCATCTTCTTTGCCAACTCGTCCAGGCCTTTGATGTTATGTCGGGCAATGATCGACGTCATGGTGTTGTAGCTCATGAACACCGTTCCCGTGGCGTCTTCCCATACCAGGGCTTTGAGCGGGAAATCGATGGCCGACTCGGGCGACGCCACCATGAAAGGAGTACCCCCTTTGGGGTTGCCGAAAATTGTTACCGTGGCGGGTTGCATCTTCAGCCCAACTTTTTGCGCGCCTTCGGAGTGATCAATCTTAGCGAACACCGTCAAGCCTTTCTCTTTCAGCATCGCTTCCAGGCGGGACTGCGTATCTTGGAACCCGTGCTTGCTTGCCTGGGTTTTCATCGTGTCATCCGCACTTACTGGTAAAGAAATCGCCAACATGCTCAGTACGATCCACATATATTTCATTGCTCGTTCTCCTTAATGATTGAATTGTGACGCCCCCACATTACCCGCATGTTGTCGATATTCTCGTTGCGATTCGATCCGTCACAACCATAAATAACTCGAACATTTACGCTTGATTATGGCCAAGAACGGCCGTCAATGGTCCTCCAGCAGTGGGGTGGCGGCCTCGATATGCACGGTGCGCGTCGGGAAGGCAATTTGAGCGCCGTGACGGTCGATGATCTCGGCCACCTTCAGGAGCACATCCTGCTTCACCTCATGGAAGTGGACCCAGGCTGTGGTCTTGGTGAAAGTGTAGATAAAGAAGTCAAGGGACGATGGACCAAAGGTGTTGAAGTTGACGATCAAGGTCTGGGTTGCATCGATCTCCACGTGGTTCTGCAGCATGACCTTAACGTCTGCCACGATAGCACCCATCACTCCGATGTCTTCATAGCGGATGCCAACGGTCTCTTTGATACGGCGATTAGTCATTCGCGAGGGATTTTCCACCACGATGGTAGTGAACAAGGCATTCGGCACGTAAATGGGATTCTTGTTGAAGGCTCGGACCCGCGTGTGTCGCCAGCTGATGTATTCCACCGTGCCCTCGATTTTCTTATCTGGCGACCGTATCCAATCGCCCACACTGAACGGCCGGTCCAGGTAGACGGTGAGTCCCCCGAAGAAGTTGGCCAGCAAATCCTTTGCGGCGAAACCGATGGCGATGCCTCCGATGCCCCCGGCGGCCAATACTCCCGAGATGCTGAAGTCGAGGGTTTGCATCGCCATAAGGGTGGCGATGATGATCACCGTGAGGCGGGCCAACTTTGACAGTGCGTCGATAGTGGTGAGGTCGACTTCCTCGCCTTTTTCCTCGCGCATCACGACTATGCTGCAGGAGACGTTGCGAATAAGGCGGATCAAAAACCAGGCCAGGCAAACCACTACGCCTACATTGCGGATGGGTGGCACTGCGTCGAAGATGGCAGCGCCGGTCTCCTTGCCCACGGTACCGGCCGCGAAGGCAATGCCAACCAGCCAGATGATTATGGGTAGCGGTCGTTTTGCCGCCTGGATGAGGCCATCATCCCAATGACTGGCCGTCTGGCTGACCATCCTCTCTGCACGGCGGAGCAGGAATTGGGCGACGGCGCTGACCAGCACGGTAGCCAGGACTACCAGGAAGACTTGAAGAAGCCACGGCTCTGCCAGAAAGGAGAGCCCCAGTTTGTCTGATAATACTTTCATATCCATGGGGGAGCGGGTCATCCTGTGGAAGAGTGGACTTCCATTTTAGCAGACCACGTCATCGACTCGATATCACCACTCCAAACTGCAACCTGCCCCCCATCATTTAAAATGGCCTGCCTGAGTGGCCTGAGTTTACAGGTTAGGCAGTTTTGGCGTGCATCCGGGCTGGGCCTGAAACTCCAGATTATCTATGCCATTAATGGCAATCCTTGATTCCCAAGGGGAAACTGTAAAACTGATAGTCCGCTTCCCGTCCTTGGCCCCAAAGCTATATGAGCTTGACCGTTCCATGCCGTAACGACTGGCGATCTTTTGCTGAAGCTCCTTGACGCCATCCGCCGAAAGAAATGGATCGAATTTCACAGTGATGCTGCTGATGCGAAAATATTTTTCGGGCTGAGCATTCAGATTGCCCGGGTCGGCAAGCAAATAGATGACCCCTTGTGTGCCATTCCTGAATTTTACATCCCGTAAATACACCGAGGCATCCGAGCTGTTGCAAATGGGAATTTTCTTGTATCGGGCCGCTTTCCTTAATGCCTCGCCTATTTTCAACTCAGGATGGTCTGCGTCGGCTTCGCCAAGACAAACATCTCCCAGACAATATTTTTTCGACAAGCCAAACCCAAGCGGTTCACCTGCCAGAACGACGGTTGTCCAGCTAAGAACAAAAGCAATAACGATATATTTAAGTGATTTCATGTTTTATGAATTTGTCGATAAAGTTTAATTTCCACTAACAAATTCAACCTCTCTTATAGCCTTTCTTTCGGAAAAACGCACCAGTTCATGTTTTGATACATGAAAATCCGAGTGCTCCAGAATGCCATGTAAAGTCCTCTCTTTCAATTCGAAGACAATTCCTGGTTTTTTAATCTCGTGTTATTGGCCAGATGGAAGGAGCCAGACACGAATTAAAGGTCCCTTATATTGCTGAACTACGCCCATTTTTAATGGACTGCTGAACGTTCCATTCATCTTCCCCTTGAAATTAGCGCGCCCAGCCCCTATTATTAGCACTCATCGGACATGAGTGCTAACAGCGACATTCCGAAAGTTTTTTTACCGGCAAACAGCGCAGGCGGTTTGCCGGATTTTATTTCGTTAACTTAGGACCTATTAAGCAATAAGCATTACACGCGGCGGTGAGGATTCGGGCGCATGGCTAGGCGTAGGCGACGCCGTGTGGTTATTCCACACAAGGAGCCTGCAACAACGCCAGGGGGCCGAATCCTCACCGCCCCGGAGGGTTATCCCCCAGAAAGCCCGCATACTGCGTTGCGGCTCGTCAGCGTGGAACAACCACGCTTTCCTCTCCGCGCCTTGCCTGCGAGCTTTCTGGGGGTAACGCGTGCAACGCTTATTGCTTAATAGGTCCTTAAACCTGACAGGAGATTGAAACAATGAAAATTCGTCCGTTGCACGACCGCGTTATAGTCAAACGGCTGGAAGCCGAAGAAAAAACCGCTTCCGGTATCGTCATCCCCGGTTCTGCCGCAGAAAAACCTGACCAGGGCGAAATCGTTGCCGTGGGTAAGGGCAAAGTGGGTGACGACGGCAAAGTGCGTCCTCTGGATGTCAAAGTCGGCGACAAAGTGCTGTTCGGCAAATACTCCGGCCAGACCGTCAAAATTGACGGCGATGAGCTGCTGGTGATGCGCGAAGAAGACATCATGGGCGTCGTTGAGAAATAAATCGTTATCCAGGTCGGGCTGGCGCATAGTGCGCTGCCCGACGTCATCAAAGTATTCAGGAGATT
The DNA here is from genome assembly GCF_000297055.2 of Sulfuricella denitrificans skB26. Taxonomy (NCBI): domain Bacteria; kingdom Pseudomonadati; phylum Pseudomonadota; class Betaproteobacteria; order Nitrosomonadales; family Sulfuricellaceae; genus Sulfuricella; species Sulfuricella denitrificans. The sequence continues at coordinate 517,405 of NC_022357.1, read as the reverse complement.
AAAATATGTCAGCAAAAGACGTGAGATTCGGTGACGACGTTCGTCATCGCATGGTGGCCGGTATCAATGTTCTGGCCAACGCAGTTAAAGTTACTCTCGGCCCGAAAGGCCGCAACGTGGTTCTGGAGCGCTCTTTCGGCGCCCCTACCATCACCAAGGACGGCGTTTCTGTCGCCAAGGAAATCGAACTGAAAGACAAGTTCGAGAACATGGGCGCGCAGATGGTCAAGGAAGTCGCTTCCAAGACCTCCGACGTAGCCGGTGACGGCACCACCACCGCAACCGTGCTGGCCCAGGCGATTGTACGCGAAGGAATGAAATTCGTTTCCGCCGGCATGAACCCGATGGATCTGAAGCGCGGTATCGACAAAGCAGTTGAAGCCTGCATCATCGAATTGAAGAAAAACTCCAAGCCCTGCACCACCAACAAGGAAATCGCTCAGGTGGGTTCCATTTCCGCCAACTCCGACAGTTCCATCGGCGACATCATCGCTGAAGCCATGGACAAGGTTGGCAAGGAAGGCGTGATCACCGTGGAAGACGGCACCAGCCTGCAGAACGAGCTGGAAGTGGTGGAAGGCATGCAGTTCGACCGCGGCTACCTGTCCCCTTACTTCATCAACAATCCAGATCGCCAGATCTCTCTGCTGGAAAATCCTTTCGTGCTGCTGCACGACAAGAAAATCTCCAACATCCGCGATCTGCTGCCGGTACTGGAGCAAGTCGCCAAGGCTGGCCGTCCGCTGCTGATTATCGCTGAAGATATCGATGGCGAAGCGCTGGCTACGCTGGTGGTGAACAACATCCGCGGCATCCTGAAAACCTGCGCCGTTAAGGCACCTGGCTTCGGCGACCGTCGCAAGGCCATGCTGGAAGACATCGCCATCCTCACCGGCGGCACCGTGATCGCTGAAGAAGTCGGCCTGTCTCTGGAAAAATGCACTCTGGCCGAACTGGGCCAAGCCAAGCGCATCGAAGTCGGCAAAGATGAAACCATCGTCATCGATGGCAACGGCGATGCCGCCAACATCGAAGGTCGCGTCAAGCAGGTTCGCAAGCAGATCGAAGAAACCACCAGTGACTACGACCGTGAAAAGCTGCAAGAGCGCGTCGCCAAGCTGGCAGGCGGTGTGGCCGTGATCAAGGTCGGGGCTGCTACTGAAGTCGAAATGAAAGAGAAAAAAGCCCGCGTAGAAGATGCTCTGCACGCTACCCGCGCTGCCGTGGAAGAAGGCATCGTCGCCGGCGGCGGCGTAGCTCTGCTGCGCACCCGCGCTGCCATCAGCAAAATCAAGGGCGACAACGCCGATCAGGATGCTGGCATCAAGATCGTGCTGCGCGCCCTGGAAGAGCCGCTGCGCCAGATCGTCGCCAACGCCGGCGTCGAGCCGTCGGTGGTGGTGAACAAGGTGGCCGAAGGCAAGGGCAACTACGGCTTCAACGCTTCCAACGACACCTACGGCGACATGGTGGAAATGGGCGTACTCGACCCCACCAAGGTGACCCGTTACGCGTTGCAGAACGCCGCTTCCGTAGCCGGCCTGATGCTCACTACCGAGTGCATGGTAGCCGAGATGCCGAAGGAAGATTCGGCTGGCGGCGGCATGGGCGGCGACATGGGCGGTATGGGTGGCATGGGCGGAATGATGTAATTCAGCTCCGGCTTCCCTGCGTCAGCAAGGAACGGCTCGCCGCACTGTCCGCAGTGCGGCGAGTGATTACGAAAAACCCCGCAAATCTGCGGGGTTTTTTTATTCGGCGGCTATCGAATGATCAGATGATTTCATCCAAGATGACCGACAAATCATACAAGTAAATTTACGACTTCAGGCCTTGCGAGAATTTTATTTTTTGCCTGAATCATTCTGCTTTAGCTATCGTCCAAATTGTGCCATGAAGAGACATTCAAGAATTTTGTCCATAACTGACATACGCATGGAATTCAGTGAAATTGTAAAATTCTTTACGCTGGTCGTAGAGGGCCGCAGGCCAATGATGGTGATTTCCCTTTAGGTTAGTATTTGGATGGACTCATGCCACGTCAAAAAACCCGCTTAACTCTGATAAATACGTCGAAAAACTTTACATCTCACGGCATCAGTCAGTGTGAAATTTTTAAGTGCCTATATGTTTCATATGACTCATATATTTATGGCGCAACAATTGCTTAGTTAAAATATGAACATTATCATTTTGTAATGATTGGGGAAAGAGGCGGATGAATGCTTAACCCTCACTATAATGTCATTTTGGTTTTTAATTATTAGCAAGATACGGTTACAGTCTGAGTCAAATGGTTGCCTCTGATAGTAATGAGGAATTTCGTTGAACTTTTAATCAAGATTATTAAATTTATAAATGGAATTAACAATTATGAAAAACAACCCGTTGTTTAAAACATGTTTAGTCGCCGCCCTTGTAATATCCGGATCTGTCAGTACTGCACAGGCAGCCACGATTACTTTTGACAATTTAGATACATCGTCTGGCAGTTATGCACAACTTCAGAATGGGTATGCAGGTTTTAATTGGGATAATTTCTGGGCCGTGGATGGCCTGAATTATTATGACCCGAATGACCCGACCGCGATCGGCTACACCACTGGCGTGGTTTCTCCCAATAACGTGGCTTTCAACGGGTTTGCCGATCCGGCGAGTTTCTCAAGCACCACTATATTTTCTTTGGAAAGCGCGTATGTAACCAAAGCCAGGGATGCGGGATTGACGCACTTTGATGGTTATAACGGGGCAAGCTTGCTTTATTCGATGGATGTCTACTCCACCACGACAGCGCCCACGTTCGTGACTTTTAACTGGGCTGGCCTGGACAAAGTTGTCATGTCTGATGGTGACGGGACTGCGCATACCGCTATTGATGACATTACCGTCAATTCGGTCCCCGTTCCTGCTGCTGCATGGTTGCTGGGTTCTGGTCTGTTGGGCTTGATCGGTGTGGCGCGGCGTAAAGTAGCATAATCAGTTTTCTTGCCTACGATGACGGAGGCCTTTGGGTCGCTGTTTTTGTTTGTGGATTTGGATTTTGAAGGTCTGCTTCCGCCTAGCTCTAATGTCGCCTCAGGGTCGGGAGTACGCATTGGCAGTTATAGAAGGCGGGCGCTCGCACTGCCTTCAACACAGCTCCGCCAAGGGGTATCTGAGCGGCAGATCAGGCCGATGGAGTAGCATTGTCTCCAGAGCCTTTGGGCGCAGTTAGCTGACGTTCCGCTGGATGGGCTTGAAGGCACATGACCGGCAGTTCATGGACACCACTGCTTCCCAATCAGGTAGCGCCACTCCTGCCTCTACAACCACTCACAATCTGATACCCACCGATTATTGGGCCAAGCAATCAGCGAATTACGCATGCCTCATTTCGAGTGACGCGTTTCCAACAAAATAGTATCTGAAGCCATTTATTGAAGCTTGATGGCAGGAGGCTCTTTTTCGTGCTCGATAGTGACGAAATTCTGTTGTCGCGTTGCTTCCGACAGTTTCTCTTTCTGATCGTTGCAGGTGCGTTCAAGTTCTTCGATACGCCGCTTCTGGCGACCCAGCTGCCACTGCAGACGAACCGTGACTGGCGTCGTAACCAGGGCAACGATGATCGCCCCCAATGCCAGCGCCAACAACAGAACCAATGCCAGGGAACTGTCAAAGCGCCATAGCAGGAAATTGACTGTCACCGGCACGTTGTTTTGCATGGCGAAGACGACGCCAGCTATGGCGACAAAAATAGCTGCAATAATCTTTAGTTGCATGGCACCCCCTGATCTCAGACTGTATTGGCGCGTTCTTCCGTGAGCGTTATCTTTTCTCTCTCGGGCCGCAAACGGGCCACCGCTACCAAGGCCGACGATGCCAGCACCACCAGCATGACGGTTCCGCCGAGGAAACTGGGCAACGGCAACACTTCCTTGGCATGCAGGAATAGTAGCACGGTGATCAAGCCACGAGGAGCAATCCAGGTCAAGGATTTGGCCAGAGGATGTCGGCTAACCCGCAACATGCCGTAGCGCCAGCCGTAGACAACCAGCAGCACAAGCGCTGCCGCCAGCCAGGCATGAAGGGAAGCTAGGTCGGACAATTCGGTCCAATACCCCAGGAGGATGAAAAAGAACCCGCGTACCGCGAAAGTGAGTTCCTGCACCAGCACCTTGAACTCCTTGAGCGTGGCGCCATAAGTATCGTCCATCCAGCTCTGCAGAGGGTGGAAGCGAGTAATCAGCCTGGGGTTGTTAAGCGCCAACCCGAAGAGCAGTACCAGAATGAGCGGAGACAAATGCAGTAAATTGCCTGCGGCATACAGCCCGAAGAGCCCCGCGAGCAGTGGAATAAATCGAATATGGCCATCTATGCGCATCAGCAGGAGAGCCAGCGCAACAGCGCTGACCAATGCCAGCAACAGGGACATCACGCCGCCTCCCACAAGCCCCAGCAGGATGCCGCCAGCCGAGCCATCGGAATTGATCAGGGCGAAGAACACCAGCACCCCCAGTATGTCCGATGCCGAACTTTCATACACAACGAACTCACGTCCGTGAGCCGGAAGAAAATCACTGCTCGGTATAGCGATAGCGCTGCTGATGACGGCGAAGGGAACAGCGAGGATCAGCGCTTGTAAAAGAGTCAGATGAAGTGCCATGACCGCGACAGACGAAAACACGGCAAGACAAATAAAAAAACCCGCGCCAGCCATGATGAGGGCGCCAGCCGCCGCCCTCAGGCGGTCCCGACGCAACTCGATATCCAGAGCGCCCTCCAGGACGATCAGGACCAGGCCAACGGCACCTACGATAGGAACAATAATTTCGAGTCCATCCAGCGTTAGACCGGTAGCTTGGAGCAGAGGCCGGCTGGCAAGCCCGGTAGCGATCATGATGATCACTGCAGGAACGCCTGATACCCGGCCAAACCGCTCAATAGCAAAAGCGATCAGCAATACGATCGAAGCGACCAGAATGGCGGAGTAAATCATCGAACACCTTATAGAATTAAATTAGCGTGAGCCACGCAGGATCGAGTGATGGAACAGGTCAATCGCAGTTTCGCTGGCACGTGCAAACTGGGGGTAACGACGAGGACGCCGTCCCAGAAAGTCAGATGGCGTTTCCAATTATGGAGTGAATGCTGCCTCTGGCTATAAGCCACGACAAACTAAAGATCCAATTCACCGAAGCTGAGCACAGTGTATCATCGCTGAGCCATTTCGACCCTTCGGTGCCGGATCGGATCTGTGCCACCCCAACGGGGCCGGGCGCCATGCATTCGGCCGGGAACACCGACTGATGCTTTTCTCTTTCTACAATCTACAATTCGACGGGCTCGACGATAGGCATCAACCGCGTAGTTTTTTCCATAACAATCATCCCCGCATGGGGCTTGTCGATCCCGGTGGCGAAATACAGGAAGCGAAAGATTTCATCTGCGCGATCAACCGGCACCAGTACCGTGATGATTTCCCGCTCGATATAGAAAAGCTTCTTTTCCTGGACATTGCCGACTCCGATCCCGCGCGCATGATGCACGAACGCGCAGTTGATGCCCATCTCTTTGCGCAGGTCCTCAAGCACGCGCTGGCCTCGTCCACCCGGACAAAAACAGGTGATCGCCTTGTACGGGGTTGCGACCGGTTTCATAATTCTGAATCGCTGAACTTTTCGATAAGTTCGGGCGGGATGTAGGTGGCCATTTTCTCCAGAGGCGTGACGTAGGCCATCCCCATGCCGGGGGTGTCGAGCTTGGCAGTTGTGAAGATGCGCTCGAAGATGTGATCGGCCTGGTCGGTGGAGGCCACGATGTAGATAACCTCCTTCTCCGCGTTGACCGTCACGCCGAGAACGCCCATATGGCGCTGGCGCACCCCCATGCCGCGGGCGTAAAACACTGTCGCACCTTGTGCGCCGGCTCTGCGGGCGGCACGCACCACTTCATCGGCCACGCCGCGCTGCACGATCGCCGTGATCAGCACGGCATCCGTCAATACAACAATTTCGTCGCTCATTCGATTATCACCCTGGCCCGCCGGTTCAGGGCGGTTCTCATGCGTATCCACAGCCCTACCGCCAGCACGCTGATGATCGGACCTACCGACGCCATCGCCAGGATGCCGAACCCATCCTGCACTCCGACAGCCTTGCCCAGCCCCAAGCCCAGCGCAAGGACCAGCGGAACCGTCACCGGCCCAGTGGTAACGCCAGCGCTATCCCAGGCAAGGTTGACGTACTCCTCGCCAGAAAACAGGGTCATAAACAGGGCGAGCACATAACTGGGCAACAGCAGCCAGGCAATCGGTAAATTAAAAATGATTTTGCATACACCGATCGTGGTACCGATACCAACACCGAAGGCAACTGCCCTGATCAAGGTGTTTTTAGTGAAAGCGCCATCGGTCAACTCCTGCACAGTCATGCCCATGGCATTCAAGGCGGGCTCGGCAAGCGTTGCGCCAAAACCCAGCAACAGGGCGAACAGCAAAGTCAGGGTTATGCCGACACCGTGAGAATACAATGGCGAATCGGGAACAGATTCAAAACGGGAGAATGCCGCGGGAAACACTTCGCCGGCCTGTGTGCCAAGCTCGGTCAGGCCGTAATCCAGGCCGACGGAAAACAGGGCCATGCCAAGAATGGCCAGCAAAACGCCATACACAACAATGTTGAGATTCTGCTGTTTTTCCTTCAGCAGAAAACGCTGCACTACCCAAAGGAATAGCACCAGTGGCAGGATCGCGCGCACCGCCAGGGTGATGTCGGCAAACGGCCCCATCTGAAATCCATTCTCGCTGGTGGCAGTGGCTACCAGGCTTTCGATCGAGATGTCGTTCATCCATCCCCATTCCACGAACAAACCCAGCAGCATGACGGACATCACCGGAAACAGGGAGGCTAAAGTAACGATACCGAAGCCGGAAAGTGGATTATCCTCCCGACCGGTAGCCGCGGAAACGCCGATACCCACCGCCAGAACCAGCGGAACCGTTACCGGCCCGGTGGTGACCGCACCGCAATCCCAGGCCAATCCAAGTATCGGCGCCAACCTGGGGTCTGACGCAAGATATGCCGTAAGCATCAGACACGGAGGCACAATAATAAGCAGTATGGTTTTCAGGCGCCAGTTGAAATAGAAGCGCAGTATCCCGACCAGCACGGCAAGTCCGACCCCGATTGCCACGGCAAAAACCAGCCAGTGCACCCGATCATGCAAAAGACTATAAAGTTGAGGTGAAGCTTCCGCGCTGGTCAGGCTGCCAGCCGCCTTGAGCGCCCCGATGGCCGGCTCGGCCAGCGTTGCCGCAGCACCCAGTGCAAAAGCCACCAGCGCTACGCTCATCAGGGAAGACCGGCCCGGCATGATATAGCCGATATTCTCGCTGAAAGGCATCAGGCCGTGCTTCACCCCTTCTATAAACAACATCAGGCCGACCATGATGCCGACGAGACCCAGGGCCACATCTCCGGGGTTAGCCACCTGAACATGCAACACAACCAGCAGGAACAGCACCATGAACATTGCCAACGGCACTACCGCCCGGACCTGTTCGAAAAAACGCAAACCAACATAAGGGCCGATCAGGCGATACACATCCACGACACGCAGACGCATGCGGCGCCGCGACGGCCCATGGGCCGTCACCACGTTGTAGCTGATGGCATGCTGCCGGTGCCGGACGGCGCCGAGATAGTCTCCGTAACGGATGCGGGTATTCATCGCTGATTCGGGTTAAGTATGGATGGTTAAAGTATCGCACACTCAAGCATGGCAACAAAGAATGCCTTTTGACGAAATTCATATGCCGGGGCTATGATCATTCCCGCGACCCTACTAAATCCATGCTCTTCGTAAACGTTGTGGATTGCATCTGCGGCTTTCCCAGTTTAACAAGGATACCAACATGACCAGTGCACCGCCTAATACTCTGATCCTCGCCACACTCGACCACTTGAGCCGCTTCGCCCCGTTTGACCGGATGGAGCGCGAGCATCTGATATGGCTGGCAGAGCGGCTTTCCCTGGGCTACTACGCCAAGGGCGAGGTGATTGCCTCACCCGAACAGGGCGAGGTGTCTCACTTCCTCATCATCAAGCAGGGCGTGGTTCAGGGCGAGCAGGATGTGGTTCGCGCCCAGGAAGATGCCGCCTGGCTGGAACTCCACGAGGGCGAGTGCTTTCCCCTTGGCGCTCTGCTCTCCAAACGCCCCGTCACCAGCCTGTACCGCGCGAGTGAGGATGTATTCTGCTACGAGCTCTCCGCCGAGGATTTTCTCGCCCTGACCCATAAGAGCGAAGCGTTCCACGACTTCTGCACGCGCCGTATCGCGAATCTCCTGGAGCAATCCAAGCACATCATCCAGGCCCAATATTCCCAGTCCAGTGCCGAGCAGCAATCCATGTCCAGCCCTCTCTCTGCCATCATACGGCGTGAACCCATCGCCTGCGACCCGCAAACACCGCTACGCGAAGTTCTGGAATCCATGAACCGTCACAGCATCGGCTCTATGATCGCCGTTGATGCCAACCATAAACCGGTGGGTATTTTTACCCTCCACGATGTGCTCTCCCGAGTCACTCTGCCTGGGCTAAGCCTGGACATGCCGCTTGCGAAAGTCATGAGCCCTGATCCCTTTACGCTGCCTCCTCACGCGCTGGTCCACGAGGCCGCGCTGGCGATGGCTAAACACGGCTTCAGACACATCCTGATGGTAGAAAACGGGCGACTCAAGGGCCTGATATCCGAGAAGGACCTGTTCAGCCTGCAAAGAGTAGGTCTGCGTCAAGTCAGCAGCGCTATCCGCAACGCGGAGCGGCCAGAATGCCTGCAGCAATCGGCGCGGGACATCCGTGAGCTGGCCCATAACATGCTGGCCCAGGGGGTTGCCGCCGAACAGCTGACCCAGATCATCTCCACCTTGAACGATCTGCTCACCAACCGCATCATCGAACTGGAACTGCGCGAAAACCCGGTAGGCGATATCGAATTCTGCTGGCTGGCGCTCGGCTCCGAAGGCCGCCTCGAACAGACCCTGAACACCGACCAGGACAATGGCCTCATCTTCAGTGTGCCGGCGGGCAGCAGCGCCGAAGAAGTGCGTGCCCGTCTGCTGCCATTTGCCAAGCGCATCAACAACTCACTGGACGCATGCGGTTTTCCTCTGTGCAAAGGCGAGGTCATGGCGTCGAATCCAAAATGGTGCCTCTCCCTCGACGAATGGAAGAATACCTTCGACAAATGGATCTATCACGGCGCGCCGATGGACCTCCTCCACTCCACTATTTTCTTCGACTTCCGCCCCCTGTTCGGTGCAGAACATCTGGCCATAGAGCTACGCGAATGGTTGAGCATCGAGGCACGCAAGAACACCCGATTTCTGCACCAATTGGCAGTCAATGCCATGAAAAACCGGCCACCGCTGGGTATGGTGCGTGATTTTGTCATCGGCGAGGGTCATACCCTCGACCTCAAGCTCAACGGCATCACTCCCTTCGTCGATGCCGCCCGCATTTTCAGCCTGGCGCACGGCATCACGGCCACTAACACCCTGCAGCGACTGCGCGAGATCGCCGAGCCCCTCAACATCAAACCCCATGACGCCGAGGCCTACGGCGACGCTTTCCTGTTTATCCAGCTCCTGCGTTTGCGCCTGCACCACGAGCAGACCGAAGGTGGTGAAAGTCTGACCAACAAAGTGAATCCAGACAGCCTTAACAATCTGGATCAGCGCATTCTGAAAGAAGCTTTTCGCCAGGCGCGCAAGTTGCAGACCAAGCTGGGGCTTGATTACCAGGTATGAGCCTGCTAAAACAGATGTTCGGTGCGAAGCCTCAGCTTACTGCCAGCCAGGAGGATCGCCTGCGAGCCTGGCGGGACCAACCCGAACCGGACACTCGGCTTCCTTTCGATACCAGTCGACTGGTTGTAGTCGATGTCGAGACGAGTGGCCTCAACGTACGCAAGGACCACCTTATCGCCATCGGCGCTGTAACGGTAGTAAACGGCAAGATCATTTTGGCCGACAGCCTGGATATCGTCTTGCAACAAAGCCAGGTCAGCGGCAAGGACAACATCCTGATTCACGGCATTGGCGGCGAAGCCCAACGCCAGGGCATGCATCCAGCAGATGCCCTGCTCGCATTTCTGGAGTTTCTGGGCAAGTCCCCGCTCATCGCCTTCCACGTCGAATTCGACCAGAGCATGATAGGCCGAGCCATGAAAGCGCACCTCGGATTTCGATTCGAACATACATGGGCCGACCTGGCCTACGTTGCACCGACCCTCTACCCGCAGCTGGCACGCCGATATCGCTCGCTCGACCAGTGGATGGAATTATTCGGCATCGGCAACTACGCTCGTCATAGCGCCCTGGCTGACGCCCTGGCCACTGCCGAACTATTGCTTGCCCTGCGACCTCAGCTGGAAGCACGACAGACCATGAGCTTCCAGGGCCTGCGCGATCTTGAACGTGAACGACGGCTTCAAACTCACCCGGTCTGATAACTGATTCGTGCAACAAAAAACCCCGCCGAAGCGGGGTTTTTTGCATTCTGGAGCAGTTAACTTCAGTGCTGCGCCTGGGCAGCGCGAGCGCCACGTGGGTAGCGGATTCCTTCCACTAGATGCTGGATATGCTCCGGGCAGGCAGGGGTCATCTTCATCACTATATATGCCATGACGAAGTTGAGGATCATGCCAATCACGCCAATGCCTTCTGGCGAGATGCCGAACAGCCACTGGCTGTCAGGCACCTTGTCCATGCCCAGCAGCACATCGCGCTTGAAGTAGACGATGTAGGTCATGGTGAAGATCAGACCGGTAAGCATGCCGGCAATGGCGCCACCCCGGTTCATCGTTTTGCTGAAAATGCCCATCACGATGGTCGGGAACAGCGAAGCGCAGGCAAGGCCGAAGGCGAAGGCCACCACCTGGGCGACAAAACCCGGCGGATTGTAGCCCAGGTAACCGGCCACACACACCGCGACGGCGGCGGCAATACGCCCTGCCATCAACTCGCCCTTCTCGGAGATGCCCTTGGCGAACACACTCTTGAGCAGGTCATGCGAGATGGAAGACGAGATCACCAGCAACAGACCGGCGGCAGTGGACAGAGCGGCGGCAATACCACCGGCGGCGATCAGGGCGATCACCCAGTTAGGCAAGCCGGCAATCTCTGGGTTGGCCAGCACCATGATGTCGCGGTCGACCGTGCCATCGAACTTGCCCTTCTTGTCAGAGCCCAGCTCGTTGCCTTTCCAGCCGGCAGCCTCGACCTTGGCCAGGAAAGCAGGGTCCTTGCTCTTCTCGTTGTAGTACTGGATGCGACCGTCGCCGTTCTTGTCTTCCCACTTGATCAGACCGGTCTTCTCCCAGCGCTTCATCCACTCGGGACGAGTTTCGCCCTGAATGCTCGACTCGGGGGCGAAGACATCGCCACCTGTAGCGACAGCGGTATTCACCGTAGCGTGCAGATTGTAGCGGGCCATGGCGCCGACTGCGGGGGCAGTGGTGTAAAGTATGGCGATGAAGACCAGGGCCCAACCGGCGGAAAGACGGGCGTCATGCACCGTAGGTACCGTGAAGAAACGCACGATCACGTGCGGCAGACCGGCCGTACCCGCCATCAGGGCCAGAGTGATACAGAACACGTCGATCATGCTCTTGTTGCCCGAGGTATAGGCGGCAAAACCCAGATCGGTCACGGTCTGGTTCAGCTTATCCAGGAAGTACATGTCTCCCGTGTGACCGCCCAGACCTAACTGGGGCAGCGGGTTGCCGGCGATCTGTAGAGAAATGAACACCGCCGGAATCGTGTAGGCGAAGATCAGCACGATGTATTGCGCCACCTGGGTATAGGTGATGCCCTTCATGCCACCGAGCACGGCGTAGAAGAACACCAGGCCCATACCGATGATCAGGCCAGTCGTGATATCCACTTCGAGGAAGCGGGAGAACACGATACCGACGCCGCGCATCTGGCCGGCAACATAGGTGAAGGAGATGAAGATCAGACAGATCACTGCCACGATCCGTGCCGTCTGGGAATAATAACGGTCGCCGATGAACTGGGGCACGGTGAACTTGCCAAACTTGCGCAAGTACGGAGCTAACAGCACGGCCAGCAGCACGTAACCACCGGTCCATCCCATCAGGTAGACGGAACCGCCATAACCGAGGAAGGCAATCAGGCCGGCCATGGAGATGAATGACGCGGCAGACATCCAGTCGGCGCCGGTTGCCATGCCGTTGATAATCGGATGCACGTTACCGCCGGCAACGTAGAATTCCTTGGTGGTTCCGGCACGCGCCCAGATGGCGATGCCGATGTAGAGGGCAAAGGAGAGTCCCACTACGATAAATGTCAGAGTTTTAAGTTCCATGTTTTTTCCCCTTTAGTCTTCGTGGACGTCATGTTCGCGGTCGATCTTGTCCATACGCTTGGCGTACCAGAAAATCAGGCCAACGAAGACAAAGATGGAACCCTGCTGGGCGAACCAGAAGCCGAGCGGATAACCTCCGAGGTGGATGCCATCCAGCGCATCGCGGAACAGGATGCCGGCACCAAATGAAACGAGGAACCAAATGATTAAGGTTATAACAAGAAGCTTCAGTGTGGCGCTCCAATACGCCTTGGGATCAAAGCCTTGCGGGTTCGACATTTTTTCTCTCTCCTGAAATGAAGTGAACTTTGGTTAATTTTTTATCACCCATCTTGCTCTACTGCTACTGCTTCTACTGCTTCTACTGCAAACTTGCGCGAATGAGTTTACACCAAATTCTGCCAATGGAACTATCGTTATTTGGCAGCCATCAACCACTTGTATTATATAGGTCATATAGATAACACTTGAAATTCGCCGCGCGATTTGAGGAAGCTGCTCTGCAGAAGGTCAAAAATGAATATATATCTTGTTGTTTTTACCCGAATGTTGCGCAAACAGATTAGAAAACCAAGCCGAAGCTGTATGGCGTAGAGCCGGACCCCTTAGCTTGACTGGAGCAAAGTAGCTGGCCTGCCCTCAGCTAGCCGGACACGGCAATTTCAGGGAGATAAGCGCTTTGCCCGCTGGGAAGCCAGTTGCAACAAAAAGTAATAAGTCCACAGCACAAAGGCCGCCAGACCCATCCATGTGGTCAACTCCAGCCCCAGCAGCAAAACCGAGACCCCCACCCCCAGCAAACCGACCCCACAAAAAACATTTACCGCCAGGACGGTCGTAGCCCAAGTCCTGCCATCACCGATTTTCCTGCCGCGCCAGTCGGCTACGTAGCGATCATCCTTGCGCACAGCGATGGCCCATACACGGAAAAGCATTCCACCGGCCATGAGAAAAATACCCAAAAACATCAGGCGCGCCAGCCACATAAACCATACTTCCATCCGTCCACCTCCAGAATAATTTTTTACTTTCTATCCACATAATGGCGCGCTTCATCACGCCACGCCTCATTCTCGACCGGCACATGCTGCTGCTGAGAGATTTTTTCGCTGTTCTTGCTGATTACGCTGACGTTCGTCAAACGCCATTCCGTACCCTGCTCGGTTTGATCTGTCAGGCAGGGTACGCTACTGCCAGTTCCGTGCCCTTGATGCGGTCATAGTAACGAGCCCGGTACAGCAAACGTCGACTGCTCTCATCGTCGCTAAATGCGGTGCGGTCATGTAGCACGTTGTTGCAGATCAGGCCCATGCCCGGCTCCAGGCGACCGCGGAAAATATAGGGCGAATCACTGTTCAATAACTCATCGAGGAAGGCGACGGCAGCTTCCACCAAGGGCGTCTTTTTCCAGCTGATGCTCCGCGTTCTGGCAGTGTAGCGCATATGCAGATCACCGCTGGTCGGGTGCAGGGAAAACACCGGGCCGGTTTGGTCCGGCCGTGCAATGCCGTCATCATCCATGCGCGCGGGGATGGTCATGACATCCGGCTCCATCAGGGCGCGAATGTAATCAGGGTTGGCATCGCGCAGCAGAATGTAAGCGATTTCATGATCCATCAAACCATTGGATCCGCCGCTGGCCGCGCTGCTCACACAGTGCAGCTGCACCGCCCAGATCTTGCGCTCGGGCGGATTGTAATAGCCGTCGGTGTGCCACTTGATCGGACGGTCGGTATACGGAATGTAATGCTGACGCTCGCCACTGGCATGCACGGCGATCGAGGTGATGCCGTCGTCATCGGCAAGCAGATTACGGTCGAGGCGCTCCAGACCGAATTGCAGGCCCAGCTGGCGTGCAACTTCCTTGTCGGCTTCCTGCCCCACCTTGCTGACGTGTAGCGCCATGTTGGTCTTGCGACACAGCGCCAGAATGGCCTCATGTTCGGATCGGGTCAGGTGGCGCGGATCGTTGACCTGCACCACCAGATCAGCGAAGCTGGCCGGGTAGTTTTCCAGCTTGAGACTGCGCCAGCTCTGGTAGTCGACATCGTTGTCGAGTCCGAAGGGATTGAAGCGGGGATGGCTCATGAAAAACCTCGAATGGCGTGTATCCTGTCTGCCGAGGAGTATACCCACCTTTGCCGGAGCGATAAAGAAACGCCAGGCCAGCCAGCAGTGCTGGCCGGCAACAGGCGCGACGCCAACTTTGGCTATTTCCCACTCCAGGTTGTCACCGGCCTGATGGTCTGGCCAGCGCGCCTGGATCGGCATCTCAGGGCAGGAAAGCCGTCACCGCAGCCCATCCAGCGAGCCCGATCAGCAACACCGCCCACAGCACCCGCTTTGATGAAATCGCCTCTTCGCTGCTCCCGATCTTGTAACCGTTGATCATGCTACGCACCAGGTTCTCGCGGTGAAGCAATCCGCTCACTACAACGCCGGCCACGTGAAATCCAACCACGGCGAGCATGGTGCTGGCCAGAAATTCGTGGAACTCCTCCATCCATTCGCCACCAAGCTCATTATAAAACGCCCAGCCACTACCTGCTGAAGCGAATCCAAGCAGGATCAGCAGATAGATCGCGTAGCTGCCTGCCGGATTGTGGCCGACCCAGTGGCTCTTCCCGCCGCGCAGCAACCCGGCGAGATAATCCAGCGCCTGCCGCGGCGAAAACAGAAACGAGCTGAAGCGCGCGTAACGCGTACCGGCGATGCCCCAGAATAATCGAAAAGCCAGAACGGCCACCATCGTATAGCCGGCTGCAACGTGAACCAGGCGGAAAGTTTCACTCTCACCGGTTAACCAGGCCACGGCGAAGCTCGCCACCAGCAGCCAGTGGCCGACCCGTGTCGGCAGGTCCCAAACCAGTATCTTGTTCATGATATCTTCTCCTTATTCCCAGCGCCGCCCGTCAGGCATGCGGATGCTGTGCTCCGACCAGTCGCCGCGCTCGGCGGTCACATGGCAGGCAGTGCAATTGGCGCGGCTTTTAACCTTGGCATGCGTCCAAACCGAATTCGACACCTCGCGGTGCTCGCGCTGAAACCACGCCGTATCGGTGATGCGCTGCGTGTTCGCGCTGTACCTCTGATCGCGCGCCGCATAGCGCTCGAGGAAGGCCAGTATTTCGGCGCCTTCCTTCGCATCCAATGTAGCGTTGGCACCAAAGTGGCTATCCAGTCCTTTCATCATCTGCCGCCAGTTTGCCGCCGTCAGCAGTTGGGGTGGATAAGCCATGTGACAGCTGCCGCACTCGGTCTGCCATAGGGGGTTGCCGGGCACTGCAAGCTTGCGGCCATCGGCCAGCGCTGAAGACGAGAGTGCAATCAAAAGAATGGCAATGAATATTTTCATATCTGGCTCCCTTTACTGACAAATTGAATAAAATCGGCTTTTTCCGCCGCGCTGCACTCGCGTCCGACCACTTCCTTGCAATTGCGCCCGAACCATTTCTCGACTTTGGCCAAATTGGTAAAGCGTTTCGGGTTTACGGCGGGAGAAAGCGGGGCGATGCGCTTGCTGGTCACCACATGCTTGCCTTCCGCCGTGGGCTGATCGCTATGGCAGGTCGCGCAACTCGGCATGGTTTTCGACACCCCCCATTTGCGCATGAACAAACTTTGACCGCGCTCCGCTGAAGGGGCAAAACCCGGCGTGGCACGCGCGGCCTCGGCAGTGTAGCCGGTAATCAGGCTAGATGGAGTTTCCGCGTAGGCGACGCCAGCGCCTACAATAAACAGAATGGCGACGCCGATTTTCTTTGCAGTCATAATACAATCTCCTTTATCCAACAAACAGTTCCGATGTGCTTTTCCTGAGGCTCGGAACAGAGTGTGAACCAGGAGTCTTAACCGATGCTTAATGTTGTGAAGGTCGCGCGATGAGAGTTCTGCTGGTCGAGGATGACACCTTGCTCGGTGACGGCATCCAGAAAAGCCTCGGCCATCTGGGTTTCACCGTTGACTGGCTGCGCGATGGACGGCAAGCCGTGCATGCGCTGGCGAGCGAGACTTACGCCGCGGTCGTGCTTGACCTCGGATTGCCGCAGCTCGACGGTCTTACCGTGCTGCGTTCGGCGCGAGAAACCGGATTGCAGACCCCCGTCCTGATCCTGACCGCCCGCGACGAAAAATCGGACAAGCTCAAGGGATTCAGCCTGGGCGCGGACGATTACGTGGTCAAGCCGGTCGACATGGAAGAACTGGCGGCGCGGCTGCACGCACTGATCCGGCGTTCCGGCGGCCACGCCACGGCACGCCTGGGCATCGGCGCCATCGAGATCGACCCCGCGGCGCACCAGGCATGGCGCGAGGGTCAGCCGGTCGAACTCTCAGCCAGAGAGTTCGCCATTCTCGAGCTACTGATGCGAAACGCCGGCCGCGTCCTCACCCGTATGCAACTCGAAGAGAGCCTTTACGGCTGGGGCGACAGCGTCGAAAGCAACACCATCGAGGTATTCATCCACCATCTGCGCAAAAAACTGGGCGCCGATTTCATCCGCACCCTGCGCGGCATCGGCTATAGCGTGGAGCGGCAGGCATGAATTTCAGCAACCTTTCTTTGCAAGCGCGCCTGGTTGCCCTGATGCTGGCTGCGGTGACCCTGTTCGGCGTGCTGGCGGGTTATGAAAGTTACAAGAATGCGCTCCACGAGGTGGACGAAATTTTTGATGCCCAGCTCGCCCAGCTGGGCCAGACCCTGCTTGCGGTTGCCTCCCACGCAGATGACGACGAAACAAAAAACACTGGCCAGGCCGTGCACAAATATCAGCAAACCATCGCATTCCAGGTATGGGCTACCGAAGAGGGTTCTCCCCGCCTTATTCTGCACTCCGGCACTGCGCCGGCGGCGCTTCCCGCCCCGCTTCCGCCGGAAGGCTACAGCGAAGGGCAGTGGCAGGGAAAACAGTGGCGCTTTTACCGGCAGCGCGACACGCGCCGCAATATCGAGGTGATGGTCGGACAGACAGGCATGGCCCGCAACGAACTGGCTCGCGAAGTGGCCTGGCACAACGTGGCGCCCTTCCTGTTCGGGATTCCTCTGCTGGCCTTTGCGGCATTGATGGCGATCAGCTTCGGCCTGCGCCCCCTGCGTAAACTGGCTCAGGAACTGAACCTGCGCTCGCCGGAACGGCTGGACCCGATCCACCTTGAAGATACCCCGAAGGAAATCAAACCGGTCCTCGATGCGCTCAGCCAACTACTCACCCGCGTCGCCGCAACGCTGGAGAACGAGCGGCGCTTTACCAGCGACGCCGCACACGAACTGCGCACCCCGCTTGCCGCATTACGGGCGCAAGTGCAGGCAGCCATGCTGACCGAGAACTCTGCGGAGCGCCTGGAAAGCCTGCATAAGGCATTGCAGGGCATGGACCGGATGAGCCATCTGGTAGGGCAGTTGCTGACACTGGCACGGCTTGATGAGCTTTCCGCCTCAACTCACCTCGAGCCGGTAGACCTTGCCGCAGTGACCCGCGAATGTTGCGCAGAACTGGGACCCGAGGCGCTTGCCAGAAATATCGAACTGGAACTGGCCGCAGAAGACAGAGCGCCCATTTCAGGCTCGCCCGACCTTCTGCACGTGCTGGTGCGCAATCTGCTAGACAACGCCATCCGTTATACGCCCGTAGGGGGGCATATAGACGTGGCGATACAGGCCTTGAATAATTCAACTCATCAACTTGAAGTCTGCGATAGCGGCCCCGGCGTGCCGGATGAGCAACTCACCCAGCTGGGTCAGCGCTTTAGCCGCTTCAGCCCGACCCAGGTTGAGGGTGTCGGGCTGGGATTATCCATCGCTCTGCGTATTGCGGAAATTCACCAGGCCCGCATTGCCTTCTCCCGTGCTACGACGGCTGGCGGACTCCGGGTGAGCGCCGAATTCCCGCCCCCTTCCCATTAATCATTGCAACTTGGGCAAACAGGCGCGAGGCAATCTGTTCTTGACTAATCCCGGGTTTAAGGCTTTAATAGCGCGCTTTGGTTTTGCTGGTTTGATCTTTCATTCTGAGTAAAATCAGTTCTGCTTAAGTAGCATGGCCCGGTAGCTCAGTCGGTAGAGCAGAGGATTGAAAATCCTTGTGTCGGTGGTTCGATTCCGCCCCGGGCCACCAGATATTCAACAAAAACGGCAACCAGTTTGGTTGCCGTTTTTGTTTTGGACGAGACAAAATCCGCGTGTCGGCAAATGTCCGCCCAGCCCTTACGTGGCCATCCATCCGGCGCACGTACTTCTCTTTAGAAGAGGCCGGTTACTCAGTCGATCTCTCCTCTGAAAAAAATACAATTGGCAACATCCAGTACAATGTTTTACCCCGCCCGTTTGATTATGGCGACAAGTATCGATAAGCCTGAATGGAGTTCGGATCAATGACTGATTTGGCAATTCACTTTTCCGGTTTTTTTATTATCGTCACTGCCCTGGGTATCGGCGCGCAATGGCTGGCCTGGCGCTTTCGACTCCCCGCCATACTCCTGCTTGCGATAGCCGGCCTTGCGGCAGGACCCGGGCTAGGATTGATTCGGCCCAGTGAACAGCTTGGCGCCATGCTTAACCCTCTTGTTGGGTTAATGGTGTCTATTATCCTGTTTGAGGGGGGAATGAATCTCCGCTTTCATGAGCTCAGGGAAGCCGGACCAGGCGTTAGGCGGCTGGGCACCGCGGGCGTTGCAATCACTTTTTTTCTGGGGAGTATTGCTGCCTATTATGTTGGTGGCCTTTCCTGGCCGGTAGCAATGCTTTTTGGCGCCATCATCGTTGTCACGGGGCCGACGGTCATCATGCCTTTGCTCCGCCAGGCAAGACTCAAGCAGCGCCCTGCCTCATTGCTCAAATGGGAGGGAATTATCAACGACCCGACAGGCGCGTTGCTGGCGGTTCTGGTGTTCGAGTATTTTCTGTATTTTGGGTCCGACGCTGCGATTCTCCAGGTGCTGAGTGGATTAGCAGCCGCCCTCACAGCCGCAATAACACTGGGAGTAGGCGGCGGCTATTTATTAGGCAAGGCATTCAGCCGGGACGATGTGCCTGAGTTTCTGAAAGCGCCGGTTACGCTCGCCTTTGTCCTGCTTTGCTACGGCCTTGCCAACCTGGCCCAGCATGAGGCCGGCCTGCTTGCGACTACCCTGCTGGGGATGACCATAGGTAACATGCAGTTGCGCAGCATCGAAGAGTTAAGACGGCTCAAGGAGTATGTCTCCATCCTGCTGGTATCCGGCATTTTTGTCATCCTGACGGCGAATCTGGACCCTCACATACTGACCCGGCTTGACTGGCGTAGCGGTGTGCTGCTCGCCCTCGTCGTGTTCGCGATACGGCCGGTCTCCGTCCTGCTATCCACCGTGGGGCTCGGTATGAACTGGCGGGAGCGCGTCCTTCTTGCCTGGATTGCTCCGCGCGGGGTCGTTGCGGTCACTGTGGCCGGAGTGTTCGCCGCAAGCGCGGACGCGCAAGGTTACGCGGGGGCCGACCTCCTGCTTCCCTTGATCGTGTCCCTCGTCTTGCTTACCGTCATCCTGCATGGCTCGACTATCGGTTGGCTCGCGCGCCGACTGGGGTTGGCTTCGGCAAATCAGAACGGCATCCTTATTGTTGGCGCTTCAAACTGGAGCACCGATCTCGCCATCCAGCTCAAAGAAATGAATATCTCGGTGCTGATTGCCGATTCCAGATGGCACAACCTGAACGAGGCCCGTCTGTCCGGTATTCGCACCCACTATGGGGAAATTCTCTCGGAACACGCCGAAATGGCACTTGAACTCAACGACATGGGATTCCTGCTGGCCACTACTGCCAACGATGCCTACAACGCTTTGGTCTGCTCGCGATTTGCTCCAGAATTCGGGAGCAATCAAGTATTCCAGCTTCCCATGCATGATACCGCTGAGGCGCAGGAGAAAAAGAGCATCAAGCTTGCTCACCGTGGCGTAATCGCCTTGCGGCCAATGGCAACCAAGGAAGAATTGGAACGCCGGAACTACCGCAACTGGAAGTTCAAAAAAACGCACTTTACGCAGACGTACTCTTACGAAAATCATCTTCAGATAGAGCCTGAAGAAGCCCTGCCGACACTAATGTTGCGTCCAGACGGAACGGTTTTATTCTATTCCGAGCAATTCCCGTTAAAACCGGTAGATGGCGACATTCTGCTGAGTTATGTGCCGCCGGTTCAGGAGAAAGCAGCAAAGCCATCCGAGCAAGCCCAGTGAACGCAGGACGATCCCATCGTATCGCCCCTTGCAACAACGCCAGTGGGTTGATGTCCAATTCGCATAACAAATCGAACGCGGTTTTCTGTTACAATTTGACGTTATCAATCAGATTGACGCAGGTTTACGGCAAACCGCGTGGCGGCACCGCAAGAATTGCTGAAACCCCCGTGTCGGCGGTTTGGTTCCCTTTTAGAACCACCTCCCACCGTCTTTTCGGTCAATTTCCCGGCTAGTTGCCAAGACCGCAGCGAAAAGTGCACAATTGAACCATGCAGTTATTCACCCTCGGAATCAATCACCAAACCGCTCCCCTGGCAGTTCGCGAACAGGTCGCCTTCCACGCTGAAACACTGGAACAGGCACTGCACGACTTGGTCGACCACCGCCAGGTTAAAGAGGCGGCGATTCTTTCCACCTGCAACCGCACTGAAATTTACTGCAACACCGACAGCCCGCAGCAAACCATCGAATGGCTGGCAAATTTCCACCACATCAAGAAGCAGGCCATCGAGCCGCACCTCTATACTTTGCCTCAGAACGAAGCGGTCAAGCACGCCTTCCGCGTCGCCAGCGGACTGGATTCGATGGTGCTGGGCGAGACCCAGATTCTCGGCCAGTTGAAGCAGGCGGTGAACACCGCCGAGCGCGCCGGCACGCTGGGCACGTTGCTGCACAAGCTGTTCCAGCGCACCTTCTCGGTTGCCAAGGAAGTCCGCACCCAGACCGAGATCGGCGCTAACAGCGTGTCCATGGCCGCCGCCGCGGTGCGCCTGGCGGAACGCATCTTCCCCTCGATAAAAGATCAGAACGTACTGTTCATCGGCGCGGGCGAGATGATCGAATTATGCGCCAACCATTTCGCGGCACAGCACCCCAAGCATATTACCGTCGCCAACCGCACCCTGGAGCGCGCCAGCGCGCTGGCCCTGCGGCTGGGCGGCAGCGCCATCACCCTGAACGAACTGCCGGACCACCTCGCCACCCACGACATCATCGTCACCTCCACCGCCAGCCCCCTGCCGATTCTGGGCAAAGGTCTGGTCGAGCGCGTCATCAAGCAGCGCAAGCACCGACCGATATTCATGGTGGACCTTGCGGTGCCGCGCGACATCGAGGCCGAAGTCGGCGAACTGGACGACGTGTTCCTCTACACCGTGGACGACCTCGCCCAAGTGATCGAGGCCGGCATTGGCAATCGACAGCTGGCCGCCCAGGAAGCCGAGGCGATTATCGAGGTTCAGGTGGAAGACTTCATGCACTGGATGGATACGCGCAGCGTCGTGCCCACCATCCGCGCCCTGCGCGACCATGCTGAACGGCAGCGCCGCCACGAGCTGGAACGCGCCCAGCGCCTGCTCGACAAGGGAGAAGACCCGCGCGAAGTGCTCGAACAGATGAGCCGGGCGCTGGCCAACAAATTCCTGCACGACTCCAGCCACGCCCTCAACCACGCCAGCGGAGAAGACCGCGCCCAGCTCGAAGCGCTGCTGCGCCGTCTGCATCACATACACCCCGAATAATTTAGAAGATTCCCATTGAAACCCTCTATCCAATCCAAGCTCGACCAGCTTGCCGAACGCCTGGTTGAACTCACCCAGCGACTGAGCAGCAACGACGCCACGTCGGACATGGATAACTATCGCCGCCTGACCCGCGAGCATGCTGAAATCACCCCGGTGGTCGAGCTCTACCAACGCTTCCAGCAAGCCGAACAGGATCTGAAAACCGCCCAGGAAATGCTGGCCGATCCGGAGATGAAGGCATTTGCAGAGGACGAGGCAAACAGCGCCAAAGAGCAACTCGCGCAGATCGAAATTGACCTGCAAAAGCTGCTGCTGCCGAAGGACCCCAACGACGAACGCAATATTTTCCTGGAAATCCGTGCCGGCACCGGTGGCGACGAATCGGCCCTGTTCTCGGGCGATCTGTTCCGCATGTATGCGCGCTACGCCGAAAGGCAGCGCTGGAATGTGGAAATCCTGTCGGAAAGCTCGGGCGAGATGGGCGGTTACAAGGAAATCATCGCCAAGATAGTCGGCCAGGGCGCCTATTCAAAACTCAAGTTCGAGTCCGGTGGCCACCGTGTGCAGCGCGTACCGGCGACCGAAACCCAGGGCCGGATTCACACTTCGGCCTGTACCGTCGCCATCATGCCGGAAGCGGACGAACTGGCGGAAGTTAACCTCAACCCTGCCGACCTCCGGATCGACACTTACCGTGCTTCGGGTGCCGGCGGCCAGCACATCAACAAGACCGATTCGGCGGTGCGCATTACTCACCTGCCTACCGGCATCGTGGTCGAGTGCCAGGACGACCGCTCGCAGCATAAGAACAAGTCGCAGGCGATGTCGGTGCTGGCGGCACGCATCATGGACGGGCAACTGCGCGAACGCCAGTCCAAGGAAGCCGCCACTCGCAAATCGCTGATCGGCAGCGGCGACCGCTCCGAACGCATCCGCACCTATAACTTCCCGCAGGGGCGCATCACCGACCACCGCATCAACCTTACCCTGTACAAGATCGACCAGATCATGGACGGCGACCTGGATGAACTGGTCGGCGCGCTGATGTCCGAGCACCAGGCGGAGCAACTGGCCTCCCTGGGTGGGGAAGAATAGCAGGCACTCAACACCATGCCTGCCACTCTGGACACCTCGCTGCGACAGGGCACTGATGCGCTGGGTGCAGCACTGAATCTTGACCCCAGAGAATCCCGCCTCGACGCGCAAATCCTGCTGTGCCACGCACTTCAGCAGCCTCGCTCCTGGCTGGCTGCGCATGACCGTGACCCCTTCCTTCCGGAGCAGGCCGCTGCTTTTTCTGCGCTGCTACAACGCCGCCTCCAGGGCGAACCCATTGCTTACATCCTCGGCGAACGCGAGTTCTATAGCCTTGCTTTCAAGGTCACCCCGGCGGTGCTGATTCCGCGCCCGGAAACCGAGTTGCTGGTGGAACTAGCTCTGGAACGCCTGCCTGCCGACGACTCAGTCCGGGTGCTAGATCTAGGTACCGGCAGTGGCGCTGTGGCTGTGACGCTGGCATTGCACCGTCCCTTGGCAAAAGTCATTGCGGTGGATCAATCCTCTACAGCGCTGGAAGTGGCGCGGGAAAATTCGCAGCGGTTGGGTGCAGGCAATCTGAGTCTGATCCAAAGCGACTGGTACAGCGCCCTGAACGGAGAGAAATTCAACCTGATTGTATCCAACCCACCCTACATCGCTGCTGCCGACCCTCACCTGACGCAGGGCGACGTGCGCTTCGAGCCTGCCTCTGCGCTAGCTTCAGGCGAGGACGGCCTCGACGACATCCGGACTATCATCCAGGGTGCTACAGCCCACCTCAAGTCTAACGGCTGGCTGCTGTTCGAACACGGCTACGATCAAGCGGCGGCGTGCCGCAAACTGCTGGCCCAGGCGGGCTTCAAGCAGGTGACCTCGTGTGCCGACCTGGCTGGCATCGAGCGCGTGAGTTATGGCCTATGGGCATCCTGATTTGTAACTTGCATTTTTAATACATCTTATTAAAATAGTCGGACAATTACCCCCGATTAATCGTTTCAAGGAACCCAAAAATGTCTCACAATTGTGCCAACATCATCTCCCCAGACATGCTCTACCCATTCGACGCTCGCGGCGTTGCAAAACGCTTCCGCCACGCAGCCATCTTCGGTGCTCTGGATTCGCTGCATCCAGGCGAAACCATGCGCTTCGTCAACGACCACGACCCACTACCGCTGCTGGCTCAATTGATGGAGCGCTACGGTGACGCCATAGCAATTGTGTACGTCGCCCGCGAACCCGGCCAGATCGTGATTGATTTCAGCCGCAAGTAACGGACAAGGCGAGAAGCGCCACCCGGAATGATGAGCATCGCTTCTCGCCATGTCCGTTCCCTCTCTCCTACCTCTCCCCCAGGAGGGGGAGAGTGATGAAGTATCGCTTCGCGATGTTTATATTAAGTGGGCAGCAGACATGCTGGTGACACTAGCGATAACGGCGTTGGCAAGCTTTGCCGGCGCCGTTATCCTGGCCTGGTTCCAGCCTCTGCCTCCAGCCGCCCACCTCCATCTCGCCCTGGCTGCGGGCGTCATGCCGCTGATCCTGGGTGCAATGAGCCATTTCGTTCCGGTGCTGACGCGAAGCGGAGCGCCCGCTGCCGCCATTCACGCAATCCCCTTGCTGGCGCTGGCTGCTGGCGTACTGGCCGTTTTTTCCTTTATCGCCCCCAACCAAATTTATTATTTCGCCGCACTGCTCGCGCTGGCCGCTGCGACCATGTTTGCCGGCTGGATAGCCAGTCGCGGCCGATCAGCCCTGGGCAAACCCCATCCCTGCCTGCACTGGTACCTCGCCGCGATCGCCTGCCTGATACTGGCGCTGGCGGCAGTGGCGGCCATGGCGCTATGGCCGGAGCAGCGACTGGCGCTGAAGCGACTGCATCTTCATCTCAACACTCTGGGTTTCATTGGGCTGACTGCCATTGCCACCCTGCAGGTACTATTACCCACGGCAGTCGGGCGACCAGATCCGCAGACTGCGAACCGGTTACGTCAGGATTTGAAATGGGCGCTGGGCGGTACGCTGCTGATCTCCGCCGGGGCTGCCTGGCTCACTCCGCTGGCATGGGTGGGCACACTATTGTGGGCGCTGCCGGTGTTGCGACTGGGACAGGCCTGGCTCAAGCTGTATCGCGCTGAAATTCGGCATATCCACGGTGCAGCGCCCTCGTTCGCCACAGCCTTGGCCGGATTTGTCGCCGCCCTGCTATTTGGGGTCCTGCACACAACTGGCGCGCTCCTCCCCAGCGATAGCGCTCATGCCTTCATCCTGGCCTTCCTGTTCCCGCTGGTGACCGGCGCAATCAGTCAGTTGCTGCCGGTCTGGCTAAAACCCGGACCGCAAAATGTCTGGCACGAACAAATGCGGCAACGACTGCAGTGGGGCGGCGGAATACGTGGCCTGCTGTTTCTTGGCGGTGGCCTGCTCCTGGCCGGCGGCTGGCGCGGTGGAATGATACTGGCTGTGGCAGCGCTCGTGCTGTTTCTGCTGCAGTTGATCGGTGCAGCCAGAATCCGGCTTAAGCGATATGACTGATTGTTGCTCTTCCCCAAAATGCACAATACCTCATCCGAATAAGCATCGGTGTCCGGTCAACGGCAAGGAATATGCCGAAGTCCCGGAGAAAACTGTTATCCACCACATAAAGCAGGTGTGGCAACAGGAACCTGGAAGCTGTCGCTACTTTTTTTGCGATGATTCGGCTTGTGATGTCGTCTATTTCGGGGACGATGATTCCGTTGTCCTGAAATCACAGCTCAGAACCTTGGTTGGCGCCAAGGAGGCGTCGAATGATGCACTCGTCTGCTATTGCTTCGGGGTAACAAAAGCGGATGCGTTGCGCGACTCCAAGGCAAGGGATTATGTTGTCTCCCGGACAAAACAGGGACTTTGCTCATGCGAGACAAGCAATCCTTCTGGACGTTGCTGCCTAAAAGGTTTTCCCCGCAGTAAGGACTCTGAATAACCTCAAAAGATCATCGCAAAATTCGTACTTTTTTCTTCTGCAACTTTTACATAACTTTACTCTTACCCGTTCTGGGATATACTAAAATTCAATCGGGCCAATTGAGATTCATTATCATGAATTCAGCAGGACCCCCTACCTCATCGACCCTCCAGAATACGGGTGAATTATTCTCGCATCCCGGCATGAAGGAGACCGTCCTGGCACCTAAAGATTTGCTGGTGGTCTTGCTGGTTCTTCTTTTTTCTCTGTCTTTGACCTTCTGGGGCTGGCACCAGGCCAAACAGGACGAAATCGCTAGCGCACAGAAGATTTTTCAAATCCGCGCGGACGAAGTCAAAACTGCAATTGAAAAGCGCATGGAAACCTACATACAGGTGATGCGTGGCGGAGCTGGCCTGTTTGATGCATCCGTCTCAGTCGATCGGGAAGAATGGCGCGTCTACGTCCAGAAACTTAATCTGAACACCAACTACCCTGGCCTGCAGACGTTGGGCTACCACCAACTTGTCAGCAGAAAAGACAAGGCATCACACGAAAATACCGTGCGTGCGGAAGGCTTTCCCAGCTATGCCATTCATCCTGCCGGGCAACGTCCCGAATACTCCCCCCTGGTATTCACCGAGCCTTTTGCGGAAATGAATCTCAAGGCATTCGGATATGATGCCTATGCAGAATCGAAGCGCCGTGCCGCCCTGGAAACCGCACGCGACACGGGGCAAGCAACTGCCAGCGCAAAAATCACGCTATTGCTGCAGGATGGAAAGCTGAAGCCACAACCCGGTTTTATCATGGCCTATCCCATTTACCGGCATGGCCAACCCACTGCGACCACAGAACAA
Source organism: Sulfuricella denitrificans skB26 (assembly GCF_000297055.2). Lineage (NCBI taxonomy): Bacteria > Pseudomonadati > Pseudomonadota > Betaproteobacteria > Nitrosomonadales > Sulfuricellaceae > Sulfuricella > Sulfuricella denitrificans. The sequence goes on along the minus strand of NC_022357.1, from coordinate 490,461 downwards.
CGCCGCGCCGCCCTTACTGGCTACATTGTTGCGACTTTCCGCATGGCCGACCTGATGGCAGGCATTCTTGGCACAGGCCAACCCACGATCGACATGCATATTTTTGACGGCACCGAACTCTCTCCGGAAAACCAGCTTTACGACAGCGACCAGGCAAACAGTTATAAAAGCAGTTTCAATACCCGCAAAAATGCCACCATCGGGGGTCGAACCTGGACGCTGCTGTTTTCCTCTCTGCCCGCCTTCGATGCCGCCCTGGATCATCAGCGGCCACATACGCTACTCTTATTTGGCGTTATGGTCAGCCTGCTGCTGGCCGCACTGACATGGGCACTGATTGCCGCCCGCACGATGGTGACAGCACGCGCCAATGCGCTAGACAGAATGCAGCAAGCCATGCAGGCCCTGAAGGAAAATGAAACCCTGCTGGACAACATTGTGGAAAATATCCCCATTTCGGTCTTCGTCAAAGACCCCAAGGACGAATTCCGCGTTATCCGCTGGAACAAGGCATCGGAATCTATTTTCAGCTTGCCGCGGGAGCGTGTGCTGGGGCGAAACGCCTATGACAACTGGCCGCGGGAACAGGCCGAGTTTTACCAAGCCTGTGACGAGCAAGCCATGCGGGAAGGGCAAATTGTGGACGTTCCCATCGAAGCCAGTACTTCCGGCATTGCCACCATTTACCTCCACACCCAAAAACTGCCGTTGTTCGACGCCGAAGGCAACCCATCCCACCTGCTTGTGATTTGCGATGACATTACCGAGCGCAAGCGCACCGAAGACCAACTGCGTCTTGCTGCCCAGGTATTTGAAAACAGCGGTGAAGGTATCCTGGTCACCGACCAGGATAACTGTATTATTTCGGTCAACCGGGCCTTCACCACCATCACCGGATATTCGGAACAGGAAGTCATCGGCGCCGATCCAAAAATTCTCAGTTCAGGACAGCAAAACAAAGAATTCTATAAGCTGATGTGGGCAACTCTTCTCGAGTCCGGCCAGTGGAGCGGTGAAATATGGGACCGGCGAAAAGATGGAGAAATCTATCCCAAATGGCTCACGGTCAGCACCATCAAGAATGATGCGGGCCAGGTAGTCAATTACATCGGCTCTTTTTCCGATATCACCGAACGCAAGGCTGCCGAAGCACGTATCCGCTTTCTTGCGGAGCACGATGGGCTTACCCGCCTGCCCAACCGCATGCTGTTTCAGGACCGGTTAAAGCAGGCCGTCGCACATGCCGGACGAAGGCAGGAGCGCCTGGCATTGATGTTCATCGACCTTGATCATTTCAAGAATATCAATGACTCACTCGGCCACAATATTGGCGACCAGTTGTTGCAAGCCGTGGCAAAACGGCTCATTCAGAACGTGCGCGAGGGAGACACGGTGAGCCGACAGGGCGGAGATGAATTCATCATCCTGCTTCCAGATCTCGAAAATGCAGATGATGCGGTCTTGGTGGCAGAGAAACTGCTCACAGCAGTACGGCAGCCCTACCAGTTCGATGGCCAGGAGGTCAATATCAGCTTCAGCATCGGCATCAGCCTTTACCCGGATGACAGCCGTGACATGAATGAGCTGAGAAGGCAGGCCGACGCGGCGATGTATCAGGCAAAGCAGGACGGGCGCAACACTTACCGTCTTTTCACTCGGAGATAATCGCTTAACCTTCGTATTCCTTGCCGTTCGGTTCTCCTATAAACCGTAAACTTCGCTCACTCCGGTACCGGCAATCCGGTCATAGTAGCGCGCGCGGTAGAGCAGGCGCTTCTTGTCCGGCGTGTCATTGAAACCGGCGCGGTCGTGCAACACATTGTTGCTGACCAGCCCCATCCCTGATTCCAGGCGGCCACGGTAAATAAACGGCAAGTCGCTGACGAGAAGTTTTTCCAGAAAGGCGACCGCCGCCAGGGTCAAATCGTCCTGCTTCCACACGATGCTGCGAGTGCGCGCGGTGTAACGCATGTGCAGGTCGCCGCTTTCCGGATGGACGGAAAACACTGGGCCAACCGCATCCGGCCTGGCCACGCCATCCTCTTCGACCCGAGCCGGGATAGTCATGGCATCGGACTGCATCAGGGCACGGATAAAGCCGGGGTTCTCGTCGCGCATCAAAAGGTAGGCGATCTCATGATCCAGCAAGGCATTTTCGCCACCTTCCGCCGAGCTCTGTACGCAATGCAGCTGCAAGCCCCATATCTGGTGCTCCGGCGTATTGTAGTAGCCATCGGTATGCCACTTGATCGGCTTGTTGGAATAGGGGATGAAATCATGGTGCTGCCCGCCCTCCACCACCCTGAGCGAAGTCAGTCCATCATCGTCGGCGAGCATGTTGCAATTCAGCCGCTCCAGTCCATACCGCTTGCCGAGCAGGCGGGGAATGTCCTTATCCGGGTCGGAGCCGGTCTTGCTGGCATAGACCACCATATTGGTTTTCTGACAGACCTGCAGAATCGCCTGATGTTCAGCCTGGGTCAGGCTGCGCGGGTCATTGATTTCGACCAGAATCTGCCCCAGATGGGTAGGGTAGGCTTCCAGCTTACGACTGCGCCATGCCTGATAAGCACTTTCATTTTCGAGTACAAATGGGCTCTGCATGATACCTCTCAAGTTGATGACGAATCACCCTTAGGTGCAAGTTTGGCGTTCTGTTGGTAAATCCGGAAAGCGTTCAGCAGATTAACCTCCAGCAATACCATGGAAGCGCCGAACAGCAACGCTGCCGGATATATCAGCGGCGGCCAGATCACGGACAAGGCGAGCGCAGGCACAGCCGCGAAATGCAGCCACATCTGCCGGCGCATTCCCACTTCCGGCATAATCAGCTTCATGTTCGGCACCCTCACTACGCCCATCAGCAGACTTTGCAGGTGAAACCAGATTAGAAACGGCACGATCTTGTAGAGCATGCCATTCACCACCGACACTGCAAAACCGGCGATAAACAGGAACGCCAGCGCGATGTTATCGCCTTGCATTCCATCCAATACAGGCATGACCTGCCCGGCAACGCCCAATACCAAAGCAAGCAGCAGACACGACATGCCGAAGCGCCAGAACAGCAGCGTTACATCGGACTGCTTGCGGCGTCGCCGCAACTGGAGGCGCAGAGTAACAATCGCAAACACCGTGAAAATACTGGCGACTGCCAAGCCCGCCGCCAACATCACCTTATCCTGTGCCCTCACAGGCAACCAGTAAGCAACCGACAACAGCAGCAAAAGCACAAATAGCGCCGTCGTCAGCCAACGCGTCAGCAACTTGGGGTAGGAAGGAGTAAGCTGAAACATCGGCACCACCTGGTAGGAAACGCCTGCCACCAGCAGCCCGACCCACCCCAGCAAGCCCCAGGTCAAATGAAGATTGGTCAGTCGCACCCTTTCGATCAGCCACCAATCCCAGCCGTAATTACTGGCCAAAGTCAGGCCGAGGGAAACAGTGACCACCAGCGCGCCGACCGCATAACGCATCCCAACCACAGTCGGGTTGGCTGCAGATGCCCGCTTCAGACTCAGACCTACGGCAACGGCAAACACCGTAAATCCGCTGCCCAGCAGAACCATTGCGATGCGCATCGGCCAATTCACGCCGAAGAGAAAACCACCTGCCAGTAGCAACACGCCCGGTACCAGCAAAACATGGACGGTGCGCGCCACGCCCACCGGATGAGCAACCGGCGAACCGGCCACTACCGGCAGCATCTGCATCATGGCACCCACCATTGCCATGCCGAGAAAACCAAGCGTCATCATGTGTGTCAACGCCAGCACTGCCGGCTGCCAGCGGCTCTCCATCAGGGAAGGCCCGTACCACAAAGCAAGCAGGGCGGCCAACAGGCCGAACAGCGGCGCGCTCAGAAAAAAGCGGAACGGCACCAGGATCGGCGGCGCCTGGCTGAAGGAGAGACTGGCTTCCAGCTTCATTCCTGCAGGCCATAGGGCGCAGCAGCCGCATCCCCCTTGCGCCAGATCAGAATCTCGTGATGATCTTCCGACTTGGCTTCGGCCAGATGGTTAAACCCCCGTTTCGACAGCAGCGGGTAGAGCAAACAGGGTTCGCGGTGATGGATCATGCGCACACGTTCGCCTGGCTGCAGCGTTGCAACAGCGTCCAGCACCCTTTCCAGCGGCTCGGGCGGCTCCAGCCCGCGGACATCCAGCACGCGCTCCTGACTCATCGCCGTTTTTCCCGCTACGCGCCCACAGCACGCATCTGTTGCAGCACCACTTCCATTTCACCTGCCAGTGCCCGGTCGGCCATGAGATAGAGCATCTGCTCTTCCTTCATGTTGTGCTGCTGCATCATCACCAGCAGCGTTTCAGCCTGACCCAGAAATTCGTCCCGGTCCTGTTGCTTCACCGCATCGGACATGGCATCGAATAATTCGCGCATCTGGATATGCTCCATCCGCATCACCTGGGTCGGCCCCATGTTCATGCCGGTGTGCTCCTCGAAAGCGGGAAACAGCACCTCTTCCTCCATCTTGAAATGATGGTGCATGGAATCAAGAAAGCTCTGCAAACCGGTAGCGATCGTACTCCAATCCTTGCCGGAAGCAGCTGCTTCCGCCTGCGAGAATAATTCATCGCAGCGATGATGATCGCTGGTCATATAACTGCTGATGGTGTCCATATATAATCCTGCGTACCCAATTAAATGCTGAAGAAAATTAAAAATCAGACCGGACCAGTAAAATCCGATGATTATTTGATATAAAATCTCATGCTCGCCGCCGAATAAACATCCACTTCTATCAGGATGAAAACCCGCGACAGGAAGTGCTCTTATTCTTGTTTAAGCGCTTCTCAGAATCCTTGACCTAAATCAAGGTTGGTTTCTCCCGTATCCACTAAATTGCAGCCTGCATCGTAAAGGATAGAAGAGCCATCTTTGTTCCAAGCAGGGTAACAGAGCAAACCGGTCCCCGGTCTGATAGGGGTATGCAAAAAACGGTTGCTCCATTTAGTTGAATAAGAAGCGAAAAGAAGGTTTCTTGGATTAAGATTAACTTTAGGAGGTAAACATGAGCCAAGCATTTACCAAGTCAATGGCGCGAAACATTTTTTTCGGGGGATCAACATTTTTTTTCCTGCTCCTCGTCGCCCTGACTTTTGACACCATGCAGGTTCTGCCGAAGCGAGACCACCGGGAAAACATCACACCCGCAGTGGAGCGCGGCAAATTGGTATGGGAAAAGAACAACTGCATCGGTTGTCACACACTACTCGGTGAAGGCGCCTACTACGCGCCAGAGCTCGGTAATGTCTACGCACGGCGTGGTGGCGGTGAATTCATCAAGGCCTGGATCAAGAGCCGCCCCGCCGAAGGCACACCAGGCAACCGTCGCCAGATGCCCCAATTCAACCTGACCGATCAGGAACTGGATGACATGGTGGCATTCCTTAAGTGGACCGGTGAAATCAACACCGCCAAATGGCCGCCGAACATCGAAGGTTAATTTTGGCCACCCTGATTTCTTAAAGGCTTAGGAGGAAAACTTATGCAATATCAATCTCAAGCGGTAGCGAAGCCCTACTTCATCGCTGCCATTGGCCTATTCGTCGGACAGATTCTGTTCGGCCTGATCATGGGCCTGCAATACGTAATGGGAGACTTCCTGTTCCCGGCCATTCCCTTCAACGTTGCCCGCATGGTGCATACCAACTTGCTGATCGTGTGGCTGCTGTTCGGCTTCATGGGTGCGGCCTACTACATCATCCCGGAAGAATCGGAACGCGAGTTGTTCAGCCCCAAGCTGGCACTGCTCATGTTCTGGATTTTCTTGGTCGCCGGTGCGGCAACCATCGTCGGTTATCTGATGGTTCCTTACGCCGCTCTGGCCAAGTACACCTTCAACGACTTGTGGCCGACGATGGGGCGCGAGTTCCTGGAACAGCCACTACCCACTAAGTTGGGTATCGTGGTCGTGGCGCTGGCAATGCTCTTCAACATCACCATGACCGTGCTGAAAGGCCGCAAGACCTCGATCAGTATCGTTCTGCTGATGGGCTTGTGGGGCTTGGCGGTGTTCTTCCTGTTCTCCTTCTACAACCCCTCTAATCTGGTGCTGGACAAGTACTTCTGGTGGTGGACCGTGCATCTCTGGGTGGAAGGCGTGTGGGAACTGATCCTCGGCGCGTTGCTGGCTTTCGTCCTGATCAAGGTGACGGGTGTTGACCGCGAAATCATCGAGAAGTGGCTGTACCTGATCATTGCCATGACCCTGATCACCGGCATCGTCGGCATGGGCCACCACTACTTCTGGATCGGTACGCCTGAGTACTGGCAATGGTTTGGCTCGGTGTTCTCCGCACTGGAACCGATTCCTTTCTTCATGATGACCGTGTTTGCGTTCAACATGGTAAATCGTCGCCGTCGCGAGCATCCCAACAAGGCTGCCACGCTTTGGGCCCTGGGCACTGGCGTGATGTCGTTCCTCGGTGCCGGCGTGTGGGGCTTCCTGCACACCCTGGCTCCCGTGAACTTCTACACTCACGGCACCCAGATCACTGCTGCCCACGGCCACATGGCATTCTACGGCGCGTATGTGATGGTAGTTCTGACCATCATCTCCTACGCCATGCCGATGATGCGCGGACGTGCTGCCAACAGCGAAAAGTCCCAGGTACTGGAAATGTGGTCGTTCTGGCTGATGACCGTCTCTATCGTGTTCATCACCCTGTTCCTGACCGCAGCCGGCATCCTGCAAGTGTGGCTGCAACGCGTGTCCACCTCACCGCTTGGTTTCATGGCGGCGCAGGATCAGATCACGCTGTTCTACTGGATGCGTGAGTTCACTGGACTGGTCTTCCTGACCGGCCTGGTTCTCTACATCATCAGTTTCTTTGTTGGAGGCGAAAGCAAGGAAGCCGCTTAAAGTCTGAAAAGGGAGGGGTTCGCCCCTCCCTTTTTTAACTTCAAATACCATACTGTTTTGATAGGCTATTATCCCGGGACGGCAAGCGCTAGAATGTCGCGTTCTGCACCACACCGGTTAGTCCAATTCCGAATAAACAGGAAAACAAGACGGCAAGAACTAAGGCAACCATACAGTACGTACTGTATACCGAGAAGCCCAGGACAAAGCCGGTACAGTAATCATTTTTATTCGGAATCGGAATTAAACATCAATGTCTACTCAAACCCCTACCCTGGATAACCACAAGGCCGGCACCCCGCCTGGCGATCTGGCAATCTGGTTTTTCATATTTGCCGAACTGCTGGCATTCGGCATATTTTTTCTTGCTTACGCCTTTGCCCGTGCCCACAACGTCGAGCTATTCAATGAATCGCAGCAGCACCTCAATCGCGAATCCGGCGCCGTCAATACCGTGGTCCTGATCACCAGCAGCTATTTCGTGGTGCGTGCCGTTGCCGCCATCCGCGAAGGGTTGTCGCGCCAGTGCGCCCACTGGCTGGCCGGCGCTATCGGCCTCGGCGGCGTGTTTCTGGTCATCAAGCTGTTCGAGTTTCACGCCAAATTTTCCGCCGGTATCTCGCTCAGCACCAATACCTTCTACATGTTCTACCTATCGCTCACCATCTTCCACTTCATGCACGTTATCCTCGGCATGGTGATTCTGGCTGCGGTGATGCTCAAGGCGCGGCGCGGCGGCTACAGCGCAGAGCACCACACCGGCGTCGAGACCGGTGCTTCCTACTGGCACATGGTGGATCTTCTGTGGATCATCCTATTCCCCCTGGTTTACGTCATTCGTTAAGGCACTCATGAACAACATCGAAAACCAACGCAGCCAGTTCATCCGTCCCTGCACCCGCGTCTGGCTCGGGCTGCTGGCGCTGACCAGCATCACCTACAGTATCGGCAGGATGGAACTGGGTGGCACGCAAATCGTGATGCTGGTGCTGATCATCACCTTCATCAAGGGCGAAATGGTCGCCGGCTTCTTCATGGGCCTGCGCAGAACCAGCCTGCTGTGGCGCGCCATCATGGCATCCTGGCTGCTGATAGTCGGCGGCGGCATCGCCATCGCCTACCTGACCGGACTCAAATAACTGCAACCAACACGCCCACCCTCTGTCGAAGTGAAAGTACCCTCATGAGTAACGTGCCATTCTACAAACCGCACAGCAATGAAATCGAATTGTTCGAACACGCTTACAGCAACCAGCTGCCATTGCTGATAAAGGGGCCGACCGGCTGCGGCAAAACGCGCTTCGTCGCGCACATGGCAGCCAAACTCAACCGGCCGCTATACACCGTAGCCTGCCATGATGACCTGACAGCCGCCGACCTGGTCGGACGCCATCTGATTGGTGACGGCCGAACTTACTGGAGCGATGGCCCGTTGTCACGAGCAGTGCGCGAAGGAGGAATCTGTTATCTGGACGAGGTGGTGGAGGCACGCAAAGACACGACAGTCGTCCTGCACCCTCTTTCCGACGATAGGCGCATCCTGCCGATCGAGCGCACCGGAGAAATTTTGCAAGCGCCGCCGGAGTTCATGCTGGTGGTGTCGTACAACCCCGGCTACCAGAACTTTCTGAAAGGGATGAAGCCGAGCACGCGCCAGCGCTTCGTTTCCCTGCGCTTCGACTTTCCAGAAAGTGCGCTGGAGCAGGAAATTCTGATCGGTGAAACCGGCGCCGATGCGATGCTGGCGAAGCGTCTGGTCAACCTCGCCAACGCCCTGCGCGCGCTCAAGGAGCACGATCTGGAGGAGGCTGCCAGCACGCGCCTGCTGGTCTATGCCGCGACCCTGATCGGCAGCGGCTTCGACCCGGTGGATGCGTGCCGAGCAGCGATGGTGGAAACCCTGACTGACGATGTAGAAACCGCCGATGCATTGATGGAGATTGTCCATGCCAGTTTCGGAAGATAGCGAACAGGAAATCCCCGGCCAGTCCCTCGCGATCTGGACAGAAGTCCTGTATCTGAGCAACCTGCTGATTGCGCCGGGACTGGCTTTCCTCATCCTGCTCTGGCTGTATTTCAAGCGCAGTGCCAATATGCCGACGCTCGCCCTTTGCCACCTGCGTCAGACGATTTCCGCCAGTGTCTGGGCCGGCGTACTGCTGGTGATTGCCAACATCACCATCATCCTGCTCGGCGGTTATGCCGCGCCAAAGACCTGGGTCATCGTGATCATCTATTTCACCACCTGCCACTCCACCCTGGTGCTGCTCGGCGTGCTCGGCCTGGCCAAGGCGATGGCTGGGCAGAAGTATATCTATCCGCTGGTAGGAAGGCCTTGTGACTAATACTCAGCAAAAGAGACTCTGGTTCCAGGCCGGATTCTTCATTCTGTTCATGCTGGCACCGGTCTTCAATCTGTTCCGCTTCGACCTCAACGTTAAGCACTTCTTCTTCCTAGGCTACAATTGGACGCTAGGGCTAGATGATCTCCTCACCCAGAAAATCAGTGCCGGCGAGGCCGCGCTCAATATCATCCTGCGTGGCGGCCTGCCGATCCTTGGCGTGATCGGCACTGGCATCTGGATTTCGTGGAAATACGGCCGTCTCTACTGCGGCTGGCTGTGCCCGCATTTCTCGGTGGTGGAAACCATTAACAGCGTACTGCGCCGCGCCATCGGCAAGCAGAGCATCTGGGACAAGCACCCCCTGCCGGAACGCAATGCTAACGGCAGCATCACCAGGGCCAACCCCCTTTACTGGCTGGTGGTGGTACCGCTGGCGCTGGCTTTCGCCTTCACTTGGGCGGTGGCGCTGCTTACCTATCTACTGCCGCCGGTCGAGATTTACGGCAACCTGTGGCACGGCGAACTGACTGGCAACCAGGCACGCTTCATCGGCGTCGGCACGCTGCTGTTTTTCATCGAGTTCATGTTTGCGCGCCACCTGTTCTGCCGCTTCGGCTGCGCCGTCGGCCTGTTCCAGTCGCTGGCCTGGATGGGCAACCGCAAGGCAATGGTGATTGGTTTCGACCGCAAGCGCGCCGAATCCTGTATCAACTGTAACGCCGCCTGCGATAACGTCTGCCCGATGCGCATCAAGCCCCGCTCGACCAAGCGCCACATGTTCACCTGCACCCAGTGCGGCCAGTGCGCCAACGCCTGTTCCCAGGTACAGGCCGGCAACCCCAGGGGCACACTACTGAAATGGGTGAACCAGGAATGCGCACTGGACAAATCGACGCGTGATTTCGGCCATCATGAGAACATTCCTGCGCACTGTTTCGGGTCAAGCCAGGGGCCGGACATCAAAACGATCGCCTCGTTACGCGGTGAAATATCGAATAATGATATCTCGTTGAAGAGGACCTCATGAAACGTCACTCCGCCCTGCAACCTCTCTCCCGCGAACATCATGGTGCACTGGTCCTGGCGCTGGCATGCACGCGCGCAGCAAATTCCGGCAGCGCTGAAAAAATCCACGCCGCCTGTGAACGGGTAGCACGTCAATTCAACACCGATCTGGAGCCGCACTTTCATCAGGAGGAGGAAGCCCTGCTCCCACTGTTGCGGGACGCCGGCCAGGACGAACTGGTTCGCCGCACCCTGGATGACCATGCACGACTGCGCGCCATGGCGAAGGCGTTGTGTGGCCGCGATACGCTCTGCCTGGGAGAGTTTGGCAAGACACTGTCCGACCACGTCCGCTTTGAGGAGCAGGAACTGTTTCCGACCACCGAACAGGTGGTGCCAAATGAGCTGCTCATGGCTGCCCTGGGCGCAGACTGAAAACGGGGAGACTCAGCCGTGGTTCTGCTTAAGCCGCTTCCATAAGCTTGTACGTGACATACCCAATCTGCGTGCGGCTTCGGCCTTGTTTCCCCCTGTTTCGGCAAGCACACGGGCAATGACTTCCATTTCGTTTTCAGCCTGCTGAGGAGGGCGGTAATATTGGCGCACCAGCATTGGTTCAGGTGATCTTGCGACCGGTGAAGATTGAGGTACCGATTGAACTTCAGGCGGAAGGTGCGACAGCAGGATGTTCGGACCATCCGCATTCACTACCGCATATTCAAGCGCATTGAACAGCTGCCTGATGTTTCCGGGCCAATCGTAGGCTTCCAGGGCAAGCAACGTTTCATGGGCAAGCCTCATGTTATCCCGCTTGTACCTGTTTCCCAGATCATTAAGCAGCTTGTTGGCGAGCATGGCAATGTCTTCTTTGCGGTCACGCAGAGCCGGGACATGCAAAGGGAGGACGCGCAATCGGTAATAGAGGTCTTCGCGAAATTCCCCGCGCTCAACCATTGTGGTCAGATTTCGGTGCGTAGCCGCGATGACGCGGACATTGACCGGACGGGCATGATTTTCGCCCAATCGCACCACCTCCCGTTCCTGCAATACGCGCAACAATTTCACTTGAGTGCCCAGCGAAATTTCGCCGATTTCGTCCAGTAGCAAGGTTCCACCTTCTGCGGCTTCGAAACGACCAATTTTTGCCAATGTCGCGCCAGTAAAAGCCCCCTTGGCATAGCCAAAGAGTTCTGATTCGAGGAGATTTTCTGGTAGCGAGGCACAGTGCACCGGAACATAAGGCCCTTTGCAACGGTCCGAATTGTCATGCAGCGCCTTGGCGACCAATTCTTTTCCTGTTCCGCTCTCGCCTGTCAGCAGCACGCTGGCATTGCTCGGGGCTGCCCGCATTATTTGCGTATACAGTTTCTGCATCGCGGGGCTGTGGCCCACCATGCTGCCAAGCTGCAGGCGTTCTGTCACTTCCTGCTCCAGTTCCACCTCGTGCGAGCGGTCGCGTAAAATAATCGCGCAATACAATGGCAGGTTTTCCGCTGGCGGGAGCAATATGGCCCACATGCGCAGAAATACAGAAGTATTATCCGGCCGCGGCAGCACGATATTCTGAGTAATATCGCCTGCCTTCCAATCGGGGGTCAGCGCGCAGCTCCCCCGTTTTTCGCAAGCCTGTGCGCACTCTGTCCCCTTGAAGATGCTGGGGCATAGCAGACTAACCAGGTTCGCATCTTCGTGCCCGATCATCTGCGTTGCTGCCCGGTTAACCGCCACCACCTTCCGGTTCTTATCCAAAAACAGCACGCCTTCTTCCAGGCTGTCCAGAAACAACTTCAGCATGGGGATCGTCATCATAATTAACATCCTGTTGTTCACAATAAACGTTACTTTACATGTTTATTGTGAACGATTGCAACATTTTATTCTTAGCACAAATCACAAATAACACATAAAAACAGCATGATGCAATTCATGGCACGGTTCTGGCTATTAGGTCACTGCGGTTTACGATACATCAGGTAAACACGATTTTTTAAAACCAGAAAGGGAATCATCATGAAAAGCAAATTTGCACGGACCTTAACCGTGGCATTTGTCGGCCTCGCCGCCCCCTCTGCCAAGTCCGCCTATAACGATGGCTTGTCCTGTTCCGACTGGAGCTTCAACACCCCGGGTTGTTCGGCTTACGTTAACTAATCCATGCCCGGAAGCATCGAGTTAAGCTACTGATCCCTCCTTCCCCCGGAGATAGGTAGCGGTAGCTCTTAACCTCAAAGCCAGCAGGAAACAACATGCTCACCGAGAAAGAAGTTCGAACTGTTCTGCGTAGCGTTATCGACCCGGAAGTCGGGATGAATATCATCGATCTGGGCCTGGTGTACGACGTGGAAATTTCGGATAACAGGCTGCATGTCGATCTAACCATGACCACGCCGGCCTGCCCGATGGGAGAAATGATACTCGATGATGTCCATGAAATGCTGGCAGCGCTGGCACCAACTGACGTAGAAATCGACATCGAGCTAGTCTGGGATCCACCATGGAGTCCGGACAAGATGAGTGAGCACGCACGCAAACATTTAGGCTGGAGTTAGCCCCCCTCAAACCACAGGAGATTTATCATGACGACCACATCCACCAAAACCACCGTCGACGTCCGCACCATTGCGCCGCGCGACCGCCATCCACTGATTTTCGGCACCTTCTCCAGCCTGGCTCAGGACGAAGCCCTGCTCCTGATCAACGACCACGACCCAAAACCGCTTTACTATCAATTCCAGGCCGAGCATGGCGGCGAGTTCAGTTGGGAATATCTGGAAGAAGGCCCCGATGTATGGCGAGTGCGTATCGGCCGCGTCGCGGCCTGCTGTTCCTGAGCCGAGAAAAACCATGCGACCCGGCAACCTGGGCGTTCCGTTCCGACTGCCGCTCCTGATTCTGGGATTCGCCTCCCTGGTATCGGGTGTGCTGGCCGGCTTGGCGCGGCTGGGCTGGAGCGTGCCGCTTCCCTCGGCACAACTGGCCTTGCTGCATGGGCCGCTGATGGTGTCGGGCTTTCTCGGCACCGTCATCGGGCTGGAGCGGGCAGTCGCCATGGGGCGCCGCTGGGCCTATGCCGGGCCGCTGCTAACCGGGCTGGGCGGCATTGCCATCCTGCTCGGCTTTCCGCCTTCCATAGGGGCGACGGCCATAGCGCTGGGCAGTGCCGTGCTATTCACCGGGACCACCCTGATCATGCTGCGCCAGCGTGAACTGTTCATGCTCACCATGGCTCTGGGCGCTCTTAGCTGGCTGGCCGGCAACCTGCTGTGGCTGGCCAGCACCCCGGTGTCGGGGGTGGTGACGCTATGGATCAACTTCCTGGTACTGACCATCGCCGGTGAGCGACTGGAACTGTCCCGCTTCCTGCCCCCCTCGCCAGTTGCCAAACGAATTTTTGCGGCCATTCTTGCAATGCTCCTGGCGGGCGGTTTTCTCAGCGGAACCGACACCGGCATCATCCTGTATGGTACCGGACTGCTCGGACTGGCTTTATGGCTGCTACGCCAGGACATCGCGCGACGCACGGTAAAGGAACGGGGGTTAACCCGCTTCATCGCCGTCTGCCTGCTCTCCGGCTACGCCTGGCTTGCCATCGGCAGCATTACGCTGCTCGCTGCCGGCAGCTTGGCCGGGGTGGCCTATGATGCGGTGCTGCACGCCATCCTGATTGGTTTCGTGTTCTCGATGGTATTTGGCCACGCACCGGTGATATTTCCCGCCGTGGTCCGGGTCAGGATGCCCTATCACTGGACTTTCTATCTGCCGCTGCTGGCGCTGCATGCATCGCTGCTGGTGCGCCTTGCCGGCGATAGACTGGCGCTGCCCGATTTGCGCAGCCTCGGCGGATTGTTGAACGCAGTTGCGCTGGTACTGTTCATTTTTAGCACCGTCAGCAGTGTGATCCGCGGCTTCCGGACAAACCGGAATTAAATCTGACTATCAAGGAGATAAACATGTTTACCCAATGGAAAATAATTGCCGCAACCCTGACCGCCGCCGCACTGCTGAGCGCAGGCGCACAGCCAGTCCTGGCCCAGAATCACGATCATTCCCACGGCACGGCCGGGCCGGCACAGCTCACCCTCAACAATGGCCAGAAATGGGCCACCGACGACAATCTGCGCCAGGGTATGAGCCGCATCCGCGACGCACTGGCAGCGGAACTCCCGGTGATCCAGGCCGGCAAGGCCACAATGGAACAGTACCGGACGCTGGCACAGAAGACCAATGATCAGATTGCATTCATGGTGCTAAACTGCAAACTGAGTCCTGACGCGGATGCCATGCTCCATCTCATACTGGCCGACATCATCGCCGGCGCGGATGCCATGAAGGGGGGGGGGAAAGGCAACGAAGTACGGAAAGGCGCGGAAAATATCGCCCACGCCCTGGATAATTATGAAACCTATTTTGACCATCCCGGCTGGCATGGAGTGACATTCTCCCGATCGAAGTAAACGCTCATATCTACATCGAGGACGAAAACAGAATGAAAGGAAATCGATTTTTAAGCTATGACTGGGACGCTATTGCCGGAGTGCTGGCGGCGGTGGCGGCAATCATACTGCATCTGCTGCACATTGTGGACGAGCACATCATCCTCCCCATCGTGCTCGCCCTGATGGCGCTCCTGTTCATCAGCTTCATGCGCCACGAGCGCAACAATGAGCGTACCGCCGGGCAAGTGGAACAGATCCAGAGAATGTCAGCGAAGATCAAATCATCCCTGACCATTCCGGACGTAGTGTTGATCGGTCCACGCCAACTGCGTACAGTGAGCGAGCAGTTCGCACGTGGCATGCACGGGGAGGCGATATTGTTCAATGTCTGCCTGTCAATGTACCGAACGCAGATGCTTTTCGATATACTTCTGCGCCCCGCAATCGAGAACTCTCAAGTAACTTCCATCCATTTCGTCCTCGATGAAAGCCAAAAAGAACTATGGCAAACGGAGATTCTACCGAAGATCACTGCCTGTAGTGGTGGCAGCAAGGTGCGGGAACCTCATTGGTGCAATCTCAGCAAGAACTTGTCTTTTATCCTTGCCGACACCCAACCCGACGGCGCAACCGAAGCCCTGCTGAGTTTCTGGGGTGAGCCATTCATGGCCCAGTCCACCGAACGGAACGTTCCTCGCTATGTTTTTCATGTCCAGGCGCATTCTGAGCTACTGCCCCATTTCGTCGAACTGGAGCGAAACTGCCGCTTGCGTGGTTGAGTAAGGCTACATGGAAGGTGTGCCCGGCTTCTTGATGCAGAGCAAGGCTGCCCAAAAAAAACGGCGTAAACTACCGCATTTACCCTCACTCAGCAATCGGACATGGAAGAAACAGTCGGCGCTCTCTGGCACAAGCTCATCACCGGCGCAGCGGAGAAGCGCTATCCGCAGGAAGCGGTGACCCTCACAAGCATCGGCAAGGCCGCCGGCATCTTCTTCCGCGCGCTCGGCGGCGATAGCGGTCTCAGCGTCAGCGCCGCCAGCGCGACCGAACACGGTGCACGCCGCAGTCTGAAGCAACGCATTGCCGGCAGCGGCGCAAGAACCGAACTGACCTGGCTTGACGAAAACACCTTGCGCCTGCCCTCAGCACTCGACATCCTGCCACAGCGCAGCCTCAACCGTGATCTCTACCTGTGGCTGATTGCACTGGCGGCTGTGGACGAACCCGGTCACACCGCCTGGGTGGTACGCAGCCAGCAGGCCACCCTGACAGTATTCGACCGTTTCCCCGGCATGCGCTCGCGCTACCAGCGCCTGCTCGATGCCACGCTGGCATTGCGCCCCGACCCGGCCAAGCTGCCGGAAGACGAAGCGGCCATGGAACAGGCCATCCGCGCCGCGCTGGCCAACCCGGGCAGCATAGACAAGCTGCCGCGCGCCAGTCGGCCACCCTATCCGGTGCATCTGTGGCTGCACCCCAACCCGCCGCGCACATCACCGAGCCAGGCCGGCGGCAAGGCTCCCCCATCCGGCGAGCCGCAGCAGGAAGGCGACGGCAAGAGCAAAAAAACCGATGACACCAAACGCCGCCAGGCTGAACGGGTGGACATGCCGGACAACAAGAACCCCTTCATCCTGTTCTTCCGCGCCGAAAGCATTTTCAGCTGGGCCGAATACGTCAAGGCCAACCGTCCGACCGAAGACAACAACGACCCGGCTGCCGACCCGGCCGCCGATGACCTCAACCACCTGAGCGTGGCGCAGGACGGCAAGAGCGTTGCCTCGCGCCTCAGGTTCGACCTCGACCTGCCTTCCGCAGCACAGGACGACATGCCGCTCGGGCAGGGCATTCTGCTACCGGAGTGGCACTACAAGAAGCAGATTCTGCAGCCCAACCACTGTTGCCTGCAGCCGATGGTCGCGCGCGAAGCGGCGCCCTGCGCCCTGCCACACCACCTCGCAGCCACCGCGCGCCGCATCCGCAGCCAGTTCGAGGCGCTGACCCCGGCGCGGGTATGGGTCAGGGGCCAGTTCGACGGCACCGAGCCCGACCTGGACGCTTGCGTCCAGTTCACCGCCGACCGCCTCACCGGCCACGCCGCCGAGCGCGGCCTGTACCGCGCCCACCACTACCGCGATCGTGACCTCGCCTGTTTACTGCTGGCCGATTTATCGCTCTCCACTGACGCCTGGGTGAGCGATACCGCCCGTGTCATCGACGTCGTCCGCGACAGCCTGTACCTGTTCGCCGAGGCGCTCTCCGCCACCGGCGACCGCTTCAGCCTGTACGGGTTTTCCTCGTTGAAGCGCGAAAACGTGCGCTTTCACGTCATCAAGGAATTCGGCGAGAAATACAACGCCAGCGTGCGCGGTCGCATCCAGGCCATCAAGCCCGGCTACTACACTCGCATGGGCGCCGCCATCCGTCACGCCAGTCAGCTTTTGGCGAAGCAGCAGGCCACGCAAAGGATTTTATTTATCCTCACCGACGGAAAACCCAACGACCTTGACCAGTATGAAGGACGCTACGGCATCGAAGACACCCGCGTCGCCCTGCTCGAAGCACGGCAGATGGGGCTGCGTCCATTCTGCGTCACGATCGACGAAAAGGCCGGCAGCTACCTGCCGCACTTGTTCGGCATCGGCGGATATGTTGTAATCAGGAAACCATCGGAACTGCCGAAACAGCTGCCACTGCTGTATGCGCAGCTGACCCGCTAACTAGCCGACCCCTCCATGCACCTGACCCGCTACACCGACTATTCCCTGCGCACACTGATCTATCTCGGCACGAGACCGGAAAAGCTCGCCACCATCGGCGAAATCGCCACCTATCACGACATCTCGCGCAACCACTTGATGAAGGTGGTGCACCAGCTCGGCGCAAACGGCTATATCGACACCCTGCGAGGCAAAGGCGGCGGCATCAGACTGGCGCGCCCGCCGAAGCAGATCGTAGTGGGCGACGTGGTGCGCAGCATGGAAGAGAACATGGACATCGTTGCCTGCTTCCAGCCCGACTTCAACGCCTGCGTTCTGGCACCCGCCTGCCGCCTGAAAACCGCCATGAGCGAGGCCCTGCAAAGCTTTCTTGCGACGCTGGATCTGTATACCCTGGCCGATCTGATCGGCGAACAGCAGAAAGACATGAAATAAAAATGAGCGAAGACCGGCTAGTCGATATCGAAATCAAGCTCACCCACCAAGAGAATACGGTAGAAGAATTAAACCAGGTGGTCTGCCAGCAACAACAAAAAATCGACCACCTGGAGGCAATTTGCGATGCGCTGATCCAGCATGTCAAGGAATTATCAGACGGTGCCGCTGAACAGCGCACAACGAACGAATCCCCTCCCCATTATTAGTGGGCAGTCAACACGAAACGTCGGCACGCAAAATGTAGGTTGGGTTAGGCGCAGCTTTTTGCGCCGTAACCCACCAGAAGTAGGTGCCTCTAGGCGACAAACCCAAGCATCAAAACCAACATTTTGAAGGAAGGTTCAGTTTGTTGGGTTACGCGATAAAGCCGCTCAACCCAACCTACATCCCGGCTGCATCTACCGCTTCAAGTCCCGGTAGAAGTTTTCATGCGGCCCAACGGCTTCCAGATAAATCAAGCGAACACCTTCATCTAGCGTGTAGCCCAGCAGATACAATTGCCCTCCGCTGCGAAACTTGAAGACACGCAACGCGGCCAGATCACCTTTCTTGCGCTCCCCGATTTCTGGGTTTTGCCTGACTTCATCGACTGCGGAATCCACATCGGCGGCGGTATTGTCATGCAGCTTTTTATATTGCCGTGAAAACCGCCGGGTTTGCTGGACTGTCCACGTCATCCGCGACGACTCCGGGGCACGAACGGCTGGGACTGGTCACGCGATTCGCCCATCGAAGCCAAAGACTCTGCCACGAAACTGACCGGCAGATCGGGGTTATCCAGCGCAGCCCGGCCTACCCGCGCCCAGAACTCGATTTGTCCTGCAATGGATCGATGCTCCAGCGTCGCGTCTTGCTTGGCTTGCTCATATAGTTCCTGATTGATCCTAATTGAAGTGCTTGCCGACATTCCAATACCTCCGATATGTATTACCACATTTGTGGTATAAGTATAGCTCTGCCATTTGCAAAAGAAAACCCCGCCTCCTGGATGAGAGACGGGGTTTTGATTTGCCGTACCCTCGGAGAGTTGAGGGCTGGAGAGGGTTAGATAATCGGGCTACGTCCCCTATTTACGAATTCACCGGTGCTGCGCGGCCTTATCACGTAGCGTCCGGTGGAAGGATGGGTTGCCGGAGGTCCCTCTCGACCGAAAAGTTAGGTGGCAGCATCGGCAGGCAGCCAGAAGTCTTTTCCGGCTCTCGAAAGCTGCTCGTCAAGCATGTCCCAGGCAAATCCGGCATTCCTGATCAACAGGCCCAGTGCCTCCACCAAATTCTGCATCGCGTCGATTGCGCGTCTTAGATCAGCCCACTTAATCCCGAGATTGCCGATGTCTACAGGCTGATACTTGTCGGCGACATGCTGAACCTCTGTATGTGCCGTGATCTTGTCGCGGATAGTGAGGAAGCCGCTCATATGACCGCTTGTAGCCAGCTCATTCCACGTGGTTCTTCCGGCCGCGAGGATTTCATCAAACTGAGTACGCCTTTCATCCTGCTCTCGCAGCTTCATCCGTCGAAGGACAGCAACGATCTCCGGATCGGTCTCTTCCTCCACCGACGGCAAGTGCCACACGGCGAACCGCTCACGCAATGACGACGTAAGGCTGGAATCGTCTAGCGCCGCCATCAGGTTCTTGATGCTTGGAGTTCTCTCGTCACTGTCGAACGACAGCTTCGCGATGTCCTGCGCGCACGACAAGAACAACGAATGTCGGAGCGTCAGGAAGCCCCGAGCTTGACGCCCTGCGCCTCGAAGCTTTGGCACTTGTTGATCAAACAGCATTGGCTCAAGAAGTGCATACCTTTCTCGCAACCGGATGAACGCATCGAGCAGGTGGCTAGTGTGACCTTCGAGCTTTTCGATCTGTGTGGGCATCTCTCTGCAGCCTAAGGTGGAGTTGAGGCGCCTGCATGGCTTTTCGCACAGGTCGTCTCGAATGCAGGGTAGGACTCATGGGGCCATTACGCATTTGCTGGTTGGCAGTCCTCTGGAAACTGCGTTGCGAAATCGGCAATGATTTTGAGACCATCCGCTTCTTGAGGAACCGTTGCAAGACTTGATGGAAAACGTGCCTCCCAGAGTTTGCGAAGATCTTGAAAGTACGGATCACCGACATTGACGCCGATCACGTAGCCCCCCAATTTCTCCGCTTCGTGGATTACAGGGACGAGCAAATCGACCGCTGGGCCGATATATCGATTTCTAATGCCGAACCATCTGATAACTTCAAGTTTTCGCGTGAAATCGAGGAAGAACCGACCGTCTGGCACGGTAGCGCCAACCTTCGTCACCGCAAATCGACTCGACGAATTATCAAAGGCAATGAGAGTGAGTGGCATGCTGAATCCTAAGGTAAAGTAGACATCAATAACATATCTATAATTCTATCGGGTTGGTGTATAAACACGGCAATAACTTATTTGTCATTCCTGCAAGCACCACCCGAATGCCACCCATCCTTTCCAGCACAGCGGAAAGATCAACCCGCCGTCGCAATTGGGCTTTGGCTTTCGACTTACCCCGGCTGCCCATCCGAGCGTGGCCGCCAATACTTGGGCGCGTATTTGACGAACCAGGGTACAAAACAGGCAAGCCAGACCGTAGCGGCAAGCAGGTAGAAATGACCTGCCGCCGCCCCGGCCAGCGGCAGGTCGCCACCGATACGAGCTAGCGCGGCGAGTTGGAATCCCCAGAACAAGGCCCAGGTGGAGCTATCGGCTTCCAATTCCGCACCGGAATGACCCAGCGTGACGCGCGAGGCCATGCCCAGCACCATCGAGCCGAAAAGGCCGATGGTCAGGGCATGCAATGGCGCGAAACCCAGCATGCTGACGCCGGCCAGCAGAGCAAGGCTCTGTACGGCATACAGCGCCAGCGCAACCGAGGTCCAGGCGAAACCGACATGCAGCACTGCCAGCAAACGGATTTCGAAGCTGCGTCGCAGTTGCCAGTGCCAGCTCAAATGCATTGTTTGCGCCAGCAGGGGCAGGTCAAACAGCCACAACCAGGCGTTCCAGCCGAGAATTTCCAGCATGCCGTGGCCATAACTGCACACCAGCATCACACCGAGCGCGCCGGTGGGCCGGACTATTTGATAGTTGTCCAGCACCCGGCTGGAAAAAAACGGAATCATGCGGTGACAGATGGTGAAGAAGATCGGCAGCAGCAAGAACCACACTCCGGCCTTGAGAGAAAACACCACGAACAGGGCGTTGCCGGTCACCAGCCAGAGCAGGAAGGCAAGGATGCCTACCCAGCCCATGCCGAGTGCGACGCTGGTAATTCTGGGGTGCAGTTTGTCAGGGTGACGGGCGGTGATCAGCACGTCCAGCAGCGCATAAAAAGCGACACCCCAGCCGGCGAGGATCAGCACCAGCGCGACGATCAGCAGCTCTTTTCCGGCCAGCAGTCCAATGTAGAACAGCAGCACGCCGCACGCCAACGACAGGAAAGCCGGCACATAGCGACGTGGCGGTATCTTGGTACCGTTCATCCAGTTGGGATAGACGGTCATCAGGAAGCCGAAGATGAAAAACGGGAAGAAGCAGTAGATCATCAGGAAGCCGTGCGCCCAGGTCGCCGGTATCGTCCAGGCCGGCGACAGCCAGGCGGAAGTGTAGCGACCGATCAACTCGGTCAGCCACCAGGCGATAACAGCCAACCCCTGTACCGCACCCGCCAGGAACATCATGCGATGGGGCGCGGCGGAGAACGTGCGCCAGACGGAATTAACTTGCGACATATTCAGCCTTGATTCAAACGTAAAATGATATTTTACTCCGGTTCAGCCCGGCTGACCGAGATTGACTCACCAAAAGTAAGCGCCCCCAGGCGACAATCCGCTCTATCTATTGCAGAATAGCGTTGTATAACGATTTCCCCATAACTTTTCCCGCGCAGCCAGATAGCGAGTACCCCTGAAAACAGTATGAATCAAGACTTACAAAAAATAGACCGATTTGAAGTGACCCGGATTCTGGGCAAGGGCGCGCAGAGTGTGGTTTATCTTGCGTACGACCCCAAACTGCAACGCGAAGTGGCGATAAAAACCCTGCATTTCACGAAACAGAAGGATCAGCAGAACGAGATTCAGGCGCTGATCCAGGAATCGCGCACGGTCAGCAAGATGCGCCACCCTAACCTCGTACCCATTTTTGAGGCCGGGGAATACGAAGGCGACCCTTATCTGGTGTTCGAGTATGTCGAGGGGAAGACCCTGTCCGATCTGCTGCGGGAAAAAGGGGCGCTATCCGCCAACGAGGCCATCGGCATTATCGCCCCGGTGCTCGATGCCGTCGCCCACGCCCACCAGAACGGCATCATCCATCGAGACCTCAAGCCCTCCAACATCCTGATCAGCCCGGAAGGCATCCCGCGGGTGATGGATTTCGGCATCGCCGAACGCATCTCCGACAAACCGGGCGAGCACGACGATGTCCTGATAGGCACGCCTGCCTATATGGCGCCGGAATACATCGACGGCCGGATAATTAGCGAAAAAAATGATATTTTCGCTGCCGGCCTGATCCTTTACGAAATGGTGGTTGGGCACAAAGCCGTGCAGGGCAGCAATATTTACCAGATCATGCACCGCATCGCTTCCGAACCGATCGAACTCCCCCCGAGCGGCGAAATATCCATCGACGAAAAGCTCGGCGACATCATCCTCAAGGCACTGGCAAAAAATCCTCTCGACCGCTATGCCAGCGCCGAGGAAATGGGAGACGCGTTACACTCGTTCATGCTGGCGGGCGAAGAAACCGCGCCTCCCTCCGCCGAATCGAAACAGAGCACGCTGGATTTCCTGCTGCGGCGGATGCGCCACCGGGGCGACTTCCCGGCCCTGTCGGAGTCGGTCAGTTCCATCAACCGTGTAGTTTCTTCCGACCGGGAAAGCATCAACAAGCTTTCCAACTCGATCCTGAAGGATTTCGCCCTCACCAACAAGATTCTGAGGCTGGTCAATACCGCCTTCTATAGCACATACGGCGGCGGCACCATCAGCACCATTTCGCGCGCCGTGATTATTCTCGGCTTCGACGCGGTGCGCAACATCGCCGTCACCCTGATCCTGTTCGAACACATGCAGAACAAGGCTCATGCGACGCATCTGAAGGAAGAATTCATTCAGACCCTGTTCAGCGGGCTCATCGCCAAGGATATTGCCAAAGGCGCCTCCAAAGACATCAAGGATCCTGAAGAAGCCTTTATCTGCTCGATGTTCCATAACCTGGGGCGCCTCCTGGCCATGTTCTATTTCCAGGAAGAGGCCGAAAGCATAAACAGGGTCATGGCCCAGAAAGAATGCAACGAAGATATTGCTTCCGCCCAGGTGCTCGGCATTTCCTACCAGGACCTGGGCATCGGCATCGCCAAGACCTGGGGCTTCCCGGAACAGATCGTGCACAGCATGCGCAAGCTGCCGCCCGACTCCATACCCCGTCCCAAAACCGCCATGGACAGGCTGCGCATCATCACCAGTTTCTCCAATGAGCTATGCGCTATCGTTGCCCATACGCCCAGCGAAGACCGGCTGAAGTCCATCAAAAAACTCTCCGGGCGCTATGGTGACAGCATGCCGATCCAGGAAAAACAGTTACAGCAGACTCTGGAAAAAGCCCTCGATGAAATTACTCAGTTCGCCGGCACGGTGCGCCTGGGGGTAAGAGAGAGCCGGATTGGCAAGCAAGCCGCCAACTGGACCGGGCACACCCATCAAGTAGAGGTCGCAGGAGCATCAGAACACGCTGCTGAAGGTACCGAGCTAACCGAGGCAGAGGCGCAGATGCAGGACACGGTGGCGATCACCGCAACCGAGGGAGTCACTCTTGCCCAGGGAAAGCTGCCGGAAGGCATGGGAAACAAGCCGGATGCCGGCAATGCCCAGGCAATCCTCACCGCCGGCATCCAGGACATCAGCAATTCCCTAGTGGATGGCTGCTCCCTCAACGACCTCCTGCGCATGATCCTGGAAACCATGTACCGCAGCATGGACTTTCAGCGCGTGCTGTTATGCATCAAGGATGCCAAGCAGAACGCCATGGTCGGGCGCTTCGGCTTCGGCGAGGATATCAACCAGATCGTCAAGACCTTCAAGTTCCCCCTCAGCTATACTCCGGATGTGTTCCACGCCGCCTTGTCGAAGGGAGTGGACATCCTGATTTCCGACATCAACGAACCGAAAATCAAGGATCGCATTCCGGACTGGTATCGCAAGACTATTACCGCCCAGACCTTCGTGCTGTTTCCGCTGAATATCAAAAACGTACCGGTAGCGCTGATATATGCGGACAAGGAGGCTGCAGGCGGCATCAATATGCCGGAAAACGAGCTGAGCCTGTTAAGGACACTGCGCAATCAGGCCTTGCTGGCCATCAAGCAGACGCTATAGGGGCCCGTCGGCATGTTACAAAACATCGGCAGATTCGAGGTTCTGCGCATTCTGGGCAGAGGAGCTCAGAGCGTGGTCTATCTGGCCTTTGACCCGCAACTTCAGCGCGAGGTGGCGATCAAAACCGTGCATTTTGCCCAGCAGGAGGACCGGGATCTCAAGATCGGGGCGCTGATCCAGGAATCGCACACGGTCAGCCGGTTGCAGCACCCCAACATTGTGCCGATCTTCGAGGCCGGGGAGCACGACAGCAACCCCTATCTGGTGTTCGAATACGTCGAAGGCAAAACCCTGGCTGCGCAGTTGAAGGAAGGGGGTGCCCTGCCCGTTCTGCGCGCCATCCAGATCATCCAGCAGGTGCTCGACGCCATCTCTCACGCCCACCAGCACCAGATCATCCACCGCGATCTCAAACCTTCCAACATTCTGATAAACCTGGAAGGCATTCCGCGCGTGATGGACTTCGGCATCGCCACCAAAATCAGCGGCGCAGCTCACCAGGGCAACGACCTGATGGGCACACCCACCTACATGTCGCCGGAGTATATCAACACCCGCGAAGTCAGCATCGAAGGCGACATCTTCGCCACCGGCCTGATCCTCTGCGAAATGATTACCGGCAAACGTGCGGTGCAAGGCAACGACATTTTCCAGATCCTCAACAAGATCGTGAGCGGGCCGATTTTCAACCCCGCCGAAGCCAGCGAATTCATCGACGAAAAACTCGGCGACATCATCCTCAAGGCACTGGCGCCGAACCCGCTCGATCGCTACACCAGCGCGCAGGAAATGCGCGACGCGCTGCACGCCTACATGGTGATGGATGCGAATGGCCTGCCCATACTCTCGGAACAATCGCGCAAAAGCACAGTGGATTTCCTGCTCCGGCGCATGCGCTACAAGAGCGATTTCCCCGCCTTGTCCGAATCGGTCAGTGTCATCAACAAAATCATCGCATCAGGCGGGCAGGACAGTTTCGAAAAGCTGTCGCGCGCCATCCTCAAGGATGTCGCGCTCACCAACAAGATTCTCAGGCTGGTCAATTCAGCCTACTACGGCCAGCATGACAGCGGCAAGATCGCCACCGTCTCGCGCGCAGTCGTCATCCTTGGCCTGGATGCGCTGCGCAACCTCGCAGTCACCCTGATGCTGTTCGATCACATGCAGAACAAGGCACTCGTCACCCAGCTCAAGGATGAATTCCTGCGCGCCCTGTTCAGCGCCATTCTGGCCAAGGAAATTGCTACCAATGTCATGGCGCGGGGGGATGCCGAAGAAGTCTTCATCTGCGCCATGTTCCACCATCTTGGGCGAATGCTATCGCTGTTCTACTTTCCCGAAGAAACCAGGGAAATCGAAAAAACCATGGCGCAAAAGGAGTATAGCGAGGAGGTCGCAGCCACCCAGGTGCTAGGCATTTCCTACCAGAATCTGGGCATGGAGATCGCACGCATCTGGGGCTTTCCTGACCAGATCGTGGAAAGCATGCGCCAGCTACCGTCAGGAAAAATCCGGAAAGACACCCCCTACGACATGCCGCACCTTATCGCAGCCCATGCCAACGAGCTATGCGAGGCCATCGCCGACACCTCGCACGACAACCGGGCGAGCGCGATCCAGACAGTCACGCGCCGCTTCGAAGACGCCGTGCGCCTGACCGAAAAACAAATGGACACGGCCCTGGAAAAAGCCGTGGAAGAAGCCATTCAATACGCCGGCACGATCCACCTCAACCTGCACTACAGTCAATTCGGCAAAGCCCTCATCGATTGGGCTGGCGGAGCGGAATACCTGGAAAGCACTGCCGATGACGATTCCCCCACCGTCCTCAACACCGCCTCTGCACCGGGAATACTCGCGGAGCGCCGCTCATCAGCCAACGCAAATAACGAGGACGAACGATTCGACAGCCAGATCATTCTGGCCGAAGGGCTCCAGAACATCAGCCAGGCCCTGCTCGATAACACCCCCCTGAATACCCTTCTGCACATGGTGTTGGAAATACTCCATCAGGGCATGGGATTTCAGCATGTCCTGTTGTGCATCAAGGATCGCAAAACAGACTCCATGACCGGGCGCTTCGGATTGGGCCCGGATATCGCGCAAATTACCCGCGATTTCAAATTCCCTCTACAACCCTCAAATGACGTGTTTCATGCCGTGCTGAGCGAAAATTCCGACATCCTGATCGCCGACATCAACGCCCCGAAGATCAGGGCAAGCATTCCGGATTGGTATCGCAAGTCCGTTTCCGCCCAGACCTTCATCCTGCTTCCGCTTTCACTCAACAACATCCCGGTAGCGCTGATCTATGCCGATAAGAAGCATGCCGGCGACATCGCCCTGTCCCGAAAAGAACTCTGCCTGCTGCACGCACTGCGCAACCAGGCCGCGCTCGCTTTCAAACATATCACCTAGGAAGACAACATCATGATGGAATATATTTTCTTCAACGCCGAACTGGCCGAACGCTTCGCCGAATTCGCACGCCTGATCGGTGCCGGCTGCGAAGAACGCAGCGACAACATGGGGCTGATCGTGGCCGTTCCAGAAGATCTCGACGAGGAACTCGACAACCGGCTGGACACCTATTACGCCCACCTGCTCGACGAGCAAGCCGAGATGGTGGAACAAACCGAGCCCGGCCTCAAGCACAACACTTCCATCAACATCACTCTGATCGACGGCCGTACCTGCGCGATCCGCATCGAGCCGGAGATGATGAACCGGCTGATGGGCTGTCTGAGTATCGACGAAATCCACCAACTCGCCACCACCATCGCCCGCAACGTAGAGAATCCGGACAACCGCCCGCTGTGCCAGACCTGATTCATCTTTCTTGACCCGGCAGGGTTGATGCTTTCGGGCAGTCATGCTAGCCTGAACGGCCTTTATCGACCTTTAAATCCGAATAGATTTTAGCTGGCAGAAACCGACACCCGATGGTTCTTTCCGACCGTATACACACCTATGGGCAGCTCCTGCTGCGACGCCACGGCGAGCGCGTGCACAAGATCGCCCTCGACGCCGGCCTGACCTGTCCCAACCGCGATGGCAGCAAGGGCATCGGCGGCTGCACCTTCTGCAACAACGAATCGTTCAGCCCCAACGGGCGCAAGCCGCCGACCCTGCAAGAGCAACTGACTTCGGGAAGGGCCGCCATCACCCGCTGCACCCGCGCCAAAAAATTTATCGCCTACTTCCAGGCCTATACCAACACCTACGCCAAGATCGAACAATTACGCGCGATGTACGAAGAAGCCCTGGCAGAGCCCGACGTGATCGGGCTCTCCGTCGGCACCCGCCCCGACTGCGTGCCGCCGGAGGTGCTCGACCTGCTCGCCGGATACTGCGAGCGCGGCGTCGAAGTCGTCCTTGAGCTCGGCCTGCAATCCGCCTTCGATGAAACCCTGGACAAGGTTAACCGCGGCCACGGCCTGGCCGAATACCTCACCACCACGACCGCGGCCCGCGAACGAGGTATCCCGGTATGTGCCCACCTGATCGTCGGCCTGCCCGGCGAAACCGAGGAGCACTACCACGCCAGCCTGGATACCGTAATCGAGCACGGTGTGGACGGACTCAAACTGCACCCACTGCATGTCGTCAAGCATACCGTGCTTGCCCAGGAATGGCGGCGCGGCGAATACCAGCCGCTGAGCCAGGAAGACTACACCCGCATCGTCTCCGACCTGATCGAACGCACGCCGGAGGATATTGTCTTTCACCGCGTCACCGGCACCGCATCCAGGGATATCCTGCTTGCCCCCGACTGGTGTTCGAAGAAATGGGATGTACTCAACAAGATCGAGCAGGAACTGAGAAGGCGGGACACCCGCCAGGGACAGTTTGCCCGCCCCATAACCAAGGAAGAACTCAGACATGTCGCCTAAAGCCTCTCTCGAACTGGTCTGCCCAGCAGGCAACCTGCCCGCCCTGAAAATCGCAGTCGATAACGGCGCCGACTGCGTCTACATGGGCTTCAAGGACAACACCAATGCGCGCGCCTTCCCCGGGCTGAACTTCGACCAGGCCAGCGCCCGCGAAGGCGTGCGCTACGCCCACGCCAAGGGGGCCAAGGTGCTGCTTGCGCTCAACACCTTCCCGCAGTCCGACACATGGGAACGCTGGCAGGCGGCGGTGGATAACGCAGTGGAACTCGGCATCGACGCCGTCATCCTGGCCGACCCCGGCCTGATGCGCTACGCAGCGAAGAACTACCCGAATCTGCGCCTGCACCTATCGGTGCAGGGTTCCGCCACCAACTACGAGGCGATCAACTTCTACCACGAACACTTCGGCATCCAGCGCGCGGTCATCCCGCGCGTGCTGTCGCTGGCCCAGGTCGAACAGGTGGTGAAGAACACCCCGGTGGAAATCGAACTGTTCGGCTTCGGCGGCCTGTGCGTCATGGTCGAAGGGCGCTGCGCGCTATCTTCCTATGCCACCGGCGAATCGCCCAACACCTGCGGCGTCTGCTCGCCAGCCAAGGCAGTACGCTGGGAACAAACTCCCACCGGCCTGGAATCGCGGCTTAACGGCATCCTGCTCGACCGCTACGGCAAGGATGAAAACGCCGGCTACCCAACCCTGTGCAAGGGCCGTTTCGAAGTCAATAACGAAACCTACTACGCCATCGAAGAGCCGACCAGCCTGAACACCCTGGAGATGCTACCGGAGATGATCGCCATGGGCATCGCCGCGATCAAGATCGAAGGCCGCCAACGCAGCCCCGCCTATGTCGAACAGGTCACCAAGGTATGGCGCTCCGCCATCGACTCCGCCAAACGCGCGCCGGACAGCTATGCCGTCAACCCGGCGTGGATGGCGCAACTGAACAAGGTCGCCGAAGGACAGCAGAACACCCTGGGCGCGTATCACCGGCCATGGAAATAAACTGCAATTAACCGCAAAGGACGCGGTGAGCAAAGATTTTAAAGAGAATACAACATGAAACTAGCACTCGGCCCCATCCTCTACTACTGGGAACGCGAAACCACCTTCAGTTTCTACGACGAAATCGCCGCCTCTCCGGTGGATACCGTCTATCTCGGCGAAACCGTCTGTTCGCGCCGCCACACCCTGCGCACCGAAGACTGGCTTGAAATCGCGGATAAGCTCGCCGCTGCCGGTAAAGAAGTGGTGCTCTCCAGCCAGGCACTGATCGAGTCGGAATCCGACCTGAAGACCCTGCGCCGCATCGCCGGTAACGGCAAATTCATGGTGGAAGCCAACGATATGGGTGCAGTTCATCTGCTCTCAGCCGCCAAGCTCCCCTTCGTCGCCGGCCCCCACATCAATACCTACAACCCGCAAACGCTGGCCCTGCTGGCTGAACTCGGAGCGAAGCGCTGGGTCATGCCGGTAGAAATGTCGCGCGACGCGCTCGGCCACATGCTGCGCGACCGCCCATCCGGATTGGAAACCGAGGTATTCGCCTACGGCCGTCTGCCGCTGGCCTTCTCGGCGCGCTGCTTTACCGCCCGTCACCACAACCTGCCCAAGGACGACTGCCAGTTCCGCTGCATGGACTACGTCAACGGACTCACCCTGAAAACCCGTGAAGGCCAGCCCTTCCTCGCCCTGAACGGCACCCAAACCCAGTCCGCCAGCGTCTACAACCTGATCGGCGAACTCAATGCGATGCGCGAAACCGGCGTCGATGTGGTACGCGTCAGCCCGCAGGCATTTTTCACTGCAAAAATTCTCAGATTGTTCCGCGAAGTCATGGACAATCGCCTCCCCGCCCAAACGGCCAACCAGCAGATGACCAAGCTCATGCCCGACCAGGCCTGCGACGGCTACTGGCATGGTCGACCGGGCATCGAACAGAGCTATCTGCAAGCGTCTTCGGCTGAGGATGCGGCCTGACACTTCGGCTGGACTGCCTCTGCCTCCCACGCCGTTACCTGAAAACCAGGGGTTCCCCTATATACGGCAGGACCAGCTTTGCCTTATCCTGCCATAGGCATTCTATGGAAATGGGATAAAATAAGGCTACCCTCCCATTTCTGACCGTTAATGCAAGATCCCGATGGCACGAGCTTGCCAAACAGGGGTTGCGCCGGGTGATTTAATCCGCAGTTAACAGGGCTAAAGCAATGCATATTACCTGGAATTATTCCCTGGTATTTTTATCCATCCTGGTGGCCATGATTGGGTCGTTCACCGCGCTTACCCATGCGCAACGCATGCGTGAGAGCAGTGGTCGTGCGGCAACACTCTGGATGGTCTCGGGTAGTATTACCTTGGGCCTGGCAGTCTGGTCCATGCACTTTATCGGCATGTTGGCGTTTCACCTGCCCATCCCCATTGCTTATGACCTTACGCTGACCCTCCTTTCCGTCCTGCCGGTCATTCTCGCTACCCTGTTGGGCTTCAGGGTGCTGCGAGAAATCCGCATCAGCACCAGGCTCATATTAGTCAGCGGACTAGTGATGGGTGCGGGCATCAGCGCGATGCACTACACCGGCATGGCCGCACTCAAGATGTCACCGGACATTGGTTACAACCCATTGTCTTTTGCCCTGTCCATTGCCATTGCAATCATCGCTTCATGGGGCGCATTACTAATGATGTATCAGGGTGAGCACATCAAGTTACGCCCGTTACTGCGTTTTGTATTGGGTGCAGTGATCATGGGTTTGGCGATTTCCGGGATGCACTACACCTCCCTGCTGGGAATAATCATTCCACCCGGCAGCATGTGCCTCGCCAGTGGGTTGCGTATCGAGCCGAATATTCTTGCCATGCTGGTGTCGCTGACTTCGCTGTTCTGGTTTGGTGGCGGCATTCTCGCCACTTTGTTTGATCAGCGCATGGTGCGACAAAACTCGCTGGCCCTGGCGCAGCTGCAAGCCGCACATGCCGCACTAGAGCAACGTGCACAGCAAATGGCTGCCGAAATGACCCGGGAGCTACGCGAAAGCAAGGGCATGCTCAACCTCATTCTGGATACGGTACCCCAGGCGATATTCTGGAAGGACAGCAACAGCGTGTTCCTCGGATGCAACCGGATTTTCGCCAGGGACGCGGGTTTGGCACACCCCAACGAGATCATCGGAAAAACCGATTTTGATATGCCCTGGACGCATGAAGAATCCATAGCCTATCGAGCCGACGACCACGAGGTAATGAGCAACAACGCCGCCAAAATTCACATCATCGAACAGCAACACAACGCCGGTGGCGCGCATATCTGGCTGGATACCAGCAAAGCGCCGCTGGCTGATAGCGAGATATTTGGGGTGTTGGGCATTTATGAAAATATCACGGAGCGCAAGCATCTCGAAGAGGAGATGCGGATTGCCGCTATTACCTTCGAAACCCAGGAAGCTATTCTGATCACCGATTCTGACGCAAAAATTATGCGCGTCAATCCGGCTTTTCAGGAGATTACCGGCTACAGTAAAGAAGAAGTCATCGGGCAAAACCCGCGCATCCTGCAGTCCGGTCGCCACGATGCGGCTTTCTATCAGGCCATGTGGGCAGCATTACGCGATACCGGCAAGTGGTCTGGCGAGGTCTGGGACAAGCGCAAGAATGGCGAGATCTATCCCAAATCCATGACCATTACGGCGGTTTACGATGACAATCAGCAAGTCTCCAATTATGTGGCCGTGTTTACCGACATAAGTCAGCGCAAACAGTCGGAACAGGAAATTCATCAACTGGCCTTTTACGACCCTCTGACCCAACTGCCGAATCGTCGCTTGTTAATGGACCGTTTGCAGCAGGCGATGGCAGTCAGCGCACGTAGCGGCCGGCATGGTGCATTACTATTTCTGGATCTGGATCATTTCAAGATCATCAATGATACGCGGGGTCATGCCATGGGCGACCTGCTGTTGATCGAGGTGGCGCGCAGGTTACAGACCTGTGTGCGCGAAGGTGACAGTGTGGCCCGGCTGGGCGGCGATGAATTTGTGGTGGTCCTTGAAGAGCTGAGCAGCCGGCAGGACGAGGCGGCCACACTCACCGAACTGGTCGCAGAAAAGATTCGCAACAAGCTAAGTCAGCCTTATGCGCTGAAAGAGTACGAGTGCCACACCACACCGAGTATCGGCATCAGTCTGTTCCATGGCCATCTGGAGAGCGTGGACGATTTGCTCCAGCATGCTGACGTTGCCATGTATCAGGCCAAGGCGGCAGGGCGCAATGCCATCCGCTTTTTTGACCCGCAGATGCAAACAGCATTGGATATGCGTGCGGATCTGGAAGCGGATTTGCGTCATGCCCTCGAGAAGCGGCAATTTCGTCTGTACTATCAAATCCAGGTGGACCGCCTTCACCGTCCGCTGGGCGCGGAAGTGCTGTTGCGCTGGGCACATCCCGAACGTGGTCTGGTTTTCCCTGATCAATTCATTCCGCTGGCCGAAGAAACCGGACTGATCGTGCCGATCGGTTTGTGGGTGCTGGAAACCGCCTGCACGCAGCTCAAAGCATGGCAACGCGATGCGCTGACCCGCGACCTGACGGTGGCGGTGAACGTCAGCGCCAGGCAATTCCATCAGGCCAACTTCGTTGCCCAGGTGCAGCGCGTGCTGCTGGAAAGCGGAGCGCCGCCTGCGCAGCTCAAACTGGAACTGACCGAAAGTGTCGTGCTGGAGAACATCGAGGACACCATCGGCAAGATGCATGAAATAAAAAAACTGGGCGTGAGTTTCTCGATGGACGACTTCGGTACGGGCTATTCTTCGCTGTCCCAGCTGAAACGCCTGCCGCTGGACCAAATCAAGATCGACCGATCCTTCGTGCGCGACATCGCTTTTGACTCCAACGATGCGGCCATTGTGCACGCCACTATTGCAATGTCACAGGCTTTAGGGCTGAACGTCATTGCCGAAGGGGTGGAAACCGAAGCGCAACGCGAATTCCTTGATCATCATGGCTGCCATGCCTTTCAGGGATATTTGTTCAGCAAGCCAGTCCCGCTGGAGCAGTTTGAGGAGTTGCTGAATTAAGGTGGGGTGGTACTATTTCAGAAATTCTGAAATAAACCGGAGCCTTTCCATGACCCCCCCATCCCTGATCGCCAAGAACGATACTCAGGAACTTTTTCTGCTGCCGCAACTGGCCAGCCGCCACGGCCTCATCGCTGGCGCCACCGGTACCGGGAAAACGGTTTCGCTGCAGGTGATGGCGGAGAATTTCAGCCGCATCGGCGTGCCGGTGTTCATGGCCGACGTCAAGGGCGACCTTTCGGGCATCAGCCAACCCGGCACTGAAAAACCCAAAATCGTCGAGCGCATCGCAAAACTGGGGCTCACCGACTTTTCCTTTGCCGGCTGCCCGGTCACATTCTGGGATGTGTTCGGCGAACAAGGGCATCCGGTACGCGCCACCATCTCCGAAATGGGGCCGCTGCTGCTGGCCCGCATGCTCAATCTCAACGACACCCAGGCTGGTGTGCTAACGCTGGTGTTCAAGATTGCCGACGACAACGGCCTGCTGCTGCTCGACCTCAAGGACCTGCAGGCCATGCTGCGGCATGTCGGCGACAACGCCAAACAGTTCACCACCCAGTATGGCAATGTCTCCGCTGCCAGCATCGGCGCCATCCAGCGCGGTCTGATCACGATGGAATCCGAAGGCGGCAAGCAGCTGTTCGGCGAACCGGCACTGAATATCGACGACCTAATGCAGTGCGATGCCAAAGGGCAGGGGATGATCAACATCCTTGCCGCCGACAGACTGATGCAATCCCCCAAGATCTACGCCACTTTTCTGCTGTGGATGCTGTCGGAACTCTATGAAAGGCTGCCGGAAGTGGGCGACGTGGACAAACCCAAGCTGGTGTTTTTCTTCGATGAAGCCCACCTGCTCTTCAACGACGCACCCCAGGCGCTACAGGACAAGATCGAACAAGTGGTCCGGCTGATCCGCTCCAAAGGGGTGGGCGTTTTCTTCGTCAGCCAGAACCCGCTCGACATCCCGGACAAAGTGCTAGGCCAACTCGGCAACCGCATCCAGCACGCCCTGCGCGCCTTCACGCCGCGTGACCAGAAAGCCGTGCGCGCCGCAGCGGAAACCTTCCGCGCCAATCCGGGTCTCAATGTTGAAGCGGCCATTACCGAGCTTGGTGTTGGCGAGGCCCTGGTTTCCCTGCTCGATGAAAAAGGCCGCCCGCATCCGGTGGAGCGCGCCCTGATTGTTCCTCCGCGCAGCCAGCTTGGCCCCGTCACTCCCGAACAGCGCCAGGCGATCATCAGACAATCGGTACTATTCGGCCACTACGAAGCCGAGGTGGATCGCGAATCCGCCTATGAAAAACTGAAAGGGCGGGCCGAACAGAGTACCTCGCCCGCCACATCGTCTAGCGAGGCCGCAGGCGAAAAGGCCGCAAGCGGCGGCTGGCTGGACAGCATCGGCGACATGCTGGGCGGTGGCAGCCGCCGCCAGGGCGTCGCCGAAGCCGCCATCAAAAGCGCCGCCCGCGCCATCGGCTCGCAACTCGGACGCCAAATTATCCGTGGCGTACTGGGATCGATCCTGGGTGGGAAACGTTAGTGGCCTGGTTTCAAGTGCAGCATAAGATGCTCCCGCTCTGTGCCTGCCGTTGTGCATGATACGCATGTTTTCTGCGTGGGAAGCTCACGGCTGTCCGAAGATTTCCGGAGCGGCGATAAGTTAAATGACGGAAAACCGATTCATTCAAACTCCCCCAGCGGCTGAAAACAAAAAACGAACCGTCCGTCATCGAAATTCACCGCCAGTTCCGCGCCATGATTGAGGCCGTAATCCCAGAACCCCTTGACCGGGCAACCTTCATGACATTCACTCACGCCGCGCGGCGATTCCAGATCGCGGTCGCGGTCATACCACGACAGCAGCATGTTTTCGCCGGTCAGATTGTCGGCGATCACCGCGGCGAGTTTGATGGCGGCGTTGAAGTCGAGGGCGATTTCGGTGGAAGCGATGTGCAGTGTCTTCATGGGCGTTTCCGATAATAAAGTTCTTGCTGGGGAATATACATCGCATCGATAAGCGACGACAAATTCCTGCCCCGGCACAAACACCAAATATCTGTCTGCGTCTGTCGATAAAGCTCTCCGTTCTCTCCTGCTATACTCTGATCCATCGCATAGCCCCAGGCCTTCCATCTTGAATCAGCCCTCCAGCATCATAGCTAGCCACGACGACGGCCTGAACCGCGCCAGTTGGAATGCCGGTTTCGACCGGGACTGGCTCACCCTGCACGCGTGCGGCGACCGCCCTGATCTGCTGCGTTTTTACCGCAACCAGCCGGCAGCGAGCATCGGCCGCTACCAGGCGCTGGAACGTGAGATCCGGCTGGACTACTGCCTCACGCGTGGCATCGAGGTGGTGCGCCGCGCCAGTGGCGGTGGGGCGCTTTACCTCGATGAGAACCAGTTGGGCCTGAGCTTGATCATCCGTCGTCCGGCACAATGGGGATGCCTGCAGGACATTCTTTCTCGCTTCTGTATGGCGCTCGCCGATGGGCTTGCACACCTCGGTGTCCACGCTCTCTTCAAGGCGCCCAACGAC
The DNA here is from genome assembly GCF_000297055.2 of Sulfuricella denitrificans skB26. Lineage (NCBI taxonomy): Bacteria > Pseudomonadati > Pseudomonadota > Betaproteobacteria > Nitrosomonadales > Sulfuricellaceae > Sulfuricella > Sulfuricella denitrificans. The sequence continues at coordinate 454,729 of NC_022357.1, read as the reverse complement.
CTGGAAATCGACGGCCGCAAGCTGGCTTCCGCCTTCATCGCCACGGCGGGCGATTCGCTGCTGCTGCAGGCGACACTGCTGATAGACGCCGACATCAAAACCATGCTGGAAGCACTGCGCGTGCCGACCGAGAAGCTGACCGTGACCGGGCTGGAAAGCGCGCGCCAGCGGCTGATCACGCTGAAGGATCTGCTCGGAAAAATACCTGAGGATGCGGTGCTGCAGCAGGCGCTACGGTTTGGGATCACGGATGCGCTGGGGGTGGGCTTTGCGGATGCTGGCATGGAAGCCGTGGATTCCCGCTTGCACGGGAATGACGACACTAACCGCGAAACCGAATGGAGCGAGGCGAGCGATGTCGCGCTCGAAGCCCTGCACAAGACTGCCGGCGGTGTACTGCGAGTGCGGCTGTGGCCGGATGCGGGGCAGCAGCGCATTGATCGAATACTATTCGCCGGCGATGTGCACCTGCACCCGGCCGATGCGCTAGAGCGCCTGGAGTGCACGCTTGCCGGCCTGCCTCTAACGGAGGCGGAAGCGACGGCCCGTGCTTTCTTTGCCGATTTCCCCTGCGACCTGCTCGGCTTTGCGACGGAGGACCTGTGCCGGGTATTGCGGCTGGCGCTGGCCAAGCTCGACCAGCAGCGGGAGTTCGGCCTGAGTCCGGCCCAGGCCAATAGCCTGATGGTGCTAGGCAGCGAAACCACGCACGACACCCCCGCCATCCTCGCGCAGGCTACCGTGATGCTGATGCCCTACTGCGCCAAGCCGGCCTGGTGCAAATGGCGCCATCAGGACGACTGCGTGGAATGTGGCAAATGCGAAGTAGGCGATGCCTACCGCCTGGCGCGCGAGCGCAACATGCAGGTGACCACCATCACCCACTACGAACACCTCACTGCCACGCTAGTCCAGATGAAGAGCGCTGGCGTGGCGGCCTATGTCGGCGCCTGCTGCAGCCAGTTTTTCATCAAGCGCCACTACGCCTTCCGCGAGGCGGGCATGGCGGCAGTGCTGATGGACATCAGCGGTGCCAACTGCTACGAGCTGAAGCAGGAAGAAGCGGCCTACGCCGGCCAGTTCCAGGCGGAGGCCAGTCTCGATGCCGACATGCTAGCCAAGGTAATGCAACACGTACCAGCACAGCCAGACGAGCCGACGCAGGGCATAATCCCATTGACCCCTTTGAACGAAACCAGAAAGCGCGCATGAAACGCATCGACCAGACTCTGCTCACCACCCTCTCCAACCAGGCCGCCTCCTCGCCGCGCAAGCGGGCGCACCACAACCTGCACCCCCAGCTCGACGATCCGGTCCAGCGCCTGTGCATCGCCATGGAACCCGGCACCTACGTCAGACCGCACCGCCATATGCAGCCGGAAACCTGGGAAATCCTGTTGATATTGAGCGGAGCCGTGGCACTGCTGACTTTCGACGATAGAGGAAAGGTGCTGAAACGGATCGAACTGGCGGCAGGAGGAGAAGTCACCGCAGTGGAAATCCCGGCCAACACCTGGCACGCGGTGGCGTCTCTGAAAGCTGGCACGGTGGTATTCGAAGTCAAGCAGGGGCCTTATACGACGATCACCGAGGCTAACTACGCTCCCTGGGCACCCGCTGAAGGAGTGCAGGCGGAATCGCTGGAGGGGTGGTATCACCGTGCTCAGGCGGGGGATAACGTGCCAGCATATATATGATGGAAACCAAAGGAGGACTCTTATGTTTATGATCGACCACAAAGATCTCAGCTGGTGGTACTGGTTTGCGACCGCGTGCTTGCTTACCGCTGGTGTTGCTGGATACCCAATGGGATTTTTCCTCGCCATAGGCCTCACTGTATTTCAGTTAATACACTTCACGATACGTGAGCGTAGCATTACTGCTTTTCCAATTCAGGTCCGATTTTGGTATTTAATACTTCTTCTTGTTGCGCTCCCAGAACCGCTGCAGATAATTTATTGGGTACCTACTGTAGGAACGTGGGCACAACTGATTTTTGGCTACTGCACGATGGCGCGTTGTGTGTCGCTCTTGCCGTGGAATCGTAATGAACGCTTTTCAGTCGGCTTATTAAGGAAAACATTTTTTTCTCGTCCTGTGCGCGGCAGCATTATGCAGGGTCTTCCTTCTCTAAAGCAAACGGAGGATCACGCATAACAGGGCGATTTATTCCTGCAAGCTCGTCCCCGCAAAAAAACCAAAAATCAGTTATAATTCAACCCAACCGAGGAGCGCTGCAACGGATTTCTTCCGTCAGGCTCGGCTTCCAAACACCGCGCTTACCTGATAACCAACCCCGTGCCGGACACGGGATGCCAGGTGAGCGACGTCCCACTGCATCCCCCCGGCCACAACGTTATGGAGTTCGCTGTGGCTGATACCAAAAACTTTACCGACTGCAAAGTCGCTGACATGTCCCTGGCCGTATGGGGCCGCAAAGAAATTCTGATGGCTGAAGTAGAAATGCCCGGCCTGATGGCGATCCGTCAGGAAAACGCCAAGGCGCAGCCGCTGAAAGGCGCGCGCATCGCCGGCTCCCTGCACATGACCATCCAGACCGCCGTACTGATCGAAACCTTGACCGCGCTGGGTGCAGAAGTGCGCTGGGCTTCGTGCAATATCTACTCGACACAAGACCAGGCTGCGGCCGCCATCGCCGCTACCGGCGTGCCGGTGTTTGCCTACAAGGGCGAATCGCTGGAAGAGTACTGGGAATACACCCACAACATTTTTGAATGGCCAGGCGAATCCGCTAACATGATTCTGGACGACGGCGGCGATGCCACTCTGCTGCTGCACCTGGGCACCCGTGCCGAGTCCGATATTTCTGTGATCGCCAAGCCGACCTGTGAAGAAGAGCGTGTGCTGTTCGCCGCCATCAAGGCCAAGCTGACGACCTCGCCCGGCTGGTACTCCGCACGCATCAAGCACATCAAGGGCGTGACCGAAGAAACCACCACCGGCGTGCATCGCCTCTACCAGATGGCTGAAGAAGGCCGCCTGAAATTCCCGGCGATCAACGTCAACGATTCGGTCACCAAATCCAAATTCGACAACCTGTACGGCTGCCGTGAATCGCTGCTCGACGGCATCAAGCGCGCCACCGATGTGATGATCGCCGGCAAGATCTGTGTCGTGCTTGGTTACGGCGACGTAGGCAAAGGCTGCGCTCAGGCATTCCGTGGCATGGGCGCGACCGTGATGGTCACCGAGATCGACCCGATCTGCGCGCTGCAAGCGGCGATGGAAGGCTACCGCGTGGTGACCATGGACGACGTGGCGGGCCTCGGCGACATTTTCGTGACCTGCACCGGCAACCTCAGCGTGATCAACCACGACCACATGGCGAAGATGAAGAACGAAGCCATCGTCTGCAACATCGGCCACTTCGATTCCGAAATCGACATCGCCTCGCTGGAAAAATACCAGTGGGACGAGATCAAGCCCCAGGTCGATCACGTGATCTTCCCCGACGGCAAGAAAATCATCGTGCTGGCCAAGGGTCGCCTGGTGAACCTGGGCTGCGCTACCGGCCACCCTTCCTTCGTGATGTCGGCTTCGTTCAGCAACCAGACCATCGCCCAGATCGAGCTGTTCAACAAGCCAGAAAATTACGAGAACAAAGTTTACGTTCTGCCTAAACATCTGGATGAAAAAGTGGCCCGTTTGCACCTGATGAAAATCGGCGTGAACCTGACTGAACTGACCGATGTTCAGGCTGCCTATATCAGCGTGCCGAAAAATGGTCCGTACAAGCCGAATCATTATCGCTATTAAGGGCTAAGTGAGGAGAGAGGGGTTAGGAGTGAAGAGAAAACATCACGACTTGCAGGCTTGGCAATTTGCCATCCAGTTGGTTAAGGATGTTTATACCCTTACCGCCAACTTCCCCTCCTCTGAAACTTATGGCCTGACGAATCAAATGCGCAGATCGGCGGTATCTGTACCTTCCAACATCGCCGAGGGCGCAGCCCGCAATGGTTCAAAAGAGTTTTTGTACTTCCTGGGCATAGCCCGTGGCTCTTTGAGCGAACTGGAAACACAGATAGTTATTGCCCGGGAAATCGGCTATCTTGCGGATAGTGCCGTACTTGAACGGCAAATTGACGATGTTTTCGGTTTGATTGGCGGCCTGATTAACTCCTTAAAGAAACCATAGCGATGACGACCTCCTCACTCCTCACTCCTCACTCCTCACCCATATTAAGTTTCGAATTCTTCCCCCCCAAAACACAGGAGGGAATGGACAAGCTGCACGCCACGCGCAAGCAGCTCGGCCAGCTCAACCCAGAGTTCTTTTCGGTCACCTTCGGTGCCGGCGGCTCGACCCGCGACCGCACCCTGGAAACCGTAATCGAAATCCAGCGCGAAGGCCATAAGGCCGCACCACATCTGTCCTGCATCGGCTCGACCCGGGAAAGCATCCGGGCGATCCTCAACGAATACAAAAGTCACGGCATCCGCCATATCGTCGCGCTGCGCGGCGACATGCCTTCCGGCATGGCCTGTGCGGGGGAATTCCGCTACGCCAACGAACTGGTGGAGTTCATCCGCGCCGAGACCGGCGACTGGTTCCACATCGAGGTGGCCGCTTATCCGGAATTCCATCCGCAAGCCATCTCCGCCCAGACCGACCTGGCCAACTTCAAACGCAAGGTTGATGCCGGCGCCGATGCCGCCATCACCCAGTATTTCTACAACGCCGACGCCTACTTCAACTTCGTCGACGAATGCCAGGCTATGGGCATCACCATCCCGATCGTACCCGGCATCATGCCAATTGGTAATTTTTCCCAGCTGGCGCGCTTTTCCGATGCCTGCGGCGCGGAAATCCCGCGCTGGCTACGGCTCAAGCTGCAGGGCTACGGCGACGACAGCGCCGCCATCCGAGCCTGCGGCCTGGACGTGGTCACCGGCCTGTGCGAACGCTTGCTGAAAGGCGGCGCACCGGGACTGCATTTCTATACGCTCAATCAGGCCGGCCTGATCTCGACCATCTGGCAGCGGCTGGGACTGTAAACCCGACCCAGGCACCCTGAAATCAAGGTTCCTGGCCACATTGATTTACATCAATGCGGCCATGAACTTTTTAAGGTTACATTGAAGTTTTTTCAACTCTTCGAACCCTTATAATATCGATTTCTCAGGTTGAGCTTCGCCGATGATCAAAAATGCCAGCCTGAAAGCTCACATCCTTCTGCCCCTCGCCTTAGTGCTGGCGATCCTGCTGGGGGCATTCCATTACAGCCTGTATCAGCACGCAAAAACCGATGCCGATCGTGATTTCGTACATCAGCTGCAAGCCGCCAAAAACTATTACGACCGCGCTCTAACCCGGCGCAGTGAAAAACTGGGGGTCGGGCTGGAGGCGATCCTGCGTGACAAACCCTTGCAGGCAGCCTTGCGCGCCCATGACCGGAACGCCCTGCTGAAGCGCTCCGCCCCGTTGTTCAAGGCGCTGCATGACCAATACGGCATCACTCACTTCTATTTCGAGGATGCCGCCCGGATCAACGTGCTGCGCGTGCACCAGCCCAAACGTTACGGTGACACCATCAACCGCTACACCACCCTGGTCGCGGAAAAGACCGGCAAAATCACCTCCGGCGTCGAACTCGGCCCGATCGGCACCTTCACCCTGCGAGTCGTGGCTCCGATGTACGACAGCCACGGCCTGATCGGCTATGTCGAGCTGGGCGAGGAAATCGAAGGCGTTCTGCAAGGCGTCCATGACATTATCGGCACCGATCTGGCGCTATTCATCGACAAGCAGTTTCTGGTACGCAAAAACTGGGAAAGCGGCATGCGCATGCTGAAGCGCAATGCCGACTGGGACCGTCTGCCGGACGCAGCGATCATCCATCAGACCTTGGATTTGCCGCGCGAGGCGTTGCTCAGCCTGTTATCCGGGAAGGACCAGCCAGACCGGATCACCAACCTGAGCCTCGACAACAAGCCCTACAATGCCGGCATGATCCCGGTCGAGGACGCGGCCGGCCGCAAGGTGGGAAGCCTGATCATACTGCAGGACATGTCGTTGAAATCCCGCGAGATGGAGGCTACCCTGCACAAGCTCAGCCTGTTTTACCTGGTGCTGGGTGGCGCCCTCTTTGCCTTGTTCGTCCCGATCATCCACCGGATGGAACGACACCTGGAGCACTCCCGCCAGCAAGCGATCACCCAGGGCGAGGAACACGTAGCACTCCAGGCAAAGCACATCGCCGAATTGCAGGACGAGCAAGACCGCCTCCAGCGCACTCAGGAAAAACTACAACAAAGCCAGGGAAAGCTGCGCCTTTCCGCCCAGGTCTTCGAGAACAGCACGGAGGGTATTGTCATTACCGACATCCACGCCAATATCCTCCAGATCAACCGGGCCTTTGCAACCATTACCGGCTACAGCGAGGAAGAGGTAGCAGGAAAGAACATCAACATACTGCATTCTGGCCGGCATGGCCCCAATTTTTACCAGGCAATGTGGTCCTCGCTGGTCGAGTTTGGCTACTGGCAGGGCGAGATCTGGAACCGCCGCAAGAATGGGGAAATATACCCGGAATGGCTGACACTCATTGCCACCCGCGACGAGCAAGGGGAAACCATTCACTACATCGGGGTATTCGCCGACCTGACCGAGAAAAAGCAGACCGAAGCGCGTGCCCACTACTTTGCCAATTACGATACCAATACCGACCTGCCCAACCGTCTCCTGCTGGCGAAACACCTGCAACAGGAACTGGAACGCGCAAATGGAAATGGCTGGCAGGTTGCGCTACTGTATCTCGACCTGGATCGCTTCAAGACCATCAACGATACGCTGGGCCATCGCATCGGCGACAAATTACTGAAGGCCGTAGCCGAACGGATCGGGCACCTGGTCCGCGACATCGACATCATCGGTCGCCTGAGCAGTGATGAATTTACCATCGTGCTGTCGGATGTCGGCAACCGGCAAAATGCGGAGCAAGTGGCAAAGAAAATTCTCGATGCCATGAACCAGCCTTTCGAAATGGAAGGTCAGGAGGTATTTATCACCCCCAGCATCGGCATTGCCCTCTACCCTCAGGACGCCAATAACCATGAGGATCTGATCCGGAATGCGGACGCCGCCATGGCCCATATCAAGGCTCAGGGCGGCAACGGTTTTTATTTTTACAGCGCCGACATGAACGTAGCGTCCTCACAGCGGTTAACCATGGAAACCCAGTTGCGGAGAGCCCTGGAGCGCAATGAATTCGTGCTGCATTACCAGCCCCAGCTCAGTCTGCATAGCGGTCGGATCATCGGCATGGAGGCCTTGCTACGCTGGCAACATCCGGAACGGGGGCTGGTTTCACCCGCCGAATTCATCCCCCTGCTCGAAGAAACCGGCATGATCGTCGCCGTCGGCGACTGGGTTCTGCACACCGCCTGCGCCCAGAATAGCGCCTGGATGGCAGCCGGACTGCCTCCCCTGCGCATGGCGGTCAACTTGTCAGCACGCCAGTTCCGCCAACGCGATCTGATCGAATCGGTCAATCAGGCACTGCAGAATACCGGGCTGGCTCCGGAGCATCTGGAACTGGAAATCACGGAGAGCATCATGATCCAGGATTTGCAGACCACAATCACCACCCTGAACCAGTTGCATGAGCTTGGCATCCAGATTTCAATCGACGATTTCGGTACCGGCTATTCCTCGCTGAGTTACCTGAAACGCCTGCCGATCAACAAGATCAAAATCGACCAGTCCTTCGTTCGTGACATCTGCACTGACCCGGACGACGAGGCGATCGCCAATGCCGTGATCAGCCTGGGGCACAACCTGAAGATGCAGGTCATCGCCGAGGGCGTGGAGACCCTGGAGCAGCTGGAGCAACTACGCGCACAAGGGTGCGACGAAATCCAGGGGTACTACTTCAGCCGGCCACTGCCAGCCGAAGCCTTTGCCCAGCTGGTGAGAAAAAGCCTGATTACGGTGAAACCGGTCTGATCGGCGGCCCTGGTTTTCATCAAAGGCTAGGGATCCCAATTTGCCAGCTAATCCATTGTGAAGTACGTCGGCACGAAATCTCCCAAGCTTCCTGTAAAATTGAAAACAAAACATCTACAACGCGCTGTATAGCGCAAAATTCACAACACAACAGCAGAAAACGTTATATTTGCAACCATTGCAGCTAACACCGAAAGCAATTTGTCTCGAAACCATTGCCTGAATAACCTATTGATAAATTTTTCAATGCAATTTTGTTCCACCTTCCCGCTTAGATCATCCTTTGCCACCAGGTTAACTTGGGCAACCAATCTCCTCCTCTGCGTATTCAGCCTGTTAGCCAGCACCGTCGGTACTGCCAGCGCACAACCGGCCAATCTGTTCGGCTTTCATGAACTGCAGCGCGAAAGTCTGGAGATCTTCCCGCAGTGGACCAGCGTGCTGAAGCGGCACGCCAGGGACAACCTGATTGACAGCGACTGCGGCAAATCGAGTTTGCGCTGTCACATGGCCGAATGGCAGCAATTCCTCGGCAGCATCAAGGGGCAGTCGGCGCGGCAACAATTTACCGCGGTAAATTCTTTTGCTAATGAAAAAAAATATGTCCTGGACATCGATATTTATGGTGTGCCGGACTATTGGGCGATTCCCCGCGAATTTTTATACAATAATGGTGATTGTGAAGATTTCGCTATTCTTAAATACATGTCGTTGCGACAACTGGGCTTCAGTGTCGACATGATGCGGGTGGTGGTGCTGCAGGATACCAACCTTCGCACCGCGCATGCGGTGTTGGCTCTCTACACCGACAATGACATTCTCATCCTTGACAACCAGACGCAGCAGATTGTCTCGCACCGGAATATCGTTCATTATGTGCCCATCTTTTCGGTCAACGAAAAACACTGGTGGATGCATACTCCTTAGCGATCTGCTCAAATAAACACTAGATAACCACACTCAGACAACATGAAAAAACTCTTTAAAAATAATCCGGCGATTCCCGGATTCATCCTATTGATCGCGTTGGTCGTAGTGGGCGTCATGCTGGTTTTTGCCTACGCCAAAAAAGAGCGGGAACGCGATCTGCAAGCCTGGCAGATTCGTCTGGGCGTCACCGCCGACAGCCGCGTCCAAGCCGTAGACAGCTGGCTTGAAGCGCAGCACGCCAGCCTGCGCGAACTGGCAGACAACGGCACGGTACCGCTCTACCTGATGCAACTCGGGGCGCAGGGCACGAGCGCTGCAGCAGATGTCGAACCGGCTCAGCTTTCCTACCTGCGCAACCTGGTCCTCGCCACGGCCGAGCGGGGGGGGTTCATGGACAAGAGCCGAAGCGAGCCCCTTCCGGCCAGCCTGGAAGTTGTTGCCAACACGGGCCTGGCGCTCCTCGACCAAAATGCCGCGCCTATCGTTTCGACACGGGGGCTGAGGCCAGACCCAGAAATCCGGCGCGCCGCCGCCGAGGTGGTAAAAACGGGCAAGCGCGTCACGGCCGGAATCTATCTCAATGCAGCCAACAAGCCCGTGGTCGCCTTTCTGACCCCGGTGTTTGCGCTGCAGGATATGCGCAAGCGCGGAACCCCCATAGGCGTAATCGTTGGCGTCAAAAATGCGGAGGACGAGCTGTTCCCTCTGCTGACGCGCCAGGTACGCCTCAGCGACACAGAAGAGACCCTGCTGCTGCGCAGTGAAGATGGATCGGTGGTCTATCTCTCCCCTCTGGCCGATGGCAGCCCACCTCTCAAAAAACGCCTTAACCTCTCCACGGCACGACTGGAAGGTGCATTCGCCATTCAATCACCGGGTACCTTCGCCAAGCGTAACGATTACCGCGGGGTGTCCGTGCTGATGACCAGCCGGACGTTGACGCAGGTACCCTGGGTGCTTGTGCAGAAAATCGGCGCGACGGAAGCGCTTAAGGAATCGGACACGCACCAGCGTTTTCTGCTGACGGTTTTCCTGCTGGCCATCGCCCTGGTTGCTGTGGCCCTGGTCGCCGCATGGCGTCATGGCAGCAGTCTGCGCGAAAAACAGGCCGCGCTGGCAGCAAGAGAAAGTGCGCGCCAGCTGCGCGGCCAGACCGCGCTTCTGCATTCCATTACCGACAGCCTTACCGATTACATCTACATCGTGGACCAGAATCAACATTTCAGTTTTGCCAACCGCGCCCTGGCCAAGGCAGCCAGTCTGGACGTAGCAGACTTTCCGGGCAAGACGCTATCCAGCGTGCTGGGGCCGGAAACCAGCCGCCCGATCAGCGAACTGCTGGCCAAAACCACGGATAGTCATCAGCCACAAACCGACACTATGGAATTGACTTTCAGTGGCGCGGCCAGAATCTATCACACAACCTGTGTTCCACTGGCGCAGGATGAACACCGGCAGCGGCTACTGGTGATCTCGCATGACATCACCGAACTGCAGACAGCACAGGCCAAGCGCGATCACTTAATGCGCCAGGTACTCAAAACCTTGATGGGCGCGGTGGACCTGTACGACCACTACTCCACCGATCATTCCAGCAAGACCATCCAGGTGGCGCTCGCCATTGGCGAAGAGATGCAACTTGGCAAAGAGGATCTGGAAGTACTCGAGATGGCAGCCAATCTGGCGAATATCGGCAAACTGGCAGTGCCCCGAGAGATCTTGACCAAGACCGAGCCGCTCAATGCCGAAGAGCACGAAATCCTGCGCAAGCATGTCATGTACTCGGTAGAGTTGCTTAGCGGCCTCGAATTTGATGGCCCGGTGCTGGAAACAATAGGCCAGCGCTACGAGCATATCGACGGCAGCGGATATCCGGCCGGACTGAGTGCGGACCAGATCCTGCTGACTGCTAAAATCCTCGCCGTGGCCAATGCCTTTGTGGCCATGGTCAGCCCGCGCGCATATCGCAACGACATGGGGACGGAGAAGGCACTGGACCAGATTCTTGCGGAAAGCAAAACGAAATACGATCGACATGTTGTTGCCGCCTTGTTCCATGTCGCGGAGAATCGGCCGGAATCAATCACACTGCTCTAAGCGTGACCGGCAATCGGCAGCCCGTACGTTAACCCGCCATTCGCGAAAAGAAATCTCCGGATGAAAATCGCTCCATCCGCAGTGCCCAGGTCCTTGACTGAGGTACTTACATTGAGGACGCTTTGGTGCGTGAGGTTGAATTTCCTATCCTATAGTTACATTCCACATAACAATTGGCCTGAATTCAAAGCACAGTGACGCAACCCACACACCACCGCCAGATCCGCCAGCCATCCCGGTTTGCGCATCTTGTTCTGGCTGGCATTATGCTGGGGACGCCGATATTTATGAATGCCGGAGAACTCGCCCCGAGCGATCGGGAAATCACCGCCATTGGACAGAAATATGGGCAAACTGCTGCCAGCCGCGTACAAAAATGGCGGGGGGTTTTGCTGTCAGATCCCCAGGCAGATGAATCACGCAAGCTGGAACTGGTTAATCGCTTCTTCAACACATTGCCGTTTGTCAGCGACCAGGAGCATTGGGGAAAAATGGATTATTGGGCAACACCAACTGAATTCCTGGCGACTAATGGAGGCGACTGCGAGGATTTCGCCATCGCCAAGTACCTGACGTTGCGTGAAATCGGCGTCCCCGCAGAGCGGTTGCGCATCACCTATGTCAAGGCGATGACATTGAACCAGGCACATATGGTGCTGACCTATTACCCTACACCAGATGCAGAACCCCTTGTGCTGGACAACTTGCAGCCAGACATCAAACCCGCATCGCAACGCCAGGATCTGATCCCGGTATACAGCTTCAATGGTGACAATCTCTGGCTTGCCAAGGAACTGACCGGCCGTAGCCAGCTGGTGGGAGAGTCGGATCGCATCAGCTTATGGAAAGATTTACTCAAGCGCATGAAGCTTGAGCGGGAAACAGGTCGTTAACCCCAAAATATAAAGGGCACACGCATGAAACTTTCGCGACTACTCGTCATTATCATCTCAGCGCTGTGGCTGCTGATATTTATCGGCACGCTGTCCATTACCATCCGTAACAGCCGGGATTATCTGGTTAATCAGATGCTGTCACACGCCCAAGACACCGCGACTTCACTTGGCCTGTCGCTCACCACCAGCGTGGAGCACAACGATCTGGCCACCACGAACTCGATGGTGGACGCCATCTTCGACCGCGGCTACTACCGCTATATCGTGATTCGCAAAATTTCAGGCGATACTCTGGTGGAACGATCACAAGCATTATGGATCAGCGACGTGCCCGAATGGTTTACCCACGCCTTCACGCTCGAAACCCCGCAGGGGAAAGCCCTGATCATGCATGGCTGGAAACAGGTAGGCACCGTGGAAGTGGTCAGCCACCCGGGCCACGCCTATAAGGAGCTATGGCGCGTATCGATGCAGGCATTCTGGTGGACGCTCGTAGTAGGCATTGTGTCCCTGCTGGCGGTCGTGCTGGTGATGCGTTTCGCCCTGGCGCCGCTATCGGTGATGGAAGCGCAGGCACTGGGCATCTCCCGGCGGCGATTCACCATCATGAAAAAAATCCCGTGGGCGCGGGAATTACGGCGTGTTGCGCAAGCCATGAACACCATGTGCAGTGCCGTCGAACGCATGCTCAACGAGCAAACTGCACTGACAGAAAAAATGCATTCCAAGGCTTATCTGGACAGTGTGACCGGCCTCGCCAATGGCCGCAATTTCAATGAGCGGCTCTTCCATCTGCTCAATTCACCGGACGAATTCGCCGCTGGCGGTTTAATTTTTGTCCGGCTCGACAAGTTCAAGGAATATAACGAAACCTATGGCCATGCAGCCGGCAACGCATTGCTGTGCCAAGCCGGGGAAATTCTGGTTCAACTTTGCGGCCAACACGAACGTACCCTGCTGGCGCGCATGAATGGCGCGGAATTCGCCATTCTGGTTCCGGACATTGCACAAGACGGCATGAGCACCTTGGCCGATGTCATGATCCACAAGCTGTCAGAATTACAGCGCACTTCTGACACCGGAGAAACCACCGCAGTAGTTTATGCCGGCACTGCCTTCCATCAGGCAGGGCAAAGTACCACTGCCCTGCTGTCAACGGCAGACAATGCCCTGCACAGCGCACTGAAACAAGGAACAAGTTGCTGGCAACTTTACAGCGGAGAGCAATCCGGAAAAGCCATGGAACTGGATAGTACTCAGTGGAAAGACCTGATCACAACCTCTCTGCAAAGCGGAAAAATCATCCTGCATTTTCAGCCCGTAGTTTCGTGCCAGAACAGAAGTATCATGCACCACGAAGCCTTGGCACGCATGGCTACGCAGGATGGCTCACTGCTTGCCGCCAGCGCATTCATGCCGATTGCCAAGGGGTTGGGACTGGCACGGGAAATCGACAGGTACGTAGTAGAAAAAGTGCTGACGCACCTGGACGCCGTAGACCAACCACATGCTGTCGTTGCAATCAACCTTTCCGCCGCCTCCCTGCGAGATGAGGGATTTATCGAATGGCTATGCACAAAACTTGCAGACGACAAAGTCGCCGCGAAACGTTTGATATTCGAAACCGCGGAACATGGCGTAGTGGCAGACATCCAGACTGCCCGTCATGCTATCCAGCAGATACACGACGCGGGAGCAAAATTCTCCATCGACCGCTTTGGTCACAGCGCCGCCTCTTTCGGCTATCTGCGCAACCTTCACGCGGATTACATCAAGATCGACGGCAGCTATATCCGTCATATCGCCCGCAACGAAGATAGCCAGTTCTTCGTGCAATCTCTGGCTGGCATTGCGCATGGCCTTGAAATCATTGTCATTGCCGAATACGTGGAAACCGCAGAAGATTACGAAGCACTGAAAGCACTGTCGGTGGATGGGGCACAGGGTTATTACATCGGCAAACCGGAGTAGCTGCCATGGCAAAGCGGCCTGCTCTTAAGGCTGTATCTCCACGCAAAACGACTCAGGAAGAAGTCATAAATCCGCGTCCTCTTTGTTTCTCTGCGGTGAATGAACTGCATTTTTAAAATTACTCAGTCATCTCTGATAAACAAAGGGGAAATACACTAGTAGTCCGTCAACAATGATCGCATGGGTATAGCAGGCATTCTTACCTTTCGGACCCATCACAACGGACTGTGTCATGTGCTGGATGTCCTAGAAGCGCCCCTCGTTGGTGGCCAGACCACCTTCCTCCATCTGAAACCAGTCCCCGCATGGTAAGGCGCACCGGTCAGCATTGCGTGCAGGAATTCGATAAATGCGGGGGTGCGGGCAAGTCCGCATCGGGCAAAGTTAATCAACCCCATTATTCGGCCACCCAAGTCAGCCGTGCGCATACCTGCCGAAGCTTCCGGCAAGCGCGCAACGCTGGTTAAACAAACCGTGAATTAAATCAGAAATTCTGCGTGAAGCGCAGATAAAAAGTATCACTATTGATATTGGTAGCCTTATAGCTGTCGATAGGATGAGCCCAGTCAAAGCGCAGTTTGGTTTCTCCGACGTTGAAAATGGCGGCTTTAGCTTCTACGCCAAGACCAACACTGGTGAGACGACTGTCCACTGCGGAACTGGGCACCCGGTTATACACCTTGCCGCCATCCAGGAATGGGCCTGCCTTGATTGTCCAGCCACTCACTTCATCAAAAAACTGGTGGTTATATTCCGCCGAATACTGGAAGCCGCTTTCCCCGGTTTCCTGCGCCGGCTGGAAGCCGCGCACGCTACCGTAGCCACCCAAGGCAAACAAATCGGATGCCAGAAGGGTATGCGAAGCAAACTGGCCGAGCACGACCACTTGCAGATAGTCATTGTCTGTCAGACGGAAGTTGGTATAAACGGTTGGTTGCAAGCGCCATGCCCTGGGATCACCCTGCGCACGGGAAAGCAATGCATCGCCCCCATTGCTGGCGCCAAACAGGTCAATGCCCTTGGCTCCCCGCAAGTTGCCATACAACACATAATTGGGCGTGCGCATGAGGTAAGAGCCTTCCAGGTAGGCCTGGCTGATATCGTCCTTGCTCTCCAGCACGTTCACCAGGAAAGATTCATGCTTGCGCGTCTCGATTCCCGCACGCCATGCTACCTTGCGCTCCAGTTCATTAATCAAATTGCTGGAAATCGCCACGCCAAACCGCTCCGTTTTACCACTTGCATTGAGGGCAGCCAAGCGATCGCCGATACTGTTCTTGCTATTCAGATAATTCAGTTCCAGCTTTAGGTTGCGCCAGGCGATCGGTGTCTTGTAATCCACCATTAGGGTTTCAAGGTCATCGTTGGATTTGCGCAAGTTGAGCCCGATGGTTTCACCCATGCCGAACAGGTTGCTCTTGGTCAGATCCAGTGCAGCCACAACCTCGCCGGTGAGCTTGCTGCCGTAATTATCCAGCGTGAACTGCTGCACGTCCTCTTCGACAGGCTCTACTGTGAGCAACAGATCCGTCGTGCCAAACTCCTTGCCGGGGCGCAGGTTCAGCCTTGACTTGATATTGCCCAGATCATCAATATCTTTGACGGAGGTTTCAACATTCCTTTCATTGAACGGCTCTCCCTTGACAATGCCGCTTGCCATGGCCTCAGCGACATTAGGGTTGAGGGCGGTGCTATTGATCTCAAGTGCACCAATACGTCCGGGGAAAACCACAACTTCCAGCACGCCTTGGGAAAGATCCTGCGGCGGCGTAGTCACTTTTACCAGCACATAGCCTTCGTCGTAGTATCGCTTGGTGAGATCATATTTGAGCTGACCAATATCTTCCCGTTTCAAAGGGCGATTCAAAAAAGGTGCCGCAATCTGCTGCAGGACCTCTTCTTCCAGGATGGGCGTCCCTGAAAACTTCACGGATGTGAGGGTAGCTAAAATTGCCTCAGCGCCTTCCTGCTTTTCCATTTCAGGCATTTTTTTCGGCTCAATTTTTACCGGTTGCGCTACTTCCCCGGGCATCTCAACAGCGGGCCGGTCAACCACTCCAGGCAGCCGCTCCTGGGCAACCGCAGCGACAGCGAAGAGGGTGCCGGATACGCCCAGCACCCCCAATGACGCAATGTATGACAACTTGAGATCACGATTGACCTTTTTCATTCCGCCGCGTTGCTTCATTGAAACTCCTTGATTATTTATCATAAATTAGCTTCCATCCATTTTCCTTACTGCTTGGCTTTCTCACCCGCTTGCGGCAGGCAGTAGCCGCTCACCACCTGGTCGCAGTAGTCTGTCCCACCAATACTATATGCATCCAGCCCGGCAGACAATCCTAAGCCACCCGCAGCGGTTGCAGGCAACAACGTAGTGGGGTCAGCCCCTGCGGCAATCGCACTCGCCGCATTTGCCGTCACAATACCACCGAATGAAGGCACTGTTACCCCCGCCCCAGTGGCCCACAGCACCAATCCGTCCTGCGCAATCCTCAATGGCTCTCTGCCGGTTGGCCGCGGTTCGAGGGGTTCTACCCTTCTCGCCTCGAGTGCGTTGTGGACTTCGCACTGGGCACATGTAGCAGCTACAACTGGCGCTTCCCCCACAGGCACGAGGTTAGCGCCGAACCATATGTGATGATTATTCAGCACACCGGAAATTCCGTTCTCAATTGACCCGACCAACACTATTCCATTTGCGTTCCCATCCCCAAAGCCTACCGCGGCTGGAGTTCCTCCAAACCCGCCACTCCCACCGCTGGCGCCCCCCGTTTCCCATTGCATAGTTTTGTAGAAGAAACCAATAGCGCCTTCCCCTGCCGGGATAGAGTAACCAGGCCCTCGCACTACCAACTGGAAGCTATTCAGCTTATCGGCTTGGGAACTATAGTAACCAACCCGATCCCATGTCACGATGATTTGGTTGGGAATATCATTGCGTAAGGTCATCAGCCCGCTCGTACCATTGCGGGTGTCCACATCAGCAAAGAATGGCGAAATGACCGGTTGAGGAGCACCCTGCGGACCGAACGGCGTGTACGATGAGATTCCACCGTTAAAACTGATATTGCCGTTGTTGTTGGCCCAGAACTGAGTATAAACAGTTCCGTAAAAAAGGAGTGAGAATCCCAAAGGAATGGGACCACTATAACCGTCATCGTTCCGGCTGAAACCAACGTTCGCACTACTCCCGCCGCCCGTCATGACTAGGGGGCTGCCGATCCCTC
This sequence comes from Sulfuricella denitrificans skB26, assembly GCF_000297055.2. Classification (NCBI taxonomy): domain Bacteria; kingdom Pseudomonadati; phylum Pseudomonadota; class Betaproteobacteria; order Nitrosomonadales; family Sulfuricellaceae; genus Sulfuricella; species Sulfuricella denitrificans. The sequence goes on along the minus strand of NC_022357.1, from coordinate 437,636 downwards.
CACCAATTAGATCAGTGTAGTATGTTGTCGAAGGAATAAGGAAACTCTGCGGAATGTTGGTTACTGGGTCTATCAGCAAGATCCCCTCAAACCCGTTTGCCGCTGAAACAACAGCGACACCTCGATAGGAAAGTTGATTCCCGCTCAATTCAATAAAGCCACCGTCACCCGCACTCGTACCGCCCCGCGCTGTGATAATCGCACCAAGCTCAAAATAATTGGTGCCATCGGCCCATGTGCGAACGCTGCCACCATTGCCATCCACACCGCCATCGGCATAGATCTCTCCTGTGATGTGCATATCACCAACCGAGGTTACCAACACCACACCCCCGTTGAGCCCAGTGCTGTATGCACTTGCGTCCACTACGCCGCCCAGATTGACCACACTTTGGACAATATCATGAGCCAAATTGGCGCTAATGTTAATGATTCCCGATTGAGCTCGCAGGGTGCCGGAGTTGTCCACACCCAGCTTATCGCCAGCAGATGCAATAGCTTCCACCGCCTGTTTTGGTACAGTGAAATTAATCAGGCCGTCGCCACGCAAATCCACAGTGTAGTCCTTGACAGAGGCTAACTGAATCTGGCCAAGGTTGGCTTGAATCGTGCCGGTATTTTCCACATAAGGCGCTGCCAATACGGCAAAACCGCCATTGGAGACATGGATATCACCATGATTGGCCACTTGGCCATATCCGCCACCGCTGAAGCTGAAGTGGTCACCATCCACCGTGACATCCCGTGCTGTAGTGGCCAGCAGCGCACCCACATTGACCTGGGAGGAGCCATAGAAAGTGATGCCGGATTCGTTCAGGACAAACACGCGGCCGTTGGCATTGAGTGCGCCGCGCAACTCGCTGGGTACACCACCAATGACGCGGTTAATGGCTAATGCTGTTGCATTAGGCTGGATGAAATTGACTGATTCGTGGGTTTGCGTAGAAAACGTCTGCCAATTGATATCTAATCGCTGCGACACCTGATTGATATTGGTGGCACTTCCCGCTTGCGAGATGGTGCCGCTACCATCCGTGACGGTACCGCCCGTGGGTGATGCTACTGCGAAACCGATTGAACTCAGGACAATCTGCCCGATCACCAGCAACTTGGTACACAGGGCCATTTCGTGCCCATTTTTCCGCACACGCCTCCACCGAAAGAGTTCCTTTTCGACTGTAGTAAACATGGCACACCTCAACTTTCCATTCCAATTATGAAATAAACTACACCTCTGATTTCAGTGTAGTTTGCCAAACAAAATTTACAATTAGAAATTGTGCAATATCTATGCCATAACAAATGAATTATTTAATTTCAGATGGTTACCAAAATTAACATTGGATTTCATTTTTCCAGTGTAAAAAAAGCTGACAGTTGTTTAGGTCAATCATGCGACGTCAGTATGACGTCTACAATTTCAATCGCCAAGCACGGCAAATTAACTTACACATGGGAATTAGTGGGTGAGCTGGGCCATATTTCAGTCAGGCGTTGCCCCTTGCTTTGGCCGCGAAAGCTCGCGGGCAGCAGCGGTTTCAACGCCGTGAGAATACTGGAAAACACCTTGGGATTACCCTTACTCCAGTTCGGCTGGCTGGGCCTGCATGTGTATGCGCTCGGTGGGCATGCCAGGAGTATCCTCCATCAACGGGCGCATCGCTCGCAGCAAACTGGGAAACAGCTTGGTGTTGTCTTTTTCAAGCTGCGCAAGTATCTGCTTCATATGCGAGCGTTCCGCCCCATCCCCGAAACAGGCCGGGCAATTGTCGGGGATAATCGGCAGTGCTGCTGACTGGACGTAAGCCGCGGTTTGCCGCTCGCGCACGTAGGCGAAGGGGCGAATCACACGCACATCGCCAGCATCGTTGAGGTAACTCGGCTTCATGGTTCGCAGTTTGCCGCCGAAGAAGGCATTCATCATGAAAGTTTCGGCGAGGTCGTCGAGATGCTGCGCCAGCGCCAGCACGTTATAGCCGTTTTCTCGCGCCACGCGGTAGAGGATGCCGCGCCGCATCCTGGAGCAATAGGCGCAGTAAGAATCTCCCTCTTTCAGGGTTTTTTTGGCTTCTTCCAAAATCGGCTGGCTCTCGAAGAAATAGCGCATCCCCAGCTCTGCCATGTAGGGTTTGAGCGGTGCCGGATCGAAGGCTGACGATTGAGGATCGACGGTGCAGACGCCAAGGTCGAAATGAATCGGCGCCTTCTTCTGCAAGGCGATCAGCACATGCAGCAGGGCAAGACTGTCCTTGCCGCCGGATAATCCGAGCAACACCCGGTCGCCTTCGCGGATCATGGAGAAATCGCCGATTGCACGGCCAGCGGCGGAAAGCAGGGATCTGGGAGGTTTGGACGGCTCGATCACAATGAAGCGCTCCGTCCGCCATCCACCGGCAAAATCGTGCCGGTAATGTAAGGGGCATCCTTGACCAGAAACAGCACTGCCCGCGCGATGTCGTCGGGCGAGCCTTCTCGCTTCAGCAGGGTATGGGCGACGATGCGGCGACGCTCCAGGTCGCCGAAGGTGGGGTCCGCCTCCGGCCACATGATCGGACCCGGCGCCACCGCATTGACCCGCACCTGCGGGCCGAGCTCATGGGCGAGCGATTTGGTCAGCGCCACCAGACCTGCCTTGGCGATGCTGTAAACGACGTAGCTTTTCATCGGCCGCTCGGCATGGATGTCGGTAATATTGACGATACAGCCATGGCTGTGACGCAGCTGTTCGGCCGCAGCCTGCGACAGGAACAGCGGCGCCTTGAGGTTGGTCCCGAGCAGGTCATGCCAGTCATTTTCGCGGATATCGCCCACTTCGGTCGGATAAAAGCTGGAGGCGTTGTTGATCAGTACGTCGAGTCGGCCATAGTGTTTTACTGTTGCAGCGACCAGGCCCGGCAGCCGTTCCACGTCATGCAGATCAGCCTGCGCCAGTGCCGCGGAATCTGGACGACTGCGGTTAAATTCATCGCGCAGTTCCTCCGCTTCCACCACCGAGGAACGGTAGTGAATCATCAGATTCGCCCCCTCTCCATGCAGCCGGTGGCAGATCGCCGCGCCGACCCGCTTCGCCCCACCCGTAATCAATACGACTTTGCCTTGCATGCTTTCTCCATTAACCTGGAATTACCTGAATGCAGAAAAGACTATTGAACCGCAGAGGACGCGGAGGAATTCAAGTGCTTATTATGAAAACACCCCCCTGACGGATGGCTCAGCATAACCTGGCATTGCCTTGGCGCCTGGAGGCGCCTACTTTTGGTTTTTCGAGTTGGGCGATAAGGCTGCCCATCCCTGCTTGCCCCATTTCCTCTGCGTCCTCCGCGTCCTCTGCGGTAAACTACCATTTCTACCCCGAATTTATCACACTTGCCATGTCCCCACTACCCGCACCCGACCCGGCTGCGCTGGAATACAGCGAAAAAACTGCCGCCCTGATCAGGGGTGAAATTGAATCCGCCGGTGGCTGGATTCCGTTCAGCCGATTCATGGAGCTCGCCCTGTATGCGCCCGGCCTCGGTTACTACAGCGCCGGCATGCACAAATTCGGCGCAGCAGGCGATTTTGTCACTGCCCCGGAAATCTCCTCCCTGTTTGGCCAAGCCCTGGCGCAGCAAGCCGCTCAGGTAATCGGGCTCACGGCTGGAAATATTCTGGAAATCGGTCCCGGCTCCGGCCGTCTGGCTTTCGACCTGCTCTCGGAGCTGGAACAACTAGGGCAGTTACCGGAGCGATATTACCTTCTTGAAGTAAGTGCTGACCTGCGCCAGCGCCAGCAACACCTCCTGGCGCGGTTCGCGCCACGTGTCGAGTGGCTGGACGCTCTGCCCGCTTCTTTTTCCGGACTGATCATCGGCAACGAGGTGCTCGATGCGATGCCGGTACACCTCGTAATTTGGGGTCAAGGCAAGCTCCTTGAACGCGGCGTGATCCTGGAAGATGACCTGTTCTGCTGGAGCGAGCGTGCACTGACATCGGGGGAGCTATTCGACACCGCCGCCAGCATCGCGGAGGAGGGTAAAAATTATGTTAGCGAAATCGGCCTCACTGCACGCGGCTTCATTGCCAGTCTCGCCGGATCACTGGAGAAGGGGGCAATTCTGATGCTGGACTATGGTTTTGGCCAGAGTGAGTACTACCATCCACAACGCGACTCGGGCACCCTGATGTGCCACTATCGGCACTACGCCCACGACGACCCGTTCTATCTGCCAGGCCTGCAGGACATCACCTCCCACGTGGATTTCAGCGCCATCGCCGAGACCGGTCTCGCCCACGGACTGAACCTGCTGGGCTATACCAGCCAGGCCCATTTTTTGATCAACAGCGGAATCACCGGCTTGCTGGCACGAGCCTCACCCGAGAAAGCAAGTGCTTACCTGCCGCTCGCCTCCCAGGTGCAGAAGCTGCTCAACCCGGCGGAAATGGGTGAACTGTTCAAGGCGATTGCCTTGGGCAAGGGGCTGAATACAGCGCTGATCGGATTTAGCCAAGGCGACAAAAGTCGCATGCTTTGAGCGCGCCTATTCCTCCCGCAGCGCTTCCACCGGGTTCAGCCGCGATGCGCGGCTGGCAGGGAGCACGCCGGCGACGAGACCGATGACGATGGCGACGGCTTCGGCGAGCAGCACGAAGGTGATGGGGGTGTGCACCGGCAGGGCGGGGACGAAGAGGTGCAACAGTTGCGCGATGCCGATGCCGAGCGCCAGTCCCAGCACGCCGCCGACAGTGGACAAGGCTACCGCCTCGCCAAGAAACAGGCCGAGAATGGTGCGGCGCGGCGCGCCGAGAGCCACCAGCAAGCCGATTTCGCCGGTGCGCTCGGTGACGGCGATAGTCATGATAGTGACGATACCGACGCCGCCGACCAGCAGCGAAATACCCCCCAGGGCACCGACCGCCATAGTCAGGATATCGAGGATATTCGACAGAGTGCGCAGCATGTCTTCCTGTGTGGTCAGGGTGAAATCCTCGCGTCCGTGGCGCGCTTTGAGCAGCGTTTTAAGCGCGTCGGTCACCTCCCTTGCCGGCACACCTTCGGCGTAGGTCACGTTGATTTCCATCAAGCCGTCGCGGTTGTACAGCTCCAGCGCGCGCGCCGCCGGGATGTAGGCGGTGTCGTCCATGTCGATGCCGAGTATCTGCCCCTTGGCTTCCAGCACGCCGATGACGCGGAATTGCATGCCGCCGACGCGCACCCGCGCGCCGAGCGGATTGGTGTCGCCGAAAAGCTCCTTCTTGAGTTTGGCGCCAAGCACCACAAAAGCGCGGGCGCTGTCAGTATCCTCCTGCGGCAGAAACTGGCCGCTCCTGATCTTGATGCGGAAGGCCTTGAGCATGTTTGGCCCGACGCCGTACACCGTGGTGCGGCGCAGGCGTCCATTGCCGCCTACTTCGGAATTGCCCCACACGATAGGCGTCATTGCCGCGACATTGGGCAGATGCGAAGCCGCGCGCGCATCCTCCAGCGTCAGCGGGCGCACCGAGGTGGGAATGCCCGTCGGCGGTGCGCCCGCAGTCTTGACCTTGCCGGGGGTGATCGAGATAACGTTGGTGCCGAACTGAGTGAACTCGGCCAGCACGAAGCGGTGAACGCCCTCGCCGATCGAGGTCAGCAAGATCACCGCCGCGACCCCGACAGCGATGCCAAGCACCGTCAGAAAGCTGCGCAATCGGTGCGCGGTGATGGCGCGCAGAGCGAGGATCATGCTGTCGGCGGAACGGATCATCGCTTCGACAACGCCTGCACCGGATCGAGCGCTGCCGCCCGGCGCGCCGGGGCGACGCCGAACAGGATGCCGCTCGCCAGCGCGGTAACCAAGCCGGCGAGCACCGCCCAAGTTGGCGGATAGGCCGGGAAAGTGGGGTAGAGATGGCGGATCAGAGCCGCGCCCGCCTGGCCGAGCACGTAGCCGACGACGGCTCCGGCCAGCGACAGCATCGTCGCCTCGGCCAGAAAGGCCATCCGGATGGTGCGCCCGGTCGCCCCCAACGCCTTCAGCAGGCCGATTTCTGCTGTGCGCTGGGCGACCGACACCAGCATCACGTTCATCACCAGGATGCCCGCCACCGCCATGCTGATAGCAGCAATCCCGGCGACGCCCAGGGTCAGCACACCAAGCAGGCGATCGAAAGTGGCGAGCACCCCATCCTGGGTGATTACGGTGACATCCAGTTCGCCGTCGTGGCGCAGCTTGAGGATTTCCTCCGCCTGCGCCTTTGCCGCCGGGATCGCCTCGCGGTTACGCGCTTCGATCAGGATGCGGAACAAGGTGTTGCTGTTGAACATCGCCTGGGCCAGCGCCACCGGGACGATCACCAGCTCGTCGTTGTTCATGCCCAACCCCTGGCCGCTGGCGGCGAGCACGCCGATGATGCGGCAACGCCGGTCGCCGATGCGCACCAGCTTGCCGAGAGCAGGTTCAGAACCGAACAGTTCGTCGCGGATTTTTGCGCCGATCACCGCTTCCGCCGAACCTCGCCCCCAGTCCTCGTCCGACAGGAAACGCCCCTGAGCGAGGGAAAGCCGGCGCACCTCGATGAACTGGGAGGTGGTTCCAGCCACGATGACTTCGCGCAGTTTTCCGCCGACGCTGATTTCCGAAGTTCCGATGACCAGCGGCGCAAGGCGGCGGATAGCAGCGCCGCGCAACAGCGCCCGCGCATCCTCGACAGTCAGGTCGCGCGGTGTGCTGGTGATGGCGTTGGCCGGATTGAAACCGCCGGTTTCCGAGCGCCCGGGCAGGACGATGACCAGATTGCTGCCGATGGACGAGAATTCGTTGACGACGTAGCGCCGCGCCCCGTCGCCCAGCGCTGTCAGCACCACCACCGCCGCCACGCCGATCGCCACCGCCAGCACCAGCAGCGAAGTGCGTAGCGGGCTACCGGTGGCCGCGTCGCGGGCGAAGCGGATCAGGTCGGGGGCGCGCATCAGGCGGTTTCGGACAGTGAGAACATGGTTTAAGGGTAGCGGTTTTCTTTGATTGTTTTTTGGGGGAACGGGGGGTAATTAAATGTCCGCTTCCGGAAAAAATGTCCGGATCATTACGCCGCGCCCTCCCGCGCGCTGTCATGCCGTAGCGCGCCATCCTCCATCAGCAACTGACGCCGGGCGTGGCCGCCGAGGACGGGATCGTGGGTGACGATGATAACCGTCACTCCGCTGCCATTGAGTTGTTCGAGCAGGCGGATCACTTCTTCGCCGGTGGCGCGGTCGAGGTTGCCGGTGGGTTCGTCAGCCAGTATCACGGTCGGCCGCATGATGGTGGCGCGGGCGATGGCGACGCGCTGGCGTTGACCACCCGACAGCTGATCCGGACGGTGGCCGGCGCGGTTCTCCAGGCCATAGTCCTTGAGTGCGCAAGCCACCCGGTCGGCGCGCTCCCTGGGCGGAATGCCGGCCAGCATCATCGGCAGCGCGATATTCTCGGCTGCCGTCAGCCGCGGCACCAGGTGAAAGCTCTGGAACACGAAACCGATTCGTTCGCTGCGCACCCGCGCCTGCTCTTCCGGTGAGAGGGTGGTCACGTCTCTCCCTTCAAGACGGTAGACGCCGGCATCGGGCCGGTCGAGCAGGCCGAGCAGGTTGAGCAGCGTCGACTTGCCCGAGCCGGACGGACCCATTACCGCGACGTATTCGCCGGGCGCAATGGCCACATCGAGGTGGCGCAAAGCATGCACTTCGCTGTCGCCGAGCCGGAACACGCGCTCGATGCCGCTCAGTTCGATCTGGGCGGCGCTCATCACTTGCCTGCCGGCGGTATTTTTCCGTCCGCGACGACGTGGACGCCGGCCTTGACCCCCTCGCGTTCGAGCGAGGTGACGACCCGCTCGCCGGGGGCGAGACCTTCGAGCACTTCGGTGTATTCCCAGTTGGCCAGCCCGGTCTTGATCTTGCGTTCCTCCAGCGTGCCATCGGCGCGAGCCACCAGCACCTTGCCACCTTCGAACAAGGCTGGGGTGGGCACGCGCACCACGTTGTCGCGCACGACCAGGATTACCTCGACATCGGCGCTATAGCCGACCAACAGCTTGCCTGCCTCCTCCGGCCGGTCGAAAACCGCTTCGATATCCACCGTCCGCGACTGCTTCTCGACAGCAGAAACATAGGGCGCAACGCGCTTGACGCGGCCCGGGAAGGATTGCTTCGGCAGCGCATCGAGGCTGATGCGCACCGGCTGGCCGGCCTGAATTTTGGGCGCATCCACCTCGTCCATCGGCGCCTTGACGTAGAGGCAGGAATCGTCGATCAGGTCGATGGCCGGCGGGGTCGGCACGCCGGGGGGCGAGGGCGTCGAATATTCGCCCACCTCGCCGACAATCTTGGCTACCGTACCGGCGAAAGGCGCATACAGCACGGTGCGACCCTGCTCGACGCGAGTCACCCGAACATGCGCCTCAGCCTGGACCACATCGGCTTTGGCCGTATCGCAGCCGGCCCGTCGGGACTGGGCGTCGGCGCGGGCGGCTTCCTCCTTGGAAATGGAGACGAAACCCCTGACGCGCAGGGCAGTTTGGCGCCCGGCCTCGCGCTCGGCGTTGGCGGCCAGGGTGCAAGCCTCGCCGACACGCCTTCTCGCCACCTCCGCTTGCGCCTGCGCCAGCTTGCCCTGCGCCTGCTGATCGTCATTCCACAGCTTCATCAGAAGCTGGCCTTTTTTCACCCGGTCGCCTTCCTTCACCGCCAACATCTCGATGCGGCCGCCGAGTATTGTCGACAGCTTAGTACGCTGGCAGGCTTCGACCGTCCCGGCGCGGGTATTGGCGATGGTGGATTCGACCTTGCCCCGGCCCACTTCTGCGAACACGACCGGAATCGGCTTCGGCCGGCCGAACCACCACAGAGCGGTGGCCAGGATGGCGAGAATGGCAAGCCCCAGCGCCAGACGGCGAACCAGCGAATGATCAGGAAGTTTCATGGTTACGGGCGACATTCGTTGAGTTTGGAAATATCATGATCCGACGAATCCTTTTCGGCTGCAAGCTTGCCTTTGAAACTGGAACTTAACCCGGAATCGTCAGCCGCGCCTCAGTGCCGCCGCCTTCCCGTGCCAGCAACTCGATTTTCCAGCCATTGGCTTCCGCCAACTGGCGTGCGATGGCAAGACCCAGCCCGCTGCCTCCGGTTGCACTACTGCGCGACGACTCCAGCCGATAAAATGGCCGAAACACTTCTTCCGCCTGATCGGGAGGAATCCCTGGCCCGCGGTCTAATATGCTTATTCTGGCCCCACCATCCGCACAATCACAGACCATGCTGACCGGTTTTCCGCCGCCATAACGCAGTGCATTTTCGACCAGATTGGAGAGAATACGGCGCAACGCCACCGATGCCACCTCCCGGATGCAGGGTGGTAACGCCCGCCACTCAAGCCCCGTGTCTTGCGCCAATTCACCGAGTAGCACCGCCAGATCCACTGGCCGTTTTTCTTCTTGTCCCAACCCCTGGGCCAGTTCCAGAAACCCGCCGATCAGCTGATTCATTTCTTCCATGTCGCGTTCCATGCGGGCGATCAGTGTGGGTTTGGCATTTTCCGGCATCATCTCAAGAGCAATACGGAGACGGGCCAGGGGGGTGCGCAAATCATGGGAAATCCCCGCCAGCAGAGTGGTGCGGTTGTCCATCAGCTCCTTTACCTGACAGGCCATGCGGTTAAAGGTCTCTGCCAGGGCAGCAAGCTCGGTCGGTCCGGACTCCGGCAGCAGTTCCGGGGTAAGGCCTTCCCGACCCTTGCCGCCGCATCGGCCAGCCGCGCCAACGGGCGCGAAATGCGCCGCGCCAGCACCAGAGAGGTCAACGGGACCAGAATTACCCCCGCCACGATCATCAGCACCAGCGCCAGCATGGGACGCACGCCAAGTCGGTCGAGGGTAAAGCCGATCCGGATCATCTGTCCGCCAATTGGAATTTCCGCCCACATCCACTGCTTTTCCCAATGGGTGACCTTGACGTGTATCGGCGTGCCAACACGCTCTGTCAAAGCACTCTCCAGCAAATGCAGATAGGGCAGGAACTGACCCTCATCCGGCAACGGGGAATAGGCCTTGAATAGCCACAGGTTGTGACTCTTGGCCAACTCGTCCTCAAAATCCCTGCGTGTCTCTGGGGGCAACTCGACCCAAGTCTGGGCGGACAGCACCATCAGCGCCGCCAGATCATCGGCGGAACGCCTGGCCATCGGCAGAAACACGGTCGCCACCGCCACCACCAGCACGACCAGCTGGAACGTCAGCAGGATTGCAGTCAGAGTGGCCGCGGTCCGGCCGAACAGGGTTGTCGGCCGACCCGGCCAGAGTTTCATGCAGCACCCTCATCCGGTGAAAACAGATAGCCCTGCCCCCACACGGTGCGGATATAGCGCGGCTCTGCCGGGTCGAACTCGATCTTGCGGCGCAACCGCGTCACCCGCACGTCGATGCTGCGGTCAAATGGGTCACGCTCAAAGCCCTTGAGCAAGTCCATCAGATAGTCGCGCGACAGCACACGGTTGGCATGTTCAACGAAGATATGCAGCAGCGCGAATTCGCCGCTGGTCAACGCGACCTCCTCACCGTCTCTGAGCAACCGGCGGCGATCAGGGTCAAGCTGAAAAGGCCCGAAACAATAGTTCGCCGGCACCACCGATTCCTTCGCCTCCCCGCGCCGGCGCAGCACCGCCCGGATACGAGCCAGCAATTCACGGGGATTGAACGGCTTGGCCAGGTAATCATCGGCACCCACCTCCAGCCCGATGATCCGATCGATCTCCTCGCCACGCGCCGACAACATGATAATCGGCAAATTGCCGCGCACCCGCAGTCGGCGCGCCAGACTCAAGCCGTCCTCGCCGGGCAGCATCAGATCGAGAATCACCAGATCTGCAGACTGCCTTGCCAGATAAGCTTCCATCTCCACCCCGTCCGCCACCGCGCCGACCGCGTAGCCCTGCCCGGCCAGGTAGTCGGCAAGCAGCTCCCGCAACCCGGCATCGTCGTCCACCACCAGAATATGCACTTTGTGTTCGTTCATCCTAGAAACCTCAGTTGGACGGGGTAGAGTGTGCGGCTTTTAGGGTGTAGGGCAAGGCACAACGACGCGGAATGGCCGTTCCATTCCAAGGAATTGTAACGCCGCCATGTGCCGTAAAAACCGTGCAATCCGCCCCGTAGCGGTCTCACCAACCGGATAAAACGGTAAATCATGAAAAAGTTTATTAGAAGCACAGTATTAAATGTCCAATCGAGCGGTCAACTGAGGTTTCCAGGATCATGGCACCAATATACAAAACAACCTGCCCTGCCGCCATGCTTAGTCACTATTCGTAACACATTGTTACATTTTGACAGTGTCCGGAAATGCTTCTGCAACGTCCAAGGGGGATGATGCACTCCATGGATACGACAGACAACCCAACGGACACGGCGAAAAATGCCGCCATGAAACACCCAGGCTTCGTCGCCGCACCCTTGCTCGCTCTATCACTACTGGCAAGTGCCGGCGCAGAAGCGAACGAGTATCCGCCCCATGATCTCCCGCTACAGCTGGCACAAAACCAGAGCGCTGAAGAGCGTGCCGCCCTGCGCGAACAGTTGGGCAACCGGATGCGTGAAATCAGCCCGGCAGAGCAATCGTTGATGCGCGACTCCGCCTATGACGGCAGGAAACGCATTGAAAATGGCGAAGAGGCCAGAACGGAGCAGCGCGGCGGCCGAAATGAAGGCGGCTACGGTCGCGGCCTCGAATCTCGCCAGGGTGGCGGTGGCATGGGTGGTGGAGGAGGCAGAGGCACGGGTGGTGGACGAGGGCGTTAGCCACTAAATCATCCGGCGTAATGACTTGAACCAAGAGAGCTGCAACGTCAAACAAGGAGTATCAAAAATGCACAAATTATTCACTTTTGCTATTGCGGCAACAACCGGACTGACCGGCCTTGCCACAGCAGCGGATTTCACCGACACCGCACCGGTGATTTCCAGCACCCCGATTTACCGCCAGATCTCCGAGCCGCGCCAGGATTGCTGGACGGAAACGGTGAGTTCCGCCCCTGTGAGCCAGGAAAAATCCTATGGCGGCGCCGTCATCGGCGGCTTGGCGGGCGCACTGCTGGGCAGCCAGGTCGGGCAGGGTAACGGACGCACGGCCGCCGCCGCAGTAGGCGCAGCCACCGGAGCGCTGGTCGGCGACCGAATGGGAAACCCGGCACAGGCAGATGTGCCCAGACAGGTTCAACGCTGCCGCGAGATAGAAACTTCTCGCCAGGAACTCTCCGGCTACAACGTGGTGTACCGCTTCCACGGCAGAGACATCACCACTACCCTGCCCTACGACCCGGGCAGCCATGTTCGTCTCGGCGTCAACGTACTCGGCGCCGGCAGCTAAACTTTTTTATCAACCGTCACTGTACAAGGAGAAACAAATGCGTAAATCCACATTAATTGTCGTACTGACTACCATGGCCCTGGGCATGTCCACCGTCACCTTCGCCCGTGGTGGTGGTGGCGGAGGAGGAGGCGGTGGAATGGCTGGCGGGTCGGGTGGTGGGATGGGCGGCGGAACAGGTCAGATGGGCAGCCAGAATTCCGGCAACTCTGGCAGCGCCGAGAACACCCAGCGCAAGCAGGAGCGCATGCAACAGCAACAGGAAGAACGCGCCCAGAACCAGAACCAGGAACAGACCAGGACACGCACCCGCGAACACCAGCCGCAAACCGGCACAACCGTGGCACCCCAGTAACAGACTTAAACCAGTCCCGCTCGCGGTGCGAGCAGGACTGGATCATCTTTCCTCCCCTTTGCTCGGCCTCGCGCCGAGCTTTTTTTCGCCCGGCACAATCGCGACATCCTCTCTTGCAAGTTGCTGCGTAATTACATTAAAGTGGGCCTCTCATTCACATCCACGGAGAAGCCCAAAGATGAGCGGTCAGCGGTATTACGCACGAGGGGTTTTTGCGCTGTTCGCTCTGCTCTTTCCCGTTCAGCACGCTACGGCTGAAACCGTCGAGGCAAAGCTCTCCACCGGCATCATCGCTACCGCCGACTTCCGCGCCGGCCAGCCATCACGCCCTGCCATCCTGTTGCTGCATGGATTTCTCCAGACTCGCTACGCGCCACCGATGAGTTCCCTGGCGAACACCCTCGCCGACCGGGGTTACACTGTACTGACCCCCACCCTTACGCTCGACATCAACCGACGCGCCAAAAGTCTGGCCTGCGAGGCGGTGCATACACACACCATGGAAGGGGATGTCGCAGAAATCGGCTTTTGGGCAAACTGGCTGGCCAACAAAGGCTACAGCAGCATCGCGCTGATCGGCCACAGTGTCGGCAGCACTCAAATCCTTCGCTATGCTGCCAAGGATCCCAACCAGGCGGTAAAGAAAGTTGTTCTGACCAGCCTGGTTCCATTTCACGGCAAACCGCAGGAGGTACAGAATGCTTTAGCCTTGGCAAAGCGCCCTGCCGGTGAGCGAAACCTGGGGCGATTTACATTGACCTATTGCAATAACAATTACGTCGCCCCCCCTGCCGCCTACCTGTCCTACGTGTCCAACGACACCAAGCAGACTCTGGACCTGCTCGGAAAAACCAAGGTGCCTGCTGAGGTTATTTTAGGCACTGCCGATAAAACGATTACCACGGACTGGCCCCAGAAAATCCAGAGCCGGGGCACTCCAGTTACCATCATTGATAAGGCAAGTCATTTCTTCGACGGCGCGCAGGAATTTGACCTTGCAGACAAAGTCGAGGCTATCTTGCAAAATTTGCCCGCGGGGAATCAATGATACCGCTGGTGCCAGAACGGAAGCGCTTGTGGCCATTAACGATCAAGGCTTATGCGATTGGCTTCATCATCTTGATGTCGCTGGTGTTTGGCATTCTGGGATGGGCCGTCCAATACAAACTGGCCACGATCAGCACCGCAGCAAAAATTCACAATACGAAGTCCGCGAAAGAAGAACTGGCTTATGCCCTATCCCACATCATCGATGAAATAAATCAAAGAGCGGATAACCTCGCTCTTCAGGACGAAACCCATCAGCAACTCGCCAACCCCGCTTATTATGGCTATTGGCGCGATAACCGGGTTCGTGGTGCGGGCGTTCTGCCTGCTTATACGCAAGCAATCGAAATATACACAGCACAAGGCAAGTCCCTGGCCGCACATCCGACCCACGACATGCCGACCAACATCAACCGGCTGAATAGCGACAGCTTTCTCACCCGCCAGGGGAACCACTATTATCTCTACGTTTTTCACCCGATTCCCTCCATTGATAAACATCCAGACTCGCCCCTTCTAGGTTACCTGGGCTTCAAACTCGATTTCGCGCAAGCGGTTAACGAAGAACAGCGGTTCAGCTACATCGACCCAGGCAGCATCCACATCAAAATCGAAGAACAGGAACACCTTCCACTCTCGCAACTCACTTCACGCCTTGAATTCAAGCTTCTGCCCAACAAGGAAAGCACGGCGCTCGCAAGTACGATCGAACAGTTCCAACAGCAAGCCCTGCTGGTGCTGATCGGATTGTCCCTGCTCTTTTACCTGATGCTGACCTCTCTCCTGGCGGCCCCGCTACGTCGCCTGTCATCGCATATCGACGCCCTGCGCGAAGGCCAGGGCGGATTGCTGGCCGAGAGCTTCACCCGCAGCCTGCCGGTGGCCGAACTGGAGAAAGTGCGCCATTCTCTGAACGATTACCAGAACCAGCTGGAGCAAATGCACCACAGTCTGAACGAAAAAAACGACGAACTTTGGACGCTGGCTCACCGCGACCCGCTCACCGGCGTCTATAACCGGCGCGGCTTCGAGGAGGATTGGAAGCATGTGCGATCGGTATCGTCCGGCCATCGCCTCGAAGTCTCCTTGCTCCTGTTCGATTGCGATCATTTCAAGGCCATCAATGACACCTACGGCCATCAAGCTGGCGACCAGGTTATCCAGGCCATCACCCACTCGCTGCAAAGCACGCTGCGCCGCGGCGACCGACTCTATCGACTGGGCGGCGACGAATTCGCGACCCTGTTTCTGGACATCGACCCCGATCTCGCCATGCAGACTGCGGAGCGGTGCCTTGAAGCCGTCAGCCAATACGACTTTTCCAGCCTGGGCATCAGGGAACCGGTGCGCATCAGCGCTGGGCTGGCCTACGCTTCAGCCTCTGACGCCGAAACCCTGGCCACCCTGCCGAAACAGGCCGATATCGCGATGTACCATGCCAAGCGGCCCGGCAAGAAAAAGGTTGCCGTTTACGATGACAGCATGACCAACGACGCTGGCGTCCTTTTCTCGACCAGCGTGACAAACGCGGTTTTTGAAGCCATCACGACGGGTGAGTCAATCGAAATGCACTACCAGCCGGTAGTCAATCTGGCCAACGGCGAGGTGGATTACTACGAGGCACTGGTGCGCATCCGCGCTGGCCATGAACTGATCATGCCTTCCTCGATCTTCCCCATCATCGAGGCGCGCCGGCTTGAAGCGGAATTCGACTTCGCCGTCATCGGACGCATCGAAAAAGACCTCGAACAGGGTGCCATTCCGGCCCTAACCGGCATCTCCCTCAACGTATCCGGCCCCGGCGTAATCGACCCAAAAATCGTCGGCAAGCTCCTGGAACTGGGCCGCTTCTTGAATCGCTACCGGCTGATCATAGAAATCACCGAAACAGCCCTGATTACCCAGTTCCATCAAGCCTCCGCCAACCTCAACAAACTGCGACAAGACGGTTTCAAGATTGCGCTCGACGATTTCGGCAGCGGCTATTCTTCACTTGGCTATCTGGCCAACATGCCGGTCGACATTATCAAGTTCGACATCTCCATGGTTCGCCATCTCGACGCCGGCGGCAGGCAAGGCCTCATCGTCGAAAATCTGGCTACCATGATTATCAAGGCAGGCTATCAGATGGTCGCCGAGGGCATCGAAACCGAAAAAACCTTGCAAAATATCGTGGGGATCGGCTTTTCGCGCGGCCAAGGCTATCTGTTCGGGCGCCCGGAAAATATCTGCCGGGACGCAACCAAATTCTCAATCTTCAACAAAACTTAAGTGAGGTCACCATGTCGCAAACTAAAATTCTGCTGGACGAAGCCGAAATCCCAACCCACTGGTACAACGTCGTCGCCGACATGCCCAACCCGCCCGCTCCGCCACTAGGGCCAGACGGCAAACCGATTGGCCCGGAAGCGCTCACCGCCATCTTTCCAATGAGTCTGATCGAACAGGAAATGTCCGCCCAGCGCTGGATCGAAATCCCCGAAAAAGTGCGCGAAATTTATCAGTTATGGCGGCCCTCGCCGATGTTCCGCGCTCACCGGCTTGAAGCGGCGCTCGGCACACCGGCGAAGATTTATTACAAGTACGAAGGCGTGTCTCCGGCCGGATCGCACAAACCCAACACCGCCGTGGCGCAGGCCTATTACAACGCAGAAGCCGGCATCAAGCGCATCGCCACCGAAACCGGCGCCGGACAATGGGGCTGCTCGATGGCCCTGGCGGGACAGATGTTCGGGCTGGATGTGCGGGTCTACATGGTCAAGGTGAGTTACGGTCAGAAACCCTACCGCCGTTCGATGATGCAAGCCTGGGGCGCAGAAGTGTTCGCCAGCCCGAGCATGGAAACCCATACCGGACGTGCCGCCTTGGCTGCCGACCCTGACAACCAGGGCTCGCTCGGTCTGGCGATCTCAGAAGCGGTGGAAGACGCCGCCAACCGCGCTGACACCAACTATGCGCTGGGTTCGGTGCTCAACCATGTGCTGTTGCACCAGACCGTGATCGGCCTGGAAGCCAAAAAACAATTCGAGAAGGTGGGTGATTACCCGGACATGATCTTCGCCCCCTGCGGCGGCGGCTCCAACTTCGGCGGCGCAGCTTTCCCCTTCTTTGCCGACAAGGCTGCCGGCAAAAACGTGCGCCTGGTTGCGGTGGAACCCACCTCCTGCCCGACGCTGACCCGCGGCCATTATGCCTACGACTTCGGCGACACCGCCAAGCTCACGCCGATGATGCTGATGTACACCCTCGGCCACGACTTCATGCCCCCCGGCATCCACGCTGGCGGCCTGCGCTACCACGGCGACTCAGCCCTGGTGTCACAGCTTTACCACGAGAAGCTGATCGAGGCGGTAGCCGTGCCGCAACTAGCCACCTTCCAGGCCGGCGTCACCTTCGCCCGCGCCGAGGGCATCATCCCTGCGCCGGAATCCAACCATGCCATCGCGGCCTGCATCGACGAGGCATTGCGCTGCAAGGAAAGTGGCGAAGCGAAGACGCTGTTCTTCAACCTCTCCGGCCACGGCCACTTCGACATGGGCGCCTACGACAGCTACTTCAGCGGCAAGCTGGAGGATTTCGCCTATCCCGAGGAAGCGATCAAGGCCGCGCTGGAACGGCTACCCAAGGTCGGCTGAACAGTGCCACAAAAATGCAGAGGGGGCCTGGATTGGCCCCCTCTGCATTCCATAATCGTTGCCCTTTCCCCACCGGTTCACCTTGCCCAGTTTTCACGCCAGGTTTTGATCGCTTCAAACCGTGCCTCGTAAACCCGGTCACGAATCTTCGCCGGGTCGTCGCATTGCCGGGCTACTGCACCGGCATCTACTGACTGAGCGACCTTGAGCGCTTCGCGCAGAAAGTCGGCCGGTTCGAACACGGCATCCTGGTAACCCAGCCGGCCGCAACAATCAGCAGTGCAGGCCAGAAGAAAGGATTCGAAGCGCCATGGCTGACGCAGAGCATCGGTTTCCTGCAGCAGCTTGAGCAGGGTTTCCGGCCGCAACTCGAAAGCACGCAGCGGCACGCCGTGAAAGCGCGCCACCACCAGCGCCAGTTCGCGGCAGTCGTTGGGCACACGCAGGCGCTGGCACAGTGGCTTCGCCAGCTCGAAGCTGCGCGCTTCATGGCCAATGTGGCGCGGCCATTCCGCGTGCGGCGTAGTACCCTTGCCGAGGTCATGAGTGAGGGCCGCGAAGCGAACCGGCAGTTCGTAGTTCTTGGCGGCAGCATAATCCACCACCATCATCACATGGACGCCAGTATCAATCTCGGGATGATATTTTTCGGTCTGCGGTACGCCGAACAGGGCGTCCAGCTCAGGCAGGATACGAACCAGCGCCCCGCACTCGCGCAGGGCCAGAAACATGCGCGAAGGAACGTTTTCCATCAGTCCGCGCGACAGTTCCTGCCAAACCCGCTCCGGCACCAGCGCATCGACTTCGCCGTTGGCGGCCATTTCTCGCATCAGAACGAGTGTTTCCGGCGCGATGGCAAAACCGAAACGCGCGGCGAAACGCGCCACCCGCAACACCCGCACCGGATCTTCGACGAAGGCCGGGCTAACGTGGCGCAACACCCCGGCTTTGAGATCGGCCATGCCGCCGTAGGGGTCGATGAACAGACCGTCTTCGTCCTTGGCGATGGCGTTGATGGTCAGGTCGCGTCGCGCCAGGTCTTCCTCCAGCGTCACCTCGGGCGCGGCAGACACCTGGAAACCTTTGTAGCCACGCGCGGTTTTTCGCTCGGTGCGGGCCAGGGCATATTCCTCGTGAGTCCTGGGATGAAGAAATACTGGAAAATCCTTGCCCACCGGCTTGAATCCCTGGGCCACCATTTCTTCCGGCGTCGCGCCGACGACCACATAGTCGCGGTCGACGACCGGCAAGCCAAGCAATTCGTCGCGCACCGCACCGCCGACGGCGAAGATTTTCATGAAAATTAACGTTTCTCGTCGATAAACCGTTTGAATAGTGGTGCTGCGATGGGGGCCAGATATAATGGCGCTTCAGCCTCCACAGCGGCAGGCTGGATGCCGAATACCTCAGGGAATGGGCAGGCGCACACTGCGTCGGTTTTTAGCGTCAAATAGTTATCGTGGGTCAGCAACTTTATCGGCATCAAACCCAGAATAATCGACTGTAATGAAGACATTCCCGCTGACAGCGGAATGACCGTCCGCTTAAGGCCTTTGACCTCGGCGACGTATTCGACCAGTTCCTGCAAAGTATAAACTGTCGGGCCGCACAGATCGTAACTCTGTCCAAAAGTGGCCGGATTATTCACGCTGGCCACGATGGCCTGGGCCACATCGCCGACATAGATGGGCTGCATTTTGGCACTCGAGCTACCGAGCGGAAAAACAGGCGTCCAGTTAAGCAACCCGGCAAACAGATTAAGAAAACTATCCCCGGGGCCAAAAATCACCGATGGGCGGAATACCGTCACCGCCAGAGGCTCGCCGTGAGCCTCACGCACCAGCGCTTCACCCTCGCCCTTGCTGCGCTGGTAGCGACTCAAGCCATCCACACTAGCGCCGATAGCGCTCATGTGCAGCAACCTTTTCACTCCCGTCGCCCGACAGGCTTCCACCACCTTGCGCGGCAGATCCACGTGCGCACGCTGGAAAGCGCCGCGCTTTCTTTCGTGGAGGATGCCGACCAGATTGACCACGGCATCCATGCCCTGCAACATTTTTTTTAATTCGACCGGGTCATGGATGTCCGCTTCCACCAGCGACACTGTCGGCAGTACCGTAAGATGCTTGGCCCGGTTGATATTGCGGTAGGGAACACGCACTTCATACCCCTGCTCGCACAACCGGCTTACCACATGCTGACCCACAAAACCGCCTCCGCCCAGCACACACACTTTCTTGATTTCCATTATTATTCTCCTTAATCGCACGCCGGTGCGCGCTCGTCATCGGTGCCGCAGTCTGTTTTTCCACTGCCTCTCGTTATCGTGCCCAGACGCTGCTTCAATGACTGCAACTGCTGGCCGAATTGGTTGCCATAGTAGACGGCGTTGCTCATGACCTTCTGCACATAGCCACGGGTTTCCGTAAACGGGATAGTTTCAGCATAGATCGCGCCTTCCATCGGCGCCTCGCTGCGCCACCGAATGGCACGGCTAGGGCCGGCGTTGTAGGCGGCGGTCGCCAGAACCGGCTGGCCTTCGAGTTTATCGAGCACATACTTGAGATAATAAGTGCCGAGCATCACGTTGGTATCCAGCTGATTGACCAACGACTGACGAAAGTTCTTCATTCCCATGCGTTTCGCCACCCACCGCGCCGTACCCGGCATCAGCTGCATCAACCCCGACGCGCCGACGCCGGAACGCGCCTGCTGGACAAAGCGGCTTTCCTGGCGGATCAAGCCATATACCCAGGCCTCGTCCAGGCCCACCTGACGCGCTTGCTCCTGCATCACGTCACGATGCGGAGCAGGAAAACGCAGGCTAAAATCGTGCAGCTGCTGGGTCCTATCTGCCGTACTGATGGCACGGTCATACCAGCCATGGCGCTGCGCCACCTCTGCCGCTGCCAGCAAGTGCCGGTCGTCGAGCCCGCGCACCGCCCACATCCACTCACGGTTGGCCTCGTAGCGCAGATTCATCTCGTACAGCGCTAGCGCACGCTGGATTGCAGGCAGTTTCTCCATCGCCTTGATCTCGTCACTACCCGCCTTAAAGCTTTCAACAGGGGAACCCGCCACCACGCCCAGTTCCCCGGCTGCAAGTTGACCATAATAATTAAATTCCTTCGATAGCGGTGCCAGGATTGCATTGCCCTGCACCGCCTTGCCCTGCGACTTGAGGGCACGCGCCTTCCAGTAGCGCCAGGAGCCCTGGTTCTGCTCCGCCTCCGACATCGCAGCAATAGCAGCCTGCACTTCCTGCCAGTTTTGCTCGCGCAGCGCCGCGCGCACCTTCCAAGCGAGCTGCAAGTCGGAAAGGCGAGTTCCGACCGCCTTGCCAAACCAGGCTAGTGCAGCCGGGTCGTGCTTGCGTGCCGCATGCAAAGCCAGCTGACCCCAGCCATAAGCCTGTTCTTCCGCACCAAACTGAGACTGCAAAGCATTCCAGTAAGGCAATGCCTGCTGCGGCTGGCTGCGGGCCACGCGTGACAGGGCGAACAGGGTCAGCTCCCGGCCAGCACGGGTCGAAAGGCTCACCGGTAGCTTATCGAGAAAGGCGAGCGGATTTTCCGCCGCGCGATCCAATTCGCGCAGGGGAATCTCCTGCTGGCCAGGGAAGTAAAGCGCAACATGCTTTGCCACGCTGACGTTACCCGCCTCCAGGGTCAACCTCAAACGCGCCCATACATCTTCCACGGTGAGCAGGCCGTTGATCGCCAAAGCATCAGACAGAGGCAGGCAGCTCGACGGCTGCTCTTCCGCGCTGAACCAGTAGGGCTTGGCCTCCGCCAGTGCGGTGCTATCACCCAATGCAAGCCGCGCCTGCAGGGCATAGCAGACCAGATCCGAGTCCCTGGTAATCAGCGCAGGGTATTCGCTCATATACAGCTCCCAGCGCTGGCTTTTTGCCAGCATCCGCAGCCATTCAGCGAGCAGCCGGTCAGCCAGGAAACTGTCCCCGTTACGCTGGATGTAGGCTTTGATCTCTTCCGGGCGCGCTTCCTTGAGGTGCAACATGAGTTGCATATAAGCGACGAAAGGCTCCAGCACATGCCCATGCAAGCGCGCGGCCATGGTATCGAAACGGGAAATATTGCCAGACTTGAAAGCCTCGCGCGCTGCAGAGAAGTCAGCCTCGTAGTTTGCCGAGGCCACATTACTGAATGCGGAAAGAGCGGCTCCCGCGGAAAAAACAACCGCAATTAAGATAAATCTCATAAGTGCTATAGTAAGTTTTTACGCCCTTAAAAGATAGCACACGATGCCCCACATTAGCCTGAATCCCGCTACTGGCAAGGTTGAGGGAATTTTCCAGAGATGCAACGATCAACAACTAGATAACGCGCTGGAAGAGGGTATGGAAGCCCAAAAAATTTGGCACAAAACCGACTTGGTTCAGCGCGCCAAAGCGCTACGCCGCGTGTCAGAAATCCTGCGGAAAAACCACGACGACTACGCCGCACTGATTACCAGGGAAATGGGAAAACCGTTGCGGGAAGCCCGTTCCGAAGTAGAAAAAAGCGCCCTGGCGTGCGACTACTACGCCCACCACGCGGCTGAATTTCTTACGGACGAGCCGATCGAAACCGATGCCACCCGGAGCTATGTCAGCTACCCTCCGCTCGGCACCGTGCTCGCAATCATGCCGTGGAATTTTCCCTTCTGGCAAGTATTCCGCGCTGCCGCACCAGCGCTGATGGCTGGCAACGCCATCATGCTCAAGCACTCATCCAGCGTGCCGCAATGTGCGCTGGCTGTAGAGGATATTTTTCGTACTGCGGGCTTGCCAAAAGGACTGTTCGCCACACTGATGATCGAAGCGAACCAGGTTGCAGGCATCATCGCTGATTCACGCATACATGCCATCACTTTTACCGGATCGGAGCCGGTCGGACGCCAGGTTGCCGCAGAGGCCGGGCGAAGTCTGAAAAAATGTGTGCTGGAACTGGGCGGATCGGACCCTTTCATCGTGCTACGCGATGCTGATCTGGATTACACCAGCACCCAGGCCGTCAATTCACGTTTTCTCAACAACGGCCAATCCTGCATCGCAGCCAAGCGTTTCATTGTCGTGCCGGAAATCGCTGACGAGTTCGCGCTCCTGATGATGCAGAAAGTTGCCGCCCTTCGAGTCGGGGATCCCATGAAAGAAGACACTCAAATAGGGCCGATGGCCAGGCTCGACCTGCGCGACGAACTACACCGCCAGGTGACGGATTCCATCGCCCAGGGAGCACACGCTTTACTGGGCTGCGAACCGGTCGCCGGGGAAGGCGCCTATTACCTGCCGTCCATTCTCGACCATGTCACACCGAAAGTGCGCGCCTATCACGAGGAGCTGTTCGGCCCTGTGGCCGCCTTCATCCGCGCACACGACGAACCGGACGCCCTCAGAATCGCCAACGATACCCGATTCGGTCTGGGGGCCAGCCTGTGGAGTCGGGATGTTGCGCGTGCGGAAAGGCTTTCGCGCGAGATCGAAGCGGGCTGCTGCTTCATCAACAGCATAGTCAAATCCGATCCACGCCTGCCGTTCGGCGGCATCAAGGCATCAGGCTACGGCCGCGAGTTATCCTGCCACGGCATCCGCGAATTCGTAAACATCAAGACGGTGTGGGTGAAATAATTCAGCGCTGCCGAACCTTGGTCAGCACCTTGCCGCTGGCACTATCGTAAAACCACACTTCGAGCAGTTCCCCCACCAGATAGCGCTTTCTCAAAGTGTAATCCACCGGCTCTGCGAAGGTAGCCTTCCAGAAGGTGTTGCTTTCAGTATGGTAAGGCGGTTTGAGCCGACACAACGCCAGCATGCGTATGCGCTTGCCTTCCAGCAGCAACCCGGCTTCCTCGGCTTTTATCACAACTGCCGCATCGAAACCGGCATCATCGTCCACCTTGCGCTCGTAAAAATCGTAGAGATTCTCGAAGGCGAAGAAATATTCGTAGCGCCACAGGTTCTTCACCTCCAGCGTTTTGCCGGGGTAGAGCTCGACCACCTTGGGCGCGCGTTTGGATGCGGTTTCAAAACCGAGGGGCAGGAATTTGAAGTGGTAATAATCGTGCTGATCCGGGTTGGTCAGTTCATCCCAGCTCCAGCCTTCGGCGATCTGGTTGAACACCATGTTGTAGTGCAGTTCCAGTTTGCCGCTGGCGGCATTGTATTTCTGGGAAAAATTCGGACCGGCATCGAGATCGACTGCAAAGGCGAACACTTCATCCTTGATGTTCGCGGTGACGGGTGCGGAGGCGGAAATTTCTCCATACCACTTTTTGATGTCATCCCCGACATAGCCGGCAGGAAGAGTCAGGGCCGCGCTATCAAAAGAAGCGGCGGCATGGCCGGACAGGCACGCAAACAGCGCCGCCAGAATCAAACTCTGTACTCGTTGCATATTACCGCCTCAAAAATCCGGCATCATAACGATGGCGCCGCGGCCCTTCCATGATTTAAATCAAATCAGCCGAGAAATAATTTGTAGGCCGGGTTCTTGCTCTCGTCCACATAGGGATAGCCCAGACGCTTCAGAAAGGCCTTGAAGGCGGGCTTTTCCTGCGGCGGCACCTGCACCCCCACCAGCACTCGCCCGTAGTCTGCGCCGTGGTTGCGATAGTGGAACAGGCTGATGTTCCAGCTCTGGCCAACGCTGTCGAGGAATTTCATCAGCGCGCCGGGCCGCTCGGGAAACTCGAAGCGATAGAGAATCTCGTTTTTCGCCTGGGGCGCATGGCCGCCCACCATGTGCCGGACATGCAGCTTGGCCATCTCGTTGTCGCTCATGTCCACCGGCTGGAGCCCCTTGCGTTCCAGCAGCGTCAGCAGCTTCTCGGTTTCGCCGCGATTTTGCGCCTGCACCCCGACGAACACATGAGCCGCGCTGGAATCGGAATAGCGGTAATTGAATTCGGTGATGTTGCGCGTCCCCAGCAGTGCGCAGAATGCCTTGAAGCTGCCCGGTTTTTCCGGAATGGTGACGGACAGTATGGCTTCGCGCTGCTCGCCCAGTTCGGCGCGCTCGGCAACATGCCGCAAGCGATCGAAGTTCATGTTGGCACCGGAGGCAATCGCCACCAGCGTCTCGTTCTTCAGTTTTTCGCGCGTGGCGTACAGCTTGGCGCCGGCGATGGAAAGCGCCCCAGCAGGTTCGAGGATGGAGCGTGTATCCTCGAACACGTCCTTGATCGCGGCGCAGATAGCATCGGTATCCACCAGGATGACTTCGTCCACTAACTCCCGGCAGAGGCGGAAGGTTTCTTCCCCCACCTGCTTGACCGCCACGCCGTCGGCAAAAATGCCGACCTGCGCCAGCGTCACCCGCTCTTTCTTTTTCAGCGAACGGTACATGGCGTCGGCGTCCACTGGCTCGACGCCGATGATTTTGATTTCCGGCTTGAGGCGCTTCACGTAAGCGGCAATGCCGGCGATCAGGCCACCCCCGCCCACCGGCACGAAGATGGCGTGAATCGGGTCCGAATGCTGGCGCAGAATTTCCATTCCGATGGTGCCCTGCCCGGCGATCACCTCTGGATCATCGTAGGGATGAACGAAAGCCAACTTGCGTTCCTTCGCCAGGGCCATGGCATAGACATAGGCGTCGCTGTAGGAGTCGCCGTGCAGCACTACCTGGGCACCGCGACTCCGCACCGCTTCAACCTTGATCTGCGGGGTGGTGGCGGGCATCACGATGGTGGCGTCGCACTTCAGGCGCTGAGCAGAAAGCGCCACGCCCTGGGCATGATTGCCGGCGGAAGCGGCAATCACCCCGCGCTTGAGCGTTGCGGCAGGCAGCTGCACCATCTTGTTGTAGGCGCCGCGCAGCTTGAACGAGAACACCGGCTGCAAGTCCTCGCGCTTGAGCAAGACCCTATTCTGGATGCGGCGGGACAGATTCGGCGCGTGCTCCAGCGGACTTTCGATAGCCACGTCATAAACGCGGGCAGTGAGTATTTTTTCCAGGTAGTCGGTGCGCATAGGGTTCAATCCGGTTTTTATGAAAGGTTATCAGGATTCAGGCCAAACCAGAAGCCGGGACATGAACTGCCATCGAATGTCATAGAACAGAAATAATAATCTGTTATACCTTTACCACTAAATTAAGGCTGGTGAAGATACTTGTTGCACAAACCATTAAATGGTATAAATTGTATATATAGTATAAATTAATTAAAGTCTGAACGATTCATGCGAGTGTCACTTAAATTTGGAGCGCACCATGCCCGAGGAAGCCAAACCCAATACCAAACCAGCGCCAACGACAGCGGCAAAGCCAGCCACCGCGATCAAGATGCCGCCGCCCGCAAAACAGGCCGCCAAATCGCCCGCCAAAAAGTCTGCTGCAGCGCCTTTGGCAACAAAGCCGAAAGCCGCAAGAGTGGAAAAGCCACCCAAGGCAGGCAAACCAAAAAAATTAAAATGGTGCGCGACAGCTTTACCATGCCGGAAAATGATTACGCACAACTTGCTGAACTCAAGAAGAAATGCCTTCAGGCTGGCGTTCACATCAAGAAAAGCGAACTGCTGCGTGCCGGCTTGCTAAGTTTGTCCAGGTTGCCAAACGCCGCTTTGATCAAGGCCGTGGAGCAAGTGGAAAAACTCAAAACCGGTCGGCCGGCCAAATCGTAACCAACATAAAATTGACCGCCGAAAGAACCCAGAAAGTTTCTAAAACCGACAAACCCTGAGATAATAATCATTTAATTGTCCGAATAAAACTCATCTTTCACGGGGATCAGGAAACATGACGCAAGACGAACTGAAACAGGCTGTGGCCCGCGCTGCCATCGAGCACGTACCCGCAGGCATCATCGGCGTGGGCACCGGTTCCACCGCCAACTATTTCATTGACGAAC
The DNA here is from genome assembly GCF_000297055.2 of Sulfuricella denitrificans skB26. Lineage (NCBI taxonomy): Bacteria > Pseudomonadati > Pseudomonadota > Betaproteobacteria > Nitrosomonadales > Sulfuricellaceae > Sulfuricella > Sulfuricella denitrificans. The sequence goes on along the minus strand of NC_022357.1, from coordinate 411,391 downwards.
TGGCCAAAATCAAGGGCCGCATCGACGGTGCGGTAGCGAGCTCCGAAGCCACCGCACAGCGCCTGAAAAGCCATGGCATCCCGGTTCTGGACCTGAACAGCGCCGGTGAGCTGGCGGTTTATGTCGACGGCGCCGACGAAATCACCAAGCACATGCACATGATCAAAGGTGGTGGCGGAGCCTTGACACGGGAAAAGATTGTCGCTGCCTGTAGCAAGAAGTTTGTCTGCATCGCCGACGGCTCCAAGCTGGTCGGCATGCTCGGCAACTTCCCTCTACCAGTGGAAGTGGTCCCGATGGCGCAAAGCTACGTCGCGCGCGAACTGGTCAAGCTCGGTGGCCAGCCCATGTTGCGCCAGGGCTTCACCACTGACAACGGCAATATCATCCTCGACGTACATGGCCTGAAAATCATGAACCCGGTGGAGTTGGAAACCCAGATCAACCAGATCACCGGGGTGGTAACCAATGGCCTGTTCGCCCGGAGGCCGGCTGACGTGCTACTGCTAGGCACCAGCGAAGGGGTAAGAACCCTGCAGGCGTAATTGCCAGCGGCAACAAAATTGTCATAATCGGCGCACATACTTGAGAAGATGAACAAGAGGGAGAAACACCATGCAGCATGAACACATTTCCAAGCAATTCGATGCCGAGCTGGAAACCGTGCGCTCTCGAGTGCTGCAGATGGGTGGCTTGGTGGAGGAACAGATCGTCAATGCCATCGAAGCGCTGATCAACAGCAAGCTTGATCTCGCCGACGCAGTCATCGCCAAGGATCTTCAGGTCAACTCCATGGAAGTGGAGATAGACGAAGCCTGCGCCCACATCATCGCGCGCCGTCAGCCCACCGCTGGCGATTTGCGCATGGTGATGACAGTGATCAAGACCATCACAGACCTGGAGCGCATCGGCGACGAGGCCGAAAAAATCGCACGTATGAGCAAGCTGATCTACCAGACCGGCCGACTATCCACACCGCGCTTCACCGAGATCACCCTGATGAGCGGTATCGTGTTGGAAATGCTGCGCAAGTCGCTCGATGCTTTCGCCCGGCTCGACATCGGCACTGCGGTTCAGGTTCCACGCCAGGATGTGCTGGTTGACGACGCCTTCAGCGCCTGCATGCGCCACCTGATTACCTTCATGATGGAAGACCCGCGCACCATCTCCACCTCGCTCGACGTGCTGTTTGCCGCCAAGGCGATCGAACGCATCGGCGACCACGCCAAGAACATGTCAGAGTACGTGGTCTACATGGTCAAGGGCAAGGACGTACGCCATACCTCCCTTGAGGAAATCGAGCGCGAACTGGAATAAGGGTCGCTTGGGAGCTTGTCTGACTCATGATGAATCGGCTGCAAATCCGCCTGGGCGGTCCATATTTCACCGTTTTTTTGGTCAATAGAATAACTATTGACCTGCAAAACCGGCAAAATCTGTCCGTGCCCAGCCGAATTTTCGCTTCGATCCCCATAAGTCAGACAGGCTCCTAGCTGTGCGCAAGTACTCCACCGTCGCAGCAGTCGATCTCGGCTCCAACAGCTTCAGGCTGCAGGTCGCACGGGTGGTGGACGACCAGATCTACCCGCTGGATTCTCTGAAAGACACCGTCCGCCTTGGCGCCGGCCTGGGTGTGGACAAAATCCTAGATCAAGAAACCTGCAACCGTGCACTGGCCAGTCTTGGCCGCTTCGGCGAGCGCCTGCGAGGCCTGCCGAGCGACGCGGTACGTGCTGTCGGCACCAACACCTTCCGTGTTGCAAAAAATGCCGAGGAATTCCTGCGGCAGGCCGAGGCCGCACTCGGCTTCCCGATAGAGATCATCGCTGGCCGCGAGGAAGCCCGCCTGATCTACCTCGGCGTTTCCCATGGCCTTCCGGCCTCGAGCGATAAGCGTCTGGTGGTGGACATCGGCGGCGGCTCGACCGAGTTCATCATCGGAACAGGCCTGAAACCGCAGCAAATGGAAAGCCTGTACATGGGCTGCGTCAGCTACAGCCAGCGCTATTTTCCCGACGGCAGGATCAGCAAGAGTGCGCTACGCCAGGCCGACCTTGCCGCCCGCGCCGAAGTACAAGCGATCTCTGGCGAATTTTCCGCCAACCACTGGCAGCAGGCCATCGGCTCCTCCGGCACCGCCAAGGCGCTGACCGAGATTTTGCAGATGAACGGCTACAGCGACAACGGCATCACTCCGGAAGGGTTGGCCAGATTGCGTGACGCCATGCTCAAGGCAGGTGATTGCAACAAACTGCAGCTGGCGGGCCTGCGCCCGGACAGGGTGCCCGTTCTGGGTGGCGGCTTCGCGATCATGGCAGCGATTTTTGCCGAACTGGATATCGCCAGCATGAGCGTAGCTGAAACTGCATTGCGGGAAGGCGTGCTGTACGACCTGCTGGGCCGCTTCCACCGCCACGACATGCGCGAAACCACGGTGCGGCAATTCATGCGCCGCTATCACGTTGACCCAGAGCAGGCCGGACACGTCGACCAGCTCGGCATCGACCTGTTGCGCCAGTTGACAACAACGCTGCCGCTTGATCTGGAAGCCGCCCTGAAGCGTCTGTCCTGGGCCGCGCGCCTGCACGAGATCGGGCTTTCCATCGCGCATAGCGGCTTCCACAAGCATTCCGCCTACATTATCGAACACGCGGACATGCCTGGATTTTCCAAGAAAGAGCAGGCACAGCTCTCGCGCCTGGCCCTCGCCCAACGCGGCTCCCTGAACAAGGCGGCGCAGCTTTTGCCCGACAACGAAACCTGGGCACAGATTCTGGCCCTGCGCCTCGCGGTGCTGTTCTACCGCAGCCGCATGGATTTCGAGCTGCCGGAAATCCGGCTGGAGTGGAATGGCTCCAGCTTCGAACTTACCATGAGCAAGGACTGGCTCACCCGGAACCCTCTGACCGAAGCCGCACTGGAAAACGAAGCCCGGGAATGGAAAAATGTCGGGGTGAAACTGGGAATATCAAGCACGCTGCCCTAACTGTAACTTCTCATCAGCCGAGTACGGTTTATTCGGCAAACTACATACCGTTAATCCGCGCCAGGCGAGCCTCCTCTGCGGCCCGGGCATCATCAATTTCCCGCATCACCCCAACCAGATCAGCCGGCTTTACGCTGCGCTCAAAGCGACCGGTCAGTTTGACCTCTGCATGCAGCTCGCCGCTCTCGTAGAGCGACCAGATCTCCTTGCCATAGTCGGTAGCCCGAAGATCGGCGGCGAACTGGCCAAAGTAGTTCGCCAGATTGGTCACATCCCGATCCAGCATACTGCTGGCGTGGTTGTTGCCCGCAGCGTCTACCGCTTGCGGCAGGTCGATGATGACCGGCCCCTCGCTTCCGACAAGGATGTTGTACTCAGACAGGTCGCCGTGAACGACGCCGGCGCAAAGCATGCGCACCACCTGCTGAATCAGTGCGTGGTGGTATTCTCGGGCGCGCTCTTCCGTCAGGACCAGATCGTTGAGCCTGGGGGCTGCATTGCCGCTGTCGTCGGTCACCAGTTCCATGAGCAGCACGCCCTCGTGGAAATTATACGGCCTCGGCACGCGCACGCCGGCGGCGGCGAGGCGGTACAAGGCATCCACCTCGGCGCTCTGCCATGCCTCTTCCTGCGCTTTGCGCCCATACTTGGAACCCTTCTCCATTGCACGGGCCTGACGGCTGTTTTTCACCTTGCGGCCTTCGGTATAATCCACGCTCTGGCGAAAACTGCGTTTGTTGGCCTCTTTGTACACCTTCGCGCAACGCACCTCTTCCCCGCAACGGACCACGAAGACCATGGCCTCCTTGCCGCTCATAAGCTGACGGATAACCTCATCGACCAGGCCATCTTCGACCAGCGGCGCCAATCTTTTTGGAATTTTCATCTTTGCTATCAGCCTCTGTGACGAATAGTCAGGCCCTTTAAAAAGTTCCGGAGGAGCTGATCGCCACAAGCCCGGTAATTTTTATGCCCTTTCATCCGAAACAGCGCGCTCAGTTCTGGCTTGGACACATTGAACCCCGCCAGTTCCAGAACCTGATGCATGTCCTCTTCCTTCAACTCGAAGGCAACCCGCAGTTTTTTCAGGATGGTGTTGTTAGTCAGGCGTTCCGGTTTTTATCCTGCTCCGGCCTGGCCTCCATCTTGCCTCTTTTATGAATGATCAACCCGTCCAGGAACGACACCATGACCTCGTCGTCACACTCGACAAAACCTTCTTCATCCTCTTTCTTCAGAAAGCTTGCGAGGTCGGATTGCGCTACGTCACGCCCGGCCAGTTTAATGATCTCCACGACCTTTGCGTCGCCAAGATCCAACGCATATCGAATGCTGCGTAAGACATCATTATTGATCACTGTTCACTCCGATTCTATTCATCCAAAACGCCGCCAACCAGATAATGTCTGGACTGATTTATTGGCTAATTTCTACTAAGCGGTGGATTAAACTCTTTATTTTCATCCGCGGCAAGCTCAGATAGAGCTATCCGCGAAAATCAGGAAGGACGTTGGCCTGAATCCATAAACCGGATAAAATGATCCTGAACTAGCTTACTAAAGGAACAAATTCATGAACCTGCCCGCTTTCAAATTCCCCAAGCCACTGGGTGCAGCACTCTCTTTGCTGCCAGCCTACCCGCATTCGCTGCTCTTCAGCCATGCGCTGAACCTGGCACTAGGCCGCATCATCCAGCCCGATCTGCTCGAACCGCTGCATGGCAAGCTGATCAGCATCTGCGTGATCGATGTCGGCATCAGATTTTTCTTCTCCATCAACTCTACCGGCTTTGTCGCCTGCAAGGCGGGTAAAACACCGGATCTGACCATCAGCGCAAGCGCTTACGATTTCATCATGCTCGGCACACGCAAGGAAGATCCGGACACCCTGTTTTTTAGCCGCCGTCTGGTGGTGGAAGGAGATACCGAGCTTGGACTGATCGCCAAGAACACGCTCGACGCGGTAGAGCTGCCAAAACTGGAACTTTCCCAACTCATGCCGGGCCCGGTACTGGAAAGAACCGCGTCTCGCCTGCTGGCTACTGGGCGTTAATTTTTTGTCATCTATTTGGGATAACAAACTCTGCATCTCCCCTTGACACACCACTAGATAGTGCGTAAATTTTAGCAAAACTCACAACATCTTGTGGTTTATGATATTTGTCAACCAAACCTTTACGCTTTCCGGCGCGTAGAGCAAAGGCCAAATTCACCATAACAAGTCAGGGGGCAACAATGGCAGACAATCAACTAGAAAGTGGCAGTATCAATCTGGTTTCACTTCCCAAGGGTGTCCTCAAGCGCGACGGAACATTAGCCCCGTTCGACTCTGAAAAAATTCGTTCCGCTATCCAGCGGGCCGGCGCCGCTACCGGTGATTTCGACGCCAACGAAGCATTCCTGCTTACCGCCCAGGTGGTCAAGGTTCTGATTCACAAATTCCGTGCCGAACCACCCCACATCGAGAAAGTCCAGGATGCCGTCGAGCAGGTGCTGATCACCGCCAACCACCTCAAGACCGCCCGCGCCTACATCGTCTACCGCGAACAGCACACCAAGCTGCGCCTGGACCGTAAAACAGTAGTGGACGTGGAAAGCTCGATCAACGAATACCTCGACCAGATGGACTGGCGCGTCAATGCCAACGCCAACCAGGGTTACAGCCTGGGCGGACTGATCCTCAATGTGTCCGGCAAGGTGGTGGCGAATTACTGGCTCAACCATGTCTACCCGCCGGAAGTCGGCGTGGCGCACCGCGAGGGCGACATCCACGTGCACGATCTCGACATGCTGGCGGGCTACTGCGCCGGTTGGTCGTTGCGTACCCTGCTGCACGAAGGCCTCAACGGCGTTCCCGGCAAGGTCGAGGCCGGACCGCCCAAGCACATGTCTTCCGCAGTCGGCCAGATCGTCAACTTCCTCGGCACCCTGCAGAACGAGTGGGCCGGCGCGCAGGCGTTCTCCTCCTTCGACACCTACATGGCGCCGTTTATCCGCAATGACAATTTGCCCTACTCCTGCGTCAAGCAGTACATCCAGGAGCTGATCTACAACCTCAACGTGCCGTCGCGCTGGGGCACCCAGACGCCGTTCACCAACCTGACCTTCGACTGGGTATGCCCAGAAGACCTGCGCGAGCAGATCCCCATCGTCGGCGGCAAGGAAATGCCGTTCAGTTATGGCGATCTTCAGGTAGAGATGGACATGATCAACCGTGCCTACATCGAGGTAATGACGACTGGCGACGCCAAAGGGCGAGTGTTCACCTTCCCCATCCCGACTTACAACATGACGCCGGACTTCCCATGGGAAAGCGAAAACGCCACCCTGCTGTTCGAGATGACCGCCAAGTACGGCCTGCCCTACTTCCAGAATTTCATCAATTCTGAGCTCAAGCCCAACATGGTGCGCTCGATGTGCTGCCGCCTCCAGCTCGACCTGCGCGAGCTCCTGAAGCGCGGTAACGGCCTTTTCGGCAGCGCCGAGCAGACCGGTTCGATAGGCGTGGTCACCATCAACTGCGCCCGCCTCGGCTATCTCTACCAGAACAACGAGGAGGCATTGTTAAGCCGCCTCGACGAACTGATGGAAATCGGCAAGAACAGTCTGGAAATCAAGCGCAAGGTGATCCAGCGCCACATGGATGCGGGATTGTTCCCGTATACCAAACGCTACCTGGGGACGCTGCGCAATCACTTCTCCACCTTGGGCGTCAACGGCATCAACGAGATGATCCGCAACTTCAGCCACGACGAGCACGACATCACGACCAACTGGGGTCATGCTTTTGCGGTGCGACTGCTTGATCACGTACGCGCCAAAATGCTCGCCTTCCAGGAAGAAACCGGCCACATGTACAACCTCGAAGCTACGCCGGCAGAGGGCACCACTTACCGTTTCGCCAGGGAAGACCGCAAGCGCTTCGCCGACATCATCCAGGCCGGCGCCAAGGAAACCCCCTACTACACCAACTCCTCGCAACTGCCGGTGGGCTTCACCGACGATCCGTTCGAGGCACTGGAACGGCAGGAGGTGCTGCAGAAAAAATACACCGGCGGCACCGTGCTGCATCTGTACATGACCGAGCGCATCACTAGTGCGGAAGCTTGCAAGACCCTGGTGCGCCGCGCCCTGGAGAAATTTGGTCAGCCGTATATCACGATTACGCCGACGTTTTCTATCTGCCCGACGCACGGCTATATCGACGGCGAGCACAAGTTCTGCCCGAAGTGCGACCAGGAATTACTGGCTGAGAAACGCAACAAAAAATTGGCTGCAGCCTGACCAACCACCTATAACATAATTAAAGGAGATCACCATGACCGACCTGTCCAACCAGACCAACCTTAATTGCGATGAAATTATTTTGACCGATGATGAGCGCCAGCCCTGCGAAGTGTGGACCCGCGTGATGGGCTACCATCGACCAGTGACTTCGTTCAACGTTGGGAAAAAAGGCGAGCATTATGAGCGCAAGTTCTTCCAGGAATGCCGAGCCAAGCTAGCAGCTTAGTTTCGGCATGCCCGAAAAATGCAAGAGCATTCAACCGCTCTTGCATTTTTCGCTGCTCATAGCTCATCGTGTCTATCCTCACCCAGTGAATGAATGATCGTATGCAAATTGGCGGCCTGACCCCACTGACCAGCACTGATTATCCCGGCTGCTTGGCGGCGGTGGTATTTTGCCAGGGCTGCCCCTGGCGCTGCGGCTATTGCCACAATCCCCATCTAATCCCCCGCGGTGACGCACAACTCGATTGGTCGGCAGTCATGGCTTTTCTTCGCCGCCGCCAAGGCCTGCTGGACGCGGTGGTTTTCAGCGGCGGCGAACCCACTCTGCAGGATGACCTCCAGTCCGCCATCAGCGAAGTCCGCGACCTCGGCTTCAAAATCGGGCTGCATACCGGCGGCACATATCCATCCCGTCTGAAGGAACTTCTTCCTGTGCTGGATTGGGTCGGAATGGATATCAAGGCCACCACCGATGATTACGCCAGGGTCACTGCCACACCGGGTAGCGGCGTGAAAGCATGGAAGAGCGCTGAGCTGCTGCTGGAAAGCGGCGTTTCGCATGAATTCCGTACCACCGTGCACCCTCTATATCACACGACTGATTCGCTGCTAAGACTGGCAGAGGAATTGAGCGAACTGGGAGCGAGGCACTATGTGCTACAAGAGTTCCGTCCCCAAGGTTGCGCCGACGAAGCAGTCAGCGCTTATCCAGCCCAGGAACTACTGGACGCTGCGTTATGCAGCCGCATCGGCGCGATGTTCGAGACCTTCGCCGTTCGACACGCCTGAAACACGGTGCTCATATAAGCAAAAAGCCCCGCAAGCGGGGCTTTTTGCATTTTGCTGCAGTGCAGATCAGGAAGACATCTCATGCAAGATGTTCTTGATCCAGCTTCGAGCGTAAATCGCCTCGAGCTCCGACAAGTCCGGCGAAACACCGCCGGAATTCGCCACGGCAATGGTCTTGCCTTCCGCCACCTTGTACACAGCCGCAACCGAAATTGCCTCATTCTCGGTAACGTAGCTGTAGCATACGTTGGTATGGGATGGATCGATCAAATCCTGGCCGTTCATCAGTTGCACGATATTGGTCGCACACACCTTGGCCTGGGAGTTGGCCGAGTAGCCAGACTTCGGCATGGCACCTGCCATGCAGGAGTCGCCGATAATGTGCACATCCTTGGCAAGGGTCGATTCGAAGCTTAGCTGGTTGACCGGGCACCATTTTTTGTCCTCGCCCACCACACCGGCCTTGTGAGCGATCATACCGGCCTTCTGAGGCGGCACCAGATTGACCAGGTCACCCTTGATTTCTTCCACCCCAGTGTCGACGCTACGCTTCTTGTTATCAACCTTGGTAACCTTGTTACCTGGCCGGTAGTCGATCATACCCTCATAGTGCTTGGCCCAGGCTTTCTTGAACAGCGGGCCCTTGGACACGATATCCGGATTGGCATCGAGCACGATGATTTTGGCGGTCGGATTGTGGTTTTTCAGGTGCCAGGCCATCATGCTGATCCGCTCGTATGGTCCGGGCGGACAGCGGAACGGGGTCACCGGGATCGACATCACCACCGTACCGCCTTTGGGCAGGTCTACCAGCTGCTTGCGCAACAGCAGGGTCTGCTCACCAGCTTTCCAGGCATGGGGGATTACTTTGGGGGTAGCCACCGGATCGTAACCCTCGATTTCCTCGAAGCGGAAATCGATACCGGGAGAGAGAACCAGACGGTCATAACTGATTGTACCGCCGGACACTACGACTTTCTTGGCGGAAGTGTCGACAGCGGTGACTTCGTCGTAAACCACCTTGATGCCATTGTTGGCAGCCAGATTTTCGTAGGTGATGGTATTGTCCTTGATATCGCGGAAACCCCCGATGACGGTGTTGCTGAACGGGCAGGACACAAACTTCTTGTCGCGCTCGATCATCACCACCTCGATGGAGGGATCATTGATGCGGATATATTTGGCGACAATCGAGCCGCCATAGCCGCCGCCAATCACCACCACGCGGCGCCCTTTTTTCGGCAGCATTTCAGCGGCCGAAGTAATAAAGGGGGCACCCGCCAAGCCCACGCCAGTCGCTGCGCCCAGCAACTTGATAAAACTCCTGCGGTCCATATTCGACATATTCTCTTTCCTCCTGAGTTATTGCTGGCTAGCGTAGAAGTTTACTAAGGCGTCGCGATCATCCTTGCTCAGACCCTCGAATTTTTCCGCCATCTTCTTCGGCATCGCACGCTTCTTCGAAGCAAAATCATCCATGGTAATGTGCAGATACTCGCTCCATTGACCAGCAATCACGCCTCCATCCTCGGACTCACGCCCACCCTCCGTGTGGCATTTCTTGCAATTCTGCTCGTGCAGTTCCTTGCCCTTGGCCACTTTGGCGGCATCCACTTTCTGCGGATAGCGCACGAACTTCTTCTGGCTGAAGAACTCACCCATGGCGTTGAAATCATCGTCAGTGTAGGCCTTGGCCACGCGTCCCATGACGGAACCCGTGCGTTCACCGGACTTGAACTGCTTCATAGCATCCGCAATATATGACGCAGGTTGTCCCGCCAGCGTGGGAATGCTGGGGCCAACAGCCTGGCCGAATTGCCCATGACAAGCGGAACAGGTGTTAGACAGCATTGCGGGGGTGGACGGGGCCGCCCATAGCGACGAGCTAACAGCAAGCCCTCCCGCAAGCAAAACAAATTTGATCAGTTTGCGTTCCATTGCTCCTCCATTTATTAGGTTATTTATTTCCATCGTCACTAACCGCACCTGCGGTGCCTTACTCAGAATTTCAAAACTTCCCTGCCACTCCTGGTTTACAACATCTTGCTACGTAAATTACGTGCCTAAACAAGCTTACCTAACCAAAGGGTTTTAGCAATTAATGTGCCAACACCCATAACCATGATTTGAATAAGAATTTAACGGAATTCACCCAACCGCCCTGACACACTGACATGTCGTGATGACATAATGACATGTCAGTGTGTCAGGGCCACTCGTGGCGCCATTAATATCACAAGCATACCCACCTAACCCAGTATCAATTTTCAACCCCCTCCGGAAAAATGAATTTATCAAATCGGGTACTCTAGATGTAGCGCTTCAGTCAGTAATTGGATTAAGAGAAGGAACCTCCCCATGAAGGGGAGGAGTGCTGTTTATTTATAGCATGCAAAAGTAAAGCACCACACTAGATTTCTCATCAATTCCCGGTTTTTATTGACTGGAAAGTGTTGCTCACCAGAGGTGGTGCATCAGTCTGCGGAACATGGCACTGGTTGCAGTTGTAACGCCCCATCCAGATTTGCGTCAGTTCCTTGCCTTCGCGGTCGCGGTAGTGGCTGTCGCCGATCTTGGGTGCCTGCTCCTCCTTATAGAACGGACGGTCATGGCACTCCAGGCAGCGGTTCACCTTGAAGTCGATACGGTAGCCATCGATCTTATGCGGGATCAGCGGCGGCTGCTGCTCGTAGCTGCGAGCGATCTTTTCCTGCTCACCCGGTGTTTTGCCCTGATATGCCAGCAAAGCCGGGGCTGGGTCCTCCATAGTGATCTGGTTGTGCCGCAGGGCTTGCGGTTTTTCCACGGGTGTAGTCGCGCATGACGCGAAAAATATTGTCGACAATGCCACGGCGGCAAGTGTCATGATCAGCTTATAGCGCGTTGCCATATTAAATTCCTCCTTTGGAGTTTAACTTTCAAAGTCTGCCTCTATTGAGTGCATCATCATGTCTGACGAAGGAGGGACTCAAGTTGCCTGCCACTCCCCCTGCCAAGGATCAAACCTTGACGACCTTGATCGCGCATTTCTTGTAGTCTGTTTCCTTAGAAATTGGGCAGGTTGCATCCAGGGTCAGCTTGTTCACCAAACGGCTTTCGTCAAACCATGGGATAAACACCAAACCGACCGGGGGTTTGTTGCGTCCGCGAGTTTCCACGCGCGTCACCACATCCCCGCGACGGCTGACCACTTTCACCACGTCGCCGCGCTTCAAACCGCGTTTCTTGGCATCATCCGGATGCATGAACACCCACGCGTCCGGGAATGCCTTGTGCAGCTCCGGCACGCGCTGGGTCATGGAACCGGAGTGCCAGTGCTCCAGCACGCGACCGGTAGACAACCACATATCGTATTCTTTGTCCGGAGATTCAGCCGGCGGCTCGTAGGGCAGCGCGAAAATCACCGCCTTACCATCCGGCTTGCCGTAGAACCGGATTCCCTCCCCTTTCTTCACATAGGGGTCATAGCCTTCGCGGAACCGCCACAGCGTTTCCTTGTTGTCCACCACCGGCCAGCGCATGCCACGAGATTTGTGGTATTGCTCGAAATCAGCCAGATCGTGGCCATGCCCACGGCCGAACGAGGCATATTCCTCGAACAGCCCTTTCTGCGCATAGAAACCGAAATGTTCGGATTCAGAGTTGGGATGACCTTTCTGCAGTTCCGATAATGGGAACTTGTTCACCTGGCCATTAGCATATAGCACGTCGAACAGGGTCTTACCTTTGTATTCCGGCATTTTGGCAATAAGATCGGCTGGCCACACATCTTCTACCTTGAAGCGTTTAGAGAACTCCATTACTTGCCACAGATCGGACTTAGCATCGCCTTGCGCCTTCACCTGCTGGCGCCAAAACTGTGTGCGCCGTTCGGCATTGCCATAAGCGCCTTCCTTCTCCATCCACATGGCTGTAGGCAGAATCAGGTCGCCCGCCATAGCCGTCAGTGTCGGATACGGATCGGAAACAACAATGAAGTTGGCCGGGTTGCGGTAGCCGGGATAGGTTTCCTCGTTCATGTTGGCCGCGGCCTGCATGTTGTTGTTGCACTGCACCCAGTAGAAGTTGAGCTTGCCATCCTTGAGCATGCGGTTCTGCAACACGGCGTGGAAACCGGGCTTTTCCGGAATGGTGCCAGCTGGCAGTTTCCATATCTTCTCGGCGATCTCGCGGTGCTTGGGATCCATCACCACCAAATCAGCGGGCAGGCGGTGGGAGAAAGTGCCCACCTCGCGAGCGGTACCGCAAGCGGAAGGCTGGCCGGTCAGGGAGAACGGACCGTTGCCCGGTTCTGAAATCTTGCCGACCAGCAGGTGCACGTTATAGATCATGTTGTTGACCCAGGTGCCGCGGGTGTGCTGATTGAAACCCATGGTCCAGTAGGACACCACCTTGCGCTTGGGATCAGCATACAGCTTGGCCAGCACCTCAAGCTTGTCCTTGGGCACGCCCGAGATCTCATGAGCTTTATCCAGGGTATACTCGGAAACGAACTTCTTGAACTCGTCGAAGGTAATTGGCGACGCAGCATTAGGGTCGCCCTTGGGCTTGCCATCGGCTCCCGGGTAACCGTTGTTGGTTGCAGCCTGTTCGAGCGGGTGGTTGGGGCGCAGACCATAACCAATATTGGTTGCGCCCTTGGCGAAATTGACATGGTTCTTGACGAACTCCTCGTTCACCGCACCGTTCAGAATGATGTAATTGGCGATGTAATTGAGGATGGCCAGATCGCTCTGGGGATTGAAAATCAACTCTATATCCGCCAGCTCGCAACTGCGGTGGGTAAAAGTAGAAAGCACCGCAACCTTGACATCCTTACCAGTCAAGCGCCGGTCGGTCAGACGCGACCACAGGATCGGGTGCATCTCGGCCATGTTGGAGCCCCACAATACGAAGGCATCGGCGTGTTCCAGGTCATCATAGCAGCCCATCGGCTCGTCGATACCGAAGGTGCGCATGAAGCCGGTCACGGCGGACGCCATGCAGTGGCGGGCATTAGGGTCGATATTGTTAGAGCGGAAACCGGCCTTGTACAACTTGGAGGCAGCATAACCTTCCCAAACAGTCCATTGACCGGAACCGAACATTCCCACCGCAGTCGGGCCCTTGGCCTTGAGCGTGGCTTTACATTTCTCGGCCATGACATCGAATGCCTGATCCCAGGAAATTGGTGAGAACTCGCCATTCTTGTCGAATTTTCCATCTTTCATGCGCAACATCGGCGAAGTCAGACGATCCTTGCCGTACATGATCTTGGACAGGAAATAGCCCTTGATGCAGTTGAGGCCCCGGTTCACCGGCGCATCCGGGTCACCCTGGGTCGCCACCACACGGCCGTCTTTGGTGCCCACCAGCACGCCACAACCAGTACCGCAGAAGCGGCATACACCCTTGTCCCATTTAACCCCGGCATCGCCACCGGCGGCCGCCAGCGCCTCTTTCACTCCCGGCACCGTCACACCGGCCGCAACAGCCGTCGCGGCCACTGCACTGGTCTTGATAAACTCCCGTCGCGTCAACTTCATTTCAGGCCTCCTCGCAAAAAAACATAATTCTCTAAAAATCGATCAAGCAGCTGCTTCCACAAGAATCTCACCAATCGTTATGACGGAAACCGGGCATGGCCCATAACACGCCCCACAACCGGTGCAGGCTACGGAATCAACTTCGGGCCGGGCAACAACCCCAACAGAAATTCTGAAGCGAATGGCGCCAATCGGGCAGACCTCGCCGCAGGTACGGCACACCACCTGCTTCAGGGCCAAACAGGATGGAGCGATAATAGCTTTCAATAACCAGGGTGCATCATCAGCCCGCTTGTTCAAGGCCCCGCTTTTGCATTTCCCTGCGCAATCACCGCAAAACGTGCACTCGCCTTTGGAAAAATTCACTTGTGGGAAACCGCCCCGGCCCGTTTCCAGGATTTTCTCGGGGCAAGCCCCGACGCAGTCACCACACCGGGTGCATGCCTCCACAAAATCCAGTTCGGCCATCGCCCAGGGTGGACGAATTATTTGCTTAGACCCTCTGAAATTTCCGCGGATAAATTGAGCGCGGCTAATGCCGTTTGTCACAGAGCGAATTCCCACTTCAATATCGTGGAAATAAGATTGCGCGGAAACGACATACCCAGCCTTGACATAGATCAAATATATCGAGACGTTTTCAAATTAAATTTTATGGGCGCGCAAACAGCATAAAATTGCATTCCTCTATGTAAATAGGTAGTATTTTCTGTTGCTTAACCTATAACAAAACCGACCAACTCCCGAGAGGAAATGATTTGAGCACCAAGGTTCATGCAATCCTGGCCAATCTCCCCCTGTTCAAGCAAATGGAACCGGAAGAAATCGACCGGATCGCGAAAAACACCAGGGAATTGCACGCTACGCGCGGGGAAATAGTATTTCAGCGAGGCGATCCGTCACACGGCTTTTACGTCGTGGTTCACGGCCAGTTGAAACTAGCGTTCTCATCGCCGCAGGGCGTGGAAAAGGTGGTGCACCTGGTTGGTCCCGGCAAAACCTTCGGGGAAGCGGTGATGTTCATGGGTATGCCCTATCCAGTCTATGCTCAGGCGCTCGCCGACTCACTTCTGCTGCATATTTCCAGAACAGCTGTATTCGATGGAATTGAACGCGACCCGATCTTCTGCCGCAAGATGCTGGCCGGGCTTAGCAGCAGACTGCACAGTCTGATCGGCGACGTTGAAGGTTACAGCTTACGCTCCTGCACCCAGCGGATAATCGGCTACCTGTTGCAACATGACTGTGACAATGCCGATAGCTGCAATGATCTTCACATCAACCTGACCGCCAGCAAAACCGTGATCGCATCACGCCTCAACATTTCGCCGGAAACCTTTTCCCGCGTCCTGCACGAACTTTCCAACGCTGGATTGATCAGCGTCAAAGGCAAGGATGTCGCCATCCTCGATTTGAAAAAACTACGCGATTATGGTGATTACGGCCAGCAGCAGTAGCTAATGACTGGTCCCCTCCGAGCGGGTGATCTTGTTGTAGACGTTATATTTGCCGGAAGGCTTGTTCATCGGCAACCGCTTGATCTCCTTGAGGGTGGCTGCATCGTAGATCACCAGTGCCCCATCGTTTTCCCATATGCTCACTAATGCATATTTGCCATCCCGCGTGAACTCGACGTGTGCTGCAGTTTTGCCGGGTGCCGGGCGAAGAATCCGAACCACTTCCAGAGTGTTCTTATCGATGATGTGCATGGCATCTCGGCTCGCAGGATTGCTACTGTTAAAACCGTCGGTCCAAGCGTAGGGTGTATTTTCGTGGCTACGCATGAAGAAGCCCGGCCCCAGCGTCTTGATCTGCTTCACGGTCTGCCAGGTATTCATGTCGATCACACTTACCACTGGCTCTTTCAGGTTGGGCGTGGCCATCACAGGCCTGCCCTGATATTCCCAGGTGATGCCTGATCCAAGGTGCGGCATGCCAGGCAGATCAATCTCCGCTACCTTCCGGCCAGAGTCAAGATCGATCACTTGTCCTTTCTGCCCACCACGCGTCGCGCCAATCAAGTGTCGATAGGACTGGTCGAAAAAGAAATCATCAAGATAATCTTCCACCTGAATGCGGCGTATCGGAAAATCTTTGGACGTATAGGAGATTTCCCATACTTCTTTGACATCCTTGAGTGCGGCAACAAAGCTGCCTCGCGGCTCGGCCTGGTACACCGCGGAAATGCGCGAACTTATGCCATTTTTATCCTGGGCGGGAATCACCTTGATCAGCGTCAAATCCTCCGCATCCAGCAACACCAGGGAATGCGGCAGGTAGTTACCCACCAGTACCGTCTTGCCGTCGCCGGATACGGCGAGGTTGCGGGTGTTGATACCAGCGCGCACTTCCGCCACCATTTTCAGATTGTAGATGTCGAACTTGCTGATCCAGCCATCACGCGAGGCAAAGTAGACGAAGCGCCCATCCGGGCTGAACTTCGGACCGCCATGTAAGGCAAAGCGGGTCTGAAAACGATAGATCGGCTCAAATTTATCCCCATCCAGGATGGTTGCATGGTGGTCGCCCACTTCCACCACAACGAACAAATTTAACGGGTCTGCCTCAAACACTGGCTTTCCCGGCAGACTCCCAGAGGGTACATGCTGGAGGTGCGAGGTGATGATCTCGTCTGCACCCCACACCGGCGCCTTGGCTAACGGCTGGTAGATAAAATCCACCAACACCTGAATTTCGTCCTTGGAAAGTTTGTCGGAAAAACCCAGCATCT
The DNA here is from genome assembly GCF_000297055.2 of Sulfuricella denitrificans skB26. Classification (NCBI taxonomy): domain Bacteria; kingdom Pseudomonadati; phylum Pseudomonadota; class Betaproteobacteria; order Nitrosomonadales; family Sulfuricellaceae; genus Sulfuricella; species Sulfuricella denitrificans. The sequence goes on along the minus strand of NC_022357.1, from coordinate 394,849 downwards.
GCGAAGCATTGCGTCCCTCAGCGATGGTTTTAAAAGCCTCCGGGCGGCGCAGTCGCGCCAGGTTTTCCGGCAGCAATGCCGGTCCGATTCCCCCCAACCGATCACTGCCGTGACAGGAAACACAATGCTCACCATAAATTTTCTGCACGTCGGGCGCAGCATGGGCTGCCAACGGCATCAATATCGATAAGAAAACAAAACATTTAACCGCGAAGCGGTAAATCGGGGCCTTATTCATTTACTAGACATCCTTCACTGAGGCCGATTTCCTCATCATCAAGATAGCAGGCCGGATCTTCTGCCCACGGGTCACCACTCACCTGCCAGGCGCGCACCCGGGTATTGCCGCCGCAAATGTCGAAGTGCTTACACTCGCCACAGCGTCCGCCAACCTTGCGCGGGCGAGCCTTTAAGCCAGCCATGATCGGATCGGAAGTATCCATCCAGATTTCCGAGAACGGCCTTTCGAGCACATTGCCGAGATTGTAGTTCCACCACATGGTGTCGGGGTGGACATTACCGAGATTGTCGATATTGGCGACATTCACCCCGGACGAATTCCCCCCCCACTGCACCAGTTTGGCTCGAATATGATCTTCGAGATGAGGAAAATTCTGCCGCACCCAGAACAGCAGATAAGCCCCGTCGGCGTCGTTATTGCCGGTGACGAATTCCTTGTGTTGGCCTTCCTGCTGATAACGCCAGCAGGTATCGAACAGCAGATCCATCGCCGATCGGGTAGCCTGGTGGAATACGTCATGCTTGCGGTTCGTGTTGCCCCGCCCAGCATAATTGAGGTGCGACAGGTAAAACTTGTCCAGATCTTCTTCTTCCATCAATCGCAGCAGGCCCGGCAAATCGTGTGCATTATCCTGGGTCAGGGTAAAACGGATGCCCACCTTGATGCCACGCGTCTTGCACAGACGAATGCCATGCATGGACGCATCGTAGGCCCCTTCCATGCGGCGGAACTTGTCGTGAGTTTCCTGAATGCCGTCCAGGCTGACACCGACGTAATCGAATCCAACAGCGGCAATGCGGTCGATATTGCTTTCGTCAATCAGGGTTCCATTACTCGACAGGCCGACATAAAAACCCATCGCCTTGGCACGGTGGGCGATTTCGAAGATATCTGGTCGCAGCAGAGGCTCTCCGCCGGACAGGATCAGAACCGGAACGCGAAAGCGCTTGAGATCATCCATCACGGTGTAAACAGCGTCGGTAGACAACTCGCCGGGGAAGTCCTTGTCCGCCGAAATGGAGTAGCAGTGCTTGCAGGTGAGGTTGCAGCGCCGAATCAAATTCCAGATCACCACCGGTCCGGGCGGGTTGCGCTTGGGCCCGAGCGAGGTGGGATGAGCGATTTCCTGCATGAATTGGGAAATACGAAACATGGTCAACCCCCGATGCGCAACCCGGTTTTTTTCAGGATGCGCGTACTGTAAAGAATCTCATGGCCGCGATCGGCCTCACCCAGCAGTTCGGCGATTTGATGTACTTGCGCCTCCACTTCGGGCTTGTCGTGGCCATGTACCATGGCAAAAAAATTGTAGGGCCACTCCGGCAGATGGCGTGGCCTCTGGTAACAATGGCTGACGAAATCCAGCGCCCCGACCCGTACACCGAGTTCATCAACCTTCTCATCCGGCACATCCCACACCGTCATTCCGTTCGCCTTGTAGCCCAATGCGTAATGATTAGGCACAGCCCCGATGCGGCGGATCATGCCAGTTTCGAGCATGCGGCGCATGCGAGCCATCACCTCTTCAGGGGAAACGCTCACCAGCCGGGCAACCGCAAGATAGGGCTGCGGTTCGAGAAGCAGGCCGGACTGAGTGGCAAGAATGATCTGCCGGTCAATCTCGTCGATCGGGGATTCCAAGTTCATGCCTTAAGCTGCAATCCAACAAAATATTCCTTGATCTTCGGCATATCGTAGACCGCATACCCGGTTTCTCGTTCAATCCTTTTCAATGCCTCCGCATGGGCCTGCGGTGTCTCGGTAGCAAGCACGAACCACATGCTGAGAATGTGGTCACGTGCGTAATTGTGCGCAACCTCCGGCATCGCGTTGACGATTCCCACTACTCGTTCAAAGTCTTCAGCAGGGATTTTCATCGCCGCCAAGCTCAGGCTTCCGCCCATGCGCTCGGCGTGGTACATCGGGCCAAAGCGGGATAAAACTTTATTTTCCAGAAGACTGGCTATGCGTGCAATTAGTTCCTGCTCGGCAATATTGAACCTCGCCGCGACCTCGGCAAAGGGGTGTTCGCTGATCGGGAATCCGCCCTGCAAGTCATTGATAATCGCCCGATCCAGCTCATCCATCGACAAACTCAACCCCCGCTGACCGCACTGAGCTGGGCAGGGTAGGCAGTTTCTTGTCCGTTGACCACATAGCGGGCACCGCACTGCTTAAAACGACGCTGGCTGAACAGCACTTCGTGGGGAACATCATGGAGGCCGCATTGTTCCTCCAGTTGCGCGACCAGACTCAACACTTCGTCACGGTCCCGGCCATGAATCATGCAGAACAGGTTATAGCGCCAGGCAGGCAGGCGCCGTGGCCGTTGGTAGCACAGGGTGACGAAATCGAATTTGCCGATGCAATGTCCCAACGCGCTAACCAGATCATCCGTGATGTCCCATACCACCATTGCATTGGCACGATAGCCGAGTTCGTGGTGACGCACTACCACCCCTATGCGCTTGATTACGCCCTGATCCTGAAGCTGTGCCAAGCCGGCGATCACTTCGCTTTCAGAAAGGCCGATACTCTCGCCTATCTTGGCAAAGGGGCGCGACACCAGCAGCAGTCCCTGCTGAACCGCCCCAATCAGAGCGGTTTCAGACGGCTGTGGTACCGCTGTAGCAACTGTATGCCGCAGCATATCCCTGCTCGGCGCGCGACGATTTCCTGTGCGGCGCCCCTCATGAGGTTGCACCAGATCAAAACCCAGGTCGATATGGTAGTCCTCAATCATCGGCAAATGCAGCACCGGGCAGCCGGTACGATGTTCGATCTCGGCCAATACCTCGCGCACCCGCGTCTCATCGGTGGCGGCAACAACAAACCACAGATTGTAATGATGCTCGCGTTCGTAATTATGATTTACCTCGGCGTAGCTGCTGATCAACCGCGCCGCTTCTTCGAGTTCGCCAGCGGGAACCGCGATTGCGGCAAGGGAGCTGGCGCCTATGCTGTGCGGCCGGAATACCGCCCCGACCCGGCTTACCGCGCCGCGCTCCTGAAGCTGTGCAAGCGTTTCCAGCACCAGGGCTTCGCTCACACCCAGACGTCCAGCAATCACGCCAAAAGGCGCCGGCACCAGCGGAAAATCGCGCTGGTAATCATTGAGAAGATGGAGCTCGAGATCAGTCATTTGGGTTTTACAGTCCACATTGGTAGACGTAGTTTGCATCAGGCGTTCGGTGCGAACCTTGCTCTAAGTCAAGTTACCGATCATTTTCTGCTATCACAATCCTGTCCGGTGAGCTCGTGGCGTAAAGAAAATGCCGCTAGGCTTATCCACAGGCAATTCGCTCACCTTTTCGAACGTTTCAGTGTCGTAAATTTCCACCCGGTCTTCGTCGCGCACCGAAATCCATATCTGTTCTCCTCTGGGCGTGAACTCCATGTGCAGCACCCCTTTCCCGGGCTGCAACGTTTTCACTATAGTGCGGCTTGGCACGTCAATCACCTGGACCACCTCATTGTGAGGAAATGCATAATTTACCCATACCTGTCGATTGTCAGGCCGAGCCACCACGAACACTGGCTGTCCATGAACAGAAATACGGCCCACTTCTTTCCAGCTACCCTGATCGATGACCAGCACCTCGTGCCGCCCCACTGCCGGCACCAACAATTCGTTCCCGGTCGCCGCCCAGCCCTCCAAATGCGGCATCTTGTACACCGGCAGCTTCTGCTCACCCTTGCCGTAGCCGTCCAGCACCCGCTTCACACCTGCCTTCAGATCCCATAAATCCAGCAGCGCCAACCCATCCTCGCCAAACAGCCCGGCCAGATAATAGCGACCATCGGCGGTAATCATCGCGTCATAAGGTTCCTTGCCGACATTTTTGAATTTGGTCAACGCGGGTTTGGTCGGCACACGCAGGTCGGCCAGCCAGATTTCACCGGCTTCGAACAGGCTGAACACAAAACGGTTGCCTGGCGCATCCACCAGCCCAATCACCTTGGACGACTTGCCGTTATCATCCAGCGCTGGGATATTGGCCACCAGTTCGAGTGTAACTGCATCGAACACCTTCACGCCACCGGGGGTGTAGTTGGCCACCGCAACCAGCTTGCCGTCCTGAGAAATAGCACCGCCGATGCTGTTGCCTGACTGCATCACACGCTTGACGATGCGCATTTCGAGCAAATCAACCTTGGTCAGGCCGCCATCGCGGCCAAAAATATAAGCATAGCGCTCGTCGCGTGAATAATTGACCGAGGCGTGGGACAGGTCGCCCAGGCCGTCAATTTTCCCCAGCCGAGTACGGCCAGTGGTTTCCACCACCTGTATACTGCCCACGGCACGCTCGATCACCACACCAAGGTCGCCGGTTCCGCGCAGTGGTATGGAAGCACAGCCTTGCAAAAACATCAGCAGGAGAAAAAAAGGCATCACAGTCAGCTTGCTCATTTCAGGGCAGTCCTTTCAACAGGGTGTCTACTATCCAACTGGCTTCGTCTTCGGTCATGAAGGGTGCCCACGGCGGCATTGGTGTGCCGCCGCGCCCATATAGAATGGTTTGCTGCAACGCCTCGGATGATTTACCGCTAAGCGCGTCGGGCGTGAGCGGCAGACCCAGTCCGCCAGTCAGCTTCATGCCATGGCAGGAACCGCAGTCCTGGCGGATCAGATTGAGCAATTCCGCGCGACGTGCGGGTGCAGGCACGTTAACGCTACCACTACTTGCCGGATCGGCCCAAGTTGACTCTGGGTAAATAAAGAGAAGAAGCGTCAGCAGCCCGATCCAGCAAGCTCGCCTGGCTCTAAATTCATTCCCCAACTTCCACCACCCCGGTCATTTCCGGATGTGGGCCGCACCGGTAAGGGTAAGTGCCCGGATTGTCGAATGTGCGCTGCCAGGACTCTCCGGGGAAAAAGCGCTCGGACTCAGGATAACCCTCCTTCTCGAAAAAGACGGAATGGTTGTTGCGTCTTTCATTGTTGACCCACTTGACCGTGGTGCCGGGCTTGATTTTGACTTGCTGTGGCTCGAACTTCATTTTCTCGATGCTGATCTCTACCACTTCCCCGGCATTGGCCAGAGAGACCGATACCAAAGCAACAGCAAGAGATTTTGATATGGTGAACGCTATGCTCTTCATCGTCATCATTCACTACCTCATCTTTAAACAGGGATGACCGCGCAAAGCTAGCGGAGTTCCACCTTAACTTAGCCAGAAGGTGAATGAAAGCGGGAACCTCCGCCCCAAGGTCATAATAACTTATTGTTTTACCACATTAATCCCGGCTTTCGGGTTGTCCAGCGCCAGCGTGTAACCGAAGGATACATAATGGTACCGGCCAGCAGTATGGTCGTCATGAATAGCGAAACCAAAATTGTATTCTTTGCCGGGTTGCAGCGCCACATCTCCCGCACCACCGCTAAGCTTGCGAGTGAAACTTACCGTCCAAGTATCACCCTTCAGTTCACCTTTGGCTTCTTGCAGGGCCTTACCACCTTCCATCACGCGCTTATCTGCGATGTAGCCGTCAGCCATTTCGCCCTTGCCACTTCTGAACTGAAAAATATCGAAGAACTTGCCAGCAGCCACATCGCCGCCAGTGACGTATTTCGTTTTCTTGTCGTCCTTAACACCTGGCATGGTTCGCGCATCGGTATGGCAGGTCGCCCAGCAGCCGCCGGTTGAATCGTAGTCAACCTTGCCAATTTCTTCCAGCATCACTGCCAGCTTGACAGGATTGTCGGCATCCATCTTGTTACCGCTATCGAATCCGGTATTCTTCCAGGTAAAACGCAGATACAGATTGTTGGTGTCGTGGGAGGCTTGAACATTCACGGGAATGCTTCCCGGTTTCCCTTTGATGGGATTCGGTTCGAGCGCCGTATTTTTGGATTTTTCCCCAGAAAGGATTTTCGTGCCGATCTCAGCCGACTCGTTCATCCCGGTTTTCTCGTCTACATGACAGCCAGTGCACGGCTCACCCTTTTTGACAGCCTTAGCACCACCGTGCTCGGTACCCGTCAAAATCCATTCCATGCCCGAACTGCCCGGGTAGAACACCATGATTTTCTTGCCAGGGGCTTGGCTCGCATCGGCAGCGAATACATTTCCAGCGGCACCCACCATAACCAAGCCTAATGCAGACACAGCAATCAGAGATCTTTTCATCGCTTTTCCTTTTTAAGGGATGATTTAATAACCATCGAATGAGAAACAAACAAAAACGCTAAATTTTGCCCTACAGAAAACCTCGGGGAGCACGAGCTCCCCGAGTATCATCAATCATGAGACGTCGTCCGGGCATATCCCCTTCAAACATTTCTACCGTTGGCGCATTTGAATCAGACCCGATGCAATACTTATTCCTCCGCACCTTTGGGCAAGTGATGGGCAATACCCTTATGGCAGTCTATACAAGTCTTGCCAGAGCCGGGTTCTGCGGCCTGAGCATGCCTCTTCTTGGCGGTCTTGTCTTGCACTTCCATATTCATCGCTGCATAGCTGTGACAGTTACGGCATTCACGCGAATCCGAATTCTTCATACGCGCCCATTCGTGCTTCGCTAATTCCAGCCGCTTGGCCTCGAATTTTTCCTTGGTATCAATACTGCCCGTCAGCTTACCCCACACTTCCCCGCTCGCCTGAATCTTGCGCTGCATCTTGTGAATCCAGTCCCTGGGCACGTGGCAATCGGAACAGACTGCGCGCACGCCGGTGCGATTCGAGGCATGGATGGTTGTTTTGTATTCCTGATAAACGGTATTCTTCATCTCGTGGCAGGAAAGACAAAACTCGAGCGTGTTGGTCGCCTCCATGGCGGTGTTGAAACCACCCCAGAAAATGATACCCGCGACGAACCCTCCGCCTAGCAGCGTCAACAACGAATAACGGGCGCTAGGGCTACGCAGCGCCGCCCACCAGCCTTTACCAGAATTTTGTGCCGACATACCAAACCCTTTAATTTAGTGCCACAGCCGCATTTAACCAGCTGAAATGCTGCATTCCTGAACACGCCCTAAGGCACCATTCTCAAATTATCAACAGCTCAATTTTTCTCGGATAAAACTTGGGAAGCTTGCGCCTCCCAAGCGTCATCGATCAAACCAACGTCATGCATATCACTTGAAACTGGCGTAGTAGTTGAGGACTGCCTGGATTCCAGCCTTATCCAGCTCTTCCATCTTCGGCTTCATCTTTTTGGAGATGGGCCGCTTACCCTCATTGAAGAATTTGAATTGCTCCTCAAGGTAAGCCGTCTTCTGGCCCGCAAGGATACCTTGGTCGTCACTGGCAACACTACCGCCTTCAGAGTGGCATTTTTCGCAAAGCCTGTCATGGAGTTCCTTGCCTTTCTTGGCCAAGGCCGCATCAAATTTCTGCGGAGTGCGCACAAATTTCTGCTCGGCAAAAGATTCGGCGATTTCTTTGATATCGGCATCACTCAGATCCTTGACCGCCTGACACATATCGGACTTCGTGCCTTTCTTGGCGCCGCCAGGAATCTTGGTCTCAGGGCAAGGACGTGCCTTGGTCTTGTAAAGCTTCAAGGCATCGGTCATATATGCTGTGGAATAGCCACCGATATTCGGGATAGCCGCCTCGGTATTGGCGCCGCCCTTGCCATGGCAGCCGACGCAGCTCTCGGTCAGCTTGCCTGCATCTGCGCCGGCACCTGTTGCAACAGAAAGGCCGAACAGGGCACTAACCGCCAAAAACGTGTATCTAGAATAGTGTTTCATCATGATCATCCCAATATTATTAAATAATAATACTCTTTGAGTGCGGTAAAAAAACCCGGGAACAAGTTCCCGGGTTCAATCAGACGATTAGTAAATGTCGCGCTGAGTATTATAAACGTTGAATTTGCCGGTCGGTGTAATCAGTTTGGGGTCCTTGATCACGGCCTTCATTTTCAGCGTCTTGTCATCCAGCACCACAATCGCGGATGGCTCGGTCTTGCCCGCCCAGATCGAATACCAGACTTCAGTGCCGTCAGCATTGTACTCAGCCTGCACCACGCGCTTGGTTGCCTTGGATTCTGGCAAGTCAGCCATCTTGGCCACATTGATGATAACTGGCGGTTTATCCAGGTTCTTGATGTCGTAAACCGTCACCGATTCGGCCAGGTCTTTCTCTGGGTTCAGAGGTGCATCAGCCCAAAGGTGGTTGGACTTCGGATGGGTCTTGACGAAGAGCGAGCCACCACCGTGGTTCTTCAGTTCCTGCACTACCTTCCAGGCATACTGCTTGTGCTTCGCAGGATCAGTACCGATCAGCGAGATTACGTCAGCGCCGAGGTGGGAAGTTGCCCAAACCGGACCGAACTTGGGATGCACGAAGTTAGCGCCGCGGCCTGGGTGCGGCTTGGCTTTGGTGTCTACCAGCGCAGCCAGCTTGCCGGTCTTGGTGTCCACCACCGCCACCTTGTTAGAGGCATTTGCCGCCACCAGGAAGTAGCGTTTGGTCGAGTCCCAACCGCCGTCATGCAGGAACTTGGCGGATTCGATCGTGGTTTCCTTCAGGTTCTTCAGATCAGAGTAGTCGACCAGCCTGATCATACCGGTCTCCTTGACGTTGACCACCCACTCAGGCTTGTCCTCTGTAGCCACGATAGAGGCCACGCGTGGCTCTGGATGGTACTCCCCATCTACTGTCATGCCGCGAGTCGAAACGATTTTCAATGGCTTCAAAGTAAGGCCATCCATGATGGCGTACTGTGGCGGCCAGTAAGAGCCCGCAATTGCGTACTTGTCCTCGTAACCTTTGAACTTGGAGGTTTCCACCGAACGAGCTTCGATGCCGACCTTGATTTCCGCCACAATGGTGGGCTTCTCAAACCACAAGTCGATCAGGTCAAGCTTGCCGTCACGGCCGATTACATAGACATAACGACCGGAAGCGGACAAACGAGAAATGTGCACGGCATAACCGGTCTTGACGATACCCCAGATCTGCTTGGTGTCGCCGTCGATCAGCGCCACTTCGCCGGTATCACGCAGAGTCACCGAGAAGACGTTTTTCAGATTGATCTTGTTCATCGGTTTCTTGGGGCGGTCTTCCGGCTTGACCATCACCTTCCAGGAAGCCAGCATATCCTTCATGCCGAATTCTGGCGGCACATCCGGCGTCTGCTGGATGTAAGTCGCCATCATGGAGATGTCGTCCTTGCTCAGGATGTCATCGAAGTTAACCATGCCGCCTTCGGTGCCGTAGGAGATGATCTTCTCCAGGCGATTCTGGCCAAGCTTATGGGTGTTGTCTGGCTCCAAATTCTTACCTGTTGCACCTTTGCGCAGAATACCGTGGCAACCGGCGCAGCGTTCAAAATAGATCTTCGCAGCGGACGCCTTCTTTTCCACTGACATCGTTGGCGGCTCATCAGCCGCATATGCCACATTGAACATACCAGATACAGCCAGTGCCAGAGCAGAAACGGTAAACTTGTTCATCACAAAACCCCCTTGTACGAGTGAAGATCGCATTACACTTTCCAAAGAATTTGAAAAGCAAATGAATACTGGTGCACGTGTGCTTACACGATAGATCAAATAATCCCTTACTCCAAACATGGCGACCTTGACTTACATCAAGACTTTTAGATTATTAAGGAAATCCCCAATTTCTGAATTAGAACAAGCGTAAATAAATCATCATTCAACATCTTCGGATTTCAACGTATTGCGGCAGTATCGCTCTGGCAAAAGTCAGCAACATCATTCATGCGCCTTGAGAATTCCAGCAACTGGACATAAGAAATGAACTGCACCCCCATCCACGCTATTAATACTGAAGGGTCTATCTCATCCTCATCACGCCGCACAGGATCAATCTCAGGCAAGGATGATCCGCCGCCATCATTTCGCCTGAGGATACAACCATTCCAGTCACGCTAAACCTAGAAAAATCCAATGGCAGAATTGTATACGCTAGAGACCGAACAGGGCATTAAGACGCACCAAGGATTTAATCTATTTTTGATTTGCGTCAAGGCGATAAAGAAACCTTGGGTGCAAGCTAGCCACAAAATCTTGAATTAATATTTGTCATTATCGCAAAGGCCAACAATGAATATTTCAGGCATCGTGGTTCATGCCAGTCCGGACAATATCGATATAGTTCGTTCCCAGCTGGAAAAAATCTCAGGCGTGGAAGTCCATGCGGCCAGCCCCGAGGGCAAGATGGTCGTCACCATAGAAAAACCCAGTGACCGGGAAACCGCAGATATGTTCGAAGAAATCGGACGGATCCCCGGAATACTCTCGACAGCGATGGTCTACCATCATTTCGAGCCGGACACCGAAGCAACTTCATAGCGTTTCAAGCAAATGAACGACACCAACAGCAAAACTCCTGGCGCCCGGCAGCCTGCACGGCGCCAATTTCTGATCGACATGGCGAAAACTGTCTGCACCGTCGGCCTGATGGGCACGGGCTTGGGGCTCTATGCCAAGCAGGCAAAAGCTCTGCCGCCGCTCGCCATTCGTCCGCCCGGCGCTTTGCCCGAAGCCGACTTCCAAGGTGCCTGCATCCGTTGCGGCCTGTGCGTGCGTGATTGTCCCTACAATATCCTCGAACTAGCCAAGCCCGAGCACAACGTCGCTACCGGCACGCCCTACTTCGTGGCGCGCAACCTGCCCTGCGAAATGTGCGAAGACATCCCCTGCATCAAGGCTTGCCCCACTGGCGCGCTAGACCACGGCCTTACCGACATAAACAAGTCGAAAATGGGCCTGGCAGTGCTGATCGACCACGAAACCTGCCTCAACTTCCTTGGCCTGCGCTGCGACGTCTGCTACCGGGTCTGCCCGGTGATCGATAAAGCGATCACTCTGGAAACGATACATAACGTGCGCACCGGCAAGCACACCATGTTCCTGCCGACGGTTCATTCCGACCACTGCACAGGCTGTGGCAAATGTGAAAAATCCTGCGTGCTGGAAGAAGCCGCGATCAAGATCCTCCCGGCCAAACTCGCCAAGGGCAAACTCGGCGAGCATTACCGTCTGGGTTGGGATGAAAAAACCAAGGCCGGCAAGAGTCTGGTGGCGCCGGAAATCGAGCACGAGTACACCCTGCCGGAAGGCTACAAGTATGAGCAGGGACGTGGCCTGATCCCGGGCAGTAGCGGTGAATCTGTAGCGCCGGGGACGCAACCCGGATTCCCCAAGGCACTACAGGGGGATAAACTATGAGCGCCGCCAGCGGGGCTGGTGGCGACACCCTCGCCGAAAAGGGCTGGCTTGCCAGTCACAAATGGCTAATCCTGCGGCGCATCTCGCAGATCATCATTCTCGCCTTGTTCCTGGCCGGGCCGCTCGCCGGCCTGTGGATCGTCAAGGGCAACCTCGCCTACAGCCTGACGCTCAACACCCTGCCGCTATCCGATCCTTACGTGCTGCTTCAATCGCTGCTGGCTGGCCACATACCGGAAAAAATGGCGCTGATCGGCGTCGCTATCATGCTGGCGTTCTACTTCCTGGTCGGGGGGCGCGTCTATTGTTCCTGGGTCTGCCCGGTCAATCCTGTCACCGATGCGGCAGCCTGGCTGCGTAGCCGCCTCGGCATCAAGGGCGGCGCGCATATCTCGCGCAAGCTGCGCTACTGGGTGCTGGCGATGACGCTGGTTCTGGCGGCCGGCACCGGCACCATCGCCTGGGAGTTGATCAACCCGGTATCGATGCTCCACCGCGGCTTGATTTTCGGCATCGGCATGACCTGGACGATCGTGCTGGCAGTGTTCCTGCTCGATCTGTTCGTCAGCGCCAACGCCTGGTGCGGCCACGTCTGCCCGGTCGGCGCATTCTACAGCCTGCTCGGCAAATGGAGCCCGCTGCGGGTCAGCGCTGCCCAACGCGAAGCATGCAACGACTGCATGGACTGCTACGCAGTCTGCCCCGAGCCGCAGGTGATCAAGCCAGCGCTGAAGGGGGCGAAACAGGGTATCGGCCCGGTCATCCTCTCGCCCAACTGCACCAACTGCGGGCGCTGCATCGACGTGTGCTCGAAAGACGTGTTTCACTTCGGACTGCGTTCAGCCAAATAATCAGTCGCCGGACACTGCCGCCCAATAAGTCATGTGGCCAGCGACGCTGACCTCTCGGTCAACCGTCACCTCGATCAGGTCAGGCCCGGCGTGCTCCAGTGCTGCCGCGAGCGCGGCGTCAAAATCGTCGCTGCATTTCACCTTCTGATAGTCAAGGCCGTACATCCGGGCGGCATGGGAAAAATCCAGGTCGGTCGGCGTCAGCCAGCCACGCTCGAATTCCTCCAGCCCGGCCTGTGGCAGGTAACTGAAAATTCCGCCGCCACCGTTATTCAGAACGACAAAGGTGATGTTCAACCCACGCGCAGCCAGCAGGCCGTTCATGTCGTGATAGAAAGCCAGATCCCCCAGCAGCGCCACCACCGGCTTGCCTAGCGCAGCGCACAAGCCCAGCGCGGTGGACACATTGCCATCGATACCGCTGGCACCACGGTTGCCGATGATGCGCAGCGATGCCTCGCCACCCGAGGCAAAGTTGTCGAGGTCGCGGATCGCCATGGAATTACCGCTGAACAGACAGCCCCCCGCGAGCTGATGTATAAGAGATTCAACCACCTTGGCCTCGATCGGTTTCACTGAGGTTTGCGCCAACCCGGCTGCACGTTGCTCCTCCGCGGCAAAATCCTCTAGCCAGGCAACTGGTGCTGGAAACGGCTGCGCCGCGACCAGGGCTGCACATACCGCATCAGCGTCAGCACGCAGCAGGCGGGTAGTTAAATGCAGCGGATCGGGCCAGCGCCCGTAAGCTTCCACCAGGAAATGCGTTGCCCCGGTGCAGGCGGCCAGAGTGTTCTGCAACTGTCTGGACACAGGCATGGTGCCGAAGCGCAGCACCCATTCCGGACTATGAGTTCCGGCAAAACCGGTGCATCGCAGGAAGGCGTCGTAACGACTGAAAATATGGGAGCGATCGTGCACACCAAAGCGCAGATTGGACAGCGGATCAGCCAGCACCGGGCAGGCCAGTTGCAGGGCGAGTTGCGCCAGCGCTGCGGGGAAGCCGTCACTATACTCGCTCTCCCCGCACACGATCAGTCCAGGTCTGCCGGACAGCTCTGTTGCCCAACGGGATATTTCGTCTGCTGGCGGCAGCATGGCCGGGTAACTTACCGTCTTCGGCTTCGCTGCAACCTCATATTCCGGCAAAGCACCCGAAGGCACCAGCGGCTCGCGTAGCGGCACGTTGATGTGCACTGGGCCAGGCAGTGGCCAACAGCTTTGATCCACCGCGCGTGCGGCCAGCCAGCCCAGATTTTGCAGCGCTGCCACCGTCGTTTCCGCCAGCGGCAACTCGTGGCTGGCGCGCACTTGGCCGCCGAACAGCTTGACTTGATCGATGGTCTGATTGGCACCGCAGTCACGCAGTTCCGGCGGACGGTCTGCAGTCAGCAAAATCAGGGGGGTCAAGCCGTGATTGGCCTCGATCACGGCGGGAAACCAGTTGGCCGGCGCCGAGCCGGAAGTGCAAATGAGTACGACCGGGCGACGGTCAGCTTTGGACAGGCCAAGCGCAAAAAAACCCGCGCTACGCTCATCCACCTGGATCCAGGTGCGCAGGTGTGGATGACGCAGGCAAGCCAGCGTCAGTGGCGTCGAGCGCGAACCGGGAGAAATCACGGCATGCTGCACTCCTGACGCAACCAGACGATCCACCAGCGCCATCGCCCAGCGCAGGTTGGCAGCGGCAATATCGCTCACGCCTGCCCTCCCAGCACACGCAGCATGGCATTGAGCTTGGCCTCGGTCTCTTCCAGTTCATTACGGGGATCAGAACCGGCGACGATACCCGCGCCGGCATACAGTTCGGCCTCGTTGCCATCCAGCCAGGCACAGCGTAGCGCCACTGCGAACTCGCCGTCACCATCGTATCCTATCCAGCCGGTAGCGCCGCTGTACCAGCCGCTCCGCATTTCGCCATGGCGCGCTAGCCAGTCCAACGCGCGCCGGACGGGAGCGCCGCCTATCGCAGGGGTCGGATGCAGCCGCTCGACCAGATTCAACAAGCTCACGCCCGGGTCGACCGTGCCCTTGATCACGCTACGCAAATGACGCAATTCCTGCAGCTCAAATACTTTCGGGCGGGCAGGGATTTGCAGGAATCCGCATACCGGCTCAAGGGCGCGGACAATTGCGTTCACCACCAGTCGGTGCTCGTGCAGGCTCTTTTCATCGTCCAGCCGCCCGGACTGCCAGTCGGTTCCCGCCAAGGCATCGCTCACCACTTGCCCATTAGCCAGCGACACCAGCGACTCCGGCGTGGCTCCGAGCAACACGCCGCCGCTTGGGAAAAAATGCGTGAAATGAACGCAGCCGGGATAGCGCATCGCCAGCGTTGCCATCAGCGCGGCGGGAACAAACGGCTGAGTTGAACGGACGCGAATGCTGCGCGCCAGCACCACCTTGTCGAGTTCGCCGGCACAGATATCCTTCACTGCGCGTACCACCTGTTCCAGCCAGATATCGTCGTCGGGCTGGCTGGAAATCCGCTGCAGCAAAACGTTAGCTGGGGGTGAAGTCTCTCGATGCAGAGCCGCCACCACCTCGCCAGCCAGCCCCATCCAGCCAGCCAGTACCGTGTCCAGCGAACTACCTCGGTCGCAGGTGAAAGTCATGGCGCAGATTTCTTCCCGCCGCTGCACCAGCAGAGTCGGGATCGTCAGCCGTGAATTGGGTATATCTCCTGCACCTTCCTGGCCAAATGCAAAGCCGGCGAGAGCGACAGGCTGGAATCCAAGCCCATCCTCATCCACTGCCAGCCACAGGCGGCGGTATTCGGCAAAGGCCGCATCCAGGGCGCGAAAGCGGCCCTCGCCTTGTGCCTCGACGCTAGCCGCCACACCCAGTCCGAGCAGGAAACGACCAGCCGCAGGCCGTGCCCAGTAACTGCAATCGCGCAAGCCTTCGGGCAATCGGTCGAAGTCCAGCTCCGGCATACCCAGTGTCAGACTCAGCAGTCCGCTGCCCCCGCCATGCTGGCGCAGCAAGTTGCCGAGGCGCATTTCCAGGGCTTGCAGCAAGGAAGGAGTGCGGTGTGCCGGTTGTGTCATGGTATTTTAATTCTACTCCAACTTTCGTCTGGCCAAATCGCGCAGCGCCTGCCGGTCCAGCTTGCCAAGCGCATTGCGGGGCAGCGCAGAGAGGCGAATGAAACATCGCGGACGCATTGCCCCGGTCAACTCATCGCGGCACCATCTTCCCAGTGCTTCGTTGTCCACTTCGGCGACCACAACCGCCACCAGAAGGTCACCCCAGACCTCATCCACCACCGAGGTCAACGCGGCATCCGCGACACCTTGGCAGCGCTTCAGCACCTCCTCCACTTGCTGCGGATGAATGTTGGTTCCACCGCTCACCAGCATATCGTCATGACGGCCCAGCACGGTCAGATTGCCCTGCGCGTCGAGGCTACCCAGATCACCGCTGGTGAACCAGCCCTGATCGAGCCCCAACCCCATTTTTCTCTGCGGATTTGCATACCCCACCATGACCGCAGCTCCACGGATACGGATGCGGCCGATGCCGGAAGTGGGCTGCCCATCCTCACCCACCACATCCACTTCGAACCCCGGCAAAGGGGATCCAACCTGACCGGGTACCCAGCCTTGCAGCATGTCGCAGAGGGTCGCCACCTGGGAACCAGTCTCGGACATGCCGTAGCTGGCGCATACCGGCCAGCCAGCATCACGAGCACGTAGCGCCAGCGCTGCGGACAGCGGGCCGCCGCCGATCAGCGCAACCTTGAGCGCAGGCGGCGGCGAATCTCGGCCTTCATCCAGCAGGCGGGCAAGCATCGCCGGCACCAGCGAAATATGGGTGACACAGTATTTTTCGAGGTCATCCC
This sequence comes from Sulfuricella denitrificans skB26, assembly GCF_000297055.2. Classification (NCBI taxonomy): domain Bacteria; kingdom Pseudomonadati; phylum Pseudomonadota; class Betaproteobacteria; order Nitrosomonadales; family Sulfuricellaceae; genus Sulfuricella; species Sulfuricella denitrificans. Next base: position 378,760 of record NC_022357.1, on the reverse strand, counting down.
AGACCCGCTGCGGGTCGAAGCCCTCATGTACCATCACCGCCGCGCCTGCCTCGGCGCAACGGTAGAGGATCGCCATGCCGCCGATGTGGTAGAGCGGCAGACAGGCCAGCCAGACATCTCCCGCTTGCAGCGGCAGGCGGATGCGCGAGGCCACCACCCCGGCCTGCAAATTCGCACCGCCCAGCATCACAGCTTTCGGCTCGCCCTGGGTCCCGCTGGTCGCGATAAACAATTCGACCCCATCCGCCACCGGCCCGCTAGCCACTTGCAGCAACGCATCGCGCCGCTGTGGAGAAAATGCAGGGTTAAGCGGGAAAATGGCTCGTCCAAGCTGGGATGCGGCATGAGCGGACAGTGCCACCTCGGTCATTGATGCAGTTTGAAATGCCAGCACAGTTTTTCGCGTGCACTCAAGCTGTTGTGCCAGAGCATGTGCACGATCGAGCAATTGGCTGTAGCTCAGAGTTTCATTGGGCAGGATCAGCGCTGCCGTATCAGTGCGGGTGGCTGCCACTCGATTGACCCAGGAAGCAAGCAGATTCAAGGCGGTTTATTCTTCTTTCGTCGCGCTATGCAAACAGGCAATGCCGAAGCTCAGGTTGCGATAGCTCACGTCAGCAAATCCAGCCAGCTCCATGGTGCGCTTAAATTCATTCTGATCAGGGAAACGGCGGATGGACTCAACCAGATAGGTATAGGCTTCAGGTTCGCGCGCGATCCAGGCGCCAAGGCGCGGGATCACGGCAAACGAAAATAGATCGTAGAAGGGTCTGATCGGTGCCCAGGGACGGGAAAACTCCAGGCAGAGGAAACGGCCACCCGGCTTGAGGACGCGCAACGCTTCTTTTAACGCATGTGTCAGACTGGTAACGTTACGAATACCGAAAGCGATGGTGATGGTGTCCACCGAAGAGGAGGCGAGTGGAATGCCCTCACCGCTGCCGGCGAGCCAGGTAACATGGGGGATGCCACGCTCGCGCCCCACGCCCATCATCGCCAGACTCGGATCGCATACCATCACCTGGCGGTTGCCATTGGCCATCAGTCTGGCCACATCCCCGGTGCCGCCTGCGAGGTCGACGATAACCTGCCCCGACAAAGGATGGGCGGCACGTGCCAGGGAACGCTTCCACAGGCGATGGATGCCGAAACTCATGGCATCGTTCATCAGGTCGTAGCGGCGTGCGACGCTGGCGAACACTCTGCGGATGCGCCGCCGCCGCTCGTCCTGGTCTACGTCCTGGTAACCGAAAGTATGGGAAAGGTCAGGCATCATTCACCACAGAGCTAAAAGTGGGCGCCTCCAAGCGACACAGAGGCATGGAGAAAACCGGAATAATCTCTGTCTATCCTCTGTTTTTCTGCACCTCTGTGATTAATAAAGCCAATCAGGGCAAATCGCCGCGGCGGAACAGAAGGAAACCACCGGTAGCCGCCAGCGTGCCCAGCACCACCGGGTAGATCAGGGCATAAATCTTGAACAGCGGACCACCAAAGTAATCGAAAATGACATAGGCCGCCGGACCGATCACCACCAGTTGCGGATCGAACAGCATCAGCGCGGCAGTCCGGAACACCTGTAGCGGGTTGGCCAAAGCTGCGGCGACGACCACTTCGGCCGAGACATGACCCTGGATCATGATGCCGAGGAGGATCAAATCCAGGAACAGCAGCATGGTCAGCCAAACCAGGAAAGCCGCACCCTGGGCGACGTCGATCGAGCGCGCCAGCGTGGAGATCAGCATGCCAATGCCGAGAAAACACCAGGATATGGAGGCCAGCAAACCGGTGTAGTACAGGAACATCTCCCACGGCACCTCGACTTCCTTGATCATGGCCCAGCCGGCAGCCGCCGCCATTGCCGCGAATACTGGCAGAAACACCACCAGATAACGGCCGATTATCTTGCCCCAGAACCAGGCAGAAAGCGAAACCGGCAGGGACAGCAGGTATTCGAACACGCCCGCTTCGCGGTCACCGGCCACCGAACGCACGGTAGTGATCAGCACAAAAATCGGCAGGATCGCCATGGACAGCTGGATATAGGTGACCAGCAACCGGGACAGCCCGATAAAACCGAGCACGCGCGACTCGGTCAGGCCGAAGGCGAACAGCAACGCGACGATGCCGCCGAATACCAGGGAGTAAATCATGAACCAGCGCGCGCGCAGAGATTCCACGATATCAAGTTTAGCGGTAAGCCAGAGATGCTTCATATTCGGTCTTTGAATTTGTCGTTATTTATTTGTCTTTGGCCAGCAACTGTTTCCTGACCTCCTCAAAACCGATACTACCCGGCAATGCCTCACCGGAGGCGCCGAAACCATAAGCCATCGGCGTGGTTTTGCCGGTAACATAATGGGCGGTGCGGGCATCCAGCCACTTGCCGCTGCGGTAATCGGTAACCCAGATTTCCATAGCCGGGTCGTTGACCCAGGGCTGATCCTTGAGCCAGTAGACAGCACAGCCGATGTCGTCGAACTTGAACGCCTGGTGTTTTGGCCCACCACGCACCTGAACGGCGTAATTGCGATCGCTGACCGCCATGCTGCAGCGTTTGCAGGTATCGCGGTCCCACTTGATCTCGACCGGGCCGGTTTCTGGCTCTCGCGAGCAGGCAGCCAGAAACAGGGCTATCGCGCCCAGCAGGATTATTTTTGCCAACAAGCGCATCATTGTCCTGCGCCCCGCTCGATTTCATCCAGGGAAATCTTGGTCAGCAGCCCGACATAGCGCGACAGCACGCCGAGGAAGCGCAACCGATCCGGACCGGCAATCATGCCTTCCCACTCTGTGCCGTTGCCGGTATCGCGAAAACCCCAACCCATCAACGCCTTGGCAATGGCTTCCTCGGGACGGCGCAACGTCAGACGGCAGGCCAGTTTGCCGGAAAGCGAGGCATCGTCCGCCACGCGGTCGTCCAGCACCACCTTGCCGCGGTCCATTTCCAGTACGCGGTTGACCAAGGGGGCAACTTCGTCGAGGCGATGGCTCGAAATCAGCATGGTCGTGTTTTTCAGCCGCTCCGCCAGCAATTCGAAAAAAATATGCCGCGCATCGGGATCGAGGTTGGCAGCCGGTTCATCCATCACCAGGATATTGGTGTCGCGACCCATGGCGATGGCGATCAGAAGTTTCTGCTTCATACCGCCGGACAGCTTGACGAAGGGCAAGTGGGCTATCTTGCCGAGATCAAGGCCGAGACGTTGGGCAACAGCTTCCATACGCTGCCGTTCACTGTTGCACAGTGAAGCGGCAAAACCGACCAGCTGGCCGACGGGCATTTTCAGCGGGGGTGGCAACTGCGGCACGAAGCCGATCTTTTGCAGCACCTTGGTGCGCTCGCGTCGTGGCACCAGCCCATTCACCGTGACCTCGCCATCGTAGACGTACTCACCAAGCAGACAGCGAATAAGGGTGGTTTTCCCGGCGCCGTTGGAGCCAACCAGCGCAATCCGCTCACCGAGCTCGATTTTCAGATCGATATTATCGAGAACCTGATTGCGCTTGAATGTTTTTGAAACGTGATTGAAATTGATCATTTTTAATATTATCGGTTTTTCGTTACCAGGTTCCTACATTATCCTTCTCAGGCCCTTGATCTCGAATGTTAAGGCACCGCTTGGGCAGACATCGATACACATGCCGCAACGGGTGCAGTCCGCACCGATATCCAACTGGGCAGTCGGCGCACGACCCTTGATGACGCAGTCCAGCACATGAGGCACCTCGCAAACTTTTTTGCATTCGCCTTCATGATGGCAGTTGGCCAGCTTGTAGGTCACGTGCAAGGGCGAAAACACGCCGACCATGCCGTAAGTCAGTCCGATCGGGCAGACATATCGGCACCAGGCACGGCGCGAGTAGAATACCTCAAACAGCAGCAACAGCACCACCCATCCCAGCGCTAATCCGGGACCATAGATCAGCGCGCGGCTGAGGATGCCGACGGGTGAAATGGTTTCGAACACGGTATAACCGGTAATAATCGCCATCAGGGCAAACAACACCCAGAACACCGTGCGCACACCGCGGTGAAAGGTATGGTCGGAAATTTTCTTTTTTTGCACCAGGTACACGTGCAGCCGCTCGGCATTTTCCGCCAGGAAATGGTAGGGGCAGGCCCAGGAGCAGAAAGTACGCCCGCCCACCAGCAACCACAGAACGAAAACTGTACCGGTACCGATGAACAGGTTAACAATGATGTGCTTGTGCGCCAGCATCACCTGCAGCGCGGAGTTCAGATCGATCAGGTGGAAGCCCAGAAAGCGCGAGGCGGTGAGTGCGCCTTCCAGGATCTGAATATCCAACCAGAATGACACAGTGAACAGCAAGTTGATCACCAGCAACGTGATCCAGCGCCGCCTGAGCCAGACGCCTTTCTTCTGATGCTCGTGGGCTTCGATCCTGAGCGCATCAAAATCCAGTTTCTCGCTTTTCTTGTAGAAATGGATGGTCTTCGCTTCTTCGGTATATTCGCCAGGTTGACTCTTCCTTGGAGCCCCTCCCAGCATCACCCGCACCGATTCCCAATATTTATTCGCCATCACGCACCCCATCCTTTGCGCGCATCCACCACGATTGCCGCAGATTCCACCGGACAAATCATTTCACACACGCCGCAACCCAGGCACGGCTCATGCACCGTCGGCGTCATGCGCGTGTTGCCATCCTTGTCCACCACCGGCTGCAGCGAAATCGCCCCCTTGATCGGGCAGGTGCGTACGCACAAATCGCACAACTGCAAGTCAAAGGGATGATCCCGAAGAGGGATCGGCTTCCAGCGGTCCACTTCGATAAAACGCATGCGACCTTTGAAATCGGCACCGCGCGCCTGACCCTTGAATCCCTTGCCCTGAACGGCGAGACAGGCATCCGGGCGCGCCAGGCGCGCCAATCCGGTACGCTCCCTGATGTTCAGAGTCGGCTCCGGATCTTTTTCCTTGGCGAGCAGGATGGGCGGATTTGCCACCCTCATCCCATTGCGCGTCGGCATGAAGACGGGTTTCTTGTAAACCAGCGAACCGGTAGGGCAAGCCAGAATGCACTGCACGGCATCGCAGGAAAAGTCACAGGCCTGGCTGCGTGAGTCAATATAGGGTAAGCCGACACCAAAGCCATGGTCGATGTCATCGAGTTTGATCGCCTGGACCGGACAAACCTGAACACACTGCCCACACTTGATGCAGGAGGAAAGGAAATCCGACTCTTCCAGTGCGCCTGGCGGTCTCATGCGCACGCGCCATGCACTGGCCACAGGGATGTATCCCAGTGTGGAAATACCCAACACCGCCGCGCCCAGAATGATAGAGCGCAGAAATCGACGGCGTTCCTCAAGCTTGCGCTTGTTGACCACCCTGTTGCCAGGGACTGCCGGTTTCTTATCAGTCGTCACTTTCGTGCCTTCCTCGGTAGGTGAAACATTGGAGCATCATCATGCAGAATTAGTTCTGGATCAGAAAAAGGTGCCAGCCTTTCAAGGAAATCGATCGCCTCCATCAGGGGTGCATTCTTGAAAAAGCGCGCGTGCGGCACTTCCATCCAGATCCGGTCTGCATAGGCATGAAGCTTGTAGGGAGTATCGCCGACTCCGTCATTGTTGCGGTCGAACCCTTGATAATCATCCCAGTAATTTCCGCGCCACACGTTACGTTTTGCGGATCCTGCACCGCCAACGGAAACGTCGGTCAAATTACCTTCGAAGATGTTCTTAAGAAAATAATGCCCGTCCCGGTCACTGTTGAATGCGATTGCAATGCCGTTGTAGGCGAAGCGGTTGCCCTTGACCTGGATGGTGGTGCCGGGCTGGAAAGGGGACAGGTCGGAGCCGATACCAATCGCGCAGTAGATAATTTCATTGTTTTCGATCTGCACCGCGCTGGCTTCCTTGAAGCCTATCGCCATGCCGGTCGCGCCGTTGGAGTGGGAGAAGATGTTGTTCCGTACCACGGTATTTTCATTGTACATCAGGTACACGCCCACTGCGTTATCGTAAAAATTATTGCTGTCCACGACATTGTTGTTGGCAAACATGAAATGGATGGAATAGCGGCTGCGGGTACCATAGTTCCGATAAAAAACATTGCCATTCGAATACCAGGCCACGTTGTCGCGTGAATCCACCACCCGGTTCCCTTCAATCCGGTTATTCATGCTGTACCAGAGCCGGATGCCGTCACCCCTGACACCTAATTCCAGAGGCTTGGAACGTATCTGGTTATTGCGGATGACATTGTTGCTGGACTGCTTGAGGTCGATACCAAACAGGCAGTTGTCTATCACCAAGGATTCGATATAGTTGTTGTTGCCACGCACATTGATGCAGGCATCGTCGGTATCGTGATGCGAGCCCGATCCCGTAAGATGCAGGCCGCGTATCGTGGAGCTGTTGGCTTTGAGCACGAACACCGTCCCCTTGTCACCGCCATCTATGGTCACCTTTCCGGCGCCATCGATCACAATCGGCTTGTCCACCAGAACCGGACCGGCATAGGTGCCGGGCTTGGGCTTGAGAGTCCCGCCTGCGGGAGTGGCATCCACCAGTTTTTGGAAAGGGATCAAATGATGGATACGGGGATCGCGCTCGGAGAGCGGAACCAGTTCCACCGGTTTATCCACATCCACGCGAGGAGTAGCACTCAGATCGGGGCTGCTTTCAAACTCAGCGGCAACGCCAACGGGGATCGCAAATGACGCCAACAACATCCCTACACAGGCTATTCGCAGACCGTTAGTCACAAGCTCAACTTTTATATTGGGTAAAATTTCATGAGGACGCAATCCCCCGCCTGCTTAGAGCGGGGGGACAGGGCATTCTACCCTTTCAACCCTGTTCTTCCCGCATCATTTTGCGGCGAATCAGGATTGCCGGGAGCAACGCGGCGGATGCGGCCAGCAAAATGGCATAGCCATAGTAGGGATAGGAGTAGGTACTAAATTGCGCGACCTTGCCCTCGCCGAACACGGTTGGCATGAAGGGCTTGACGGTGAAGGCCCCCCATGGATGCATGTTATGCCCAAAAAACCACAACCAACCCGCGTAATCCAGGACGAAAAAAACAGGGAGCAAGGCAGGAACCAAGGCCAACAACAGTGAAAAACGGCGGATTTTCCAGACACCCAGCATGATGATCAGCATCGCCACAACCAGCCCTGCCATAGCCGCTTTGGTCGCCCACTTCAGGTTGGCCGTCCAGCGCTCTAATACCTCGGGCTGATTGAAGAAAGTGCTCGCTTCATGGTAATAATGGTCGGCAAAAACATTCAAATGGCCCATGACGATCTGGTCTGTCACCATCCACGCAGTTACGGCCGCGAAACCCGCGCCCAGTATTAGTAACTGCTGTTTGCGCTGGGTCGCCATGAACCCCAACAGTAGCACGGCAAAGAATCCGAAGAAGAACTTCGACATAGGAACCTCTACCGGCGCACCGGTATCGATCGGGTACATCCCCACATAGTGGTTGATGGTGTTCATTTCATGCACGCAGTTCAAGCCAACTTCAACGTCACCCTGTGCGACACCTCCGGTACGTTCAGCAATATCATCACCCAGGTCAGCCTGAAGAATTTCACTCGCATGTGAGCCTTTTTTCTGGACGGGAGCCTTGCAACCGTTAAACACACCATTAAAGTGGAAGTGAATGCGGATCCCATCCGGGAACGCTGCCTTGGGATAGTTCGGTGCGGTCAGGGATACCCACCAGATCGGCGTAAAATACGCAGCGATCATAAGCGCCAAAGCGACTAGAGTTAACCCTCTGACCCACCAAACCTGATTCTTTGCACCGTTCGTCATCTTAAACACTCACCATATTGAATTCTGGGTAAAACCCGTAGGCATAAAGCCGCCCCTGAGACATCGCCTAAACCGTCTCGGCTACGATATTATTATATATGCTAACAAATATATACTTACAAACTAATGTTGGTAGGCTATAAAAAGCAGGTCTCCCTGCCTTCTATAGTTTTTTTTGAACTGCCAGACGTCTGTCTGCCAATACTTACTTCTTCTTGCCAGCGCCTTTCACAGCGCACAGGGTGCCAGGCATGTTCAGTGTGGACATATAGGTCACCACCGAGTCCAGATCGTGATCGCTGTATTTCTTCACGATTTTCACCATGTCCGGATTGGCGTTACGGCGCTTGCCATCGCGAATCTCGGTGACTTGGCGCAGCATGTACTTGTAGTGCTGACCGGCCAGAACTGGGTAGAACTTCGACTTGTCACCTTCACCAGTCTTGCCGTGGCAGGAGGTGCACTCTTTCTTGTACAATTCTTCGCCATGCTTCAGAAGAACAGGGTCAGTAGAGCCCATGCCGTGTTCGCGAGGAATGCACAGAGTTTGGATGTAAGCGGACACGTCAGCCAGTTCCTGTGCATCGCTCAGGGTCACGGCAAACGGGTACATGGTCGGGTTGTCACGCAGGCCGGCGCGAATGTCGGCAATCTGCTTGATGATCACGGTGGAGTGCTGACCGGCCAACTGCGGGAAGGTACCATCAGGACGACCTGAGCCGCTGGGCAGATGACAGGCACCACAGATTTCATAGGCTTCTTTACCATTCTTGACGTCGCCCTTGAGTTTTAGCGCCTCGATCTTTTCGCCGCCTTCCTGAGAGTTCCATACATAGCCTTTGGCCTCAATACCGGATTTCTTCTCGGCCACATTGGGATTAGCCAAAGCTGCTGTTGCCGGCAACAAAGCCAGGGTCAGTGCTACTACTAATGCTTTTTTCATTGTCTTCCCTTTCGAAGTCACAAACCCGAACTCAATACTCTTATGTTCTAAGAGTATTTGTTCAGTCATTTAGTTTAAAAAATTATATTAAACATTGCCTGACTTGCGCATTGATTTATATCAATCCAAAATAATTTCCGCTCAGGCAACATCCCTGAATCAGGGTTTCATCTTGGAAACGTAGGCCGCCAGATCCTTGATCTCTGCGTCGGTCACGATAACCATCACGCCCTTCATGGCTGCGCTGTTGCCGTTCGCACGGGCACCGCTCTTGATGTCGGTCATTTGCTTCTCAACGTACTTGATGTTTTGGCCGGCAATTTTCGGGTAATCCGGCATCAACGGGGTTTTTCCATCCTTGCCGTGGCAGGCAGTACAGGTTTTCTCCGCAAACAGCTTGGCACCATCGCCCGCAAAGGCCGTGCCGCAGATCAAAGCTGCGGACATAGTAGCTGCTACAACTGGTAAAAGTTTCATCTTTAAGACTCCTAATCAAATAACAACACCGTTTTACAACGGCAAAATTCTAACCTTTATATTGATGCAGATCAACCAACAATAAAGATATACACATCTTATTGTCTTTAATTAATAAGTTACAGCCAAAAAAGCGGGGAGCATTTTCATGCTCCCCGCCGGTGTTACAACCTAGTCAGCGGGTTTACTTGCCCACCTTCTTGGCACCATGCTCCTCCAGGTAGGTCTTGGCGCGCAGACCGATGTCGGCGGCTTTAACCTGGTACTGCCAGACTTGCTCAGCCCACAGGGTAGCATTCTGCCAATCCTGCTTCTTGGCCGATTCTTCATGCTTGGCCTTGGCTTCCTTCATGCGGCCCAACTGGTCGGTTGCATCCTCCACCAGTGCCACTACATCAGGGAAGTCCTTGTAGTTGTGGCTGGTGATGAAGCCCACCACGCTGTCAATTACGGCCTGGGTATCAGCAATTTTCTTCACTTGCTTGTCGTAGTCAGCCTTGTTGTAATCAGCCTTGGCCGCAGCAACCTTGACTTCTTTGTAGCCCTTCGGCTTGACTAGCAAGTAACCCTGCATTTCCAAGTGCAACGCGGAGCAGAACTCGGTGCAATAGTAAGGATACACACCTTCCTTGTCTGCCTTGAACTTAACCGTTACGGTTTTGCCCGGTTCAGCCGAAGCATGTACGTTATAAGTGCTTACCGTAAAGCCATGGGTTTCGTCCTCAGCACGCTCAAGGTTGGTCAGGTGGATAGTTATCTCATCACCCACCGTCGCCTCGATAGTTTCCGGCGTGATGTGGGAACGAATCAGAGTACCGAACACTTCCACCTTACCGGCTTTCTTGTCGGTATGCTCTTCACCCGCCCTTACCGCACCTGCGCTAGGCTTGTCGGTCCGGCTGTTGGTACCCACCTTGTAGCGAATACCAGGCTTCAGCATCTTGGCATCGATCGCCACGACATAATGCGGCTCGCCCAGCGGAATCGGCATGTCGTACAACAACTGCATTTTGTCGTTGGAAATGTCGATCAGCTGATGGTTCTGCGGATGCAACGGTCCAACCGGGTTAAAGCGGTCGATCGCCAGCTTGTTCAGCGCAACCAGGTAATGGCCTTTAGGATCTACCGTATCACCTTCCATGGTCATCAAGTGGCCGATGTTGTAGTGAATGGAGATCTTGTCCAGCACCTTGCCTTCGCAGTAGTCCCATTTAGCAACCTGGGAATCCACGTACAACGAGGTGTAAGCCACGCACTTCTTGGAGTCATACTGGGTATGCAATGGTCCCAAGCCCAACTGAACCTGCTTGTGCAGCGTGTCCTGCATGGAAATCACGGGAATGCCGTAGGGATCCTTGCCCTCGAACTTGCCGGCCTTGATCGCCGCCATGATCTTTTCGAAGCTGTATACCGAAACGTGCGTATCCAGCTTGCCAGCAACCGTGATGAACTTGCCGTCAGGCGTTACGTCCACGCCGTGCGGGCTCTTCGGCTCCGGAATCAGGAACAGGATGCCTTCCTTGATGGATACGTCCATCGGAATCACATCCATGCCATTGACCTTCTTGGCTTTGCCGGCAGCGACCAGTTCGGCGGCTTTCTTCCAGTTGATCACGTGCATGTAGTCAGTGTCTTTTGCCGAGCAGCCTGCCTCATAGGGAGGACGGCCTTTCTCGATACCACCGACGTAACGCTCGGTACAGAAAGAGTTGGTAAAGGACCAACCATCGGAAGCCAGTTTACCGGCATCAGACAAGTCCTGGCTGTAGGGTGGCAGCTCGAGCGTGAAGGATTTCTTCACATCAATCTTGCCTTCCTTACGGTCGAACTTCCAGTAGGTCACGCCACCGCGATACTCTTCATTGAAGCGCTCTAGCGGAACAAATTTCTTGTTCGCAAAAGGAGTGGCGTATTGCGAAGCCTCAATCACGTAGTCGGTGTTCGGGGTGACAAAAGCACCGCCGTGCTCAGATTTGAAAATCGGGTTGACCACGATCTGCTTGGTCTCGAAGTCGCGCAGGTCGATCACCGCCAGACGGGGGTTAGCCTTGTCGTTGATGAACAGGAACTGGCCGTCGTACTTGCCGTTGGTTTCGGAAAGCGCCGGATGGTGGGTATCGCCCCAGGTAATGTCCTTACCATCGATGCGACCGCCTTTCAGTACTTCCTTGGATTCTTCATCGAAACCATAACCCTGCCATGGCTCCGGCGTGAACACGCCAATGTATTTCAGGATACGCATAGACGGAATACCGTACACGATCACCTGGCCAGACTGGCCGCCCGAACTGAAGGCGACGAATTCATCGCGCTTGCCAGTCGGAACATAAGTTTTGGACGCTGCCAACAAGTCCTGCTGCGACAAACCGCGACGCTTCATTACGTCCTGCAGCGATTCCGCCGACCAGGCACTGGACACTGCGGCAAAACCCATCCCCGCCGCTAATGCCAGCGTGGCTGTTTGCTTAGTGAAGAGATTCATAAACGTCTCCTATTTATTAAAAACCGTATTTAAGGAAAAACCCGCCCTGACCTACGCTAACAAAAATCCAAGGTGTGCGATTTGACACACATATTGTTATGTATAGCACATCTTAAATCTTTGACCTAGATCAAGTTAACCATGGTTTATCTACCCCTACTCCCATGTTTTCAGCACTATTTAAGCGCTCCGACATTCAGGATATCAATATCCGTGAGGTGTGTAATATAACACCACCATCAACTCATGATCTAGATCAACCAATAAATATTTTCACAGAATGTTCGAATTCTTTGCTGGGAACGCATCCCAGCCCTGGGCTATCTCCAAGCCGCAACACCCCGCTTGTTGGCCGCGGCGGATTTACCACATCACTCTCCAGCCAGGCTGAAGTGGCCAATCCATGTGCCAGATTGTTCGCCACGGCAGCCGCCAAGTGCAGGGCTGCAGACACCCCTACCGCACTGTCCACCGTGGTCGTTACCACGCATTCCACACCCGCCTCACGCGCCCGCTGCGCCAGCGCCAGCGCAGACACCAGCCCACCCAGCACCATTGGCTTCAATACCACACGCCATACCGGAGGCTGATTAAACGCCGCATCCACACCCATGATCCGCAAGGATTCATCCGCTGCCAGCGGGAAAGGAACTTTAGCCTGTAAACGCAGCCACCCCGCCATATCCGGGTTGACCAAGGGATCCTCGACCGATTCCACCGGCAGACCGGTCAATGCACTGAGAAAAACTTCCGCCTGCCCCTCATTCCACGCACAGTTCGCATCCAGCCGCAAGGAAACGCCCGCCGGCAGGCAACTCACCAGATTATGCAGCAAAGGGATTTCTTCATGCCCTGCCGCCAGCCCTACCTTCAGCTTGAGCACTGAATAGCCTTCGGCCACCGCGGCCAATGCGCGCTCAACTATCTGGCTATCCAGACCACCGATCACGGCATTAACTTTGACGGCGGCGGATGAATGTGAATTAAGCCAGCGCGCCAGAGGAAGCCCGGCTTGCTGCGCCAACAAGTCGAGCAACGCCGTTTCCAGACCGCAGCAGGCCGCAGGAGCTCCGGCGGCGCCAGCGGTTATCCTGCCGAGCGCCACCTCCAGCGGCAGCCCGGGTAGAGTCGTAGCCCAATCTGACAGGCAAGCTACGGCACTGTCCATGCTCTCTGTGCCAGCCTGTGGAAGCGGGGCGCAATCACCGTAGCCGGTCAGTCCCGCGTCGGTCTCCAGCCTGACCAACCAGCCTTCGCGCACGACGAATCCACCACGCGCACTGACCCACAACTGGCGCAAAGGCAAACGATAAGGGGCGAAAGTGCAGTGGGTAAGGCGCACTACAGGAGAGGATCGAGCGTCTTCTGCAGGAGGGCTGGTGTCATGATTCCGCGCTTGGCAGCAACGATGTTGCCCTGGCGATCGAGCACGATAGTAAAGGGCAGTCCTGCGATCTTGTTGCCAAGGGCACGCAACAGGGCAATACCTTTCTCTTTGCCGGCCATTAATACGGGATAGTTGATGCCATAGGCCTTGCCAAAATCACGCACCGAATCGGCATTATCCTCAACCGCTGCGCCCATGAAAACAATGCCGCGTGGACCATACTTTTCCTGGGCCTCGATCAAGTGCGGTATCTCCGTGCGGCAAGGCCCGCACCAGGTCGCCCAGAAATTCAATACCACCAGCTTGCCCTTCAGTTCCACCAGCGGCACCGGCTTACCGTCGAAATCGGCCAGAGTGGCGGCAAACACCGGGGCGGCGGAAGGCATGAGCTCCATTTCGGCGGCAGCAGATGTCCCGGCCATCAGGTAAAAAATCAGAGTAAGCAAATAAGCCAGTCTAGTCATAACAGCAATCCGATACTTAGCAGAAACCCAAAAATCAGTTGTAGTTGCGCAGTCTGCGCCAGGATGCGGTTGAACACTGGCCCTGGCCGCTCATGCCGGAATCGCTGCTGCAATGAAAATGCGAGGGGCAGCGACAACAGTGGCAGCACGCCTCCCCAACCGGAATGACTCAAATAAACCAACAGCGGGAGCAACAAGTAGGGCGTAAACAGCAGCAGCGCATATTCTGCCTGACTGGCACCGCGTCCGATTCGCACTGCCAGGGTGTTTTTGCCGATCTTCCGGTCACTGTCTAGATCGCGGTAATTGTTGACAGCAATGACGGCAGCGGCAAACAGGCCAACCATACAGGCGGCGACGAAAGCCGCCCAGTCCAGCCGCAGAGTTTGCAGGTAATAGCTGCCCATCACCGCCCCGAGCCCAAAAAACAGCCAGACATATAGCTCACCCAAAGCACTGTAGGCAATCGGGCGAGGCCCGCCGGTATAAGCCCAGCCGGCGGCAACGGAACAAAGCCCGAGCAGCAGGATCGGCCAGCCGCCATGCCAGACCAGGTAAATCCCCAGCAGCACAGCCAGGCCGAAGCAGGCGAAAGCAGCGCGGCGTACGACTACAGGGGCGAGCCATCCGGAGGCGGTAGCGCGGGCCGGGCCAACGCGTTCAGCGTTATCCGCGCCACGCTCAAAGTCACTGACATCATTATGCAGGTTAGTGCCGATCTGAATCAGCATCGCCGCCAGCAGCGCCACCAGTAGGGGCAGCCAGGCAATTACGCCGGCCTCGGCATAGGCGATGCAGCTGCCGACCATCACCGGCGTCAGCGAAACACTCAAGGTCTTGGGGCGGATCGCCAGCCACCAGGCGTGAAGTGCCGAGTGCTGAGTGCTGGTTACTGAGTTGCTCATCTCATAGCGCTTGATGATGCTACGGCCGGCGCGGGAACTTGCCGAAATCGGGGGCCCGCTTTTCCAACCAGGCATTGCGGCCTTCCTGTCCTTCCGGCGTCATATAATAGAGCGCTGTGGCATTGCCGGCCAATTCCTGAATACCTGCCAGACCATCGGTATCGGCATTGAACGAGGCCTTTAGCACGCGCAGCGCAGTGGGCGAGAGTTGCAGCATTTCCTTGCACCACTTCACCGTTTCGTTCTCCAACTCGGCCAGTGGCACCACGGCATTGATCAAACCCATCGCCAACGCCTCCTCGGCATCGTACTGGCGACACAAAAACCAGATCTCCTTGGCTTTTTTAATGCCGACCGTACGCGCCAGTAAGCCTGCGCCGAAGCCAGCATCGAAACTGCCGACGCGTGGGCCGGTCTGCCCGAAGCGGGCATTGTCGGCCGCGATGGTCAGATCGCAGATCAAATGCAGCACATGGCCGCCGCCGATGGCGTAGCCCGCCACCATCGCCACCACCGGCTTGGGCAGGCCGCGAATCTGGCGCTGCAAATCCAGCACATTCAGATAAGGCACGCCCTGCTCGTCATGATAGCCGCCATCGTCGCCGCGCACTTTCTGGTCACCGCCGGAGCAAAACGCCTGGTCGCCCGCGCCGGTAAGGATGATGGCACCGACAGATGAATCCATATGCGCCTGATGAAATGCATCCATCAACTCCCGGACAGTTTGGGGACGAAAGGCGTTGCGCACCTCCGGACGATTGATGGCAATCCTGGCAATGCCTTCAGCCTGGTGAAAAAGAATGTCATCAAATGCACCCGCAGATTTCCAGTTCATATCGACTCAGCTTATTTGGCCCGAAACGGCCAACAAGTATATGCAAGCGATTGTGAATTAACAAACCCTCTCCACCACACTTCCAGCTTAATCGGCAAAATACTCATTTTGTATAAACAGAGGGTACAATTCAGATAGTTCAACAACACCCAGCAACCTAACGGGACCAAAACCCCGAACCCGCATCATCGGAGATCAATAAATGTTTAGCAAAATAAATGTAGCTCCTCGCCTTTTTCTGCTGGTTAGCATAATGACCGTTTTCATGATCACCATCGGAGTGATCGGCCTGCGCGCGACCTCGGATGTGGTTGCCAGCTTGGAGACAGTTTATAAAGACCGCACTATTCCTCTCGCCGACCTCTCCAAGGTAGGGAGCTTATTCAATTCCAACATCGATCAGATCCTGCGCGCTCTTCAGCACAACCCCAACCAGGAGATTGCCAAACTGCACGACCACCCGGTTTCCGATCATATCAAACGCATCGAATCCAACATTGCCGAAATAAATAAAATCTGGGGGAAATACATGGCGACTTCTCTCACCCCGGAAGAAAAACAACTAGCGGAAAGCTTCGCACAAAAACGTAAGGCATTCCTCGAAGAAACTGTGCTGCCCACAGTGCAGGCCCTTAAAAACAATAATTACTCCCTCGAAACCACCAGCCGCTTCCTGGTAGGCTCACGCACCAATTTAAAAGAAATGAGCGAGGTCCAGCAGGCACTGTTCGACCTGCAAACACGAGTCGCCGGGGAAGAGTTCCACCTGGCTGAAACCCGTTATGGCACGGCACGCGCCATTTCGATCGGTGCCATCATCGGTGGAGTCTTACTCGGGCTACTCCTGGCATGGTGGATCATCCGTTCGATCGCCGGCCCGCTCAATCAGATGCGCGCTACCATTTCCGAAGTCGAGAAAAACAGCGACTTCACCCAGCGCATCCCGGTCAACTCCGAGGATGAGGTCGGGCAAACGGCTAAGTCTTTCAACCAACTCATGACCACATTGCAGCAGATTTTCGGCCAGGTGCTCGACAGCGTCGCCAAGGTCTCGGATGCGGCACAAACCCTTTCCGCCGCATCGGGTCAGGTTGCCACCAGTTCTTCATCCCAGAGCGAAGCGACCGCCTCGATGGCGGCCAACGTCGAACAAATGACTGTCAGCATCAACCATGTATCCGACAGCGCTCATGAAGCCGTGGAGATTTCCCGCAAATCGGGCAAGCTCTCCGCCGAGGGTGGGGAAGTCATCCACAAGGCCGCCGCGGAAATGTCCCAAATCGCCGAAACCGTGCGCCACACCGCCCAAGCCATCGAAGAACTGGGGCAGCATTCCAACCAGATTTCCTCCATCGTTCAGGTCATCAAGGACGTCGCCGACCAGACCAATCTGCTCGCCCTCAACGCGGCAATCGAGGCCGCCCGCGCCGGCGAACAGGGCCGGGGCTTTGCGGTAGTGGCCGACGAGGTACGCAAACTGGCGGAACGCACTACCAAGGCCACGGAAGAAATCACCCAGATGATCGGCACGATTCAGAGCAGTGCTAAAGGCGCGGTCGCCACCATGAGTTCCGCCGTCGATCAGGTCAGTAGCGGAGTAACGCTGGCAAACCAGGCCGGCTCAGCCATCGTCCAGATCAAGGACGGCGCAGAGCAGGTAGTCGGAGTCGTCAATGACATTTCATCGGCCCTGGCCGAACAAAGCAGCGCCAGCAACGATATTGCTGCCCAAGTGGAAAAAGTGGCGCAAATGACCGAAGAGAACAGCGCCGCCGCAGCCGAAACCGCCAGTGCAGCAGATAATCTGCAAGAACTGGCAAACACCATGCGGGCCGCGGTGAACCGCTTCAAGATCTAGCGAATTAAAACAAACTACCCTGATTCCAACCGACTCCCACCGGAAGAAGGTTGGAATCAGGGCAGGCGGCAGGATATTGAGCTTTGACCTGGCCGCTAACCAAGCGACGCGAAATCTGTTCCCGAATTCATTCTCCGAGTCTGCAGTCATTGCACCAAACGCCCGTGCTCTCTACAATTAACTAGCATTTGTTTTTGTCCAAATGCTGGCTACAATAGACCCCCGGTTGCAAGACAGCCAGTGCGTTATTCAGGAAATCCAATGAATCAGGAAGTTGGCGTTCAAGCCGCCCCCTCCAGTGCAATTAAAACCTCAGCCCACGGAACCTACAAGATCCCGGCGTTGCGAGTTTTATCCGAAATCACCAGCAGCCTGTCCAGCGACAATAATTTGGATTCTTTGCTGGAGCGCTTTCTCGGCACCATGGTCAAGCTCGCTGGCGCGGACGCCGGTGCAGTGCGGGTATTGACTGCAGATGGCCTTTATCTGCGTCTGGTAGGTGCGCTCGGGCTGCCTCCCGAAGTGCTCGAACAGGAGCGCTATATACCGGTCGATTGCGGCGTCTGCGGCGAAGCCGCGCGCGCGCATACCGCACACAACAGCACCGATCTGAAAGCTTGCGAAGAGCGCACCGCCCACGGCTACTTCGGCAAGCAGTGCCTGCGCGTAGTAGCGGTACCATTGCGCTATCAGGGCAAGATGCTGGGGGTATACAACCTGTTCATGGCCACCGACAGCCCAGTACCGGAAGACGTATCGCTGCTATTTCAATCGATCAGCGAACACCTCGGCATGGCGCTGGAAAACGCCAGGTTGACGCGGGAAAATCTGCGCATCAGTCTGACCAACGAACGTCAGATGTTAGCCAACGAACTGCATGACTCGCTCGCCCAAACTATGGCCTACATGAAAATGCGCCTGCCGCTGTTGCGCGACGCCGTGGCGAACCGCGACGAGGCGCGCTCCAACAAATACGTCAACGATCTCGGTCAGGCGCTGGATTCCGCCTATGCTGAATTGCGCGAGCTACTCACCCAGTTTCGCAACCGCATGGACCCGCGTGGCTTGCTGCCGGCACTGTACGATATCGTTGGCAATTTTTACGACAAGACCGGCATCACCATCGATTTCATCAACCACGCACCCGACATCAACCTCAGCCCCGACCAAGAGGTCCAGGTCTACCATATCGTGCGGGAAGCGCTGAACAACGTATCCAAGCACTCCCGCGCCAACCACGTGAGCCTGGCGGTCGAGATCAGGCAAAGCCGTTACGTCATCAGCGTCGAGGATAACGGCATCGGCATCACCGGCAAAGTTAACACGGACAGCGGCATGCACCTCGGTCTCAACATCATGCGCGAACGGGCCAAACACCTGAATGCCGAAGTGACCGTCACTCCGGGAGACAAGGCAGGCACCCGGGTAACCCTGAGTTTCCCAGTCTCCGCCGGACACCGGGAGGATAGCCTGTGAGTGAACCGATTCGCGTCATGCTGGTCGACGACCATACCCTGTTCCGCATGGGTCTGGCCGAACTCCTGGAGCAGCGCGGCAGCATCAAGGTGGTGGGCGTCACCGGCAATCCGGACGAGGTGCGCCGCCTCTTGACCGAGCAGCAGCCCGACGTACTGGTGATGGATCTGCACATGCCGCCGCTCGACGGCCTGACCCTGTTCCGCCAGCTGCGCCAGGAGGGTTTTACTACTCCCACCCTGATGCTCACAGTCAGCAACGCCGAGGAGGATCTCTCCAATGTATTGCGTGCCGGTGCCCGCGGCTATCTGCTCAAGGACATGGAACCGGACGACGTAGTGGATGCGATCCTGCGCGCCTCACGCGGCGAAACCGTAGTGGCCCCCGCGATGACCATGAAGCTGGTCAAGCTGCTGCAAAACGACCAGCCAGCCAGCTCTTCGGCTTCGATGCTCGATTCGCTGACCCAGCGCGAGCGCGAAATCCTCACCCATCTGGCGCTGGGTGAAAGCAACAAGGTGATTGCCCGCGCACTCGACATCAGCCACGATACCGTCAAGTTGCACGTACGCCACATTCTTGCCAAACTCAACCTGACTTCGCGCGTTGAGGCAGCAGTCTTCGCTGTGGAACACAAACTCAGCACCCAAAACGGCCAGCTCACCAGCTAACCGCCTTACCTAATCACTAACGGATCACGATATGGATTTCTTTCCGATATTTTTCGACATCAAAAACAAGCCTTGCCTGGTCGTCGGCGGTGGCGAAGTAGCAACGCGCAAAGGGGGGATGCTGATGCAGTCCGGCGGACTCGTCACCATCGTCTCACCCGAACTGACCGACACCCTGAAAGAGCTGGCCGATACGGGGAAAATTACCCATATCGCAGAAAAATTCCGCCCCGAACACCTCGATGCAGCCATTCTGGTGATCGCCGCCACCAATGACCGCGCTGCCAACGAACAGGTTTCCGTGGCCGCGAAAAAGCTGCGTATTCCGGTCAACGTGGTGGACAACCCAGACTTATGTTCCTTCATCATGCCCTCGGTGATCGACCGCTCACCGCTGGTCATCGCGATTTCCAGCGGCGGCACTTCACCGGTGCTGGCACGCGTCATGCGCGCCAAACTGGAAACCTTCATCCCGGCCGCCTACGGACGCCTGGCGCAGTTTGCGGCGAGCTTCCGCGATCAGGTAAAAGAACGCATCCAGCCAGCCAAGCGCCGCATTTTCTGGGAAAAAATATTGCAGGGTCCGGTGGCCGACATGGTGCTTGCGGGCAAGGATAAATCTGCCCGAGCCCTGCTGGAAAAAGCCCTGACCAGCGACGTGAACGATACCACCCCCCCAAGTGGCGAGGTCTACCTGGTCGGCGGCGGCCCTGGCAACCCTGACCTCCTCACCTTCCGCGCCCTGCAACTGATGCAGCAAGCCGACGTAGTGGTCTACGACAACCTGGTTTCCCCCGCAGTACTGGAACTGGTGCGACGCGATGCCGAACGCATCTATGTCGGCAAAAAACGCGCCGACCATGCCATGCGTCAGGAAAATATCAACGAGCTGCTGGTCAAGCTGGCCCAGGAAGGCAAACGCGTAGTGCGACTGAAAGGCGGCGACCCATTCGTGTTTGGTCGTGGCGGTGAGGAAATCGAGACCCTGGCGGCTCACGGCATCCCGTTCCAGGTCGTCCCCGGCATCACCGCCGCCACCGGCGTTTCATCCTATGCCGGCATTCCGCTGACCCACCGCGATTATGCGCAATCCTGCGTGTTCGTCACCGGGCACCTGAAAGATGGCAGCGTCAACATCGACCTCACCGGCATCGCCAAGACTAACCAGACTATCGTCATCTACATGGGGTTGATGGGGCTGCCGACGCTATGCGAGGAACTGGTTGCCCACGGCCTGCCGATCACCACGCCAGCCGCCATCGTGCAGCAAGGCACCACTTACCAGCAAAAGGTGGTCACCGGCACATTGGCAACCTTGCCCGAACTTGCCGCCAATGCGCACATGAAACCCCCCCACCCTGATCATCGTCGGTGAAGTGGTGAAACTGCAGGACAAGCTTGCCTGGTTCAAGCCGCAACCGATAGAGGGCGGTTCCGACTTCGTACAAACCAGCGACGATTAGGGATTGCGTGGGCCAAGCCAGCGCTTGGCCCGCATACCGCTTTACCGACGTGTTATGCCGAGCAACTCGATTTCGAACAGCAGCGTTGAGTTGGGCGGGATCAAACCGCCAACACCCCGCTCACCGTAGGCGATAGCCGGCGGGCAAACCAGCTTCGCCTTGCCACCGACCTTCATGCGCTGCACGCCCTCAGTCCAGCACTTGATTACTCGGTTCAGCGGAAACTCCGCCGGCTGGCCGCGTTTGTAGGAGCTGTCGAACTCCTTGCCGTCTGGCAGTGTTCCCTTGTAGTGCACCTTCACAGAATCGCTTGCGGCGGGGCTGGCGCCGTCCCCATCATGCAGGGACAAGAAAACGAGCCCGCTATCGGTGACGACCGCCCCCGCTTCCTTGGCGGTGTTCGCTGCTACATCGGGCTGGGCCCAGGCAGGTATGGAGGCAATGACGAGCAAAATGGCAAACACAGCTTTCACGGTAATACTCCAAGAATCAGGGTTGCCGAATGATCCACGATTTCCCTGAGTCGCGCAAATTTTCAGGCTCTCTGAATGGCGACTTAGCCACCGAGGCAAAGCGTCGATTTCCATTCCTGCTAGAATTCGAACATACGCATAACCACCAGGACAGCATGAAGCACACATTTACTCGATCACCTTTACTGACTGGCAACGATGTCGAGCTCAAGCGCCGGGAGATACGGGACTATTTTAATGCCACGTACGACCGCTACGAACAGCTATTCGAAGTGCTCGCCTGCGACGAGGCCTATTACAGGAAGCCGATCCCGCTGCGTCACCCTCTGATTTTTTACCTCGGCCATACCGCGACCTTTTTTATCAACAAGCTGATCCTTGCCGGACTTCTCATGGACAGGATCAACCCGAAATTCGAATCTTTGTTCGCCGTGGGCGTCGACGAAATGAGCTGGGACGATCTCAGCGAGGCCCACTACACTTGGCCCGGAATCGACGAAGTCAGGGCATACCGGAAATCCGTGAGAGCAGCAGTCGACCAGATCATCCAGAACACCCCCCTTGCGTTGCCGATAGACTGGCACCATCCTTGGTGGACGATTCTGATGGGCATCGAACACGAGCGGATTCATCTGGAAACTTCCTCCGTACTGATTCGCCAGCATGCGCTGAAGTACGTCGCGCCACACCCGGCATGGCCGCCCTGCCGCAACAGCGGAAACGCGCCGCAAAACCGCCTGGTGGATGTACCGGCGGGCGGGGTGCAGTTGGGCAAGAACAAGAACGACCCGCTCTACGGATGGGACAATGAATACGGCCATCATGCGACGGAAATCCCTGCGTTCCAGGCCGGTCGCCATCTGGTAAGCAACCGGGAGTTTCTCGGGTTCGTCGAGGCCTATGCTTACGCTGACGAGCGATTCTGGGAGGAAGAAGGCCGTGCCTGGAAAAACTATACGCAGGCCGTCCATCCGACCTTCTGGATCAGGAACGGGAGCGAATGGCGGCTGCGGCTGCTGGCCGAAGAAGTCCCCATGCCGTGGGACTGGCCAGTCGAGGTAAATCATCACGAGGCCAAGGCCTTCTGCAACTGGAAAAAAGACCAGAGCGGCGAGCCGTACAGGTTGCCCACGGAGGATGAATGGCATCGCCTTTACGATTTTTCCGGGCTATCGTCTGGTCAGAAAGTTGAGGCCAATCTCCATCTGGATCACTACGCGTCTCCCTGCCCCGTCACCGAGTTTCGTCATGGTGAACTCTACGACGTGATCGGCAATGCCTGGCAATGGACGGAAACCCCGATCTATCCGTTCGACGGTTTCGAAGTGCATCCCATCTATGACGATTTCACCACGCCCACCTTCGATGGTCGTCACAACCTGATCAAGGGCGGCTCCTGGATTTCCTGTGGGAATGAAGCCCTGCCCGGCTCACGCTATGCCTTCCGCCGCCATTTTTTCCAGCATGCCGGATTCCGCTACGTGGTGGCCGCATCTCCTGCCCTGTCGCAGTCGTCCACTTACGAAACCGACAAACTGCTTTCCGAATATGCCGAATTCCACTACGGTGATGAGTATTTTGGTGTGCCCAATTTTCCCCAAGCACTGGCACGGCTCGCCATCCGGGCAATTGGTGACAAACCGGCACTCAAGGCACTGGACCTGGGCTGCGCGACCGGGCGCGCCAGTTTCGAACTGGCTCGTCATTTTGATCAAGTCACGGGCATCGATTTTTCGGCCCGCTTCATCGGACTGGGTGTCCAACTCGCCGAGCAGGGCGTGCTGCGTTATACCCTGACCGACGAGGGCGAACTCGTCTCTTACAAGGAACGCACGCTTGCCGACCTCGGCCTGGATGAGACCCGGAAGAAAATGGCGTTTTTCCAAGGTGATGCCTGCAACCTTAAGCCCCTGTTCGCGGGCTACGACCTGATTCTTGCCGCCAACCTGATCGACCGCCTGTACAGCCCGGCGAAATTCCTGGCTACGGTGCACGAACGCCTGAATCCGGGCGGTATCCTGTTGATCTCCTCCCCTTACACCTGGCTGGAAGAGCACACCAAACGAGAAGAATGGATAGGCGGCTACAAAAAGGATGGCGAGAATTTCAATACGTTTGACGGGCTGAAGAGCTTGCTCGGCAATCACTTCCGCCTGATCGACGGGCCACTGGAAGTGCCCTTCGTGATCCGCGAAACTCGGCGAAAATTCCAGCATACACTGTCGGAAGTGACGATTTGGGAACGCCTGGCGTGAGTGTCGATTTCGACCGCGAGATTCCGCGCGACGGCACGGCATCGGTCAAGCACGATGGCCGCGAAACTTACTTCGGCACCGGGGATGTGATTCCGCTGTGGGTCGCCGATATGGATTTCGCCGCACCGGAAGCGGTTACCCGTGCGCTCGCCGCGCGCGCAGCTCACCCGGTTTATGGCTACACCGTCTATCCGGACAGTTTGTTCGATGCCCTCATCGCCTGGATGAAAAAACGTCATGGCTGGGAAATTCAGCGCGAATGGATACTCATGTCGCCGGGCGTAGTGCCCTCCCTGCACGCGGCCGCCCTGGCCTTTGCCCAGCCCGGCGAGGGTGTGATCATCCAGCCACCGGTCTACTTTCCCTTTGCCTCGTCGGTGACCAATACCGGGCGACACCTGGTCGTCAATCCGCTCCGCCTCGAAAATGGACGTTACGAGATCGACTTCGCTCATCTCGAGCAGTGCGCCGCACAGGGCGCGCGGCTGCTGCTATTTTGCTCGCCGCACAACCCGGTCAGCCGCGTCTGGAGCCGGGATGAACTTGATGAAATCCTGCGTATCGCCCGTCGCCATGACCTGATCGTCCTGTCCGACGAGATCCATGCCGACCTGGTTTACCCCGATTTTCACCATACTCCGTTGGCAGCACTTGCGGATAACGGGGACAAGATCATCACGGCCGTGGCGCCGAGCAAAACCTTCAACATTCCCGGGCTTGGACTTTCAGCGCTGATCGTGCCGAATCCTGAGCACCGTGCAGCCCTCGGCAAAGCGTTCGATATGCTGCATGTCAGCGCGGCCAACCCCTTCAGCATCGTCGCTTTCGAGGCGGCCTACCGCGAAGGCGAGGCATGGCTGGACCAGCTGCTTGCCTACCTCCAGGAAACCCGGGATTTCGTCAGCGCGTATCTGCTTCGCCACCTGCCATCCATCCATCTGATCCGGCCCGAAGGCACCTATCTGTTATGGCTGGATTGCCGGGCGCTGGGAATGCCGGATCGGCGACTCCAGGAATTTTTCGTGCATGAGGCCAGGGTAGGCATGAGTCCCGGAGCGGTCTTCGGCGAAGGCGGCAGCGGATTCATGCGGCTCAACATCGCTGCACCGCGTCACATCATCATCGAGGCGCTGGATCACGTCAGGCTCGCACTCAACGCGAGGTGAATCCGGAAAGGGCGTCGCCGCAACGGCGATTCACTGCAGGGCCACCGATCCCAACGAATCTTCGCCAGCAGTCTGCGCCGGCTAAGCAAGCAGTAAACGCCGACCGCAAGTGGCCGGATGACTAGCGGGCACACCCAGAGGCATGTGAGGCCCTAGTGCCGGGCTGCACAAGCCTATACGTTGAGGTCCCTTAAACAATTTGCTGTAAGCTAAAAAAGGGGCCGACGTTACTCCATACCTTGTGACAGTCCATTGGTTTTCAACAAACCTTTCTTCCGCATTCCAGGGAACATAGCAGATATCTACGGACCACATCCAGACACGCCGTGCCGCATGGCGATTAACGCAGCCTCGGTGCGTGAGCGCACATGCAGTTTCTGCAAGATACTCGTCATGTAATGCTTGACCGTCTTTTCGGCAAGGCACATGGCCTCGCCGATTTCCCGATTGGTGAGCCCCTGGCTAAGGAGCTTGAGGATTTTGGTTTCGCGCTCTGTCAGTTCGGAATGCGAAGCAAGGGGGAGCGGGCGAGAGAACTCGGTTAGCATATCTGCCGCTAGGGCGGGAGTGACGTAAGCCTCACCATTAGCCACGCGGCGCGTGATGGCGCGCAACTCGCTTGCAGACACACCTTTTAATACGTAGCCATGCGCCCCGGCTTTGAGTGCTGCCATTAGATTTTCCCGGTTTTCGGACACGGTGAGCATCATGATGCGCACTCCCAGTAAACTGGTGGCGATCTTTCCGGCAGCCACGATACCCCCCATTCCGGTCATCGTGACATCCAGCAGCACCATGTTGGGATGCAAGCGATTCGCCAGTTCCACCGCCTCCTCACCGCTGCCTGCCTGGGCGATTACCTCGAAATCCGGTTCCGCGCCAAGCGAGTGGGCGACTCCCTCGCGAAACAGGGGATGGTCGTCGGCGAGCAGAATACGGATTGGGCTAGGCATGGATCATCTCATCGGTTGATAGAGGGAGCCGGGCGCTGATACAGGTGCCGCGTCCGGGAGCGGAATTGATTTCAAAGATACCCCCGAGCAGCCGGACGCGCTCGCGCATGAATGTCAGCCCAAGCCGCCCCGCTGTGGCGGCCACCTGAGGATCGAAACCGGCACCCTGGTCTGTGATCGTAACCAGCACCTGTCCCACAGCCTGTTGCACGTGCACCTGAGGTGCCCCTCCGGGCGCGTGCCGCCAGCAGTTGGTAAGCGACTCCTGGAGTAGGCGGTATACCGTGATCTTGACTGCAAGTGGCGCCTTATCAAGGGCTTCATCGATCTCAGTCTTGACCGTTTGCCCGGACACGTGCTCGAAATTGCGCACAGCGTGTCGAGCGGTGTCGGCGAGCGAGAGATCGGCTATGCCAGGCATCGCCAGTCCGGAAGAAATTCTTCGCACATCCCGAAGCGAGGATTGCAGGGCACCGTGGATGCTGTGAAGGTCTTGCTTAACGCCACCCGGTGACAATGCACAGCTACGGCACGCGGCAGCAAATTCGTCGAAGCGCATCAGGGCGAAGGCAATAGCTTGCGCCGGTCCGTCGTGCAGGTCAGCGGCGATCCGGAAAAGGAACTCCTCGTTGAGCGTGGTCGTGCTGACGCCTGCCTCGCGCAACCGTTCGCGCATGTGATCGTTCTCGTCGAGAGAGGAGTGCAGTTGTTGTATCTGGTGACGCAGGTCGCGCTGCTGGTCGCGGATGGTATCGTTGGCACGACGCACCAGGCTGTACAGGAGCAGGTAGATCGCGAGAGTGATGCCCGTGACAAGCAGCCAGCTGCGATGCTGGGCGGTGCGGATATCGCGCCCCAGGCTCTCCATCGAGTGATAGAACTCGGCGACCGCAATAATCTCACCCTGGGCGCCAGAACGGATCGGCACATAGATCTCGAGCAGTTGTGGCCAGCGCACATGCTCGGGCAAGTTGTCGGCTTCATCGAGATCGCTGATCCGGGCCTGCACTGTACCTGCGAAGGCTGTGGCAAGTTGCGTCCCGACCGGGAAGCGAAGTCCAATTTGCGCATCGTCGCTGCTGTAGACGATGCGCCCGTCTGAGTCCCAGAGTTTGAAGCGAAGCACCTCGCGGTTTAATGGTCCTTTTACGAAAATCCGGTCGAGCACGGCATGTGTCTCGTTGTCCACTATTCCCCCGCCTGGCCAGTCATGCAGTTGCGCCGCAAAGATGCTCTCCAGGTAAATCGCCGAAATTGCCGCAGCGCGGTCCACCTCGCTGTTTTCGATCTGTCGCCCCAGCCAGGTTCCGATGACTGCCATGCCGATCAAGAGGACCGCGATGATCGTCAGCATGAACTGGCGCGAAAAACTCAGGCGGCTGAAGGGTTTCTTTATGGCTAACGACATCGGAAACCCTCTGTACGTAATCGAGAATGCTTGAATGAATCATTTTAACACGCGACTAACGTCACCGCGATGATTCCAAGGGTCTGAAAAAATGGGACTTTAGTCTGACTCAATCAAGGCTGATAGTCCGTTGCTGGACCGGCTATGATTCAGGATACTTATATCCTAAGGAATGAAGCGGTGGCTTTGAAATGGTAAACCCACAAAGTGATACCAAACTATTTGCTGTTGTCGTACATATTGATTCTAACGATGACGAACCGGTTTGAGTTGGAAATAGTTGTTTTTTTGAAAGGGCGAATAATGCGTAGATTCACAATGGCGATACAACGCAGCATCTTGCGCAAGGCGGCTCTTGTCTTTGGCCTGCTGGGAATAACGGCGGCATCGATGTTTCCGGTGGATTCGCAGGCGCTCCCGCTTTTCGCGCGGCAAACCGGGCAGAACTGCGTGGCTTGCCATGCTGGCGGGCAATTTCCTGAACTGACGCCCTACGGTCGGTCGTTCAAGATGACCGGCTACACCATCGGCGACCGCGTCTCAGTACCGTTGTCGGTAATGGGACTCGCCACTTACACGAAGGTTCGTGACACTTCAAAAAGCGACAATCCGGCAGGGGATTTCTCTAAAAACGGAACGGCCCTTGCCTCGGGCGGGAGCCTCTTTCTTGGCGGCAAGATTACCAACAACATTGGCGCGTTCGTACAGTGGACCTACGACAACTTCGCCACTGGCGCCGATGGTAGTTATGTAGGGCACGCATCAATGGACAACGTCGACATCCGCTATGCCGACCGGTTCGTCGACGCGAATCGGGATCTGATCATCGGCGTCAGCCTGAACAACAATCCGTCGATTTCGGATCCATGGAATACTGCCGCGGCCTGGATGCAGTATGTTCCAGTGCCTAGCCCAACCAGCAGCCAGTTCATCGATGGAGCAGCCCCATACCCCGGCTTCGGTTCGGGCGGCAATCTCGCCGGGGTTAGCCTGTATATGTACTTGAACAAGTTGGTCTATGCGGAACTGGGCACTTACCAGACAGGCAACGGGATATTCTCTCCCATGAGTGCGGGTATGGCCAATGTGGACAGGACAAAACTGCAGGGCGTCAACAACCCCTATTGGCGGCTGGCACTAACGCACGAGTGGGGTGCGCATAACATCATGGTTGGCACCTCCGGCATGGTCGCGCACCTCTACGATGACAATACGAATACGTCCGATCCAAACAGCGTTCACCGTATTTTGAACACTGGACTCGATGCCCAATACCAGTACATCCTCGATCCACATACGGTCACGGCGCAGGTCGCCTATATGCGGCAGAGAACAAACTATTCGGCAAATACTGTTGCTGCCAATGTCGGAGCTGGGTCACCTTCAGGATTTTTTGCCGCCGACGGAAGTACGCTCTTGGCAGATCCCAACGATTCCGACACGACCAACACGTTCCGGGGCAAATTAACTTATGTTTATCAGGCGAAATATGGCGGCAGTTTGGCCTACTTCAATCTAACCGGCACCACTAACACCGCGCTCCAGACCTCGGGTTACGACGCCACGTCGACGATTGTTGTCGACCCCGCTGTCTCTCGTGTGAACGCCAACCTCTCAGGCAACCCCGCCACTCGCGGCTTGACCTATGAAGCGTTCTGGATGCCCGTGCAATATGCTCGCGTCGGCGTGCAATACACCGCCTACAGCAAATTCAACGGAGCCACCGACAATTACGATGGTTTGGGCAGAAACGCAAGTGACAACAATTCGCTCTTTTTCTATGTCTGGGGTGCGTATTGAAATCCCTGATGAAGTTCAAACCCGAAATGGTTGCGCCGCATACCCAACATAGAAATCGGAATCTTCGGAGATTCGAAATGAAAAATATCTTATTAATGCTGGCTGTCGGACTGGCTGCGACTAGTTCCGGTTGTTCCAACCTCGAGCGCTCACGCGACCTCGCCAACCCGAATGTCCCTCCGGCGGTGACCGCCGTCCAGGTTTGTTCGAATTGCCACGGTGTCGATGGCAATTCCGTGTCGCCGAATTTCCCTCGACTCGCCGGGCAGCAGCCAGTCTACATCATCGAACAGATGCAGAACTTCAGAAGCCAACACCGCTCCGACCCGGCCGGCTTTGAATATATGTGGGGCTTAAGCCACCATCTCACCGACGATCAAATCAAGGGACTCGCCGACTACTTCGCCAAGCAGGTTGCGCAGCCCAACGCTCCCGCCGACGTGCAGCAAATGGCTGCCGGCAAGGAGATATTCGAGAAAGGGTTGCCGGCCAAAGAGGCTCCACCCTGCATGACTTGCCATGGACCTAAAGGGGAAGGACTCGCGAGTTTCCCCCGATTGGCGAATCAGCACCGGGACTACCTGGTGAAGCAACTGCAAGTTTTTCAGAGAACGGATGAAAGGCCGAATACGCCGATGACGCAAGTCGCACACCTGCTTTCCCACGAGGAAATGGAGTCCGTGGCCAGCTATTTGCAGGCGTTCCCCAACGACAAATAACAGAATTCTGTCTTTACCGGAGGTTTTCATGAAAAGATACTTAGCCGCTTTCGCAGTAACGACCGCTCTGGTCGCGCCAGCTTGCGCTGCCGATAGCTACACTACCGATTCAGAATTTACCGCCCCGGTTTTTGAGATCACACACCTGGGTTTCACAACGCAACATGGCCGTTTCAACAAGACGAGCGGCAAAATCATGATCGACTTCGCGGCCAAGACGGGTAGCGTGGACTTCACGGTCTACACCGAGTCACTCGATATGGGCTGGGGGGCTTGGGCGAAACATTTGACCAGCGAGGGTTTGTTCAATGTGAAGAAATTTCCGACCATGACCTTCAAATCAGACAAACTGATTTTCGATGGCAACAAAGTTGTCGCGGCGGAAGGCCAATTCACCATGATCGGCGTGACCAAACCCCTCAAGGTTACGGTGAACGGTTTCCAGTGTGGCAGCAACCCAGTGAGCAAGAAACCGATGTGTGCCGGCGATATCACGGCTACCCTCAAGCGCTCTGACTTCGGGTTGACAAAATACATACCGGCGGTTAGCGACGAAGTCAAAATCAGCGTCCCGGTCGAAGCCTACAAGAACGGAGCACTTTAAGAACCAACGATAGTTGGAATTCAGGTAGCAAGTGGAAGCGATGGCAAAGGCTACCTGGAAATATGAAGAACTATAGATTGAACGACTGTTGCGTTTCGAGTGCGGCCAGGCGCACTTCATCGACACTGTGCATACCGGTCCGGCGCTCGACCTTCTTCTGCTTGCTTTTGTCCTGATTGGCCTGTTTGACTTTGTTTTTGGCGACCAGGCCGGCTTTCAAAAACTGCTCTTGCATAGAAACCATATGTGCTACTCCGTAGAGGGTCCGCTGGCCCGTAGGTGCTGCATGTAGACGTGAGCCAATTCCCACCTCGGAACGACCAACCCGATTTAATTGGACGAAATTGACCGTCGGTCGATTTGACAGTCGCCTACAGTTAAGACTCCGGAACCCGAAAATAACCTACTTTTGAGATGCGCTGCGACGAAAAGCCGCAACCAGTCCCACCAAGGCAAACAGGACGAACCAGCCCAGCGCCCATTCCGCGATGGACATGTCTAAAAAGGTCCAGGTTACTTCGGCGCACTCGCCCGAACCTTTGAAAATCATCGGCAGAATTTTGGCCAGCGGCATGGCCTCAAGCATGTAATCCAAACCCGGCCCGCATTCTGGCGCTTGGCCGGGAGGCAGGTGCTGCAAATACACCTGCCAGGCGGCGATTCCTCCGCCCAACAGAGATAAAAAAGTCAACAATCCGCTATATACGGTCCAGCCACTGTGTTTTGGATTATGAATAGCCGCCGTCAGTGCCGTCGCACAGATAACGATGAAGACGATGCGCTGAAGGATGCACAGCGGGCAGGGTTCGAGGTGAATAACATGCTGTAGCACCAGCCCAAAACCTAGCAACCCGAAACAGGCCAGGAATACCCCGAGAAACAGCACACGATTATTAATTGTCACCAACAACTCCTTGTTAACGGATACGGCGCTGCGCTCGCGGCAACTCCAGCACCGATTTCACACTCAGATCCACGCAACCCGGGCGTTTCGGCAACGCCCCCACCAGTACCGTCTTCATGCCGAGTTTTTTTGCGGTTTTAAGATTGGCCAGCGTATCTTCGACCATGATGCACCGCGACGGGTTCAGTCGCATCCGACGAAATAAAAGACGAAACCCTTGAGTATCCGGTTTCGGTCGATAGCCGGCATGCTCGATCGTGAACACCTCTTCAAATAGGTCCGCAATGCCGAGCAGCTCCAGCACTCTGTGGATATAATGAGCCGGCGCATTAGAGTACACCAGCTTGCGGCCAGGCAGCCTTTGCAACGCCGACCTCAGCCCGCGCTGCAGTAACACCATCTGGTGCAGCGCCGGAAACTGATGGGTGTGCCAGAGAAAATGATCGGGGTCGGTGCCATGATGCCGCATCAAACCCTGCAAGGTCGCGCCGTAGCGCAGCCAGTACCGCTCGCGCAATTCGTTCGCACCCGCTTCATCGAGGTTGAGGTGGTCTTGCAGATACAGCGTCATGGCCCGGTTCATGTGCGGGAAAATATGCGCGCCGGCATTGTGCAGGGTGTTGTCGAGATCGAACACCCAGGTCCGGGAAAGTTTCAATCGTTCGCCCGGATCAAGGTGCCTACGCCCTCATCGGTAAGAATCTCCAGCAGTAGCGCATGCTCCACCCGACCATCGATGATGTGGCTGCTCTTGACGCCGTTCTTTACTGCTTCCAGGGCCATGGATATTTTCGGAATCATGCCGCCGCTGATAGTACCGTCTTCGATCAGCGCGTCCACTTTGGCTGCGGTCAGGCCGGTAAGTAGCTTGCCTTCCTTGTCGAGCACGCCGGTGGTGTTGGTGAGCAGAATCAGCTTCTCGGCCTTGAGGGTTTCCGCCAGCTTGCCCGCCACCAGGTCGGCGTTGATATTATAGGCTTCGCCATCCTCGCCCACGCCAATCGGCGCGATCACCGGAATGAAGTCCTGGGTGTCGAGCAGCGCCACCAGGGTGGGGTCGATATTGGTCACCTCGCCGACATGGCCAATATCGATGTACTCGCCCGCCTTCTCGGCGTGCTTTACCATCATCTTCCTGGCGCGGATGAAGCCGCCATCCTTGCCCGTCAGCCCCACCGCCTTGCCGCCATGCTGGTTGATCAGGTTGACAATTTCCTTGTTGACCGAGCCGCCCAGCACCATTTCGACGATATCCATGGTCTCCCGGTCGGTGACGCGCATGCCCTGGATGAACTCGCCCTGCTTGCCGACCCGCTTCAGCAGATCGTTGATCTGCGGCCCACCGCCATGCACCACGACCGGGTTCATGCCGACCAGCTTGAGCAGCACCACGTCCTTGGCGAATCCCTGCTTGAGGCGCTCCTCGGTCATGGCGTTGCCACCGTACTTGATGACGATGGTCTTGTCCTGAAAACGGCGGATATAGGGCAGCGCTTCGGAAAGGATGGCGGCTTTTTCTTTTGCGGTGGATGCGCTCAGTGGCATGATTGGTCTTTCGCCTAGGGTAATAATCGGCCTATTTTAGCGCAAACGAAAAAGGCGGCACAGAGCCGCCTTTTCGGACAGATTTGCAGAATTACTGGATGGCCAGTTTTTTCGCGCTGGACGTTGCCTTCTTCGGCAGTGTCAGATCAAGCACGCCATCATTGCATTTAGCCACAGAGTTGCCTAGTCGACGTCCTGCCCAAGGCTGAAGCTGCGATATACCTTGCCGTAATAACGCTCGCTACGCAACACTTTATCACCTTCCTTTTCTTCTTTTTCTTTCTTCACTTCGGCACTGATGCTGATCTGGTTGCCCTCGATGGTCACGTGAGCAACGGCATTTTTAGGCCAACCGAGAATTCTGGAACTCACACCATCTTGCCAGTGCGACGACCCTGCAGATCGAATTTCACCCGCACCCATTCCTCGGTAACGTCCACCACTTCGGTCAAGCGAATGCGGAACACGTTGTTGCGGTAGTACATGTCGAGCAGGCTATTGGCGGCATAATCTGGCGCCTGCAGGATCAAGCTGCTGTCCACCTCCCGGTCGTACCACTTCGGCAGGAAAACGGCTCTGATCCTCATATTGCCGGCCTTGTCCGCGAGGCAAAGCTCCACATGCTTGGGGTCTTCGCTCAACTTTTCGATGCCCAAGGCGGGCGGGCCGGAGGATTCCTTTTTCCAGCGCACCACACCGACTTCCCACTTGCCGGTATCGCCCGCCTGCTTGACGCACACCAGCTTGCCGAACTCCGGCTTCTCCGGCGGTTTGCCCTCGAGCAGACCATAGCCGCTCCCGCTCTCGTTTTCCACCGCCCAATGCTCGATCAGCGCGCATTCCTCATCTCTCGACTTTCCCGCCGCGCCGGAATGCAGGCACGTTCGGACCGCCTCAACGCCACAAGCCATTTCGACAACCTTGCTACCGGAAGCGATGCGCTCCTGATTGCGGGCATTCTTCGGGCGAATCCAGTGCTTGGAAAGGTAATCGAGCAGCAACTTATAGTCCTGCATGGTTGCCGGCACTCCTTCAACCTGCAAGCGGTCCACAGCATCTCCCTGCGCCAATTCGAAACGCAGCTTGCGGATATGCACATACAGATCCGCCATACCCCAGCAACGCAAATTGTCGCCATTCATGCCCTCTACCAGTCTCTTGGCGGCACTCCCGGACATCAGATCGACGCAGTGCATATGCGAACCGGTGTCACAGGATTTTTCCAATCTCACCAGTGGCGCCCATTCTTCCAGCCACCCGGCAACCAGTCCGATCTGGAACGGCTTCAGACTGGTCGGCCGTACCATGTCGAGAAGCAGGATGTGGACATATTCGTCGGCACAGGTCGTCAACCTGCCGCTGGCCAGTCTGATCTGCGCTCCAGCGAAACCGGCGGATTCGGCGAGAAGATAAAATTTATGCAAACGCTCCCACATCGCCGACGGCACCTTCTCTTGCCTGAAGTATCCCCACTTGACCGCTGCCCCAAGGTGATTCAGCGTGCGTGCCACGACCAGCGGCAGATATTTCCGGCCACCTCCGCCGTCACGCCCGGCGACGATTTCTCGGCACAACCCCCGGTAACTGTTCGCCATCTGCACACTCAGGCCCGCCGCGGTTTCCAGCGCCGACTCGTCCGCGCCCTCCAGGTATTTTCTGCCCAGGCTGTGCTGCAAACCCTGGCTGCATTCGTCCAGGCGCATCAGCGTTTTCAAGCGCTCGCGCGAATACGGCGCTCCTTTCGCGCCGAAAGCCGTCAGCGCATCGACCAGCGCCTTCAGAAAATCGCATTCGTTTTGGGAATTCTGCTCGCTGGGCCATGCCCCGGCACCGAGCA
The DNA here is from genome assembly GCF_000297055.2 of Sulfuricella denitrificans skB26. Classification (NCBI taxonomy): domain Bacteria; kingdom Pseudomonadati; phylum Pseudomonadota; class Betaproteobacteria; order Nitrosomonadales; family Sulfuricellaceae; genus Sulfuricella; species Sulfuricella denitrificans. The sequence continues at coordinate 344,337 of NC_022357.1, read as the reverse complement.
CGCCTTCGAGCAAGCCGGCTTCCTTACGGTGAAAAAATTTGAGTAAATCGAACATAACGGTTCCTGGCCGCGTAGTATCGCAGCAAAATACATCATTAGTAGAACGTAAGCATAAGTCGTGCCAGAATTTTATATTTTCACACACAATTACAACAGCTTGAATAACAACGACATAACCATGTAACCGTTTTTCACGCTGGGATGAAGGCCAAAAAAACTGCCCTTCCGCGTCACGCGGGCAACAATAAAGGCGCATTCGCGCCTATATCTTGAATGAGATGGAAGTGTTGTACAGAAAGGCAAGTCCGATTTTCGCAACCAGGATGATAACTAGATTTAACTTCACCGGGGTCGGATTCAACGTGGTTCGGTTTTGCCAAGGCATAGCGAAGTGCACCATGATCTGGCGCAGAAAATCCTATCGTGCTGGAGATTTTCGGGAGCCTGAAGCAGGTCTGATAGGTATGGCGCATCTGGTATCATTGCACCATGCTAAATATACAGAATTTGACTTACCTTCAAGGCGGCATACCGCTATTTCAGCAGGTGAATTTACAGGCGTACTCCAGCCAGCGCATCGGTCTGGTCGGCAAGAACGGCTGCGGCAAATCCACCCTGTTTCGCCTGATACGCGGTGAACTCAAACCCGATGGTGGCGAAATCTCGCTGCAATCCGGCAAGACACTGGCCTTTGTCGAACAGGAAATCGCCAACTCGACGCAACCCGCGCTGGAATTCGTGCTTGATGGCGACGTTCAGCTGCGCCAGTTGGAAAAGATCCTGGCGAGCGAACAACATGACGCCGCATGGTTCGACGCGCAGCACCGCTATGAAGCCCTCGATGGCTATGCCGCCAAAGCCCGTGCAGCACAGCTTCTGAATGGGCTGGGTTTCGCCAACGACACCCTGGAACGTCCGGTAACGAGCTTCTCCGGTGGCTGGCGGATGCGCCTCAACCTCGCCCGCGCACTGATGCATCGGGCTGATTTGCTGCTGCTCGACGAGCCCACCAACCATCTGGATCTCGAAGCCATCCTCTGGCTCGAACAGTACTTGGCACGCTACCCCGGCAGCATTCTGCTGGTCTCTCACGACAGGGAGTTTCTCAACGCCACCGTCAACCGTATCGCCCACGTACACGACTGCGTTATCGACAATTATACCGGCGACTACGACGACTTCGAACGCACACGCGCCGAAAAAATCGCCCAGCAGAACCAGGCCTTCCAGACGCAGCAGACCAAGATCGCCCACCTCGAAGATTTCGTGCGCCGCTTCAGCGCCAAGGCCACCAAGGCCAAACAGGCGCAAAGCCGCGTCAAGGCGCTAGAACGGCTTACGCGCATTGCCCCGGCGCATATCACCGACGGCCATTTCGAGCTGGAGATCGAGGCGCCGGAACGCGGCCCAGACCTGCTACTGCGCGCCGAAAACATGGGCTTCGCCTATGGCGACAAGAACCTGTTCCAGAACGTCGATCTGGCACTGCGTGCCGGCGCGCGCATCGCCCTGCTGGGGCCGAACGGCGCCGGGAAATCCACCCTGATCAAGCTGCTGGTGGGTGAACTCGAGCCCACTGCGGGAAAACTGGAAATCACCCCGGAGATGCGCATCGGCTACTTCGCCCAGCACCAACTGGAAAATCTGGACAGCGCGGCCACACCGCTGCAGCACATGGAGCGACTGGCGCCCAAGGAAACCACGCTGGCACTGCGTACCTTCCTTGGCCGCTTCGGCCTGGCCGGAAACAGCGAGGATAGACCGGTGGAAAGTTTTTCCGGCGGCGAAAAAAGCCGCCTGGCGCTGGCCCTGCTGGCCTGGCAAAAACCGCATCTGCTGCTGCTCGACGAACCCACTAACCATCTCGATCTGGACATGCGCGACGCCCTCACGCTGGCGCTGGAGGAATACACCGGTGCGGTGGTGCTGGTCTCCCACGACCGCAGCCTGATCCGCGCCGTAGCCGACGAGTTGTGGCTGATTGCTGACGGCGAAGCGAAGCTTTTTGATGGCGATCTGGAGGACTACAAAAACTGGATCGAAACCCGGCGACCACGTGAGACGGCTCAGGTGCAGCAGGAAAAACCTCGCCTGGAAGCCGCGCCCAGGCCGAAGAAGAAGGCCCTGCTATCCAGACAGGCCAAGCTCGAAGCCGAGCTGGCTACTGTCCAGGCAGAACTTTCCGAAATCAACCATCAGCTGGCCGACCCGGCCACCTATGCTAAATGCTCTGGGGACGAAATCGGCCTTCTGAATACCCGGCATGAGAGCCTGGAAGTCAAAGCTGCGGAACTGGAGGAAAGCTGGCTGGAACTGGAAATGGCGCTGGAAGAAGCGGTCTAGCCCCTACTTGAACGGAAAGGCGATGATCGCCTTCGCCACCCACTGGTCGCTGGCATTGTCAAAGCCGTGGCCGATACCGAAATTGATGTCGAGGTCTTTCTTCTCGATATCCACCACGCCGTAGAGATAATGGGCACGCTCATTCGCCGGCAGGGTATGGTGCATCGGTCCGTACTCGCCGTAATACTCGAAACCGGCATGCGTACCTTCAGACACCTTGCGCGTCACCTTCAACCCCGGCTCGAAACTGGGTTCACGGCTGACGTTGCCGGACAGGCTCATGTCCAGGATCGGGTTGAAGCTGACCAGCCAGTTCTCGGTGCGGTAGCCGATGATCGGCCGCAGTTCCATGCCCCAGTAACTCTCCGACACGCGCCGGGTAGAATAGCCAACCTCGGTGTTGAACCCCCAGAAGAAGGACTCGCCTTCCTCGCGCGGCGCGATGAATTTCAGGCGGAAGCGCAGGCCGTTATTATAGGTGTTGCCGTCAGGACTGAACGCGAAAGGGACATACAGCCCCGCTTCCAGCGATTTGGTGATGCCGTAGGAAAACTCCGGCGTGACCTGCAGCATGTGGTGGGCAGGCTTCTCGCCTTCAAACCCTGCCTGCCGCGCGCCGTCGATGGTGTAATTCGCATGTAACTCCAGACCGAATTCGCCGGGATCATTCATCTCCTCGGTATAAACCTGGATTTCGTCCGGCGCGGCAAACCCGACTGAGGATATCAAAGCGAGACCGGCTGCGGCAACCAGGCTGCAAGTAATTTGTTTGTAGTTCATGACCAATCCATTTAAGTATGCGGATGAGAACTATTATCATCTAATCAGGAATGGATTGCAACGACTTCTTTTTTGCTTTGCCCGCCTCTTCTACTCGATCCACTAGAAGTGACGTCGCTTCGCGCATAGCTAGTTCGACGCCAATATCCTCCCCAGCCAGCACAAAACAACCGTCGAAGCGGACCGACAGTTGCGCTTTCGCCGCCTCGGCAATACAGCCCGAAACCAGGCTCACCGGCACACCCTGACGGTGCGCATGCTGCGCCACAACCCAGGGTGCCTTGCCCTGATGAGTCTGGCTGTCGCTACGGCCTTCGCCAGTGACAACCCAGTCCGCACCCTCCAGCGCCGCATCCAGACCGAGCAGTTGGCACACCGTCTCGGCGCCGGAATAATAGCGCCCGCCCAGTAGCTGCAGGGCGTAACCCAGCCCACCTGCCGCACCGCTGCCAGGCTGAGACGACAGGAAACTGCCAAGCCAGCGATCTCCTGCCGCGCTAAAGCGGTGCAGACGCTCATCGAACCGGGCAATCTCGGCTGACAGAACGTCCTTTTGAGGACCGAACACTGCGGTAGCGCCATGCTCGCCGCAAAGCGGATTGATTACATCGGTGAGAAGATGAAGTTCGCAGTCGGCTAAGCGCGAGTCAAGGCCAGAAAAATCAGCTCGATGAAAATCAGCCAGGCCGTGCAGTGTCGGCTCGATCGGAGCCCCGCTACGATCCAGAAACCGCGCGCCGAGCGCGGCCAGCATGCCGACCCCACCATCGTTGGTGGCACTACCACCAAGACCGATCCACAAACGGTGCACACCCTGATCGAGGCATAACCGGATCAGCTCGCCGACGCCGCGTGTGCTGCGTTCGGCCACCGCCACTTCGCGCACGCCAGGCAGGGTAAGACCCACGACCTGTGCCACTTCGATCACCGCCGTGCCGGCCGCAAGGAGTGCGTAGGCAGCCTGCAGTGGATAGCCATGAGCGCCGGTAACTTCAGCCTCCAGGCGCCTGCCACCGCAGCCAGCCAGTACCGCATCCAACGTGCCCTCGCCGCCATCGGCCATAGGCAACAGCCGGATCACCGCTTCCGGCCAGACCCGGCGCACTCCCTGTGCCATTGCCTGCGCCGCCGCCAGCGCGCTGAGGCTGCCCTTGAAGGAATCGGGAGCGATGACGACGACCACTTCAGGTCACCAGATTCTGCGGTGCCCCGCGCACGAAGGTCTCGATGTTGGCTATTAGCTGGTCGGCCAGGATCTGCATCGCTTCGCGGCTGGCCCAGGCAATGTGGGGGGTGACGATCAGATTGGGCAGATCGAGAATGAGCAAGGGATTGCCTGCGCTCGGCGGCTCCGCCGACAGCACATCGCATCCCGCTCCGGCAATGTATCCCTCGCGCAACGCCTCCGCCAGCGCATCCTCATCCACCACGCCACCGCGCGCGGCATTGATGAGCAGGGATGAGGGCTTCATCCGGCGCAGTTCGTCCGCGCCGATCAGGTTGCGGGTTGCCTCTGTCAGCGGCACGTGCAAAGTCACGACGTCGCTTTCCTCCAGCACTTGTTCGAAGGGCGCGAAGCCAGGGCGAGATTCGGTTGCCCCCTTGTGCTCTGCAAACAGAACCTTCATGCCAAAGGCTTTCGCCATCTCCGCCACCGCCTGTCCCAGTACGCCGTGGCCGATGACGCCCAGAGTGCTGCCATGAATATCGCGAACAGGATGGGTAAACAGGCAGAACTGGTCGGATTGCTGCCACAACCCGCGCTGCAGGTCAGCGCGATAGGCCAGCAGGTTACGGCGCAGCGCCAGAATCATCATGAACACGTGTTCCGGCACGGCATGCACAGCGTAGTTGCGGATATTGGCGACTGCGATGCCGTGCTTGCGACACCAGTCCACATCGATGTTGTTGACCCCGGTGGCGGCCTCGGCAATCAGCTTGAGTTGCGGCAATTGCGCCAGTGTTTCTGCCCGTAGCGGCACCTTGTTGGTGATGACAATGGTGGCGTCGATAAGGCGGACGACGATTTCTTCCGGCGCGGTGGTGGCATATTCTTCCCATTGATGGGGAAATGCCGGGCGACGAATAGTTGCCTCCAGCGTCGAGCGATCTAGAAAGACAATATTTTCCATGCTTCAATCCATACCAACATAACGGCAGTTGGTTTCGCGGATGAACAGCGTCGCCATCAGCCCCATCAGCGCGAATCCCAGCATCGTACCGAGACCGGCCTGGTAATCGGACAATTGATGCAGTGTCGTGCTCCCGCCCCGCGCCTGAGCGGCCCGGTCTATCATCCAGCCCGCCAGGGGCTGCAGGATGCCTGCGCCGAGAAACGCGCCGGTATTCACCACGCTGGTGGCCATGCCGGAAAGGGCATGCTTATTCACCTCCTTGGCGCAGGCCCAAGTCAAGGTAAAACCCGATGCGCCCAACCCCATCATCAAGAACAGTGCATATCCCATTGCTGGCGGCATGCGCCAGCCGAACAGTAGCGGCAACCAGCTCAGGCAATACAGCAGAGCCCCAAAAATGATCACCGGCTTGCGTCGTCCGAGGCGGTCCGAAAGCATGCCGACAAAGAATGCGCCTGCAGCAAACCCGAGTAACAGCATGGACGTATATGAAGTAGCAATGCCGCGTTCCATGCCGTAAACATCACGCAGGAATGGCACCGCCCATAGCCCGCCGAAGGCGAAGAACGAGCCAGACATCCCCAGATTGATCCAGAAGCCTGGCCAGGTAGAGCGATTTCTCGCCACGACCACCAAGCCGTCGTACCAGTGGCCATCGTGCGGCGGGTGAGCTGCCTTGCCGTCCAGCTCACGCATGGAAGGCAGGCCGGCATTGCCGGGATGGTCGCGCACCATCATCCAGCCCAGTACGGCAACCCCCAGAGAAAGACCGCCCACCACAACAAACACGGTGCGCCAGGAGACAAACCCCAGCGCCCAGGCCAGGGGTGACGCAGCCAGCAGCGCGCCGATATTGCCCAGCAGGATAGACAGGCCGGTGAGCGTGGCAAAATGACGATCATGAAACCAGGCAGCATTGAGCTTGAGCAGCGAAATGAAGGTGACCGACACCCCCAACCCGACCAGCAGACGCCCTGCCGAGGCCACTGCCAGACTGTCCGCCAGCCCGAACAGGAGTGAACCCGCCCCCGCGACCACCCCGCCGATCGCAAGAATCCTGCGCGGGCCGAGGGTATCCACCATCACGCCGGTGGGGATCTGCATCACGGAATAAACGTAGAAATAAGTGGCTGCCAGCGCACCCAGTTCGGCGCCGCTCGCCTGGAAGGTCTGCTGCAGGTCGGTGGCAATTGCCGCCGGGGCAAAGCGGTGAAAGAAGGACAGGATATAAGCCAGCGCCACCAGGCTGAACGCCGCCCAGCGCAGGCGGAAGTAGTGGATTTTCTGAGTTGGGGTGAGCACGGCGCTATCCCTTCAGGACCGCGTCAAGAAAGCTTTGACGCTCACCCTCCAGGACATTGGTGATATCTTGCAATCCGTCGACGGGAATATCTCCTGCCAGTTTCCCCAACGCCTCGCGGCAAGCCGAATGGTAGGTCTCGAATGCAGCCAGCACCACATCGGCCCGCAGCATTTTTTCCTGCTCCACTGTGGCCGGCGGTGCCGCACCGTCCAGCAGCTTCACCATGACATAGCGCGGCATGAATTTGGTGCCGCCGCCATCGGCCTTGCCAGCCAGTACTGGGCTGGTTTTGACGTAGACCACACCATCGAGATCGAAGCGCTGGCCAATGGCCAAATCATGAAATTTCATTTCAATCTACGTTATCTTGACAGAAAGTTTACAGCACGTAGCGCGCCAGATCCTCGCTCTTGGCCAGCTCTTTCAGCTTGCCGTCAACATAGGCGGCATCGATGACGATACTTTCTTCAACCTTGCGGCCGGCTTCGAAGGAGATTTCCTCGAGCAGTTTTTCCATCACAGTGTAGAGCCGCCGCGCGCCGATGTTTTCGGTTCTTTCGTTGACCTCGAAAGCAATTTCGGCGAGGCGCCGGATAGCGTCGGCCTTGAAATCAAGTTTCACCGACTCGGTGCCGAGCAAGGCTTCATACTGTTTGGTCAGGCAGGCGTCGGTGTTGGTGAGTATCTGCTCGAAGTCTGAAACGCTCAGGGAATCAAGCTCGACGCGTATGGGCAGCCGGCCTTGCAGTTCGGGAATAAGATCGGAGGGCTTGGCAAGATGAAAGGCTCCGCTGGCGATAAACAGGATGTGGTCAGTCTTGATCATGCCGTACTTGGTGGTAACGGTGGTGCCCTCGACTAACGGCAGCAGGTCACGTTGCACGCCCTGGCGCGACACGTCAGTCCCGGAAGACTCGGAACGACTGGTGATCTTGTCGATTTCGTCGAGGAATACGATGCCGTTTTGTTCGACGTTCTGCACTGCATGGATTTTCATCTCCTCGTCATTGATCAGCTTCATCGCTTCTTCTTCGGTGAGCAGCTTCATCGCTTCAGCGATCTTCAACTTGCGCTGCCTGCGCTTGCTGCTGCCGATATTCTGAAACATGCTCTGGATCTGCGAGGTCATTTCCTCCATGCCGGGCGGGGCGAGAATTTCCATATGCGCCTGGGCGCCAGCCACCTCGATTTCGATTTCCTTATCGTCAAGCTTGCCCTCGCGCAGCATCTTGCGGAATTTCTGGCGAGTGGCGTTTTCCTCACCCGCTTCTGCTTCGATGTCGCGAGCTGGCGGCAGCAGCGCGTCGAGGATGCGCTCCTCGGCATGATCTTCGGCGCGATGGCGCACTTTGAGGGTTTCCTGCTCGCGGGTCTGCTTGATGGCCATTTCCACCAAGTCACGAATAATGGAATCGACATCGCGTCCGACATAGCCTACCTCGGTAAACTTGGTCGCTTCCACCTTGATGAATGGCGCATTGGCGAGCTTGGCCAGGCGACGGGCGATCTCGGTCTTGCCGACGCCGGTCGGGCCGATCATCAGAATATTTTTAGGCGTGATTTCATGCCGCAACGGCTCGGCCACCTGCTGCCTGCGCCAACGGTTGCGCAGGGCAATGGCGACGGCACGCTTGGCAGCATGCTGACCGATGATGTGCTTGTCCAGTTCGTGGACAATTTCCTGAGGAGTCATTGGGATCATGGCAATTCTTCGTGAGGGATTAGGGGTGAGGGGTGAGGTGTAAGGCGCAGGTTGTCGGAGATTTTACGCCTCACACCTCTCGTCTCACCCCTCACCTTATTCAAGCACTTCAATCACGTGATTCTTATTGGTATAGATACACAGGTCGGCTGCGATGGTCAGCGCTTTCTTGACGATCTCTTCCGGCGGCAGGTCAGTGTAGTCGAGCAGGGCGCGCGCCGCGCTCTGGGCGTAAGGACCACCGCTGCCAATGGCGACCAGGCCATACTCTGGCTCCAGCACATCGCCGTTGCCGGTGATAATCAGCGAAGTCTCATGGTCGGCAACCGCCAGCATGGCTTCAAGCCGGCGCAGAATGCGGTCGGTGCGCCAGTCCTTGGCCAGTTCCACAGCGGAACGCAGCAGATGCCCCTGGTGCTTGTCGAGCTTAGCCTCGAAACGTTCGAACAGGGTGAAGGCATCCGCCGTTCCGCCCGCGAAACCAGCCAGAATTTTGTCGTGGTGGATGCGGCGCACCTTGCGCGCGGTGGCTTTGACCACGATATTGCCGAGTGTTACCTGCCCATCGCCACCGAGCGCAACTTGATTGCCACGTCGTACCGAGAGGATGGTGGTGCCGTGAAATTGCTCCATGATTTTTCTCCGCAGAATAATCCCATTGGATTAGATTGATGCATAACAAGCTGACGGAGCGAAGAACAGAGAGGATCAGCCGATTTTTCTTTTCAGGATATCGGCGAACTGGTCGACGCCCATGACTCCGAACAGGGCGCGGATCATTTCGTTAGCATTACGAACCAGCAACTTCTTCCCACCGCAGTTCAATCCAACCAGCACACCAACGAAATCTCCGATACTGACAAAATCCACACGGGACACATCAGCCATATCCAGGTAAACCTCGCTGCGCGAGGCGGCAAAATTTTTCAGATCCTGCAGTTGCTGAGCACTATCAGCCGAAATCACGCCCCTCATGAAAAAGGTGTCCTCGTCATGAGGCAGTTCATCAGGAGTATCGGCCATTACCGCCTCAACCGGCTGCCGACATGGGGGCATGGATTCCCAGGACGGCGGCGACATTTCGAAAGTAATCGCGTACTCCACCGCCAAATCCTCGTATTCCGTCTCCATTCCCTGGCATTGGTAGAGGTTAAGCAAAAGTTGCCAGTGGGCCTCCTCATCCTCGCTGCCCTGCCCGAGCAAAGCCTTGAGCAGCTCCGTTACGTGCGGAACGCTGATCGGGGTGATTTTCTTTCCGCTCTTTTTCAAACCCTGCAGGGTCTCCACCAAGCGACGACTGCCCGAGGCGTCCAATCCCTCCAGCCGGGCAAAGTCCAGCCGCAGGCCAGCACCTTTCTGCGCAACCTGCTCCAGATTCAGGAACAGGGAATCCTTGTCCCCCTGCAAAATGCCGGTAAGGGCAACATAGCCTTCAACGGCAGTCCCTCCTCCCGCTTTGGGGTTTTCGGTCTGAACGCCCGGCACCTTATCATCGCTCCAGGTCGGTGCACTGCGCTCGAATTTAACAACGAACTCCAGCGCAAGCTCTTCGAAGAGTGCCTTCTTGCCCTGGATCTGGTAAATATCAAACAACATCATCCAGGGCTTGAGTTCTTTTCTATCGGCATTGTTCTTGACGAAATCCAGCAGCAGCGCGGCGGCTTGGTCGGGATGGTCGCTGGCATAGAGAATCGCCGCCTCCTCCACCGCCGAATACATTTCTGCAGTTTCTACAGTTCCAGCACTTCCAATCGTATTCGTTTCGGTTTGAGGCGATGGGGGTGAAGAAACTGCCGCCGGTTTGGATTCAATTGCCGGTTGCGGCACCAAAGCAACCGTATTGGGCGGAACAGTCGGGGTTGCTAGCGGGGTTACCTGCTGGCGAGGGGTGGCAGTGTGCCTGTCGGCAACAGGCGCACGAGGCTTGGCCTGCGACGTTTCTTCTGGCTTCTTGCGAAAAAATGAAAACACCACTGCGGGTCAACCAGGTTTATTTATAAGTGAACCATTATAAGGCTGCTCACCTTCATGGGCAATAAGGGAAAATCCCTATTTGGCAACGCTTCTGGACGGGTCGGGACCCAAACTGTAGGCTGCAATTCCAACCAGCGCCAAAGTCCACACCACCACAGCGCCGGAAGGCAAGTCAAACAATACCGAAAGCCCCAACCCCAGGATGTAGCCTGCTGCGCCGACAGCATAGCCCACCGCCAACCGGATATGGGGCGAATAAAGACGGCAAGCCAGCGCCGGAACAATCAGGCTGGCGAACACCAGGTACACGCCGACCAACTGCACCGAGGTGGTGACGGCGAAGGCGAACAAGCCGTAGAATCCAAATCGCCCGAGCCTGTCTCTCAACCCGAACCACAGAATCAGGATGGTGGCTGCCAGGGCAGCCACCGGCAACAACTGCGCCGTACTCACCCACAGAATCTGGCCTGCCAGCAAATCTCTGAGATGTTCACCGCCATGCGGATTGTTGGCCACCAGCAACATTCCGCCACTGGCCGCCAACACGAACAGCACACCGATCAGTGCCTCCTGCACGTCCGGCCAGCGCCTTTCTGTCCAGGTCAGCAGCAACGCGCCAAGAAGGGCGGCAGATACTGCGGCAACCTGCGCCACCCAGCCTTCCGGCTCGAAGCCGAAAAGGTCCGCCGCGATGACCCCAAGGGTGGCGATCTGTGCAATCGCCAGGTCGATGAACACAATACTGCGGGACAGCACCTGCATCCCCATCGGCACATGGGTTGCCAGAACCAGCAGGCCGGCCAGGAAGGCTGGAACGAGGATGGAAAGACTCAGGGCATCGAGGTTCATTTGAGCGCATCCAAAAGTCTCTGCACCGTATCGTCGAACAGCCCGAACAAATCCTTCGCCCGCTCGGAACCTCCCACGGTAAAAGGCAGATCCACTGCCGGGATTTTCGCCCGCTCCGTCAGCCACTCGGAGGCGCGCGCATCGTTGTAGGCGGCTCGTATCACCATTTTCGCCGGCTGCCGCTGGAGTTGCCCGAGCAATCCTGACAGATAAGCACTGCTCGGCTCGACGCCGGGCTTCGGCTCCAGCGCTGCCACCTGCTTCAGTCCCAGCCAGTTCTCCAGGTAGGGAAACCCTTTGTGCTGGACGACGATAGGAATTCCCTTGAGAGGCGCTGCCAGCTTTTCCCAGTTGGCGATGGCCGTTTTCCAGCGTGCTGCGAACTGGACATGACGCTGCCGATAATAATCGGCGTTGGCGGCATCGATCTCGGCCAGGCGTTTTGCCAATGCATCCGCCACCAGCGTGATATTGCGCGGGTCGGTCTGGATGTGCGGATTGCCGCCCGGATGCACATCGCCCTCTGCGCGGTCGAGGCGGGTGGGGATCTCCAGCATGCGCACGTAATGCGCCGCCTCGAAATAGCCGGGCTGCCCCGGCTGGACTTTCGGATTGCCGGTCTGGCGCAACAGGATAGGCAGCCAGCCGACCTCCAGTTCCGCCCCGGTGCAGACCAGCATATCGGCGCCACGGGCGCGCGCCATCAGACTGGGCTTGGCTTCGACGCGGTGCGGGTCCTGCAGGGCGTTGGTGGCGTTGTACACGGACACCTTGTCGCCGCCCAGTTCCTGCGCCAACGCACCCCATTCCGGCTCGCAGGCGAGAATATTGAGGGCGGCGAAGGCCGGAATGGAAAATAACGCAAGCAGTCCGCCGGACAGCCATTTCATCGATTTTGCTAAATTCATGCCAATTCTCCTAATACTTGTGCGCGCCATGGGCGCCCAGGCTCATCTGGTATTGCAGGAACATCTGATTATCGGTGACTTCCGGACGCGACTTGTCCTGCGCGAATTGCAGGCGGAAGCGTGAAAACTCGCTCGGGCTGTAATCGAACATCAGGCTGTTTTTCGACGGGTTGAACGCTTCCGTTCCCAGCACCGCACTGTTGGAAGAATAATCAACACTGCCACCGTCCAGTTGGTCGCGCCGCAGCCCCACCCGCCAGCGCGGCATGAACTGGTAAACACCCTGCAAGTACCAGCCGGATTGCGCCGAAGCATAGCGGTCGGTGTTGTTGGCGGTATTTACATCATAGGTCAGGTCGCCGTCTTCATGGCGGCGGAAATATTCGCCCTGCAGCTTGAAGTTGGTGTTGACCGGGTTGCCGTTAGGAGCCCATTTCCACACCAAGTCGGCGATCTCCAGCCGACTGTTGCCACTGAAGCTGTTGGTAACGCCGGCGCCAGTGTAGGTTCGGTCTTGGGGCGAAGTGCGCAACAGTGACAACCCAGCCCGCCAGCTATGGCTGACACCGACATCGCCGCCAAGATGAGCGAACAGCGTCGCTGAACCGCTGCCGTTCTTGGCGCGGTTGCTAGCAGGGAAGTTGCTGCCGCGCCCGACCTCTGCCCCGAGTTCGACGAACAGATCTGTTGGTGCAACCCATTTCAGTTGAACGCCATCGTCCTTGAACTGGCCACCAAAGAATGCCTGGTAGGCGAGCGGCGCATCGACGAAGTCCCAGGTGTGGGCATGCCGCTCGTTGAGGTAGCCTACACCCGAATAGAAGCGCCCAGCCTTGACCGTGAGGCCGTTGCCGAGACCGAGGGACTGCACGAACGCCTCCTCCACTGCCACGGTGCTTTCCGGCGTAACGGCGAGGGTGAACTGGCCGCGCAGGTAGGGATCGATGTTGGCGGCGACAACCAGTTCGGATTCGCCCAGGCCAAAACCGCGCCGACCTGGGCCGATTTCGCCACCGTTTGGCAGGAAGCCGCCAATTCGGTAATTAGCCGGATCTTGCGAAAGATTGGCGTAAGTACCGGAAAGTATCAGCGACATCTCAGGGTTAAAAGTGCCGGTGGACGTCGATGGTGCAGGTGCGACGATGGACTGAACGATCTTTTCCTCGGCCTTTTCGGCCTTGGCTTGCGCATTACCGGCGATGACTTCCGCCTGTTGCAGGCGCTTTTCCAATGCCTGGATGCGCACTTCGTAGCTTTCCTTCATCTGTTTGATCTGCTCGCGGATTTGCGCTAGTTCGGCGCTGTCGGCGGCTTGCGCGCCCAGAGGCACTGCAAGGGCGAGCGCGATGCTCGCCGCAAGGGTATTGCGTTTGAATGACATGATGACCTCGTGAAAAATATCAATGCCTGTCCCCGCTTGAATCATGCGGGGAGCGGCAACCAGCGTTAAAACCGGCTACCGGAACAGAGTGCGATCAATTTCAGGCGAGGCTGGGCGGGGCGCGGGAAAGGTAGGTGCGAAGCGGTGCGGAAAAGAACAGGAGAAAAAATACCGCGGCAAGTATGGCGGTCGTTTCCGGGACAGCGAAAACCGGCGGCGATGACGCAGCCGCGCCGCCGATACCGGCATAGACTATGCACTTGTCGCAGGCCGGCGAGTGGGGCAGGTGCTTTTCCTGCTGCGACTGCGCCGGCACGCCGTCCGCGAAGTGCGACAAGGCATGCAGTGCCGCGCCCTGCTGGGCGAAGAGCAGGGCAAGGGCAAGCCACAGGGAAAATAACAGACGAGAATTCATTGTCTTATCATCACGCAAGCAGATGAAAGGTGTCAAGGTTTCTTCTTCGCGCGCGGATGAGCCGCATCATACACTTTTGCCAAATGCTGAAAATCCAGGTGCGTATACACCTGCGTGGTAGAAATATTCGCATGTCCGAGCATTTCCTGCACGGCACGCAGATCGCCGCTGGACTGCAATACATGGCTGGCGAAGGAATGGCGCAACACATGCGGATGCACTTCCGCCGAAATACCCAGTTTGAGAGCCCATTGCTTGACACGGTACTGCACGGCGCGAGGCGTCAATCGAGTCCCATTTTTGCCCACAAACAATGTGTATTCTTCAGGCCTGACGAGCTTTTCCCGCTCCGGCAGCCAGTGTCGCACCGCCTCCAGAGCGAAACGCCCCACCGGCACTTCACGGGTCTTGCCGCCTTTGCCGGTGACCCGCACCATGCCGGCGACAAGATCGATCTGGCTGAGCGGCAGATTGACGAGCTCGGAAAGGCGCAGGCCGGATGAATAGAACAGCTCGAACATCGCCTTGTCACGCAGGGCGAGAGGGTCACTCTCTGTGGGGATTTCCATCAGGCGGACAGCTTCGTCCGGCGACAGTGCCTGCGGCAGTGCTTTAACGGATTTCGGGGCGCGCATGCCGGCGCAGGGATTACTGGTAAAGCCATGGTCGCGGGCAAGCCAGGCATAGAAACCCCGCCAGGCGGAGAGCATGCGCGCCAGCGTTTTGCCGCCCAGGCCGCGACCATGCAATTGTGCGATAAAGCGCCGAATCTGGTGGACTTGCAGCTGATCCAGGGGGATTTCGCCCGCCAGCTTCAGCAACTCGGCCACGTCACGGCCGTAGTTGCTGCAGGTCAGGGGGGACAGGCGGCGCTCGCTGGCGAGATGACCGAGAAAGGCTTGCAGATAGGTCGCGCCTGGGCTCATGGGTTATCCATGGTGAGGCGTGAAACCCGCGACAGTGCGGTTTTGACTTTTCCCCTCACCCCTCACCCTTTACCCCTCACGCCTTAAGATAGCGCAGCAACGCCGCGCTGACCAGTTCGCCCAAACGTTTCAGGTAGAGCGTGCCCATCTCCGGGTAGAAACGCTGCACATCTTCGCTGGCCAAGGCGAGCAGGCCGAAGGACTGCTCCGAGCGCATTGCCACATAGGCGAAGGAGCGTAGGTTAGGCCCGGCCTCGCCGAACCAGGAAGGCGCTTCCTCAAGCAACTGCGGGCCGCATTTCGGCGTAATCAGCTCGTCGGCGAAGGCGCACATTTCGATCGTCGCTCCCATAAACTCCGGCCGTGCCGGCAGATCAGCGCCGGCCCAGATGCGAATCGCCACGTGAGGCACGTCGAAATCCTCGCGCAGGTTGAAATAAGCCGTATTCAGCGCACTGTCCAGATCGCGCGCACCGAGCAGAGACAGGCTGAGGCGGTGCATTTTTTCGCTGATGGCGTCGTTTTCCTCGCCGAACTGGATCAACTCCCGCAGCTTGGTTTCGAGCAGACGGTTCTTGTCGCGCATCGCCAGCTGCTGGCGCTCGGCGATAGATATCGCCCGACCCCCGTGGGGGTGGGGGATAAATACTTCCGCCAGCAGCGCGGAATGTTGTTCGAAAAACTCCGGATTTTCATGTAAATATTGCGCGACCGCTTCCGAATTCATGCTTCTTTTCTCCCCATGTTCATAAATTAATTTCGCCTTCGAATACCGTCACTGCCGGGCCGGTCATCCTGACCGGATGCCCCTCGCCTTCCCAGCGGATGATCAACTCACCGCCCCGGGTTGTCACCCGCACCTCGTCATCCAGCAATCCGCGCATGATCCCCGCCACTACTGCGGCACAGGCGCCAGTGCCGCAAGCCAGAGTTTCGCCGGCGCCGCGCTCGTACACCCGCAACTTGATGCGGCCACGGTCAAGCACCTGCATGAAGCCTGCGTTAACCCGTGCTGGAAAGCTCGGGTGGCTTTCGATCTGCGGCCCCTCCACGGCAACCGCCGCGCCATCCACATCTTCTACCAACTGTACCGCATGAGGGTTACCCATGGACAGCACGCTGACTTCGGCGAGTTTACCTTCCAGGCCAAGT
Organism: Sulfuricella denitrificans skB26; assembly: GCF_000297055.2. Classification (NCBI taxonomy): domain Bacteria; kingdom Pseudomonadati; phylum Pseudomonadota; class Betaproteobacteria; order Nitrosomonadales; family Sulfuricellaceae; genus Sulfuricella; species Sulfuricella denitrificans. Next base: position 328,469 of record NC_022357.1, on the reverse strand, counting down.
AAATAGGTGAGCGCGCGTTTTTCCGCAATGAACGGGACTTCAGTCAGCTCAAAGCGCGGCACGCCCATGTTTACCGTCACCTGACCGTTTGGCTCGAGTCGAGGTACGATGATGCCAGAAGCCGTTTCCACACGAATTTCGGTTTTCGGGCTCAGTGCTTTGTCGTGCACGAAGCGCACGAAGCAGCGTGCACCGTTGCCGCACTGCTCGACCTCGCCGCCATCGGCATTGAAAATGCGGTAGCGGAAATCCGCGTCGAGCCGGGTAGCGCGTTCCACCAGCAAAATCTGGTCGCAACCGATGCCGAAATGGCGATCGGCGATGAACTGGAACTGAGCCGGGCTCAAATTCACGCTTTGCGAAATCGCGTCGAACACCACGAAATCGTTGCCGAGGCCGTGCATTTTGGTAAATTTCAGGAGCATAAAGCCACGTAATCCTTGTAAATGCAGCGATCCATCACTACCGTCATGCCGGCTGCGCGGGCTCTCTCTGCAGCGGCCTCGTTGACGATGCCTTCCTGGATCCAGATTGCCGGCAATTGTAAGGCAATACAATCATCAACAATAGCGTCCAGATATTCTGCGGCACGAAACACGTCCACCAGATCGATTGACCCCGTGACGTCGCGCAAGGACGCGTAGGCCTTCTGCCCCAGAACCTCGGCAATGGCAGGGCGCACCGGGATGATACTGAAGCCGAAACCCTGCATCGCCTTCGCCACGAAATAACTCGGTCGATCAGGTTTGGGTGATAGCCCGAGCACAGCGATATTTTTGACTTTTTTCAGGAGGGTGCGGATGGACTCATCGTCCGGATTCTGGAAACTCACAAATTTCCCCATATCAACAAATGGCGATCACTCACCGCTTCTACGCGAAACCCGAATAAGCTGGCGTTATACAGCTGAGCCCGCACTTCCTCTGGGCGATAAGCCGCCAGCAATGAATTATGGAAATCCCGGCGCAGCACCGGCGGTGCCTCGCCGGCATAACGCCCGGCAAGCTGACCCGCTTCTGCGAACGAGGCCGGGCGCATCAAATCCATGATCAGCACGGGCGCGCCGGGCTTTGCCGTCTGTTTGACAGTTTCCCACAGCACAGCCGGATCGTCGAGATGATGCAACAGACTATTGCTGATGACCGCATTGAATTGCAGCGCTGCCAGGCTCTCATCCGGTAAATAACTCTGCACCAGCTGCAGGCGTTCAGCCAGGCCAGCCTCGCGCACCGCGGCGTATCCTAGTTGCAGCATGGCAGCGGAGGCATCTACACCCGTCATAATCGCATCGGGGTATGCCTTGCAGAAGCGAATACCGACATCCGCCGGGCCGCACCCCAAGTCAAGCACGCGCCCGGCGACGAAGTCGCGAAAAAGACGGCGGAAATGGGCAACAAATGCATTGTGCGGCTCGGAAAAGTCCGCACTGGCATAGGCCTCGGCCTGCTCCGGGTCATCCATCAATTCGGGTTCGGGAATGCGCTCCATGGCTATGGATATAGCCTTGGCTCGCCGGGCGGACGGCTCTTGAAGCGCTTGTGCAACCAGAAATACTGCTCCGGCATTTCCCTTACTCGCTCCTCGATGAAGGCGTTCATGCGGCGGGTATCGTTTTCAACATCCTCGCCGGGGAAAGACTCCCAGGCAGGATAAAATTTCAGCACATAGCCTGCACCACCGGGAAGCTGGCGGGTAACGCAGGGCACCACCACAGCACCGGTGATTTTCGCCACGCGCGATAGCGCGGTGATGGTGGCGGCAGGCACGCCGAAAAACGGCACAAACACAGCGTCGCGTGCGCCAAAATCCATGTCCGGCAGATAATAGAATGGCAAGCCCTTGCGCATTGCCCGCACTACTGGCTTGAGCCCATCCTGACGCGATGCCATCGGCGAATTGCCGAAGCGGGTGCGGGAGTGCAGCAGCAGAGCGTCGAACAGCGGATTTTTCTGCCGGCTGTACATCGAAACCAGCGGATAGTCCGTAGTCAGCCTGACTCCACCCATGTCCAGTCCGACAAAGTGGGGGGCGAGCCAGATCACCGACTTATCGGCCACCGCCTGCCAGTGTTCCAGCCCCTCGAGATGGACCAGCTTCTGGATGCGCGACTTCGATGACCACCACAGAATGCCACGCTCCAGTACGCTCCGACCGAAGGCGCGAAAATGGCGTCGTACCAGCCGTTCTCTTTCGGTATCGGTCATCTCCGGAAAGCACAGCCGCAGGTTGATGCGCGACACCCGCCGGCGTTCGCTCCCCAGTACGTAGAGCAGAAAACCGAAACCCGCGCCGAAACGGGCAAGCACGCATAGCGGCAGGAAATGCAGCAGCCAGATGAGGAAGATGCCGAGGCGGGACATCATGTTGAAGTGAGGAGAAAGGAGTGAGGCGTGAGGAGTAAAGTCAAAATCTGGAACGGGGGTTGGTTTTTGCTCCTCACGCCTCACTCCTTTCTCCTCACTTGCCTTACCACTCACTCCTCTCGGGGTCTTGTACCGGTTATAGCTCCACAGGTACTGCTCCGGTTTCCGACGCACCAGACTTTCGATCGCCGCGTTAATGAAGCGGGCCGCCTCCACTGGCTCCTCCGGCATCCCCTCGGGCATCGGTTCCAGCCAAAGATCGAACCCTTTGCCATGGGGCAGGCGGAAAGCGGCGGCGAGCACCACGGCCGCATCAGTGGAATGAACCAGGCGACCAACCAGCGTCATGGTGTAGGCGGGACGACCGAAAAAATCGGCCCATACCCCCTCGCCTTGGCCCGGCACCTGATCGGGCAAAATGCCGATTGCCTCACCGCGCCGCAGCGCCTTGAACAGCGCCCGCACCCCACCCAAGTCGGTGGGGGCCAGCGTCACTTGGCCACGAACACGCCCGGCATCGATCAGGGGTTGCAGCCACTTCAGCTTGGGCGGGCGATAGAGTACGGTGATCGGGTGACGGGCAGCGTAATACAAGCTGGTGATCTCGAAACACCCCATATGCGGAGTCAGAAAAATCAGACCCTTGCCGCGCGCAAGGGCCGCCTCGACATGCTCCCAGCCATGGCACTCCTTCAACAGCTGCAATACCTGCTGTTCCGGGCGCAACCAGACGGCAGGCAGTTCCAGCACGCTTTTCCCCGCTTCGGCTATGGCCCGGCGCAACACTTTGCCATATTGGCCCGGCGCACATACCCCACTGGCCGTCAGATTTTCCCGCATCCTCGCGGCATAGCGCCGGGAACCCAGATAGGTCGCCCAACCCGCTACCGCACCCAGAAAGTGCAACAGCCAGAGCGGCAGGTAAGCCAGAACGCGAAGTAAATAGGCCATCATGGGCAAAATTTGACTAGAAGCCTTATAAAAAATAGAATTACTGCGCCGCCGTGTTAAAGACAACTTGCGGGCGGGATATAAATACGGCTAAAGCGTCGTCTGCTTCTTCCCCCAGAGCCGGCTTCGCCAGCGCATTACGGGGAAACACCTATCTAGGAGCAGAAATGTTACACGAACACCTCTTTACTTCCGAATCCGTTTCCGAAGGCCATCCCGACAAAGTCGCCGATCAGATCTCCGATTCCGTCCTCGACGCCATTCTAGCGCATGACCCCAAAGCGCGGGTAGCCTGCGAAACGCTGGTCAGCACCGGGCTGGTCGTTATTTCTGGCGAAATCACCACCCATGCGACCGTCAACTACATCGACGTCGCGCGCGAAGCGATCAAGCGCATCGGCTACAACAGCTCGGAAATCGGCTTCGACTACTACACCTGCGCCGTGCTCACCGCGATCAACCGGCAGTCACCCGACATCGCCCAGGGCGTGAACGAGGGCCAGGGACTGGACATGGATCAGGGCGCCGGCGACCAGGGCCTGATGTTCGGCTACGCCTGCGACGAAACCCCGCAGCTGATGCCGATGCCGATCCATTACGCACATCGCCTGATGCAGCGCCAGGCCGAACTGCGCAAGGACGGCCGCCTGCCCTGGCTGCGCCCCGACGCCAAGTCCCAGGTCACCATCCGCTATGTGGAAGGCAAGCCGGTGCATGTCGATACCGTGGTCATCTCCACCCAGCACCACCCCGACATTTCCCACGCCGAACTGTCTGAAGCGGTGATCGAGGAAATCGTCAAGCCAATCATCCCGGAAAGCATGCGTGCCGGTGACATTCGCTACCTGATCAACCCCACCGGCCGCTTTGTGGTTGGCGGGCCGATGGGCGACTGCGGCCTGACCGGCCGCAAGATCATCGTCGACACCTACGGCGGTGCCGCACACCACGGCGGCGGCGCCTTCTCCGGCAAGGACCCGTCCAAGGTCGATCGTTCCGCTGCCTACGCCGGCCGCTATGTCGCGAAGAACATTGTCGCCGCCGGCCTGGCATCGAAATGCGAAGTGCAAATCGCCTACGCCATCGGTGTCGCCAAGCCAGTCAGCATGATGGTCAACACCTTCGGAACCGGCAAGATCGCCGACGAGAAAATCGTCAAGCTGATCGAAGCCCACTTCGATCTGCGCCCGAAAGGCATCATCCAGTCGCTTGATCTGCTGCGACCGATTTATGCCAAGACCGCCGCTTACGGCCATTTCGGCCGGGAAGAGCCGGAATTCACCTGGGAAGCGACCGACAAGGCAGAAGCGCTTAAGGCTGACGCCGGGTTGTAATTGCTGGTTTGGATCTGGAAGCCCTGCCTTGTGAAAGGCAGGGCTTTTTTATTTGGGAGCGCATAGGCTGTGGACAAGAGCTTCCTACCGCAGCTTGATCTCCGTCCACATCCTTGACAGCACGCGGCGTTTATTGAGGTAAGCCGGGTTGAGGTTCCTGAAATTGGGCAGCAGCGCCATTTCCTAATGCTTCTCCCAACAGGAAAGTCAGCGCTCGTCGCGTGCCGAGGGTTGGCGATACGGATGTTCTACCACATGTTCGGTCTGTGCAGCAGCGTGATGGTGAAGTTCCTCATGGGAGCGGGGCAAAGGCGTTGGCCTGCCGACGAAGTGCGGCAGCAGCGAACCCACCACCATACCCGCAGCGCTCAGTAATAAACCCGCCAGTTGCGGCGGCCAAACGGTATCGGGCTTGAGCCATTCCAGCAGCAGCCATGAAATCAGGCCGAAGGCGATCGCGAATAGCGCCCCCTGAGTGTTTGCACGTTTCCAGTATAGTCCGGCGACGAGCGGAATGAAGGCCGCCACCAGCGTTACCTTATAAGCATTTTCCACCATGCTGAAGATACTGGCTTTGGAATTCAGGGCGAACAGGGTCACGATGACGGCAAAGCACACCACCACGACGCGGATAAGCAGCAGGAAGCGGCGATCGCTCATTTCCTTGAACATCCCTTTCAGCACGTTCTCGGCAAAGGTCACCGAGGGTGCCAGCAAGGTGCCGCTGGCCGTACTCATGATGGCGGACAGCAGCGCGCCGAAAAACATCACCTGAGCGAAGAGCGGGGTGTGGTTGAGAATCAGGCTGGGCAGAACCTGCTGTGGATCGCTGTCGAGCAGCTTGCTTACCATGGCCGGATCGACCAGGGTCGCCGAGTAGGCGAGGAACATGGGAATGAAAGCGAACAGGAAATACAGGCTGCCTCCGGCCACCGCACCGCGCACGGCGGTGTCTTCGGTGCGTGCGGACATCACGCGCTGGAACACGTCCTGCTGGGGAATGGAGCCGAACATCATGGTCACCCAGGCGGCAATGAAGGCCAGAACGGCGGGTGTTGAGTTTGGGCCAGAACTCGAATTTTCCGGCCTCGGCGGCATGTTTCACCACCGCGCCCACGCCGCCCGTCAGGCCGCTGACGACGTAGCCGATGTAAAGCATGCCGAGGACGATCAGGATCATCTGGAAAAAATCGGTGAAGGCGACCGACCACATGCCGCCGAATAAGGTGTAGACCAGCACGATGGCCGCGCCGATGAGCATACCTTCGGCGGGGGAGATAGAACCCTGGCTCAAAAAGGAGAATACCAGCCCGAGCGCGGTAATCTGGGCAGAAACCCATCCCAGGTAGGAAACCACGATGCACAGGCTGGTAATGACCTCCACTGAACGGTTGTAGCGCGCCCGGTAGTAGTCGCCGATGGTGAGCAGATTCATGCGGTAGAGCTTGCGGGCGAAGAACAGGCCCACCAGGATCAAACACATGCTGGACCCGAATGGGTCCGACACGACTCCGCCGAGGCCTTCCTGGAGAAAGGTGGCCGAGATGCCGAGTACCGTTTCGGAGCCGAACCAGGTGGCAAACACCGTTGCCGTAACGATGTAAAGCGGCAGACTGCGGCCTGCGACGGCGTAATCCCTGGTGTTGTGGACGCGCGTGGCGGCGTAGAGGCCGATACCGATGGAGAGCAGTAGGTAGATGACGACGAACCAGATCAACATGATCGAATGCCAGCCGGTAGGTTAAGTTGGAAAATTATAGCAAAAAGACTAAAAAAATCGGCTGGTTTTCAGGCTTGTCCACGCATGCAACGCAAGATCAAGTCTGAAACCGTGGGGATCATGTGTAATCCACGGATCATCGTGCTATCGTGCTTGTCCGTCAGAAAGATGAAGACCAACAGGTATTGGTCAGAGGAATCTCTGAATGAGTTTTTCTATAGCTTCAAGCGTTTGACATAACCGGTGCAAGCGGCTTTATCACTTGCACCCGTGCTGATGGAATGGGTCAGGCGACGACGTGCAATTGCGCAGCATGCGTGTAAGCTGCTTACTTGTCGGGCGGTGATGATGCGGGAGGCGCTGATGCGGGAGGCGCTGATGCGGGCGGCGAACCACCTACCTTTTTGGCAACGGTATGAGCAGCGTTGCCGGTTGCCTCTGCACCACGCTCGACGCCGCTCGCTGCCGCCTTCACGCCACGTTCAATACCGTGGGCAGCCGCTTTCGCACCGCGCTTAACTCCGCTTTCAGCAGCCTTTGCACCGCGCTCAATAGCTTTCTCCACCTTGACGATCACACCGGGTGTGGACCCGGTGGACGACTCGGTTGTTTCATTGGCGTCGGCCCAGGCCCCGGCGGTGCTCAACAGCATGAGCGTTGCGATGTAAAGTGGTATTTTGTGAAGAATCAATTTCATGGCAGGCAAGCCTTCGGTTCCAAGGTGAAATTATTTGTTCGATGTCCAACTTGATAATACAGGGACCCACCGGTCAGTACTATTGATAATAATGAAACGCGCTGATTTACATCAGCCGAGCACTTGTCAGATCAGCCTGAATTTCCGAAGACAAACCTCGCTCTAACTTCCCTTTACAGTATTTCAATCACCCATTTCGTGACCGTACCGGTCGTATGGGCGCATTGTTTGCCGCTGGCATCGTCGACAATGCCCACCGTTTCCTGCACGGTGGCGAGCACGCATTTGTGGGCAACAGCCGTAATCCAGCTCGTATTGTTGCGCCTTCTCATAGGCCTGTTCGGCCAGCGCACGTTTTTCTTCCGGGGGTCATATTAAGCCTCTCATTTCACCGGCCAGTTGGCACTTGCGACAGGTGCCAACTGGCGCCTTCCCTGCGTATGCATGTCGGATGACTTCAAGCGCCGCGCTTCGGAACTAAATCTTAAGTTCATACCATTCACAGAAATTCGTATTCCGAACCATAGCGCTCAAAATTCATTGCAATTGATAACTATTATCATATAGAATAGGAATCATTATCAATTGCAATGAATTAACCCCTCTTTAAAAGGATCTGTTATGAACCCAGTTAAATTTGCATTCAACTCCACCAGAAAGCCATTCCTTATTTCTATGTGCGTAATGACGACCATTTTCTCCACTGCCGCAGTGGCCGGAGATAACGTTTACTCACTGGTGATCAAGGATCATCGTTTTCAGCCATCAGAGTTGACCGTTCCTGCCGGGAAAAAAATCAAGCTATCGGTCGAGAATCAAGATCCCACTGCCGAGGAGTTCGAGAGTCACGACCTTAACCGTGAAAAAGTCATTGCCGGCAATTCGACTGCAACAATTTTTGTGGGGCCACTTGCACCCGGTCGTTACCGGTTTTTTGGGGAATTCAATGAGAAAACGGCTCAAGGCGTCATCGTCGCCCAGTAGCGTATTAGGAGAACTTTAATGTTTGCAACCGCGGTTATTGTTTTTCGTGAAGTACTGGAGGCCGCACTTATTATCGGCATCATTGCAGCGGCGACACGCTCGGTGGCGGGTCGGACTCGCTGGCTGCTTGCCGGATTGCTCGTCGGTCTAGCGGGGTCCGCCCTGGTTGCGGCATCCACTGATGCCATTGCAGCCATGGCCGATGGCATTGGCCAGGAACTTTTCAATGCGCTGGTACTGGGAGTCGCAGTGCTCATGCTGGCTTGGCACAACATTTGGATGTCATCTCATGGCAAGGCGATGGCCGCTGAAGCAACCAAGGTCGGTCAGGCCATTCGCGACGGCCAGCAAGAACGTTCGATTCTGCTCGTTGTGGTTGGCTTGGCGGTACTGCGAGAAGGTTCTGAAACGGTTCTCTTTCTTTATGGCATCTCGGCAGCGGAAGGTTCAGGCGCATCCTCGATCGTGCTGGGTGGTCTTATGGGTGTCCTGGCTGGCACCAGCATCGGTTATGCAGTCTATGCCGGTCTGCTGCGCGTGCCGTTGCGCTGGTTTTTTGCTGCAACCGGCATGCTGGTATTGCTGCTGGCCGCCGGCATGGCCTCGCAAGCAGCTCACTTCCTGATCCAGGCCGATCTGCTGACCAGTCTGACCGCACCTCTTTGGGATACATCTGCGTTGCTGCCCATGAACTCCATACCCGGCATGCTGCTCCACGGCCTGGTTGGATACGATCCAAGACCATCAGGCATGCAACTGGTTTTCTACATTATTACCCTGGCTGCTATTGCAATGGGCATGAAGCTGGCTAGCCGTTCACTTTCGCCAATCGCTCAAAAAGGAAAAGTTTCGTGAAGAAAAGTTTACTCGCGCTCTCTGTCGGTACCTTGTTATGTGGCACGGCCATCGCGGGCCCCGCCGATTATGTTTACCTGCCCACCGTGGAACATGGTGAAAAGGAGTTGGATTTCAAATTTGGATCATCCAGGGATCCTTCCGGTACTACCCAGCAAGTAGCCAGTCTGGGCTTCGGTTATGGCGCCACCGAGAACTGGTTCACGGAGCTATACCTGAAAACAGAGAAAGAAGGCTCAGTCGACAGATTAAATATCCTGGAATGGGAAAACAAGTTCCAACTGACAGAGACCGGAAAATATCCCTTGGAAATCGGCTTGATTACAGAACTGGAGTTCCCGATCAATAAAGGAGGGTCAGCCAACGAAATCAAGTTCGGCCCCTTGTTCCAGACCGAGTTTGGAAAATTGCAGTTGAACGGTAATCTGCTGTTCGAACGCGCATTCGGTGGTGTTGCCGAACCGGATGACGAGCCTCGTAAAACCGTGTTCCAGTACCAGTGGCAAGCAAAATATCGCTGGAAAAAGGAGCTAGAGTTTGGCCTGCAAGGTTTTGGCGAAACGGGCGAATGGAACCACTGGGCACCGCATAATGCGCAGCAGCATAAAATTGGCCCGGCCATTTTCGGCAAGATCGCCCTCAGTGGGCACCAGGCACTCAAGTACAACGCGGCCTGGTTAATCGGCACGACTGACGCGACGCCGAACAATACTTTCAGAATGCAGGCAGAATATGAATTCTAACCTCAATATTGCACCTCTGCAGAGGGCTGCAATCCGGCCACCGCAATCCGCTTGGGGGGGCTCCCTCTCTGACAGAAACTTGCCAAACCAAGCCGAATACGACAGATCAAACTTCGTAAGCTCCAGCATTGTCTACAGCATTTCAATCACCCATTTCGTGACCGTACCAGTTGCATGGGCGCATTGTTTGCCGCGGGCATCGTCGAATGCCTTGTACTCTTCGGCATTCCACATATCGTAAGTACGGCCGGTAAATTGTTGCTGGAGTTCCGCGCAGGTTACCCCGCCAAACTCCGCGCGGAAGCGCTCGACCAGTTCCTTGTTTTTCTTGAAATTGTTGATACAGCGACCCTTGTCGAGCTTGTCCCGGTCGCGACCGAATTTGGCGCTGAGCGCCATCAGTCCACCGGTCAATGCGCCACAGGTTCCTTGCGCCATCAGTCCGCCCCCACCGGAAAGTCCATGGCTGGCCTTGATGGTGCTGTCGTCTATTATCCCGACGGTTTCCTGCACGGTGGCGAGCACGCATTGTGGGCAACAGCCGTAATCCAGCTCGTATTGTTGCGCTTTTTCATAGGCCTGTTCGGCCAGCGCACGTTTTTCTTCCGGGGTCATATTGGGCCTCTCATTTCACCGGCCAAGCCGGTACTTGCGACAGGTGCCAGATGTCGCGGTTATAGTCCAGGATGGTACGGTCGCTGGAGAACTTGCCGCTGGCGGCGGTATTGAGGATGCTCATGCGCGTCCAGTTTTCCTGATCGCGGTAGGCGCGTGCCACCTGCTGCTGCGCATCGATGTAACCGCGGAAGTCCGCTGCTGTCAGCCACGGGTCGTGAGGGCTGGTCACAGCGTGAATGATGGGGTCGAAGATGCCCGGCTCGAACAGGTTGAAATGGCCGCTTTCCAGCAATTGCATCACACGGCGCAGGTCTTCGTCGGCAGCGATAATTGCGGCGGGATTGTAATTTGGTCTGGTGGCGTCCACCTCTTCGGCAGTGAGGCCGAACAGGAAGAAGTTTTCCTCGCCTGCTTCCTCGCGGATTTCTATATTGGCGCCATCCAGCGTGCCGATGGTGAGCGCCCCGTTCATCATGAACTTCATATTGCCGGTGCCGGAGGCTTCCTTGCCGGCGGTGGAAATCTGTTCCGACAAGTCGGTGCCTGGGCAGATCACCTCCATCGCCGACACCCGGTAATCAGGGAAGAAAGCCAGTTTCAGCAAGCCCTGCGCGGCAGGATCTTCGTTGATCACTTTTGCCACCGAGTTCACCAGCTTGATAATGCACTTGGCGATCATGTAGCCGGGGGCGGCCTTGCCGCCGATCAGCACGCAGCGCGGCGTCCAGTCTGCCGTGTCACCACGCTTGATGCGGTCGTAGAGGTGAATCACGTGCAGCACGTTGAGCAACTGCCGCTTGTATTCGTGGATGCGTTTCACCTGTACATCGAACAGTGCCTCCGTATCGAAGGCGATGCTGCAGTCGCGCTGCACCATCTCTGCCAGACGTGCCTTGTTAGCCTGCTTGACAGCACGCCACTCGGCGCGAAATTTCGCCTTGTCGGCGTGGGGCGCAAGCTTACGCAACCGGGTCAGGTCGGTAACCCAGCCGTCGCCGATGGTACGGGTAATCAGGTCGTTCAGGCCGGGGTTGCTCCAGGCCATCCAGCGGCGCGGGGTGACGCCATTGGTCTTGTTGTTGAACTTGCTCGGCCACATTTCGTAGAAATCATGGAATAGATGTAGCTGCAGCAGGTGCGAGTGCAATTCGGCCACACCATTGACCGATGCGCTCGATACTACGGCCAGATAGGCCATGCGTATCTGAGCTTCGTCCCCTTCCTCGATAATCGACATGCGCCGCTGTCGGGCGGTATCTCCCGGCCAGCGTTGCGCCACATCAGCCAGGAAGCGGGCGTTGATTTCGTGAATGATGTCGAGCAGGCGCGGCAGCAATCGGCCGAACATACTCACCGGCCAGCGTTCCAGCGCTTCCGGCAGCAGGGTATGGTTGGTGTAGGCGACGGTGCGGCTAGTGATGGCCCAGGCCTGATCCCAGTCCAGAAAATGTTTGTCCATCAGCAGCCGCATCAGTTCCGGCACCGCACAGGTAGGGTGGGTGTCGTTGAGCTGGAAACAGTTCTTTTCGGCAAAATTTTCAAAATTGCTGCCATGGATGTTGACCCAGTTGCGCAGCACATCCTGCAAGCTCGCGGACGCCAGGAAGTACTGCTGGCGTAAGCGCAGCTCCTTGCCGTTTTCGCTGGCGTCGTTGGGATAGAGCACCATGGTGATGTTTTCGGCGCCGTTCTTCGCTGCCACCGCTTCGGTGTAGCTGCCGGCATTGAATTCGGACAGGTCGAATTCGTCGGTAGCCGCCGCCGACCACAGGCGCAATGTATTGACAGTGCCGTTGCGGTAGCCGGGGATGGGAACGTCGTAGGGCACCGCCACCACGTCCTGGGAATCCGTCCAGCGGGCGTACAGGCGGCCGTCTCGATGATAGTATCTGGTGCAGCCGCCAAATTTGACCCGGACGGTATGCTCGGGACGCTCTATTTCCCAGGGATTGCCATCGCGAAGCCAGTGGTCAGGCTCTTCCATCTGGCGACCGTTGTCGATTTTCTGGCGAAACATGCCGTACTCGTAGCGGATGCCGTAACCCACTACCGGCAATTGCAGTGTCGCACAGCTGTCCAGGAAACAGGCCGCGAGGCGGCCCAGGCCTCCGTTCCCCAAACCCGCATCGTGCTCCTGGTCGGCGATTTCCTCCAGCATCAGGCCCAGGTTCCTGAGCGCCTCCTCGGTCGGCTTGTCCACATCGAGGTTCAGCATGGCATTGCCCAAGGCGCGGCCCATCAGGAATTCCAGCGACAGGTAATAGGTACGCTTGCAGTTTTGTTCTTCGTAGGCGTACTGGGTGTTCTTCCAGCGTTCCACCAGGCGGTCGCGCAACGACATCGAAAGTGAAGTGTAAACCTGGTAGGCCGCCAGACACATCTTGTCCTGCCCCAGTGTATGGCTGAAGTAGCGGATGAAATCGTTGACGATACTGTTGGCGTCCATGCCCAAGGCAGGCAGATCGGCAATGCCCGGTACAGGCTTGCTGATGATTAGCGGTACGGTATGAATGATAGTTTCTCCCTGGCGGGTAATGGGTTGTCGCAACGAATGCGGGAAAGAAGCAGATTGTTCCGGTCTGCGTTCAGCGCACAATAATTCGTGTGACTCAGGCGAAGAGGTTTATATGGTATTTTACTAATATTCATCAATTGGATACAACCTAATTGCGGTTAATTTATCAAAAACGGATAAATATCTTCCTGGGTTAGTCCGGGACAAGATGGCGGAATGTGCTGCACAGCGGTATTCTTCGGGATGTCGCGGAGGGAACCTATAGTGAATCGGAACGCAACTGCTCTTATATTTCTTTTTCTGGGTGCGCTGATTTTTGGCTGTGCCAAGCAGGAGCCGCCCGCGGAGGGCGTCCGGTCGGCTCGTGCAGTAAAGGTGGCGCTGGGCGTGCAATCGCATCAGGCCAATTATTCCGGCGAGGTGCGCGCGCGCTTTGAAACCGCGCTGGCATTTCGCGTCGGCGGCAAGATCGCCAAACGTCACGTCGAGGTGGGCAGCCTGGTAAAGGCAGGCCAGGTACTGGCCGAACTCGACCCTCAGGATCTCCGGCTGACCGAAGCGGCAAGCCGCGCCCAGCTGGCCGCCGCGCAAGCGGATTTCGAACTGACTGAGCGCGACCTGAAGCGTTACACCGATCTGCTGGAAAAGAAATTCATCAGCCTCGCCGATTACGAGCGCCGCAAGAATCTGTTCGACACTGCCAAAGCTCGGTTTTCCCAGGTCAAGGCGCAGCATGAGGTTAGCGCCAATCAGGCGGGTTATGGCCAGTTGCGTGCGGATCACGATGGCGTGATCGTGAGCATCGAAGCCGAAGCCGGGCAGGTGGTGGCGATGGGTCAGCCGGTAATGCGCCTGGCTCGGCCAGAGGAAAAAGAGGTGGTCGTCAGCGTACCGGAAAATCGCCTGGCCGAGCTGCGCGCCGCGCAAAATATCCGCATCAGCCTGTGGGCCGAGCCGGGCAAAATGTATCGCGGCAAGGTGCGAGAAATATCACCTGCCGCCGATCCGGTGACACGCACCTATACGGCCAAGGTAACCGTGCTGGATGCCGCGCCGGTCATGCAGCTCGGCATGACCGCCAATGTCCTGCTGGGGGGCGACTCGGCGATGCCGGCGGCGGAGTTACCGCTAACTGCGCTGTATCAGCAGAGCGGTGGGCCGGCCGTCTGGCTGGTCGAACCGGCCAGCGGCAAGGTGCGACTTATCCCGGTCACCGTGGGGGAATACCGGGAGACAACCTTTACCGTTCTGTCCGGCCTGAAGGATGGCGACAGCGTGGTCAGTGCCGGCGTGCACAAGCTGGTGCCGGGCCAGCAGGTGCGGCTGATTCAGTGATGAAAACACCACAAACCGCAGCAGTGGTGAGATTTCAAACATGAGCCGCTTCAATCTTTCCGAATGGTCGCTCAAACACCAGTCGCTGGTGCTGTACCTGCTCATCGTTTTGATGATCGCGGGTTTCTTTGCTTACACCAAGCTGGGGCGTGCGGAAGACCCCGACTTCACATTCAAGATCATGGTGATGCGGGTCTATTGGCCCGGAGCCACGGCGCACGAAGTTGAGCAGCAGGTCACCGACAGGCTGGAAAAGAAGTTGCAGGAAGTGCCCTGGCTCGACTTCGTGCGCAGCTACTCCAAGCCGGGCGAGGCGCTGATTTTCGTCATCCTGCGTGATTACACGCCGCCCAAGCAGGTGCCGGAGGTGTGGTATCAGGTGCGCAAAAAGATCGGCGACATCCGGGACAACCTGCCGAAAGGCGTGCGCGGGCCCTATTTCAACGATGAATTCGGCGACACCTACGGCAATATTTACGCTTTCACCGCCGACGGCTTTACCCATGCAGAGCTGCGCGACTACGTCGAGCAGGCGCGCCAGGATGTCCTGAGCGTCCCCGGCGTGGGCAAGGCGGAGTTACTGGGCGTGCAGCCGGAAAAAGTCTACATCGAGGTCTCCCACAAAAAACTCGCCAGCCTGGGTATCGACCCGATGCTGATCGCCGCCACCCTGGAAAAACAGAACACCCTGAGTCCGGCCGGCAGCATCGAAACCGACAGCGACCGCATCAACCTGCGCGTGTCAGGCGATTTCGAATCGGTAGAAAGCATCCGCGACATCGGCCTGCGCGCCAATGGCCGCCTGCTCCGGCTCGGCGATATCGCCCGGGTTTACCGCGGCTATGCTGACCCACCGTCACCGAAAGTGCGCTTCATGGGCCAGGAGGCCATCGCGCTGGGGGTATCGATGGAAAAAGGCGGCAACGTAATGGATTTGGGCGCAGGTCTGGATAGCGCCCTCACGCGCATCCAGGCGCGTCTGCCGGTGGGCATCGAGGTACATCGGGTATCCGACCAGCCGGGCGTGGTCAAGCGCTCCATCAACGAATTCATGAAGTCGCTGCTGGAGGCGGTGGCAATCGTTCTGGCCGTGAGCTTTCTCAGCCTGGGGTTCCGCACTGGCTTGGTGGTGGCGCTCACCATCCCGCTTACGCTGGCAATTACCTTCCTGCTGATGAAAGCTTTCGGAATCAACCTGCAGCGGATTTCGCTGGGTGCGCTGATCATCGCGCTGGGCCTGATGGTGGATGATGCCATCATCGCCGTAGAAATGATGGCGGTGAAGATGGAACAAGGCTGGGAAAGAACCAAGGCAGCCTCCTTCACCTACACATCGACCGCATTCCCGATGCTGACCGGCACCCTGATTACCGCTGCCGGTTTTCTGCCGGTGGGCTTCGCCAAGTCGGCGGCGGGCGAATACACCTTTTCGATTTTCGCCGTGGTGGGGATTGCCCTGATCGTGTCCTGGATCGTAGCGGTGGTGTTCACGCCCTATCTCGGCTACAAACTGCTGCCGGATTACAAGGCGCACCCCACGCATGGCCACGATGTTTATCAGAAGCCTTTCTACGTGCGCTTCCGCAAGCTGGTAAGCTGGTGCGTGGATCGTCGCAAGACGGTGATCGTCGCTACGCTGGCAATTTTCGTCCTGGCCCTTTTCGGCTTCCGTTTCGTCGAACAGCAGTTCTTCCCTTCGTCGAATCGGCCTGAATTGCTGGTCGATCTGTGGCTGCCGGAGGGCGCCTCGCTCAAGGCCACCGAAGAGGAAGTAAAAAAACTGGAGAAGCACCTTGCCGGCGACAAAAATATCGTCAACTTCGTCAGCTATGTCGGCAACGGCTCGCCACGCTTCTACCTGCCGCTGGACCAGCAGATGGCCCATGCTAACTTCGCCCAGTTCGTGGTGATGACCCAGGACAAGGATGTACGCGAAGTGGTACGGACCCGGTTGCTCCAGTTGTTTCAGACCGATTTCCAGTCGCTGCGCGGGCGCGTCAGCCGACTGGAGAATGGCCCGCCGGTCGGCTTCCCGGTTCAGTTCCGCGTGCTTGGTCCCGATCCTGCCGTACTGCGCACGATCAGCGCCGAAGTCGCGACAGTGATGCGCACCAACCCGCACGCCAAGGACGTGCATGCGGACTGGAACGAGATGGTCAAGGTGGTGAAGCTCGACGTCGACCAGGACAAAGCGCGCGCCCTGGGCATCAGCTCACAGGAACTCTCCAACTTCCTCAATTCGATCCTGTCCGGCTACAGCGTGACCTACTATCGCGAACGCGACCAGCTGATCGAAGTACTGGCGCGGGCGGAGGCTGTCGAACGCCTCAATCCTGCGGCCCTCAAGGACATCAACATCTACACCCATGATGGGCGGCATGTACCACTGGCCCAGATTGCCCATATCAGCTACGAGTTCGAGGAAGGCATCATCTGGCGGCGCGACCGCGTACGAGTAATTTCTGTACGCGCCGACGTGGTCGGCAACGCCCAGGCGCCTGCCGTGACCAAGGAAATCGAACCGAAACTGGCATCTATCCGCAGCAAACTGCCGCCGGGATATAGCCTGGAAACCGGCGGCACCGTGGAGGAAAGCGGCAAGGCTGAAGCATCGATCAAGGCAGTAGTGCCGATGATGCTGTTGACCGTAATGACCCTGCTGATGATCCAGCTGAAGAGCTTCCGCCGCATGATTCTGGTGCTGCTCACCGCCCCCCTGGGCCTGATCGGCGTGGCGCTGGCACTGCTGGTATTTCAGCTGCCCTTCGGCTTCGTCGCCAACCTGGGCTTCATTGCCCTGGGCGGTATGATCATGCGTAATTCGGTGATTCTGGTGGACCAGATCGATCAGGATATTCATGCCGGGCACCCGCCCCGTGAGGCGATCATCGAGTCGGCGGTGCGCCGCTTCCGACCCATCATGCTGACTGCGGCGGCGGCGATCCTGGCCATGATCCCGCTCACCTTCAGCACCTTCTGGGGGCCGATGGCCGCGGCCATTATGGGCGGATTGTTTGTCGCCACGATGCTGACACTGCTGTTTGTGCCGGCGTTGTATGCGGTTTGGTTTAAGGTGCAGCGGGTAAGCTAGGCTGAGTTAGTTGGTTTTGTGCGCTTCGCGGATGATTTAAGTGCCGGGGGTAGCCCGGCGGGCTAGTTCCTTTCTTTAAACGGCCAAAGTAAGGAACCAAAGAAAGCCGCCCCTCTCCACCGCCCCTGCGGGGTTCCCTGCGTTGCTCACCAAGCCGGGTTGCTGCGGAACTCGCGCTTTGCGCTCAGACAGTCCTCGCAAAAATCCCCCGGCTCGCCTGCGCTACTCGGCGGCGGCCCAAGGGGACCAAAAAACAAAACAACACAAAACCGCCCTCCCCGACGGGGAGGGCACCCAAAATACGGGCTTCGCCCACAAAACCCAAATCCCCTTCTGCGCCGCTTCGGTTTGACGGTCAAATTGGGATGAAGGCGAGCACTGTTCGAGCTCCGCGGTGGGGTGCGGGGTGTGCACCCCGCTAGGGCGAGTTGCGCAGCCGCCCAATTTGGCCGTCAAACCGAAGGTAGCCCGCAGGGCCGGCGCGGCAGGGTGTCTTTTTGTTTGGTTACTTGTATTTTGGACAAGCAAAATAAAGTAACCTGCTGCCGGGCAGCCCCCGGCATCTAAGCATCTGCGCGAAGCGCACCTTATGCAGCACCCATTTTCCCCGGATTCCGTTTCACTCCATCCAAGCTACCCGCCCCCTCTCATTCGGATGGTGCTTGCCAAAATACAAGATTAAGCGCTTAATTCCATCGGCATAGGCAGATTCGGTGCGAATGCTTTAGTGCTCCGACCGAATCTTCCCCCTCACCTGATCCAATAAGCGCGGCAGAGCAGACAAGACGGTAGCATCTGTCATTTTTAGGATGCCCACTCGTTAGCAGTCATTACATAGGAGCATCTATGCCAACTCGCTTATTACTGATTGGGTTTTCAATTGTGGCCTTACTGGCAGGCTGCGAGCAGGAATCCAACTTGGAAGCGCCAAGGAAGTTCTTTAACAAAAACAAAATTGGCGGTTCTGCTGATTACGCGGTGATCAAGTGGAACAACCCGGATGATCACGTTGCCACAGTTCACGGATTCATGGATGACATGAAAAGTTGTTTGATTATTGCTGAAGCACTTAACAAGGATGCGTGCAATGAAACAGGCGGCCAGGGTTGTCTCAATCCATTCTCATGCCAGCCACTCAACAAGTGACCGTTAACCCTGCGCTCAAGCGGGACGGCGCAAAAGCGCGCCGTCCCTTAGCTCCGTGTTGGGCCTCACAACAGTCGCACCGATGACCACATGACATCAATTCTCTTCGGGCTTGGCGTTGCAATCGTTGCAGTTGCCGCAGCCATCGCTGCGTCCTCAGCAGCTTGGGTGTTTTGGGACGCCTGGAAGGCTACTGACCTTGAAGCCTTCCGCGCTCTTGTAGGAGCCTTCGCTGGCGCTTTTTTCGCGTATTTGTTTGTCCGCTTCGGTGACGCAATGAAGAAGGGGTACGACCGGAAAGAAAAGAACCATACATCCCTGGTCCGTCTCCAACACTATTTCAATGATTGCCTGAACACCACAAGTGACAATCTCTACATAGCAATCGATTGCATCGGTGTATTCACCGACACTCGATTGACTTCCGGCAATCATCCAATCTATATGAACGTCTTCCACCAGTACCAGATCGATACGGAGCTAATGATCGGATTGACGAATCTCGATCTCATTAACGAGATGGCTTCGTTGAATGCAGATCTCAAGAAAATGAACGAATCGTTGGCCACCATAGATCGGGCGTACGGTCAGATTCGTGATGCCTTTATCTCAAAGACCATCTCCGAGAGTGACTACTTGGAAAACGCGCGGCGAACTCGTGATCGATGTGTTCAAGTTAGGCCGTTCCTTACTCAAGCGCATGACGATCTTGTTCGCCTATTTGCAGTCGCCAACCTTCTCATGAAGAACCCGCCGTTCTTTGTCCGGGTAACGCAGGCTCTGGTTCGTACAAAGTACCCGAAGGGATTCGAGGCGCTACTTGAGCGTGAGACAACCAAGGTTAAGGCAGGCATGGAGGCTATTGCTAAGGCAAGCGAACAACGTATTCGCGAAGCCGAAGCCAGTGCAGCCCAACCCATCATTCCACCGGACGCTGCGCGATGAAGCCACGCATCAGCATGATCACCCTCGGGGTTCGAGATCTCGCAGCAGCGGTTAAATTCTACGAGACCGGACTGGGCTTCCCGCGCATGGAGTCGCCGCCCGAGGTCGCGTTCTTCACACTTAATGGCAGCTGGCTGGGTTTGTATTCTCGTAACGCCCTGGCCGAAGACGCTACTGTTCCGCCTGAAGGAAATGGGTTCGAAGGGTTCACGCTTTCCCACAATGTTTCTTCGAAAGAAGAAGTGGAAAAAGTCATGGGCCAGGCGCTTGTGGCTGGAGCAACGCTCGTCAAGGCTGCACAGAAGGTCTTTTGGGGCGGGTACTCCGGCTATTTCAAAGACCCGGATGGTCACCTTTGGGAAATTGCACACAACCCTCTCTTCTGGGTAGGCCCCCGCGACGATGACGCATAACCAGCCCGCGCAGGGCGCTTACCCCCTGTTTGATTCAATGGCTTGTTGATCAAGTCGTGGGGTCCGGTCTTGCAATCACGCATTCGAGTGGAACGCGCCAAAAGCAGCGCTCCACTCAATTTGAACATTAGCCCTTCCAAGACTTCCCGGTGCCAAAACTGCTATGATTTGCGTATGGCTCCCACCGTATTCCGTCAAGGCGCATTTCGTTTTTTCTTCTTTTCACGCGAAGAGCCGCGTATGCATGTTCACGTCGCACATACGGACGGGGAAGCCAAGTTCTGGTTGGAACCCCAGATTGAGTTGGCGATGAATCAAGGACTTTCAAAAACGCAGCTCCATGAAGCATCGTCATTGGTGCAGGATCATTATGAGGAGATCGCCCATGCTTGACGTAGCCACTTCTGAGGTCGAAGTTTCGTTGGCATCCAACAAGGGGTTCTGGCTGCTTTTGAAGAGCGAGGAGCTTTTTGTCCCCTACGCAGAGTTTCCTTGGTTCAAACAGGCCACTCTGGAACAAATTACTACCATTGAATGGCCGACCCCCAACCATCTCTACTGGCCGCTACTTGATGTTGATCTGGCTGTTGAGTCCATTCGCAATCCTAGCCAATTCCCTTTGGTTGCCAAGTCCGCGTAGGGTGCCACCGTTTAACCCAATGGTTTGCTGATTAGTACGGTGTGAATTATGACAGGAGCACAGTAATAATGAGCAAGAAATTGAAAGCATTCTTGATTGCACTGATATTTGCTGTCACACCTCTCTCTGCAACCGCTGAAAATAACGAACCCGTGACTGGCGACAAGGCCACGGATATGGTGGTGGATCTGGTGGTGGTGCGGCCACTCGGTTTGGCTGCCACGATTATTGGTACAGTGCTGACGGTGGTGGCGCTGCCCTTTACCCTCCCCGGCGGCAATGCAGGGGCTTCGGCTCAGGAGATGATTGTCAGGCCCGCTGAATATACCTTTAATCGGCCCCTCGGCGAGTTCCACCGATGTGGGGCGGACCGCCACCCCTGCGGCATGACTGATCGCTAGCGTTCGCCCCGATCGGTGGCGATCATCGGCGGCGGCCCTCTGTGCGTCCCGCTTTATTCCATTTGACAGGTTCCGCACCACGGAATATCATTAACCATGATTCATTCATTCGCCTGCTCCGATACCGAGGCGCTATTCCATAGCCAGGACGTACCCCGGTTCAAGAACATCGAACGGGTTGCACGTCGCAAGCTGCTTCAACTGCATGCTGCCACCGAGCTGAACAGCTTGCAAGTGCCTCCAGGGAACCGCTTGGAAGCGTTGAAAGACGACCGCAAGAGTCAACACAGCATTCGTGTCAACGATCAATGGCGGGTGTGCTTCGTGTGGCAGGAGGATGGCGCCCATAGTGTGGAAATTGTTGATTATCACTGAATGGGAATTTAGAGGAGTACAGGAAATGACAAAACTGCTTGAAGAGATTCACCCCGGCGAAATTCTCCTTGAGGATTTCATGAAGCCTATGGGAATTACAGCCAGACAACTGGCTGCTGACATTGATGTTTCGCCTAGCCGTATTAGTGATATTGTCAACGGATCACGGCCTGTTACTGCCGACACTGCGTTGCGTCTCGGAATATTCTTCGGAATGGAGCCACGTTTCTGGCTAAACCTGCAAAGCGAGTACGACATGCGGATAGCAACGCGCAATCTCACAGACAAAATTGCGCCTCGTATTCGAGTTTTTCAACGGGTTGCAGCATAAAAAGCCTGAACAGCCGGCCTGTCTCGGTCATCGGCGGCGGCCCTGCCGGACTGATGGCGGCGGAAATATTGACCCAGAACGGCGTACAGGTCGATCTCTACGATGCCATGCCCTCCGTGGGGCGCAAGTTTCTACTGGCCGGCAAAGGTGGCTTGAACATCACTCACTCTGAGGCGTCCGAGCTTTTCCTGTCGCGTTACGGCGCGCGTCGCGCGCAGGTCGAGCCCTGGTTAAAAACATTCGGGCCTGAAGCCTTGCGACTGTGGGTGCATGAGATTGGGGTCGAGACCTTTATCGGCACCTCCGGTCGCGTATTCCCTACCGAAATGAAAGCAGCGCCGTTGCTGCGTGCATGGCTGCACCGCTTGCGCGCAGCCGGTGTTCGCTTTCATATGCGGCATCGCTGGCAGGGCTGGAACGAGGATGGCGCGCTAAGCTTCTCATCACCGGATGGAGACATTTCGGTGCGAAGTGATGCGGTGGTGCTGGCGCTGGGAGGCGGCAGCTGGGCGCGCCTTGGCTCGAATGGCGCGTGGGTGCCGCTGCTTGAGCAGCAAGGCATTCCCGTCGCGGCTCTGCGCCCCTCCAACTGTGGTTTCAATGTCAGCTGGAGCGAGCACTTTCAAACCCGCTTCGCCGGCCATCCCTTGAAGTCGGTAGTGGTGACTTTCACGAATCAAGAAGGCGCCACGATTCGCAAGCAGGGCGAATTCATGGTCACGGCGACCGGTGTCGAAGGCAGCCTGATCTATGCGTTGTCTGCCCGTCTGCGCGACGAGATCGAGAGCGCAGGCGCCGCGGTAATTTATCTCGATCTGCTTCCCGACAGGGAACTACCATTCGTAATCGCAGAGCTGGCGCGACCGAGGGGTTCGCGGTCGATGGCCAGCCACTTGCAAAGCCGGTTGGGGATCAAGGGAGTGAAGGCCGGCCTGTTGCGTGAGTGCGTACCGGCGCCGGACTACGCTGACCCGGCCCGCTTGGGGGCGGCGATCAAGGCACTTCCAGTGCGGCTGATTGCGCCGCGGCCGCTCGATGAGGCGATCAGCAGTGCAGGTGGCGTTACGTTCGAGGCGCTCGACGAGCGCTTGATGATCCGTTCCTTGCCGGGCGTGTTCTGTGCGGGTGAGATGCTGGACTGGGAGGCGCCGACCGGGGGCTATCTGCTTACTGGCTGTTTCGCAAGTGGCCGTGCCGCAGGCTTGGGGGTGTTGGCCTGGCTAGCGGCGGGTTAAGCCAAACCAATCGGGTATAAGCAGGTAAAACGAGTTTAGTAGGATTCGGGCAACAACAGGCTGAGCCACGGCAGCAACTGTCCCAGCAGCACCAGTGCCAACAATACGGCAATCACCATCATCCAGCGCCGTTCGCGCGCGTCCCGCGCGCGCAACTCTTCGCGGAGTTGCTGAACTTCGCTATCCCCTGCGTGGCTCAAGGCGCGATGCACCAGGCGCGGCAACTGAGGTAACAGGGTTCCCCATTGCGGCGCTTCAGTCTTGATGGTTCTGATCAGGCCGCGCCAGCCGAGTTGTTCGTTCATCCAGCGATCCAGGAAAGGCAGCGCGGTTTGCCACAGATCGAGGTCAGGGTCGAGCTGACGCCCCAGTCCTTCGATGTTGAGGAAGGTTTTCTGCAGCATCACCAGTTGCGGCTGGATCACTACACCGAAACGGCGCGAGGTCTGAAACAGGCGCAACAGGAAGCGTCCGAAGGAAATTTCCTTGAGCGGACGGTCGAAGATCGGCTCGCACACCGCGCGAATCGCCGCCTCGAACTCGTCCACGCGGGTTTGCGGCGGCGCCCAGCCGGACTCGATGTGGGCCAGGGCAACGCGCTTGTAATCACGCTTGAAGAAGGCGAGGAAGTTCTGCGCCAGGTAGTTCTTGTCGCTGTCGGTGAGGGTGCTCATGATGCCGAAATCGAGTGCGATGTAGCGCCCGTCCGGACTGACCAGGATGTTGCCGGGGTGCATGTCGGCATGAAAGAAACCGTCGCGGAACACCTGGGTAAAGAAGATCGTCACCCCCTCCCGAGCGAGTTTGGGGATGTCGATGCCCTGCGCTCGCAAAGCATCGACCTGGCTGATCGGCGTGCCGGCCATGCGTTCCATCACCATCACGCTGGTATGGCACCAGTCCCAATAGATTTCCGGCACCAGCAGCAGGTCGGAATCCTGGAAATTGCGCCGCAACTGGCTGCCGTTGGCGGCCTCGCGCATCAAGTCAAGCTCGTCCTCAAGGTGTTTCTCGAATTCTGCCACCACCTCGCGCGGGCGCAGACGCTTGCCGTCCTCCCACAGGGACTCGACCAGGCTGGCACCGGCATAGAGCAGCGCAACGTCGTGGGCGATGACGTGGGCGATGGCAGGACGCAGGATTTTTACTGCCGCCTCGCGCCCATCTTTTAGCCGGGCGAAGTGAACCTGGGCGACGGACGCAGAGGCCACCGGCACCGGGTCGAATTCAGCAAACACCTCACCGGCAGGCTTACCGTAAGCTTTTTCTATCGCCGCCAGGGCGATTTCTGGCGCGAACGGCGGCACTCGGTCCTGCAATCTGGCGAGCTCGTCGGCGATGTCGGCAGGAATCAGGTCGCGCCGGGTGGAGAGCACCTGGCCGAACTTGACGAAGATCGGCCCGAGCGCTTCGAGCGCCTGGCGCAGCCTGACTGCCCGCGGCTCGTCAAGCGGTCGCCAGAACAGCGCAACCATGACCAGCGGCCGCAGCCAGCGGAAGCGCTCATGACCGAGGATGAATTCTTCCAGGCCGAAGCGCAGGGTGACATAGATAATTTTGGCGAGACGCAGGAGTTTCATTACTTAGCTGAGAGTTGTTTTATTTTTTGTTCCAGTTGTTCCACCCGGTCATGCATTTCACCCACTTCCTTGAAGAAGGCATGCACCTGCTCGGGTTGGGCCAGCATTGGGCTTTCCTCCTGCCAGTGCTCGGCCCAGGACTTGGCGATGGTTTCAGCGGCGTTCCTGTGCCACTCGAGTACATCGGCTACGGTGGAAACCAGCTTGTGCGCGGCAATATCGCCGAGCACGCGGCTCAAGTCTTCTTCTGCATCCCAGCGCATTTTGCCCAGGGTATCTGCGAGCTCCTTGGCCAGAGCGGCATCTTCCCCGCCGGCGATGAAGCGTGCATCCGAGGAGATCAGCCAAGCCAGGGGGTTGGGGGTCAGCGTGGCGTCTGCCTGTGCGCCCGGCACGGCGAGTGTGAAGCTGCCGTCGTCCTGGATGGTAAAAGAGGCAGATGTCAGCGGTAGTCGCAGTTGC
The DNA here is from genome assembly GCF_000297055.2 of Sulfuricella denitrificans skB26. NCBI lineage: Bacteria > Pseudomonadati > Pseudomonadota > Betaproteobacteria > Nitrosomonadales > Sulfuricellaceae > Sulfuricella > Sulfuricella denitrificans. Next base: position 303,735 of record NC_022357.1, on the reverse strand, counting down.
AGGGTTTTACCGGCATGCGGGCGCAGACGTGCCATCGCCCAGGAGTGCTGGCTGAGGAGATGATTGAGAAGCCCGGCCAGCGCAGTTTCTGGCAAGGCCGAAACTGCGCTGCCGGGCCGTTTGCTCGGCGTTTCAGAAATCAATTGGGTCAAAACAAGCTTCTTTCTCGTTTGCCTCCTCTCCCGCTGGCGGTAGAGGATTGAGGAGAGGGGTTAAACCTGCTGTATGCCTGAAATAAACCAGGTTGCGTTGGGCAATGACTGGGATTTCTGGATGTGCCAGATTTCGCTGAAGGCTGCCGCCGGGCCATTGGCTTCTTCGCGGATCATGCCGGAGTAGCGCACGCTGGCGATCACCAAGTCGCCTTCGGTGACCACATCGGCGATGTCGGCGTTGAGCGTCACCACTTCGGTTTTGTTTGCCTGGCCGTTGCGTTCCTGAATTTGCATGCTGATTTCGGCATACATTTCCGGCGTGACGTACTCGCGGATGTCGTTGATGTCGCCGCGGTCGTTGGCGTCCTGCAGGCGGAGGAACTGCTTCTTGGCTTCGCGCAGGAAGGGTTCATCCTCGAACCAGGCCGGACGGGTGCTGCCGGCCTGCATCGCTGCGGCGGGCGCGGCAGAGCCAACAGGCTCGGCCATGTCGGTCACAACCGATCGTTCAGTGTGACCGGCGTATTGAACCGGTTGCGGCTGTGGCTTCTTCAGCATGCGAATGATGAAAAATACGCCGCCAACCAGGGCGAGGATCATCAGGATGTTGCCGATGCCGCCGCCCAGGCCACCACCCATGAACATGGAGGCGAGCAGCCCACCCGCTGCCAAACCAGCCAATGGGCCAAGCCATTTGTTGCCGCCAGCCGGGGCCGCAGCAGGAGCTTGCGCCGGCTTTGGCGGTGTTGCCGTCTGCTGGGATGTGGTCGTGCGCTGTTTGCCGAAACTGGTGCCGCCACCCAAACGCCTGGCGTCAGCATCGTGCGCAGTCAGGCCAAAGCTGATCAACGCAACGAAAAACAGGGTGAAAAATTTACTCACGGAAACCTCCATTGATAATTCAGCTATGTCAGATTCCAGGTCGGGCTGAAGGCCGACCTGCCGACTAAAACTTGTAACCTTTGTGCAGAGCGACAACGCCTGCGCTCAGATTGAAATATTCGACACGCTCGAAGCCTGCCTGTTCCATCATCTGCTTCAGTTCTTCCTGTCCGGGGTGCATGCGGATGGATTCGGCGAGGTAACGATAGCTTTCCGAGTCGTCCGTCACCAGCTTGCCCATTGCGGGCAGTGCCTTGAACGAGTACACATCATACAGGGGTTGCAGCGGTTTCCATATCTTGGAGAATTCCAGCACCAAAAGCCGTCCGCCGGGGCGCAGGACACGGTACATCTCTTGCAGCGCGGCATCCTTGTGGGTCATATTGCGCAGGCCAAAGGCGACGGTGACACAGTCGAAATGGTTGCTCGGGAAAGGCAGCTTTTCGCCGTCGCACTGTGCCGCCAGGGGAACGATACCATCGTCCAGCAGTCGGTCGCGGCCGACCCCAAGCATCGAGCTGTTGATGTCGGTGAGGATTACCTGTCCGCTGTTGCCGACGCGCTTGGCAAAGGCGCGTGCCAGGTCGCCGCTGCCGCCGGCGATGTCAAGCACCCGGCTGCCTTCACGTGTGCCGCTTTGTTCGATGGTGAAATGCTTCCACAGCCGGTGTAGCCCGGCTGACATCAGATCGTTCATCAGGTCGTAGCGCTGAGCCACGGAATGGAATACTTCCGCGACCTTCTTCGCTTTTTGTGATTCCTCGACGGTCTGAAAACCGAAATGGGTGGTTTTTTCCATGCTGTTCAGGAGAAGCGACTCAATTGTAAAGTGGAAATCATAACCGACTTAAGAAGCTGCCTCAATAAATATCATGGGATGCGTTGCTGCCAGAAAGGCTGGCAGCTAGGCGCGCGACGCCGGCCGTAGCTGCGTCTACGATGCCAAGGAGTGGAACAACGCTGCCGGCCTTTCTGGCAGCAACCCTTCGGGACGTCGGCATTTGGCCCTCCGGCTTTGTCGCGGCTCACTTGTTTGGAATAACCAAACGGCGCTTCACTGCTTCGCGCCGGAGGGCCAAATGCCATAGTCGCATCCATGCTATTTTTTGAGGCAGCTTCTGTGGTAAAACATAAACCAGCCTGAGACAAGCCACAACGCCCGCCGATTTTTTGTCATCAAACTGTCATATTGGCGACATAATATTCACTATTTTATTCGATCGGTTACACAGGAACGTCTATGTCGGCAATGATACTGGTGGTGGAAGACGAACCCGCGATTCGGGAACTGGTGGTACTCAATCTGCAACAGGCAGGGCATCGCCCCGTTGTCGCCGATAGCGCCGAGCAGGCGCTGGCCCTGATGCGCGAGACGTTGCCCGACATGATCCTGCTCGACTGGATGCTACCGGGTATGAGCGGGGTAGAGTTGGCTCGGCGCCTCAAGGCCGACGGCCGAACCCGTGGCGTGCCTATCATCATGCTGACGGCGCGAGGCGATGAGCAGGACAAGATCACCGGCCTGGAAACCGGCGCCGATGACTACATCACCAAGCCATTCAGCCCGCGCGAGATGAACGCCCGCATCAAGGCGGTGCTGCGACGCCGTGCGCCGCAGATGGCAGGCGATGTGGTGGAGGTGACCGGCTTGCGCCTCGACCCCGCGACGCACCGGGTAACCGGCAACGACAAGCCAATCGAGCTGGGGCCGACAGAATTCCGCCTCCTGCATTTCCTGATAGCCCATCCCGAGCGAGTGTATTCCCGAGCACAGCTGCTCGACCAGGTTTGGGGTAACCATGTGTTTGTCGAAGATCGTACTGTTGACGTGCATATACGCCGTTTGCGCTGTGCGCTCGAAGCGACCGGACACGATGGCCTGGTCCAGACCGTGCGGGGTTCCGGCTACCGGCTGTCGGTTCATCCCAATTCATAACAAGCACAAATCAAAGCCAGCGCTCTTCACCATTACACCTTATCCCAATGGGAGAAGGTTGGAATGAGGGCAACCCGTTTGCGAGAGAGGGCTTCATGATTAATGAACAATTCAGGTTAGAATATCCTTAATCCCATGTTCAGATTCCACACCATCCCTCATGCTTAGTTTCTGGTGGCGCTCATTGATGACACTAGCCCTGCTGGCGGCCGCTCCGCTCGTCCTGTGGGCGGCAGTCGGCGCGGTTCCGGCCTTGATCCTGATGGTCATCCTGCTATTGTTTTACCTTCTTCATCATTTGCGCAATCTGGATGCACTGGATGGCTGGCTGCGCAAGCCTGATGTCGGAACGGTGCCTCACGGATCAGGATTGTGGGAAGAACCCTTTGCCGTGCTTTACCAGCTGGAGCGGCAGCAATCCGATAGCCAGCACAATCTTTCCAATGCGCTGGAGCGTTTCCAGCAGGCTGGCGAGGCGATGCCGGACGGCGTCGTGATGATGAACAGCAGCGGCCAGATCGAGTGGTGTAATCCGGTGGCCGAGACGCAGTTCGGTATCAACCTCGACCGCGACCGCGGGCAGTGGATGACCTATCTGATCCGCCAGGCCCAGTTTACCGATTACCTGGCGGCGCATAACTATCGCGAACCGCTGATCTTCAAGTCCACCCGCAACCGCGAACTGGTGCTGTCGATTCAGCTAATCCCTTTTGGAGACGAACAGAAGCTCCTGATCAGTCGAGACATTACCCAGCTCGAACGGGTCGAGACCATGCGCCGTGATTTCGTCGCCAACGTTTCCCACGAACTGAGCACGCCGCTGACCGTGGTTGGCGGCTTTCTCGAAACGCTGGTGGACATGGAGCATCTGGATGAAACCCAGACCCGGCACTATTTGAACCTGATGTTCGACCAGACCAACCGCATGCAACATCTGGTCAAGGATCTGTTAATGCTGTCGAAGCTGGAAAGCACCCACACTGCCCATCGGGAAGAAAAAGTTGACGTGCCACACCTGCTGCAGGATTTATTGAAAGACGCCCTATCCTTGAGCTCTGGACGGCATCGGCTGCGGCTTAACCTGGCTTCGGAGCGCTGGCTGCTGGGCAACGAGGACGAGTTGCGCAGCGCCTTTGGCAACCTGGTCAGCAATGCCATTCGGTACACGCCGGACGGTGGTGAGATCGTGCTGCAATGGGAAGAGTGGGAGGAAGAAGGAGTATTCAGCGTGCAGGACAGTGGTGTCGGCATCGAGCCGCAGCACATACCGCGCCTCACCGAGCGTTTTTACCGGGTGGACCGCAGTCGCTCGCGTGAAACCGGCGGAACCGGCCTGGGGCTGGCTATCGCAAAGCATGCCTTGACACGCCATCAGGCTCGGCTAGAAATCGAAAGCACGCCAGGCAAGGGCAGCACTTTCAGCGCATGTTTTCCAGCAAGGCGTTTAATTGCTGGTGAAGCGAGCAATTAAACGATTGTGAAAAATAGTGCTTATAGACCAGGCTAAACTTTGGCGAATCCCACCCGTTCGTAATCGCTGCCTTTTTCAATCAAATTGTTCAGCTTGACGGTCATGGACTCTTCGCCGGTACGGATTTCCACCAGTCTGCCCGGAGCGAACCAGCCCGACGGTAGCACGAGGCTGGTGGTTTCTTTCAGCACGGGCATGTCCGGGAGCAGAAAAGCCTGGACGTATTTGGTAGTGGCATTCGTCATCAGCGATACGGGGCGTACTGCGATGGCGAGCGGTGCGCCGGGCAAGATGCGAACGCCAATATTAAGCCCATCGCTCGAGGGAAATATCAGCCACTTGATAACGCCCAGCGAATAGGTGCTGCTGTCTGCCGGACGTATGGCGATAGGCTGTTTCAGGCTGCTGCGGATGCCGCTCTTATCTGACCTTGCCAGGCGGAAACCGAGCGCGCCTTCATCTTGAATCTGCCAGGTTTCCAGACCAAATCCCAGCTGCGAAATATTCAGTTTTTCAGTCTGATCGCTGATGCGGCCAAAAAATTGCAGATCCTCGATTTCTCGCTTGGTGAGCTTTTCCGTTTCGCCCGGCTGCTTGAAGGGTTTTTCTCCGCCCAGGAAAAAGTGAATTGCCGCCATGCCGAGCGCGACTTGCGCCTTGTCCGCACCCGGTCGGCGGGTAAAGTTCCTGCGTTTCGGCGCGGACTCGCACCAGTGCTGGTAGAGCACGGTCAGCAAGGCTTCGCATTCGGGCTGAACACAGTCTTCGCCCAGTCCCAGCGCGAAGGGATCCTCATTCTTTCTGAGCCGCTTGATGCGTCTGCGGAAAGCGGAGGCGAACCGCTCGGTGTCGAGATAGCGAGGGTTAGCCAGTTTCACGTCGTCGCGCACAATAACGGGGGGCGCTGACGAGGCCAGATCCACTCCAATCAGCGACAATGAAGAGTCTTTCGGCGGAGTCGTGGTGATCGTTACGCGCTCCCCCCATTTGTCCAGCCAGCGGTCTACCAAGGCGAGCTGTTTAGACGACAAACGGTAAGGATCTGCCACGTGGGCGAGCAGAATCTGGGCATAGGAGGCCGTGCAGGAGACGCTGTCAGCTTGCTTATTCAGACTATCTCTTACCGCGTCCATGGCGTAACCCCGCTGCTCGGCGAGGGCATACAACTCGTGCGCCTGTTGCCACAAGCCCTTATCGACTTCGCGGTAGATACGATAATGTTCCAACAACTGCAGGCCTGTGTAGCGCAGGCAACGCTGGGTGATCAGGGCAGCGTGCGTGGCAACGCTGGAGTCACCTTCCAGGCAGGCCTGGAGGGAAAGTCGGTAGGCCGCGCCCAGTGCAGCCCAAAGACCGACTACGCTATTCCAGTTATTGAGCTGAACAATCTCGAGTGGCAAGGGCTTGCCGAGGTATTTCTTGACCATCTCCAGTTGCACAAAGGCGACCGGATCACGGAGCAGTTCGCTGATCTTGAGGCGCTCCAGCGGAGCAACGGAAGCCCGGTTAAGCAACTCAATCTGGGCGGTGAGGGCTGCGTGGGTCAGAGGGACATTGGTCAGCGGCAGCGTTTTCAGCCATTGCTTGCAGGTAATGGCATCGCTGAACTGGGGCGATAGCGCCGGTTCGGGAAGCACGGGTGAGTCCATGAAAGCCTCCTTGATTCGATCAGTTTGAAGCGGGATGCATCGCCTCATGGATTAGATTACGCAAGCCTTCCACCAGCCTCTCTGGCGCAACCGGCTGCGCATCACGCTGCATTTCTCCCCAGATCGGGTTGGGGAAATGCCGGTCGCCCCGCCAGCGCGGAATAACGTGCCAGTGGAGATGCGGGGTCAGGTTTCCCAGGCTGGCCAGATTGATTTTATCCGGTTGCAGTATCTGCCGAACCGCACTTTCCACTGCGAACACCACATCCATCAAATGCCGGCGTTCCGCTACCGGCAGGTCGGTCATCTCCTTGACATGGCTGGCCCAGATGACACGGCAGAAGCCGGGGTAGTCGTGATCTTCGACCAGCACCACCCGGCATAGCGCATCCTGCCACAGGGGTGTTCCGCCCGTATTTTCACACAGATCGCACATGAATAATTTTTCTACAGCAGCACCCGTTCGATACCACCATTGCTCGCATTGGCGATGTAGTCTTCCATCCAGGTCGACCCGAGAAGATGCCGCGCCATCTCCACTACGATGTAATCGGCCTCAATACCCGTATCGTCATTGTAGCGGTGTAATCCCTGCAAACAAGAGGGACAAGATGTCAATAATTTAATCTTCGGGTTTACATCAGACCCGGTTTCCCGGTTTATTTCAGCTGCTACCTTAACGATTTCCTCCTGCTTTCGGGAGCGGATCTGGGTGGAAATGTCGGGACGAGTTACCGCCAGCGTGCCGGATTCGCCGCAGCAGCGGTCGGACAATTTGACTCCGCCGCCGAGCAGATCGTTTGCCACCTTCAGCGGGTTGTAGGTCTTGATCGGAGTGTGGCAGGGGTCGTGGTACATGTAGCGTGTGCCTGTCACGCCTTCCAGTTTGAGCCCTTTTTCCATCAGGTATTCGTGGATGTCGAGCAGGCGGCAACCAGGGAAGATCTTGTCGAACTGGTATTTCAGCAGCTGATCCATGCAGGTGCCGCAGGACACGATCACGGTCTTGATGTCGAGATAGTTCAGGGTATTGGCGACGCGGTGGAACAGCACACGATTGGCGGTGGTGATGGCTTGGCCCTTGTCGTCCTGGCCTGACGCAGTTTGCGGATAGCCGCAGCACAGGTAACCCGGCGGCAATACGGTCTGTGCACCGAGGTCGAACAGCATCGCCTGGGTGGCGAGTCCCACCTGGCCGAACAGCCTCTCCGAACCGCAACCGGGGAAATAGAACACCGCATCGGAATCCTCGTTGAGCTTGGCGGGGTTGCGGATTACCGGCACGATGGCCGGGTCCTCCAGTCCGAGCAGGGCGCGCGAGGTTTTCTTCGGCAGGTTGCCCGGCATCGGCTTGTTGATCATGTGGATGACCTGCGCCTTGATCGGCGGCTTGCCTACGGTGGCGGGCGGATTCCGGGTCTGTCCTCCGATCAGGCCGAAACGTTTTGCCAGCTGGTAGCCCAGGCGCTGCCCGGCGTAGCCCCATTCGATCATGACCTTGCGGATCGCCTTGATGGTGGTTGGATCGGTCGCGTTGAGGAACAGCATCGCGGCATAGCTGCCGGGATTAAATTTCTTCTTGCCCTGCTTGCGCAGGAAGTTGCGCATGGAGATCGAAACATCGCCGAAGTCGATATCCACCGGGCAGGGGGCGAGGCATTTGTGACACACCGTGCAATGGTCGGCGACGTCGTTGAATTCATCGAAATGCTTGAGGGAAATCCCGCGCCGGGTCTGCTCTTCGTACAGAAACGCCTCGATCAGCAGACTGGTGGCGAGAATTTTGTTGCGCGGGCTATAAAGCAGGTTGGCGCGCGGGATATGGGTATTGCATACCGGCTTGCACTTGCCGCAGCGCAGGCAGTCCTTGATCGAGTCGGCGATTTCGCCGATCTCGCTCTGCTCCATGATCAGCGATTCGACTTCGAGCAGGTTGAAACTGGGAGTGTAGGCATTACGCAGATCCGCCCCCGGCAGCAGCTTGCCGCGGTTGAAATGACCATTTGGATCGACCTTGGTCTTGTAGGCGGCGAAAGTGGCGATCGCTGCAGGTTCGAGAAACTCCAGCTTGGTTATACCGATACCGTGTTCGCCCGAAATCACCCCACCCAGATCGATGGCCAGCCGCATGATGCGTGCCACCGCCTGATTTGCGGCCCGAAGCATCTCGTAATCGTCGGAGTTGACCGGGATGTTGGTATGCACGTTGCCGTCGCCGGCATGCATGTGCAGCGCCACGAACACCCGGCTCTTCAGAATTTTCTGGTGGATAGAATCACATTTCTCCAGGATCGGCTGGTACTCGCGCCCGGAAAAAATGCGGTGCAACTCGGCGCGAACCTCCTTCTTCCATGAGATACGCAGGGTGTGGTCCTGCAGTGCATGAAAAATGGTTTCGAGTTCGGGATTGGACGCCTCCGGCTCGAAACCGGAGCCGGCGTAGGGCGCATCCATATTTTCCAGCAGCTGCTGCCAACGCTTGCGAGTGTCGCGCAGCAGTGCCAGGGCAGTTTCACGCCGTGTAACTAGCAGTTCGGCGTCGGGCTGCACTTCTTCGTCGCGGTGCAGCGGCAAGTCGCCAGCGATGAATTCTTCCAGCGCATCCAGCAGATTGAGTTTGTTGCGAGTCGAAAGCTCGATGTTGATACGCTCGATGCCATCGCTGTAATCAGCCAGGCGCGGCAGGGGGATGACGACATCCTCGTTAATCTTGAAGGCATTGGTATGAGTGGCGATAGCGGCGGTGCGGGCGCGATCGAGCCAGAATTTTTTCCGCGCCTCTGTGCTGACCGCGATGAAGCCTTCTCCACCACGGGCGTTAGCGAGCCTTACGATGTGCGATGCCGCTTCGCCCACTGCGGCTTCATCGTCGCTGGCGATGTCGGCTAGCAGCAACATTTTCGGACGTTCCGCCCGGTTTGCCTTGGTGGCGTAGCCGACTGCCTTGATGTAGCGTTCGTCGAGATGTTCCAGTCCGGCCAGTATGGTTAGAGGGTGGGCATCCAGATAGCTCTTGATCTCGACAATGGCCGGCACGGCCCGGTGTAACTGACCGAAGAATTCCAGACACACGGTACGAATGTGTTTGGGCATGGTGTGCAGGATGAAGCGTGCCGAGGTGATGATACCGTCGCAGCCCTCCTTCTGAATACCAGGCAGGCCGGAGAGGAACTTGTCGGTAACATCCTTGCCCAGCCCGGTCTTGCGAAAATGACTGCCGGGAATCTCGAGGATCTCTTCGGATTTGGTGGTTTTGCCATCCGCACCGAGGCGGGTGATGCGAAAGCGCGCTGTTTCGACATCGTGGATCTTGCCCAGATTATGGTCGAGGCGGGTAATCTCCAGCCAGTTTCCATCGGGGTCGACCATCCGCCACGAGGCCAGGTTGTCGAGCGCGGTGCCCCACAAGACCGCCTTCTTGCCGCCGGCATTCATGGCTACATTGCCGCCGATGCAGCAGGCATCCGCTGAGGTCGGATCGACTGCGAATACATGGCCGACGTCATCCGCCGCCTCCATCACCCGCCGGGTGACGACGCCTGCGCCGCAACGGATGGTGGGCACGGGCTCCGGCACGCCGGGCAGGCTGAGCATTTCCACGCCATTGTGGTAGTCTAGTTTTTCGGTGTTGATTACCGCCGACATCTTGTCCAGCGGTACTGCTCCGCCGGTGTAGCCGGTGCCGCCACCACGCGGGATCAGGGTCAGACCGAGCTCGATGCAAGCGCGCACCAGCGGCGCGATTTCCTCTTCGGTGTCGGGATTGATCACAACGAAGGGATATTCGACACGCCAGTCTGTGGCATCGGTGACGTGCGACACTCGCGCCAAGCCGTCAAACTGGACATTGTCGCGGCGGGTGTGGGGCAGCAGCCTCTTGAGCACCTTGCGGCGCAGGCGCGCGGTATGATCGAAATCCATTTCGAATGTATCGACAGCGCGGGTAGTACTTTCGAGCAACTGCCTGACAACCTCGTTATCCTGGCGGCGTGCCTCGATGGCCCGCAAGCGATGGCGCAGCGCCTCGACCAGTGCCTTGCGGCGCTTGATGTTGGCGAGCAAATCGTCCTGCAGGTAGGGGTTACGCGAGACCACCCAGATGTCGCCAAGCACTTCGAACAGCATGCGCGCCGAGCGCCCGGTCTTGCGTTCGGCACGCAGCGTGTTAAGGATTTCCCAGGCTTCCTCGCCGAGCAGGCGAATGATGATTTCGCGGTCGGAAAACGAAGTGTAGTTGTAAGGAATTTCTCTGAGGCGTGCGGTCGTCATGTTCTGTCAGTGCTGCCGTAAAGGGCAAATTCTAGCGCAATTCGAGGTTGAAGTCTTATGTCTGACCATTGCACTACAACCAGGTTCGCTGAGCGCCAAAAAAAGAAAATAGCCACTCAGCCAGTGCTGTCACTTTCTCTGTGTCGCCTGAAGGCACCTGCTTTTGGCCTCAGTAAACGCTGTGGCCAGGCTTTACACCGCCGCCCAGGCAATCACCAGATAGCGCACCAGCTTGCCGGCAGCCATGAACAGCGCAACCTGAACGGCGTTGAGCCGCAACCATCCCGCCGCAACGCACAGCGCATCGCCGATCAGTGGCGCCCAGGCCAACAGCATCGCCGGGCTGCCATAGCGATGCACGAAAACCAGCCATTTTGTCGGCTTACGCTCAGGCAGAATACGCCCGAGCAGGTAGGAACTCATGCCGCCCAAAGTGTTGCCCAGCGTCGCCAGCGCCAACGCCGGCCACAACAAACCGGGATTGAGCTTGAGAACACCGAACAGCACCGCCTCGGAGCCGCCCGGCAGCAAAGTGGCGGCGAGAAAGCTGCTGACAAACAGGCCGCCGAGACTGAGTTCGTCGCTAATCAAGGGCCCTTACCTGCGGGGGTGGCAAGGCGGGTAAAAATTCAGTCAACATCGGCAGCCCTCATTAAGAATTTAAAATTCAGGAATACCGGATTTCGCCCAGCACCATGCCTTGATCGAAAGCATATTGTAATTCGCGATCAGCACGCCGCAAGACGCCAGAGCGACGTTATTTCCGCCGCGCGCGCAACATGGAGCGGGTCTGTGGCATCGGACGCGCGGGGGTGGGTCGGCCGGACATCGATCCGGCCCACGACCTTCAAACCCGCCTTGTCGAAGAGGGCAAGCAACTCGGCCCGCGTGCGCAAGCCCAGATGCTCGGCCAGGTCCGAGAGTATCAGCCAGCCCTCCCCTTCCGGCTCAAGATGTTCGACCAGTCCACTGACAAATCCGCGCAGCATACGGCTGTCAGGATCATAAACCGCGTGTTCGATGGGCGCGTTTGCCCGCGCCGGAACCCATGGCGGGTTACACACCACGAGCGGAGCCCGTCCTGCGGGGAAGAGATCCGCCTGTACGACCTCTACCTGCTCGGCCAGACCCAGCCGCGCCAGATTCTCGCGGGCGCACATCAGTGCACGCGGGTCCTGGTCGGTGGCCACAATGCGCGCGACACCCCGGCGAGCAAGCACTGCAGCCAGCACGCCGGTACCGGTACCGATGTCGAAAGCCAGCTCCATCGAGGGTAGTGGCGCCTCGGCCACCAGCCCCACATACTCGCCGCGAACCGGGGAGAACACGCCATAGTACGGGTGGATGCGATCTTCGAGCGCCGGGATTTCAACGCCTTTTTTGCGCCATTCGTGGGCGCCGATCAGGCCCAGAAGCTCGCGCAGCGAGACCACGGAGGGGCTCTCTCCGGGGCCATAAGCCTCCGCGCAGGCTTGCCGCACGTCGGGCGCACGTCGCAAAGGGATGCCATAGTCGTCATCCAGCGGCAGCAGCAGCATCCCTAGCGCACGTGCGCGCTGGCCTTGGGTCATGCGGTGCAGATGAAATGCTTCGGCAGGCGTCGCGGATGACTTGAGGGGCTTGCGATCGGCGCGGCGCACCATCGACTGCAGCAGCTGGCGCGCATTCTGGAAATCGCCGCGCCACAGCAGTGCGGTGCCATCGCAGGCCAAACGATAGGCGGTATCGGCCGTCATGCGGTCATCGGCAATGACCACACGCGTAGGCGGCGGAGCCCCGCTCTCAGAGCGCCACAGGACGGAGCGGGGCTCGCCAGCCTCGTCCCAGGTTACGATCGGCGCGCCGCTCATGGGCGTCCTTCGACAAGGCGCAGGCGGTCGTGAGCCAGGTCCAGGGCTATCTCGACCGGCAGGAAATTCATAAGCATGTCAGGTTTCCAACCGGCTTACTTGACCAAGGTGAGCATTGGTAACTGGGGGCGCCGCCAAAACGGTTGCCCTGCGAGGAACGGCAAGGTGGGATTGACGCTCCCCCTTGCCTGGATGGCGTGACCGAGAGCCGCATAGTTACGTATCTGACGGATGTTCTGTTCCGATTGGCGAGGGCACGTCTCCCCCGTTTTTCAGGAAAATATCCAGTGGGGGGATTGACGCCACCTCAAATGATGGGGCGCCCAGCCTGATGTCGCCCCCTGACTGTTCAATGGCCCGAAGGAGGCGGACGCAGATCTTGTCCTTGGTGCTGCGCCGCTGCTTATAGTCCACGACATAGCGCAGGGCATACTCGACCCAGTTTTCCTTGATGTTCAGCGTGACCATAGGTTCCAGCCGGGCGTCCTCCAGCATGTATTGGTCCGTCATTTTTCGCCAGTCTCCCTTGAGGATGCGGGCATGCTCACCGGTGACATCTTCCAGCACAAGCTGAAATTCCTTGCGCGCCATTTCGTAATTGCTGCCGTATCGGACGGGGATCAGGATCTCGTCCCAGAGAAACGGAAAATCCGATGAATAATTGTAGACGGGCTCCTTGAAAATAAAGCTATTGGCGACCCGCACGATACGGCCATTGTACTGGTCGCCATTGATCCAACCGCCGCACTCCATCAGGGTGGTCCGCAACACGCCGATATCGATGACGTCGCCCTTAATGCCGCCCAGCTGGACACGGTCGCCGACATTATAAAAACGGCCAAAAGACATCGAGACCCAGCCCGCCGCGCTTGCGATGACCTCTTGCAGGGCGAAAGCCACACCTGCGCCGGCCACGCCAAAAAACACGGTGAGCCCCGCCAGTTTGTCGCTGAATATCAGGGACAGCAGAAAGATCGCGAGGACATAACCGAAGAAGGTGATCAGTTTCCTGATGCGGTAGCGCAGCTCTGAATTTTCAATATGACGACCGATGGCGCCCTGTAGGAAGCGTACCAGCACGATGACGGCAACCACCACCAAGACCACGGCGACGATTTTTCCCACCACAGGGTCAAACAACCACTTGTCGATCAGGTCTTGCATACGGGTAGATCCGGTCGGTTAAGGAGGATGGCGCAGGTAGATATTATCCCAAGTATATGAGAAAAGCTGCCCGCCGGCCTATTTCAGCACCGGGCGCTTGATGCCATGCCGTTCGAAGGCTTCGATGGCGCGCAGATAGACATCGGTCTGGAAAGCCTTTTCGAAGCGCACGTCGATCACATAGGCCTTGGCCTTGAGTTGCACTGCCAGGCGTTCGGCCACTTCGACTTCGGCAACCACGATGGAAACCGGTTTCTTGAGGTAAGCGTAGCGGCTGGTCACCAGCACTTCACGGAGCAGGCTGCGGGCGAGCTGAATGTCGGCGTCCAGCGCGAGATGAAAATTCGCCGTGATCATCATGTCCAGCGCACCGGAATTTCCTGACGAAACCACATCAGTCATGAAGCGGTTGTTGGGGATGGTCACTTCGTTGTCATCCAGGGTAACCAGCCGGACCGCCCGCAATCCGATGCTTTTGATTTCACCATAAACACCGCCGAAACTCACCCGGTCGCCGACCTGAAAAGGGCGATCGAAGAGCAGGATAAAACCGGCGATCACCGAAGAAACGAGATCCTTCAGCGACAGCCCGATGGCGACCGCCGCACTGCCCCCTACCGCAATCATCAGCTCCTTTGGAGGGTTGAGAATGCCGTAGACCAGGAAGGTGCCGCCCACGATGTAGATAAAGAAACTGAGGCTGGTGATGGTCTGAGAGATGGCCAGCCGGCGTGCCGGGAATTCCTGGTACAGCTTGTCGGCGAAACGCTTGATCGTCTTCACGAACAGTGCCAGCAGAACAATGCTCACCACCAGAAGCAGCAAGCGATCCAGTTGAAAGATCGTAGCCAGCCCGGCAAGCGGGTTCAGGTCGTTGCTATCCATGGATGAAATTCTTTCCCCGCAGAAACTGGATCAATGCAAACTGCGCGGTCGGGCTGAAACGGTAGCGCTGATCCTCGCCGCAGGCAATGGCATTGGCATTAATACCTGCCCGGATAGCATCCCGCACTACAGCTTCAGGCAGGCTGGTGGTCGCAACAGCTTCGGCCACAGTCAGATTTTCGTGACGAACGATTGCCGCATACACAAACAGGGCTTCATCGCCTAGTTTTGCCAACCCGATAATCGGTCGGTAATAGGGAATGCCGACCTTGAGTCTGTCCTTGCCCGCAGGCGATAGCGCCGATGTCCAGAGCACGATTGCAGCACGGGGATTGCCCTTGGATTGACCCCACAGCAAGCGAAAGAACTGGGTCTCGATTTGCGCCAGACCGGTAAAATCATCCGGACCTTGCGTGGCTCGGATGATGGTGTCGTAAGAAAGTAAAAATCCGGTGTGCCGGTGCCGCCTCAGAATCAGGTTCTGCACATCAGCATCGGTCAAAGGCGGGATTTCCAGCGTATTGCGAAACAACTGGCCACGGCCGAAAGCCCCCTCCAGATAATCCCAGGAACGGCGATTGAAATTCACGCACCAGAACAGGTTGGTGGTATTGGCATTGACCAGTTCCATGAACGCCAGATAGCCCTCGAACCCCCCGGCTTTGCGAGGAACAGATTATGCGCCTCGTCCACCAGCACCAGCGTCTTTTCGCTGCGCTTGTCCATGGCGGCAAGCGAGGCCAGGCCCTCGGCAAGATCGAGCGCGAGAGATTTCGAGAAGAATTCGAGCGCACTGGCCCGGGTTGCCAGTTTGGCCGGAACGGTAATCTTGATTACCCGGCAGCCCTGGCTTGCGTTCTCAACTACGCGCAGCAACGACGACTTTCCGCTGCCCTTGTCGCCGTATATCGCCAGTGAGTGTTCGCCGCCAGATTCCCGTGTCCATGCCTGAACTATTGCCTGAATCCGTTCGACGATACCGTTACTTGGCTCGATCAGCAGCGAGGCATCCTCTGGTGCTCCCAGGTCAAACCAGTTCAGATATTCAGCCGGTAGCGCCCCGTTTTTTTCTGAGCGGCATTTTCCGCATCCCCCCCTACCTTACCCTCGATACGCCGACGAAAAATCTCTGCGCCGATGTGTTTGAAGAGATCGGTTTCTCCGGCCCAGTTGCGGACGCGGGAGAAAAGCATCCCGCCGATAACCAGAATCAGCGCTGGCAGGCAGCCGAACCAGGTTAGCCAGCCCGAACAGACCTGCTGCACGCGACCGGCCAGCCACACGGGAAGCACACGGTCGGCACGCGACACGATTTCGTCACGCCACTGACGGGCGGCGACAAAACAGATGACCGCACCGAGGTATATCATGAGAACAGACACGATGCGATAGACCAGCGCTTCCCCTACAACGTCCAGTGTCGCGTGCTTCATCGCCAGCGCTATGAAAAAGAATGCGCCTACCCTTTTGGCGGTATGTTGAATGCGCACACCCACTGCGGTAACACCCTTGAGCGTTCCGGTGTAAGCAATGATGCCCATCAGGCCCGATACCAGATTGACGAAAATACGGAACCACACATAGTAGGCCAGGTAGGGCAGCACCGCAGCGATCTCGGCGAAGACCGTAGCGGCAATCAGCCGTTCGGCAAGCCATATTCCCAGCAACATGACGACCCACGGCAGATAGACGGTGATGCGCCGAATCACGATAGCGGTAACACGAACCATGCGACGACGCGCCTCAGTTAGATGCATCTGCTCGCGGATCATTTCGCGGCGAAGGCCGTCCAGCCATCCACCGATGCCGCGTACACTATAAAAAATAGCGAACGGAATCGCGACGAGCAGTGCAAAGATCGCCAGTTGGCCGGCAATTTCCAGCAGCCCGAGCATCCCCTTGCCGGCCTTCTCGCGAATATCAAGAAATTGGGTCGCAAGGAAAGCGTAAAGCCGGTAGGGCACGATGCGAATTTCGCGGTAGAGGTCGGAAAAATAATTCCTGGATAGTTGGAAAGCCGGGGTGTGGTCAATCGCCGCCGTTTCCTTGAGCAGTTCCGAGCGCAGCTTGCTCGCCTGCAACAGCAACCGGAACAGGCTGTTGCGCTCTTCGGCAAATCGCTCCTGGCGAAGAGCAGCGACCGAAGCATATTCGATCTGCGCCTTCCGGTATGCATCCTGGTAGGCTCCGGCCTGGGGGTCTGCGCCAAGGCGGGAAAGCAGCACGGCTGGAACGACCGGCAAGGTCGGCAAAGGCTCATAGCGCTGCGGGTCCACAATGCGTTCAAACCCCTGATCGACCAGCTGGCGCCAGATCTGTACAGTCTGATCATACGCTGCGTTAATCTTCTGCGGCAGATAGCCCTGCGTCAGCACGCTGGCCAGTCCGGACAACTGCGATGCGGTATTGCGGTAGCCTTCCGTGCGCTCACGCAAATGGGTTGAGAACCTGACTTGCAGACCGGCAATTTCCTCGCGGGACTTTTCAAGCAAAGCCCGCTGCGAAGCCAGTTCGCGCAGATCGACTGTAATTTCCGAACGGGCCTGCGCCTCGGCAGTTTCGATCAATCCAGAAGCTTCGCTTTGCTGCCGCTCGGCGCTTGCGCGTTCGTGTTCGAGCTCCGCCACCTTTTGGCCATGGGCCAAAACGCTTTGTTGCGAGCTGACCAAGGTGTCGCGACGCACGCGCGGCAAAGACAGGAACTCGAGGCGAAGGCGGTTGATCTTTGTTTTCAGGGAGTCCAGTTCTGCAGACTGCGCAGCCAGTTCAGGATAACGGCTGGCACAATCGGCAACAGAGCCAGGCTGGGGTGGGACAGGTTGTTTGGCTTTGACCGCCTCGGCCAGTTCGGCGACACGGCGTTTGATCGCATCTTCATCAGCCAGGTCGACAATAAACAGTGATGCGGGTGGCGGTACGTCCAGGGCGTTACCGGAAACAAAAACGGACAATCCTTGGAGCGTTTCCCCAGCCTGCTCGATGCGCTGCTGAAGGCGCGTGGCAGCTTCTTTCGGCCCGCCGCAGGTCGTGACTTTGGCGTCTTCAGACAGGCCCGGATTGCTCATCGCAACCGGGGTGGTCAAGGTCATGCTTGCGCACAGGCACAGCAAGGGCACCCATAACCGTCTGGATGTAGGTAAGTATTTCATGTTCACAGACATATTCTTCAGCAAGTTTCGATTCCGGAAGAGCACAAGAAAAAACACGTGCGCCGATTCCGCTGACCAGATCAATTTCATCAATCTGAGCGCTCACGATTCTACTTTGTTAATTCTGCTTTGTCAGACTCCCCTGCCATGAAGCATTTATTGCTGATTTTAGAAGTCAGCAGGCTGTCAGGAGAAAACGACGAAAATCGCCTGATCGCAAATAAAAAAGGGCGCCCGAAGGCGCCCTGAATACTGCGAGAGATGATTGTTATTCGACGTGCTCGCCATGCAGCGCAACGTCCAGGCCTTCGCGTTCTTCTTCTTCGGAGACGCGCAAGCCAATGGCGACATCGATCACCTTGAGGATGATATAGGTCATCACCAGACCGTAGACTACCGTGACACCAACACCCAACAACTGGGTGACGACCTGGCCGCCGTTGCCTTCCAGCAGGCCAGCGGTTCCACCGATTTCCTTGACCGCGAACACGCCGGTCAGGATGGCGCCGACGATGCCGCCCACGCCGTGCACGCCGAAGGCATCGAGCGAGTCGTCATAACCGAGCATACGCTTCAGGCTGGTTGCGCCCCAGAAGCAGGTCACGCCAGCAGCCAGGCCGATGATCAGCCCGCCCATCGGGCCGACGAAACCGGATGCGGGGGTGATGGCAACCAGACCGGCAACAGCACCGGAAGCGATGCCCAGCACACTGGGCTTGCCCTTGCCCATCCACTCCGCGAACATCCAGGAGAGCGCGGCAGCGGCAGCGCCGATCTGGGTTACCGCCATGGCCATGCCGGCACGACCGTCGGCTGCCACCGCAGAGCCGGCATTGAAGCCGAACCAGCCTACCCACAGCATGGCTGCACCGATGATGGTCAGCACCAGGTTGTGCGGAGCCATGGGTTCACGACCATAGCCAAGACGCTTGCCAAGGACGATGGCTGCCACCAGGCCGGCAATACCGGCGTTGATGTGCACGACGGTACCGCCAGCGTAGTCGAGCACGCCCTTGTCCAGCAGCCAGCCGCCAGGACCCCATACCCAGTGCGCAACCGGTGCGTACACCGCGAGCGACCAGATCGCCATGAACCACAGCATGGCAGAGAACTTCATACGGTCGGCAAAGGCACCGGCGATCAGGGCCGGGTGATAATGGCGAAGGTCATCTGGAACATCATGAACACCGACTCGGGGATGTTCTGGCCGTCAGTACCGGCCATCTCATTCACCCCCATGCCACCCAGGAACAACCTGTCCAACCCGCCTATCCAGGGACCGCCTGCACGGAACGCCAGGCTGTAACCTGCGATCATCCATATTACCGTGATCAGGGCGGTGATCGAGAAGCTTTGCATCAGCGTGGCGAGCACGTTCTTCTTGCGCACCATGCCGCCGTAGAACAGTGCCAGACCGGGAATGGTCATGAACAGCACCAGCGCTGTTGAGGTCAGAAGCCAGGCGGTGTTGCCACTGTCCAGTTTCTGTGCCACCGGAGCGGGTGCAGCATCCGGTTCCGCTGCCGGGGCTACAGCAGTTACTGCGGCTTCGGGTGCGGTTACAGCCGGCATGGCATCAGCCGGAGCTGCAGCTTCCTCGGCAAGGGTCAGGCCGGAGAATCCCAGCATCCCCAGCAAGGCGAGCATACTCAAGATTTTTTTCATTATGGCTTGCTCCTTTAAAGGGCATCCGGGCCGGATTCACCGGTGCGGATGCGGACGACCTGTTCCAGGTTAAAGACGAAAACCTTGCCGTCGCCGATCTTGCCGGTCTTGGCGGATTTTTCGATGGCCTCGATCACCTGATCGACCATGTCTTCCTTGATCGCCGCCTCGATTTTGACTTTCGGCAAAAAATCGACAACGTATTCGGCACCGCGATACAGCTCGGTGTGGCCCTTTTGCCTACCAAAGCCCTTGACCTCGGTGACGGTGATGCCCTGTACGCCAATGGCGGAAAGCGCCTCACGCACTTCGTCGAGCTTGAACGGCTTGATGATTGCGGTTACTAGTTTCATGTTGGCTCCTAGCGTACTTGGATCAGAAAGTTTTGCCGAAGGTCAGCAGTACACGGCCCTTGCCGGCAGAGTAGGCATCAGTGCTGTTGTTGTTGACATAACAGTAAACGTCGTTGGCCGTTGCTGCCGCTGCGCCGCTACAGTTGTCCTTTGCATTGGTGGTCGAATAGGCAAGGCTGAATACGCCAAATCCCATATCCTTGGTTGCACCCAGCTTGTAGTCACTGTAAGAAGCATCCGTGTTGCCTTTGACTTTCTGGTGGCCGACATGGCCATTGATGCCCCAGCCGTTGCCAAGATCATAGGCTGCATTGGCTTCGAGATAGCTGCTGCCCGTTGTTTTGTCGAGTGTCGTGCCGGTTTTGGCCCAGCCAAAGAGTGCGGTGGTGGAGTGCGAATACTTCAGGGTCAGCCATTTCCAGCTCAAGGCACCGTAAAGCTCGGTGGTATCCTGATCGAGAATAGTGCCATTCAAGGTTTTTCCGCTGCCTGGGTAATTGTAGGTCAGCACGCCCACATCATAGCCCAGATCGTCGCTAATACTGCCTTTGTAGCCGCCATAAACATCGACTTCCACATTGGCGCTTGCCCCAGGCACAGCATCGCCAATCCAGGAGATGCTGGAACCCCAGACACCTGCATAGAAGCCGCTGGCATGCGCGTAATCAAAACCGCCTTGGATAGCTGGCTTGCCGCGAGTTTGAGCGATGCCGCGATAAATGTATTCGGATGCCAGCGTGGCGTTGCCCGTGAAAGTGTGGGGCGAAGCGGCTGCCGCGTCTGCCGCGCTGGCTGACGGAACAGTGAAAAGGGCGGGCAGAGTAACAACACCTGCCAGGACCAGTGCTTGAGAAATTTTACGCATGATATTTTCCTTTCAAGTGAAATGAGATAAGCCTCGCCTTGTTCTTAGCATTTGCCGTGCCAGAATTATTATTCTGTGTGTATTCAACAATATAGCGTTTTTTTGTGGGTTAGCTATGCGTGCCTGGCACCGATTTGAGTCATCCTGGCGGCCAGATGCACCAATAAAGTGCGCGTGTTCGGCCGGCCTCATTTTGGTACACTGAATGGGGTAAGCAGGTATTTCGCCGTATGGTGAAAGCTCGCAAAAAATTCAAGTTTATACAAGGAGCAATTCATGATGTTGGGCCAAAAAGTGTTTGAAGAAATCAGCGGTAAGCTTGGCCAGGTGCTGGCCGACAGTCCGGCCAAGGATCTGGAAAAGAACCTGCGTGCCGTGCTGCAAGGCGTGTTCACCAAACTGGATCTGGTGACGCGCGAGGAATTCGACGTGCAACAGGCTGTGCTCCTTAAGACCCGCGAAAAGCTGGAAGCGCTGGAAGCCAAGGTTGCCGAGATGGAGAAACCATCCGGCGCAAGTCCGGAGTAAGCGATGGGGCTGGCGGTCTTGTACAGCCGGGCATTGGCCGGCATGGAAGCACCGCTGGTGACGGTCGAGGTGCACCTGTCAAATGGGCTGCCCAGCTTCAATCTGGTCGGACTACCCGAGATCGAAGTAAGGGAGAGCAAGGACAGGGTGCGATCCGCCCTGCTCAATGCTCAGTTCGAATTTCCCGCCCGTCGCATTACCGTCAATCTTGCGCCCGCCGATTTACCCAAGGAAAGCGGCCGTTTCGACCTGCCGATCGCACTTGGCATCCTGGCGGCATCCGGGCAAATTCCCTTGAATGACCTGGCGCAGTACGAGTTTGCCGGCGAGCTTGCCCTGACCGGCGCACTGCGCCCGATACGCGGGGCGCTGGCAATGACTTGCAAAGCCAGTCAGGACGGGCGCGCCTTCATTCTTCCCGTCGAGAATGCCGCCGAAGCCGCTTTGGTGGAAGAAGCTAAAATTTATCCGGCCAGTTCGCTGCTCGAAGTTTGCGCCCAACTCACCGGTCGACAGTTGCTTGCCAGGTGGCAGGAGATTCCCGAGGCAAGTCAGCGGAGCTATCCCGATTTCAGCGAAGTCAAGGGGCAGGCCCATGCCAAGCGTGCTCTCGAGATCGCGGCCGCCGGAGGGCACAGCATCCTGATGGCGGGCCCGCCAGGCACCGGCAAGACCATGCTGGCTGCCCGACTGCCCGGCATTCTGCCGGCCATGACCGAGAGCCAGGCGCTGGAGTCCGCGGCGATTCAATCTCTCAACGGCGGCTTCAAGATCGAGCACTGGAAGCAACGGCCTTATCGCTCGCCGCATCATTCCGCTTCCGGTCCGGCGCTGGTGGGAGGCGGCTGGAGGGATTAAAATTATTTAAGAATATGTGATAATTAATTAAGATTATCGCTATTTAAGAATTTCTCGACGAATTCTGACGTTGGCCCGTTACGGTCAGCAACGTGCCAGAAAGAGGCATTGCGGAGAAAATAATGCCCCGCTGATGAACGACAGCTTTTGGCAGAAGCGGCCACTCGTAGGAGGTCTGGTTGTCAGCATTGTGTGTCCGCTTTCAAGGTTCGTCGAACGGTTGCTATCGACAAGCCGCACTCAAGTTTACTGTAATAGTCTTTCTGAAAGCTTCTACGGAGAGTTGTGTTCAGGTCAATTAAAAAAATACTTGAATAGGCTGTGGCCGCACCCAGCACCCTAGTGTCAACACATTGTGGCTATTGCTGAAGCTCTCCATGAGGAGCACTTGAAGCTCGCCATCTATATCAGCCACTTGAATTTCCGAACAGCCCAGTGGCCCAGATTTATTATATCCACAGTAAGATTGTTTCCACCCCCAAATATCCTCTTCGCATACATTTTGAAACTGCTGTTCAAACTTTTCTGAGCGAACAAAGTACTCAATTTTCGAATTACCTTCACAATAATGTTTAGGATGCTCCCCAACGGCGGCAAAAATTGCATGCTCGCTCTGTTCGACACACCTCCATAGAGTACTGGTAATTGTGTTGCCAAAGTGCTTGGCTAATTTTCGAACATGATCTATCGATATTTCACTCGAAAGTCTTGCTTCAGTAAAATTATTGTGTGGAAAAAGAAGCCGTCCAGAACCGTAATTCGCTTCTGCCTCAATAAATTGGTGGCAAGACTGCGATAGAGTTTCCTTGTCATCACCTAGCATGTATTCCGCATGCCACGGAATAAGGCTGTGTGCTACTTCGTGCGATTCATACCATCGCTTCTTCAAATCGGGAACTCTCCCGTCAATGAGAATGCGCTTCCCATCTGGAATGAATAACGCATTCAGGTCAAACTTGCGCACCGCGTCCAACAACAAGCCTGGGCGATTGATTACTTGCTTAGCACCAACCCTGAGTTTGTGAACCACTTCATCAAGAAGCTTTGGATCATCAAGTTGGTAGTAGTGCAAGTCTAATCGCAACAACTCACGCACCTGTGGCAACATAATCATGCCATCTGTATAGCCCAAGTCACGATGCACCCTGTCTATATGCTGATCAATATCCTTGGCTGTTCTCTTGTCGAGATGGATATTTTTCACTGCGTTTTAGATGTTGATTGAGCCAGTGCTTGGATTAGTGCTCGAATCGCATCATATTCTTCATCACTAATTGATTCTGTTCCATTGGAGCTGGCAGCAAATCTGACAGAATTGTCGTTGGCTGCAACCATGGTACGGTGATTAGCTAACTGGACAAATTCATTTCGTTTGAAACGGCACACTTCAGCAAGCTGTATTACTGTTCTTGGCCTTGGGTCATAGCTGGATAGTGTTTCGATAGACACCAAGTCTGATTCATCTATGTCCGCAAGTTCAGCCATTTCAGCTCTTGTCCATCCCTTCTGTTCTCGAACGTAACGTACTACCTTGCCAAGTTGGGTTGGTACATTTTGAAGCACAGATGGTGTTACAGTTCTTCGCTCAATATCTTTCTTGAAATCTTCAAGATGAATACCTCCAGCTGCAATGCCATCCTCCTCGCAGTGTGCAAGTCTTTTTGCGAGCCATTCCTGAGTGATCTCAAATTTCATGGCACTCTCCTATCTCAAAAACTCAGTTGCAGCCTTCTGGCTGAGTTCAAAATATTTCAAATTCCCCACGCTTGCATCAATACCTTGGAAATCAAGTCCACAATTTTCATAGAATTCTTCAGATTGCGGAAGTGAATGTAGCCCAATTCTTCCCTTAAAACCGATGTCAATGCTAGTTTCAATAGCGGCTCGCATCAAAATAGTTCCAACACCCTTGAATCTACGAGTCTCTGCAATATTTCTATCGTTCCAAGGTGCGCAAGCAAGATAAGTTACGTACACCAATGGTGTTCCTTTTTGGCTGTCCAATCGAGAAAAATAACCATCCGTAGTTAACAGCATTAAGCCCTGGGGTTCATTATTATATTCAATAGCAAACGTTGGGCAAGAGAGCAGGTTAGCAGAGTTAGCCACCTTGCTTTCCCATTTCCAGTGGTCGTGTTCCATCTTTTCCAGAGTGCGTCCGGACAAGATAATTTCCTTTATATGTGCTTTCCATAATTCGTCAGCACGGCGAGCAAAGCCAGCATCGATACGCTCGTGAAGTGAGGCTTCAACGTATATACCCTGAGCAGGGTTGAATAACGGAACATTAAGGGTGGTTTTCACAAAACGACAAGCTCCTTCTTTTCTTTGATGGTGTCATTCTCTAAGAACAGCTTATCACCTAAATTTTTCCTGTTATTAATTAACTGATACAAACGTAAAGCTTGTCGGAGAACGGCTGTTTTGCTCATGTCTTTTTCAATACACAACTCCTCCAACGCAGTCATCTCTGCTTCAGTTAGATTAAGGGTCATTGTCTTTTTTACAGTCACTTTGCCATCTCCTTTTTCTAAACTATAGACTAACTAGCTAATAATTACAATTAAATTTGCTTGCTATTTAGCTAATTGTTGGCTAATATAAATTCACCAGCCATAATAAGGAGCAAAAAATGAACACTTCTGTCCATGAATCAAAGCAGCAAAAACATGCCGTCCACATCAAAATTGATGAGGTGCAATACGTATTGCCAAGTAACGAAGCTACAGGTGCAGAGCTTCGCGCACTCGTACCAGTGCCGGGTGATCGTGATCTTTGGCTTGATGTGCATGGACCAAAGGACGACATACTTATTCGCCCCGAGTCCAATTACGATGTGAAGTCAGGATCTGATTTTTATACGGCGCCAAGCACGATTAATCCAGGAGGCATGTGAAATGAATCTGCCAGTCCGTGACGTGAAATTCCTCAGTGAACGAGAGTTCAAATGGGAGGTAGTACCTGATCCGCAGGGTGCTGTTTGCCTCTTAATTAAGGAATTTGACGTTACGGCTGGGGGGTTCACTCCATCGATGATTGATCTGATGATTAGAATTCCACCTCAATACCCGATGTCACCGTTGGACATGTGGTATTGCGATCCGCCAATTAGACTGACTACAACAGGGCAGTTTGCGCAGGCTACTGAAGTAATGGAATCGCACTTGGGACGCTCATGGCAACGGTTTTCACGACATTTGAATGGGAATTGGCAACCGGGCGTCGATTGTCTTAGGACATTCTTCGCTCTGATTCAAAGAGAACTTCAAGGGGTGGGGAAGGTATGAGAGACACAAGAATAGTATTGCTAGAACCGCAAATGGCTTTATTGCGAAAACTGCTTTTTGATCGTATGGGAGTGGAGGGGGCGGCATTTTTGCTGTGTGGGCAATCTCAGACTGAACGCGCAACAAAACTTATTGCGCATGTCATCATGCCGATAGCTGAGGAGGATTTCCTTTACCGTGAAGCTTATGGCTTAAGCATTTCATCTAGCGCTTTGGTACGGATAACTAAGCAAGCCAAGATTGAGAACCTCAGCATTATCTTTGCTCACTCACATCCAGAAGGTTTTGCTGACTTTTCCGATCAAGATGATGGTGAAGAACTGAAGCTTCTGCCTTTCTTACAGAAACGCGTCCCCGACAGGGTGCATGGCACATTGGTTCTAACAGAGAATGATATTCGTGGACGATTATATCTTCCGCACCAAGAACCAGCAGATGTCATTTTAGAAGTGGGGGCTCGAATTCGTAGTTGGTCTAAGAATCCAGAAAACGAAATTACTGCTATCTTTGATCGTCAAGTTAGAGCATTTGGCCAAGATATTCAGAAAATACTTTCCAATTTACATATCGGCATTGTTGGATTGGGTGGGACTGGTTCGCCAGTGGCCGAACAATTATGCCGCCTTGGGGTTGGGCGTCTTTCATTGTTTGATGGGGATGTATTGGATGCAACTAACGTCAATCGTGTTTATGGGTCTAAGGTTGATGATGCCGGGCAGTTCAAGGTTGAAATAATTAAAAGGCACCTCGATAGTATCGGTTTAAAAACCATCATAGACGTCTTTCCTAAACACATAACTGACAAAAACACGGCTGAATCCATTCGAGATTGCGACGTTGTATTTGGTTGTACAGACAATGAATTGCCACGTTCGATTCTTACTCAATTAGCAATGCATTACAATATTCCCGTAATAGATTTAGGCGTATTGATAAGTTCACAACATGGAGCCATTACAAGTGTATATGGTCGCGTGACAACTTTGATTTCTGGAGAAGCTTGTCTTTTCTGCCGTGGGCGGATATCGGCTGAAGCTATTCGAGTCGAAACTCTTTCTGATGAAGATCGACGCAACCAAATCCGTGATGGTTATGCACCAGAGCTTGATGAGCCGGCACCAGCTGTAATTGCTTTTACTAGCGCAACTGCCAGCGCAGCCATCTCTGAATTACTGCATCGTCTAACCGGATTTATGGGGGAAGAGCGTCAATCTTCTGAAGTGCTTTTAGCGTTTGACCAGTCGCGCATTCGGACCAATCGTATCGAGCCAAGAGACGGCTGTTTTTGTGGCGATCATACAATGTGGGGACGTGGAGATGTACAGCCGTACCTTGATATGGTCTGGGCTACTCACACCAAATAACGCTTCCATCACGAATCCAGAAATGGGCACCGCACTGCATAGCGTCAACGGATGGATGAACAGAAAATGAGGTGGGTGTGCGTATTTCTATCGACCAGTGAGGTTTGTGACTCTGCATGAGGTTTAGCGCGATTTGCTGATTACATCCACAAGGACAGGTAAAGAGGAGCCATTTATTGGTTTTCCCTCCGCGAATGATTGCAGCAACACCCTGTTGGCGTGCTGCTGATGTGGCTGAGGCTCGGTCATTAAATTCCAGGAGTTTAAATTTCTGTTCGAGTGGATTTCTGGGTTTTTGAGCAAAGCCAAAGAATTGTGCTAAGGCACTTACAAGTTTGCGTATCATGAAAATCAAGTGAAGTTATGCTAACAAATTACGGGAAGAAGAATAATCATTAAAATAACTCTTATGGAAAATAAGAACACTCATAAAGCGTAACTAATTATCCGCAAAACGAATGTGGGACAAGCCTAGTAATTGTAGTAAAAGTGTACACTGAAACTGCTGGATCAGGGGCAGAAGCGTCACTCAAAGAACTCAATAAGCAGACATTCGCTGATAGTAGAATCAGATAACTTGTGACAGTCCGCTTTGGCCGAGTTCCTGCCGGATGATCAGTTTCCACCAGCGTCTCCTAAGTCGCGGTAAGCGGCCAATCGCCTTCCATATGTCATCAGACGGATTAGGGTCGATAGTACTCAGCCATCTTTCTCCAGACCGGCCATTGGGCTGGATTCCAGTGAAATGGGCGCTGTGTGTCACGAGGGGAAGTTCGCGCACTTACAATGCCTGTCAGATCAAGGCTGTCTCAATCAAATCCGGCGAATCATGCTGCGGGCTATTAACCTTGCGGCTAACGGGCTTCCATAAAACGCTCGGGGTAGCGTCCACACATGCTTTATCTTAACCCATGCTAGTCGCATTGTCTTAAACGGCTGCTCAGCATCTATCCTGCGAGAAAGCTGACGGTCGCGACCTGCAACAAGCGGCCAGAAGCGGACGTTCCGCCCAAAGACTCAACTGGCTCCGGCAAGCGAGACGCCGCCTGCGCGGGAAAGTTCGCATCAGAATGGGTGCCGCTACTGAATATTAGTCCCCTCAAATAATTTATGCCAGAATCAAACATTAGAAAACCTAAAAAACAGGAGGGGTAAATGGCTTTGGATTTCGGAAAGCTGAATGCGGGAACAGCTGCGAAACAAACGGATCCGCGAAAGATATTCACTACTTTGAAGCGCGATGCGCGCTTCAAGCGTCCCCTTGATGAACAAGCGGATGTTCTAGACGCGTGGTACGCACGCAGGACCGCAAGGGATTTGACCATTAAGATGAACACCGGTGGCGGCAAGACCGTGGTTGGTCTGCTCTGCCTTCAGGGTTCGCTCAACGAAAACGTCAAGCCCGCCGTCTACATAACCCCTGACCCCTTCTTGGTGGTGCAAGTGCTCGCGGAAGCCAAAGCGCTGGGGATCGCCGTAACCGGTGACGAGAAGGATCCGGACTTCATAGCCGGTCGCTCCATCTTGGTGGCTAACGTCCACAAACTCTTCAACGGCCGTTCGGTGTTCGGAGTCGGCGAGAGGAAGATTCCGATAGGCTGCATCGTGATCGACGATGCCCACGCTTGCCTAGGGGTCGTGCACGACCAATTCTGTATAAAGTCCACGGCAGGGAGTCCGGTCTACGACGGGCTGTTGGCGCTCTTCGAGGAGGATCTGAAAGCGCAATCGCCGGCCGGTCTGCTCGATGTCAAGGCTGAGGATCCCAGTGTCGTCATGGCCGTGCCGTACTGGGCCTGGCAGGCTCACCAGGACGATGTCGTCCGTCTCCTGCACGCCCAAAGGAACACTAATGAGCTTGAGTGGAACTGGCCGTTGCTGAATGAGTGCATCCCACAGTGTGCCTGCCTGTTCGGGGGCGGTCGGCTTGAGATCGCCCCGCGCTTTGTCCCCATCGACCGCATCCCGGCCTTTGCTTCCGCGCAAAGGCGCATTTACATGACGGCGACTCTAGCTGACGACACGATTCTGGTCAGTCATTTCCAGGCCGATGCCGCCGAGGTCGCGCAGCCCATTAGGCCAAAAGGTGGCGGGGACATAGGGGATCGAATGATCCTCGCGCCGCAGGAGATCAACCCCGACTTCACGGTCGAGGAGATCAAGGCACTGGTATCCGGCATCGCAAAAGAACTAAACGTGGTGGTCATCGTACCGTCGAACCAGCGAGCCGACTTCTGGAAAGATGTTGCCGAAAGTGTCTTGAACAAGGACAACATCCACAAGGGAGTCGATCGCCTAAAGGCCGGGCACGTTGGCCTGACCGTACTGATAAACAAGTACGATGGCATCGACCTCCCAGGAGCAGCATGCGAGCTGCTCGTCATAGATGGCCTTCCGGAAGTATACGGTTTGGGCGAGCGTCTCGAGATGCTCCTTCTCGACGGGACCAAGAGACAGTTGGTTCGCCAGGTTCAACGAATCGAGCAAGGCATGGGCCGCGGTGTTCGATCAAGCGACGACCACTGCGTAGTGCTGCTGCTCGGCGGAAAGTTGACCCAAAGACTGCATCAGCCGGAAGCGGAGGAAATGTTCTCGTCGGCAACCCGCGCTCAGATCGCTCTTGGAAAGGCGGTCGCAGCCCAGGTCCGTGGCAAGCCCCTCGAAGAACTGAAACCGATTCTAAACCTGTGCCTAAAGCAGGACGACGACTGGACCCAGGCTGGCCGAAACGCCGTAGTGAATGCGCCGCCGATCAATGGCGGTAATCTCGACGAGAATCAAGTGAAACTTCGGGAGGCATTCGATGCCGTCCGCATCGGCAGGTACGACATCGCCATCGACAAGGCGCAGGAAGCGGTGAATGGAACGACGGAGGCTAAAGTCAAGGGCTACCTAAAGCAGCAACTTGCCGAATACACCAACTTCATAAACCCTGCGAACGCGCAGGAATTACAATTGGCTGCCGTGAGCCATAACTCGCGCCTACTAAAGCCCATCACCGGTGCCACCTATAACAAGCTAAGTGCGCCGGTCGCCGGCCAAGCTGCGGCAGCCGTCCGCTTCATGGACAGATTCCTCGAAGGCAATGATCTCATTATCTGGGTGAATGGTTTGCTCGACGACCTAGACTGGGGAGAAGAAGGCAGTAAGCGTTTCGAAGCCGCTATGCTGGACTTGGGCCAGTTCCTGGGATTTGGATCGCAGCGACCGGAAGACAAGGTTGGCCGCGGCCCGGACAATCTCTGGGCGCTCGGAGGACTTAAGTACCTGGTGATAGAGTGCAAGAGTGGGGCAGTGTTGGCCGACAGGGTCTCGAAAGCCGACACCAATCAGCTAAACGGGTCGATAGTCTGGTTCAGCGAGAAATACGACAAGACGTGCTCTATGACGCCCATCATGGTTCACCCAAAAACAGTCTTCGAGTTCGCCGCTTCGCCGCACGCGGACATACGGATCGTGAATGGCCCAGGTCTTAAGAAACTGCGAGATGCGGTTCGCGCCTATTCGGTGTCGTTAACCACTTCCGGAGGTTTTAGGGGCGCAAAAGAAGTGGAGAAGCAGCTTCAGCACCACAAGTTGTCCGCTGCTGAGATTGTCAGGCTATGTACCGTTGCTCAAGGTGCCAAATAGAGATCTACCACATCGGCAATCGTCGGCCTCACCGAACGTTCATCAACGGGCCAAGACTTCGCTGCAAACGAAAGGAACGTCTGCTTCGGCCACGTTCCGGTTCGAACTCACACAATCGACCTATTCTGTTGAAAAACTCATTTTTCATGTGGTTTGAAAAAATTCTAGCCGTTTAGATCGGTTTTCTCTCGAAGATCGTACCCGGGGTCATGTGGAACATAATAGTTCGTTGCAGAACGCTTAATTCTTTTACAACACAGGCCGTTGATAGGATTCTTTGAGCGCAACAGCACCGGGCATTTTTTTAGCCTCCCTCAGAAAAAGAGTTTTTCAACAGAATAGACCCTGAGCGGAAGTTGGCGAAGGGCAGCTATCTGGCAAACAATTTAGCGAGACTCATTTCTCCAAATAACCCATTACAGTCGATGAGATTCCCCGAAACAGCCTTTCAAGGAGCCATAGAATCTCTTGAACTACTTCCCGAACCCTACCTCGACAACGTTGAGCGACATAACCTGAAGAAGTGTTCGTAGATTGGAACAAACAGGCTGGCCTGTTGATTCAGTATGCGAGCCTCCTCTATGACATGCTCGGGTCGAGGGCCAGTCGCTCTTTGCTGGTCTGAGAACACGGAAGCGTAATCACCATTGCCAATCGGCACAGTCTTGTCACATAAGTGATTCGACATGACACGAGCCGCTCGGTAGAGGTCTGCAAGAGCTGCCTGTAGGCCTTTGTCAAGAAACTCCCTGTCGGGCTGGTTCCAGGCCTCGACAAAATCAAAGAGTGGCTGAATGGCCTTGCGGGGATACGATCCTCCGAAATCATGGTCCCGAAGGAGCTGAATAGCCGGCACGAAGGAAAAGACCGACTGGAATTCCTGAAATAGACGCTGGTCGTGCGGTTGCTCCCGTTCAGTCACTGCATGTGGTTTTAAGTGTGGGAAATGCTGATAAACACGCGCCTCATCGAGAGTAAGGTCGTGCCAGACGTCATTCCAGAACAGGATTTCGATGCCAAAGAGACCTGCCGCTTGACGATTCTCTGACCGAGTGCGAACAAACGCCTGAATCTTCTTGTCCGTGAGGGCCGTTGTGGCGATATATAGCATCCTCAGTGCCGGCTCGAAGGCTTCGGCGTTTTCCACCTCGTCTTCAATTGTCCGCTCAGTCACCCCGGAACAAGTGTTCTTGCACTGCAAGCCAACCACTTGCCCCTTATCGTCTTTCCCATATACGTCTACGCCATGCTGCTCTTGCCCTTGGCGTCCGTGTCGCGTGAAATCCGAATTGCGCCAGCGGTTCTTGGCCGCAGAGCACACGATATCTTCAAATTCGTCCCAGCCCTTCGGAGGGGCGACGCGCGAATCGGCAAGTGTAGGCATTTATATAGCGACTCCATCGGTTCGTTATTGTCCGAATTCTACTGGCCACGCTTGCCGCGAGCATTGCACACAGCAAGCATCTTATCCGCCCACCAAGCAAATGGAATGCTAATGGCCGCTTGTTGCCGGTCGTGACCGACAGCTTTCTTGCCGGATATCTTACACCTCGACCGGCAGAAAATGGCACGAACCCGAAATAACGTCTTGCTAACTGCCCGCCACAAAGCGGCGTCGATAGTCAACAGAACTCGGACCGGAGCGACCGGCTCCTTTAGCCGAGGAGCGGTCATCCGTAGCGCTTATCTCGAGTTTTCCTAATGGGTCGATTTCAACTGTACGCCTTTCCAGAAAGCTGATTGGAGGGATTAAAATTAAGAATATGTGATAATTAATTTCTCGACGTTTGTCTCGCCATCGGCGCGCAGCGCCCCACCAAGTCACCCCGGTCATGTCAGGCATGCGCATCGAACTGATGATGACGTCGGGACGATTCTCTCCGCCCATCGCCTTCAACGCACTCGCGCCATCCTTGAACACTTTGGAGGACAGGACGCCAATCGTTTTCAGGTGCGCATCAATAAACTGGGATTAAACATTGGAAGGCTCGACCACGAAAACGGATAGTGTGCTGATGCCTATAAACAGCGCATCAGGTCGGCAGATTGCAATCTGGCCGAGATGGCTATGGCATACAAGTTGCTTAATGCAAATCAATTACACAGGCAATCGAGGATGCCATGATAACAATACAGCCCTATGCAGCCTTGCCTGCGGTTGCGGCAAAAACAACCTTGCCGCCCCAGCGGCAAACCTCTGCCGGTGAACCGGCAAAAACCGCCGATGCAGTGACCATCTCGCAAGCAGCATGGGATGCACTTGCGCTATCTTCCACCAATTCAGTCGACGCCAGGCTCACCGAGATCAAGTCTAAAGACGCCTTGAGCAGAACGCAGGAAGAAACGGATTACGTGCTCGCCCACGACACCAGGTTCGCTGCAATCCGCGACAAGATGAAAGAAAACCATGGCCCCGACAGTCTTACAGCTGAAGAACTCGATTACGCGCAAAAGGCCGGGGGGCTCGTCAATACCATGGCCAATCTCAACCCTGCGGAAAAAACGCTGTATAACAAAATGGTTGCCAGCGGCAACACGGCCGCTGTCGCAGGCCTGAGCCAGATTGCACTCATCAGGATGATGGGGCATACGGCCGGCGGCGCCAATGGAACTACTTACGATCCGATCAACACGGAAATTACTGCGGCAAACATCGAGAAATATTTTAGCCACTCCATCATTGATCCTAGCGGAAAAGCCCAATCTCAATTCCAGGCTTTGATTCAGTATTTGCAAAGCAATCCAGCGACCGCGTAACGGTGTGTGGATTTCGTGCTGAGGTTAATATTCAGTCACGTTGAATTTGCATGATGCCGACCGACTCAAAACTCTCCAGTATTATTCTCATTCAATGGAAGGCCTCGCGGTGCCAGCTTGGCATGGATTTCAGTGGCGAATGCTTCAATCATATCGCACAGTGAACCTATTTCTTCCTTCGTTACCGAGATTGGATTCCCAGTCTTGTCATGGCCGCTTCGATGAACAATATGATGGCGTTTGACGAGTGCTTCCTCAAATTGCTTGAAACTGGGGGGCTCTATGCCGAGTCCGGTTTTGAGTAGCGGTGCAACTCTATCCCAGCGATGCCAGACGAGATTTTGTAAGTAACCCTTAACGTGCTCCTTTAGGCCGGCATGTTGCTTGAAGATGTCACCAAGCTTCATCGGTTGGTCTTTCAGCGCTGGGATTCGCGTCACGATATCGTGTAGAGCCCTTTCGTCATGCTCAACCCAGTAATCTACCGTCTCCCATAGGAAAGCCTCCAGAGCCGCGACCGTTCCACCGAAGACCAGCTTTTCAGCAAGTGACTTTGCAACCTCATCCCCTTCAAGGGTGAGAACTAGTCGGGCATGCTGCAAGCGTGCCTTGAGCTTGTCCAACGGTTCATTGCTGGTCAGAAGTTGAAGATCAAACCGCTCATCGAAATCGAAATCACTGGGAAAATCATCGCGAATTGGAGCCCATTGGTTACCAACCTCAGTATATAAATCGTGGACGACCTCCTGAATAACATCGTCGTCAACAATACCGGCAAAACGGTGAGATATCTCATCATCAGGGTCATAAGGCCCTCCGTTAATGAAAAGATATCCTCCCTCGCGACCGTTGTAGGGAGTCTCGATAGCTGGGTCACAGAAGCGTGCCAAAAACCATTCTCGCATCGCAATTCGTTGCTCTTCTTCATCTGCTGTCTCGAGCCAATGATCTTGAGGGTCAAATGGCTCATCAACATTAAATGGACTGAATGCCTCTGGCGGAAGATTGCCAAGTTCACTGTCGTCTATATGGTCGTTCCAACCCATTCATGATCTCCTACACGCAATAGAGAAAGGCCCAAAGTAAAAATTATTGCAGAGAAATATATGCACCAGGAATTACGTGGTGAGCATACTCTATGAACTGGCCCGGATGCGAGAGGCTTTAAGGCCCGTAATTTTGCAGTTGGTCCAAAAAGGAAGCATGTCGCTGCACTTTGTCACATCGATACTGTGTATTCCGATTAAACCCGCCGCTTAATATTATGTTCGGTGCCAAAATAGTGGAGTAGTAAAGACCGCAAAAAAGCTGACATATGTCAGGAAGAGTAGATTGAATATTTTCGCATAAACAGTCACTTGATAAGTTTTTGTATTATTATGGCATATGCTAACAAGGTACTTCGGGGCGCTCATAATGAATCGTGCAGTTGTTGAATCCCATGTTCTAAGGATCTTAGTATCCAAGGCTGGGCGGCTGGGTGATTAATATGAGCTTACATGAGCTGCCTTTTGCCAAAATTATTATCCTTCGAGAAGATATTGCTGAAGTCATGATTAATGATGGCGTTGAAATGGACGTAAATATGGTGGGTCAATACCATGACTTTTTGCTTTCACATTTACGAGCCCCATTTTCGTTACTCGTTAATAAGGTTAACTCCTACACATATAATTTCGATGCCCAACAAAAGTTGGCTACCCTGAAAGAAATAAATGTAATGGCCGTGGTCGCTTACAATCGGGCGACAATACTTTCCACGGAAACATTGGCCTCATATCCACGGGATGAGAGATGGAATCTGAAAGTCTTTTTGAATCGAAGCGATGCCATGGCTTGGTTGTTATCGAAGCAAGGCGTTTGCTCCATTGCTAGCGCCTATGCCCGGCTTACCGGGCAACAGGACACCCGGTAAGTGGGCGCTTTGCAACGTGATCCTTTGCGCGGGCGCCTGTTACAATTACATTAGATTCCATCAACAAGGAGCCTCAAATGGCAACATATCTCATTACCTATGATCTCAATCAGCCAGGGCAAAATTACAACGACCTGTTTGAGGCAATAAAAAAAATTGGCATTTGGTGGCACTGCCTAGATTCAACATGGATCGTGAAATCAAGTCTCACGGCGGTTCAGGTGCGAGACTCGCTTACCCCGGCTATTGATAATAACGATTCATTACTTGTTGCCGTTTTGTCCGGTGTTGGAGCATGGACTGGGTTTGATGACGACTGTTCCAGTTGGCTTAAGAATAACTTGTAATTGTTTTCGCTGGTAACGACCATTGCCCAACCCATCATTCCACTAGGCTTGCGCGAAAAGTCGCGCAGGCCGGTGAATTCAAACGCTGATCCACTCAAGGTGAATAATGGAAATAATCGCTTGGGCATTTCTTGGCGGCATAGTCGGTGCCGTACTCATGGATGTCACCGAAACTTATGCGGCTAAAGTCGGCATTACCAGCGGAGTAAATATCGCTTTGGTTGGTCGTTGGTTTCTGGGCTTGCTGCGTGGGCAGTTCGTTCATACCAACATCCTCAATTCCAGGCCATTTCCCCATGAGGTGAAAATGGGCTGGGCATTCCATTTCCTTGTCGGCGGCGGCGGGGTGGCGCTTATCTACCCACTCTTTTTTCAAGCCACTGGACAGCCCCTCCCGAGTAATCATTTGCTTGGCGGTCTGCTATTCGGTTTAGCTACGTCATTGCTGCCTTGGTTCATTCTTTTTCCCTCATTTGGCTGGGGATTTTTCGGGCGGGGCGGACCTCAAGGCTCAAATGCCTTGCTTGCAAGCACGCTTTCCCATATTCCCTATGGCCTCGGGGTCGGGGCTGTTATCACGATGGGCTTAGGTGTGTACAGTACCGCGAAATAAAGGAGTGTGAACATGAAGAAGCTACTTTTTATTCTTCTCGCTAGTCTCGCTTTTTCTGGCGCTTTTGCCGATGTTAATACCACAAGTCAAAGCCAGGATCAGGGGTTAATACAAAAAGAGCAATGCCAGCAGGTTTTGTCTGCTGATAAAGAGCAAGTGGCTCAAAGAGGCTGTTGCTCATGGCAACAAGGTGTTTGTGGTTGCCAAGGTGGCAGGGTGGTTTGCTGTGATGGCTCCAACTCTCCCTCCTGTACTTGTAACACGGAAGACCCTCCAATCGTTCCGAATTAGTTTTCTGGGCTGCATGTGGGAGCGACAGCCCCTCTTGGGTCGGCGGGGTTGGCGTTAATTAAGGATATCGCTACGTAATTCAAATAAAAATGGAACCACAAAATAAAATGAATGACATGAACACGATATTTGGTCGGGCAATGACTCCCCAGGAATATGCGCATGAATGGAAAGCCTCGGCCGAGCATTTTTCTGTGAATCGGCACTACGCTTGGATGACTCAACAATTGGGTGACAAGCACTTAGTGTTGGAAGTAGGTTGTGGTTCAGGCGCCAGCACATTGAGTTTGGTCCAAGCGGGCATGTGGGTGGTGTCTCTTGAGGATAACGAGCACTTAGTGGCCATAGCGGTTGAGCACCTGAAAGCCAGCGGGATTTCAGTCGAAGTGATATCGCTTGAGGCACTTAATCACCGTGATTTGGCGGCAGACACTCAAGTGCACATTGTTCAGGTGAATGCGTTTGACCCCACACTAGCAACAAGTCTTCCATATCAAGCATTCGATGCACTCGTCTGCTGGATGATTGGATCAAGCCCAGGGGCCATTTCGGCCCAGTTGGGTAAGCAACTAAAAAGCTTCGATGGCAGCGAAATGCCATTCTATCGTGAGCAGGTACATAAGCAATGCTATGAGTTAGGGCGATCCTGTCTTAAGCAGGGCGGCACTGTTCAGATTGTGGATCGCATGGCTATGCGCTCATGGAGCGACAAAGACGCTCTGCGCAGTCAGCTCGTTGAAAATCATAGTGAATTGGCAGGAAATGGCTACGTAGTAACGAAAGAGGCAACTTTCCTCAAAAAAATGGAAGATAGTCTTCACACCTCCCATATTCAGTATTTGACGTCAGCCGATATGGCTGTGGCCAAGGTTATAGCGCTTGGGTCTGCCAAGGCGGTTATCGATCGATCCGAGTCGTTGGCGGGGTCAGAATTAAAGGAATAGCCCATGGGTTTCTATCTTCGTAAGAGCATTAGTGTTGGTCCTCTCCGCTTCAATCTTTCGAAGTCGGGTATCGGAGTTTCCGCAGGTGTAAAAGGACTACGCTTCGGAGTCGGGCCGCGAGGCAACTATGTCCACATGGGTCGAGGTGGGTTGTATTACAGAGCAACCATTCCGTCATCCTCTGCACCTTCCGAGCAGCGACGCCAGCCTGCGCAGCGACTTGACCCTCAAATCCCACCGGGAACACGTGCGCCGCTCGAAGAAATCGAGTCGGCGGACGTTGCCCAAATCGTTGACTCTTCCTCGCGTGAGCTTTTGAATGAACTGAATCAAAAACAAAAGACCACACGGCTTTGGCCTATTGTGGCTGTGGCCTCAATGGCGGTTCTTATCGTTGGGTTGTCGTCGGGGTGGCCGAATTGGTTATTGGTGCTACTTTTCCTGGTGGCTATTGCGGGCACATACGTTGCTCATGGTCGAGACGCCCTTGCCAAAACGGTCGTACTTTTCTATGACTTCGATCCCGAGATGGAAAATGCCTATGGACAGCTTCACAGTTGCGCCGGAAGGTTGGCTGATTGCGCAGCGGCATGGCATATCGAGGCTGAGGGGAAGGTTCATGATCGAAAGTATCACGCCGGTGCGAGCAACCTCGTTAGCCGAAAGCAAACGTTTGTTCGCAGGGCAGAACCACCCTACGTCAAGACCAACATCGAAACGATAGCCATCGGGGTTGGTCGCCAAACGCTGCACTTCTTTCCCGACCGCGTCCTCATCTACGATCAAAACGGCGTTGGAGCCGTCGGCTATCAAGAGCTTCGCGTCAATGTTGGAACAAGGAGGTTCATCGAGAGTGACCCCGTTCCAAGGGACGCAAAGGTTGTGGATAGGACGTGGAAATATGTCAACAAGTCTGGAGGTCCGGATCGCCGGTTCAAGGACAACAAGGAGCTGCCTATCTGTCTATATGAGGAGATTTCCTTATCCAGTCAAACGGGGCTAAACGAGGTGTTGCAAATCTCGCAGTGTGGCGGCGGCGAGAGCTTCGCAGCAGCAATTGCCTTGTTGGGTCAGAAAATCCCCCAGGAGGGAAACGGTGCTATCCCTGCGGGATAGTCCTGCGGATACCCATGCTCGTCCCCGTTCTCTCTGGCGACATACAAATCGAATTAGTTTGCGACTGTCTACGCGAACACGGGCTTGTCGTTATTGAAACAACCAGAACTCACGCGAAATCTATTGCAGCAGAAACCATTGACAAACTTGGTGTCAACGAAGACTCTGAAGATGGTCCAAAATTAATACATCTTTCTACTGAAGTGATAGATCGTGGGTGGTCGGATTTTTATATGTACACGAGTGTTTATGACTATCTCCCTGACGAAACACAGAAAATTGTATCAAAAGCGGTTTTAAGTTGGATTGCAGCAGGCTTGCCGAATATCCATTTCGCAAATGTGCGACTCTAGCCCGTCCATCGAGGTGTTTCTTTGGCAGTCCACCCCGCCTCGGCACCTCAGCTTGGCGTCGCTAGTTATCAGCTTCCACGCTGCTGATTTGGCCTCTAAATAGCCCAAGCGCGTCCCTCCACAAAATTATTAATAATTATTTGAAATTAGATAATTATTTAACCCACAATAAAATGCCCAGCTACGGCAGCTTGTAAGTCCAGGCACTGGGGAAACTAGCACCGGGGCGCCAATAAAGAGAGTAAGGGTTACCTTTTCCTAATCCGGAAATACTTGAGCATCTGGTCCAGATCATCATCGAATGTCTTTTTGACAACACGCCAGTTCTCAGCACGGCCATCCCGATCCGAGAGAAGCTGAATCGCGACTATCAATAAACTGATGATTCCAAAAGCGGCAAATGCAACAGCCAGCATCGCCTGCCACGCCTCCCAGTTTCGTATAAATACCAGCCAAGCAGAAACTAGGGCGAGAGTCAGAGTCGTTAGGATAACGGGCCAAGGCATAAGATTTCACGAGGGGTTGTTTTTCTTATCCTACGCCACTTTCTAGGGGTGTGACACTTAACGCACGTTGGCGCTTCTGTTCTTCGTAATGCTTGTTCTCTATCCCCCATACCCGCATCAGAAAGGGCAGCAGGGCACTGACGCCGTAAGACAATCCGATTTGTCCTGGATAGTTCACCGTGCCTTCGTTCGGGTCCGGCCCTCTGTCCATACCTGCGAAATCGATGAGAAGTTTTTCAAGCACGTGACCCTGCGGATCCTTATCGGGGCGGTAGGGCAAGAGGATGCCTTGGTCGTCGCTGTTCTCGCTCGCCCAGGGCGGCTTTTCTTTGACCAGCAGCAGCAGGGAGGGCTCTATGCCTGGGGCGCTAATACTTAGCCGAGTGGCCCAAATGGTCTCAAGCCGAGAGTCGGTCGTCGGCACCAGGTAGTCCGCACGCGTGAAAGGGGTCTCCTGGCTAGCAGCCTCATCTCGAATGGGAACCATCTCGATGGAATCATTACCCTCAAACCTGACATCTTCGATCACTTGATGCAAGAAGGCAGCCCCTTCGGGATAGGTTTCTATAATGGCCTGTTCTGCGGTCTCAGTGGTCACTTCGGCTTCCCGATTATTGCTGGAAGACAACGGGTCACCAGTAGCAAGAGTAACGTCTGGTGCCGCGTGATGGTGGGCGCCCACCGGTCTAGCCGTCTTGACTCTCCGGACGTGCTTTGTCATGAGGTCCGGAAAAGAGCAGTCGATGTCTTCGGGGCTAGGTACTGCCATCGCTTGCAGGTCACGAGCCACCATTCCATCGGTAAGATAGACCTTGGGGCGGGGATCCTCGTCATGTCTCGCCATTCTTTCTGATTTTTGGCGCGAGGCATTAGACATAGCGGCCAGATTCACCTGCGACGTGTAGAAAAGTTTCTGGAAAGGAAACGGGTGTGTGCATCGGACCAGCCGTTCGGCCAGGAACACCCGGTGCCTACCTTGCTCGATCCACCTGCCCTGAGCGGTCAGGGTCGTCTCGCCAAGGAATGGAAATGTGGTACGAGGGTAATGGCGTTCCTTGTTGGCGGCTGCGCTCACCCCTGAGTTAACGAGCCAACGCATGGCCTTTCGTGCTTGCGGATCGAACGCGATGCGTCCAACTGTGCTGGCCGCGACGCCAGGAAGACCTGGGAACAGATCCAGGTGTGCGATCCCGGTGGCGGGATTGATTCGTGCCGAGGTGTACAGTTGACGGCTAGCCAATGCGCCAGAAAATAGGCGCTTCAGGAGACCTCCGCTTGCGCCGAAGTAGAAGCGGATGAGTTCCATGCAGGGCACTACTAGAGTGACGTTGTTGGCTACGGGCACACGGGCGCAGAATGCCCCAGTGTGGTCTCGGTGTGCTTCCAAGGCCGAAAACGGTAGTGGGTATAGTGAAATGCCTCCTTGGTTCAGAGGGAGACCGGTCGGCGCGACTTCCACTGTAGCGTCATTGATTGTCAGGTCCTCGAAGGTTTCCTGGACGAAGTCCTTGTCGGTCCCGATCCGTTCCTCGCCATTCCATAGATCGCCGATGCGGAACAGTCGAAGGTAGGCTATGGGGATCGCTATGGTGGTGAACTGGTCCCGGTGGATACGAGCGGCGTGCTCGTTATCCTTCCAGCGGGATAGAACGAGCTGGGCCATGGGTGAAGACCCTCCGGTTCGGCTGGCGTAAGTTATGTCCCCGAACCAGGCTATCCGGTGGATGCCACGGCCTAGCTTATGGAATACCGGTCGGAAGTCAGTATCGTTTGAGCGCATCGTGCCGGCGAACGCAATGGACCAAATATTTAGTAGGCTAACAAAACCTAGTAACCCGCAATAACGCGGTAACCATTCTGAAAAGCCCCAGCCTGCTCATCAATTTTGACGCAAAGTCGACGACGATTTGATCCATCACTGCAGGGGGACAAGTTTACGCGACCACCGCGCCTCTCCAACTCGGAAATATTCTTGGTCAGATAAGCTTTTTCCGAACGTAGAGCCTCGATTTCAGCATATGGGGGGATTGTTCCTTGCATCAGGTACGCAGTGCTTAATATCAGAACAACCCCGCAAATCGTTGCAGTTGCAAAAACTTTCCAAGCTGCCCACCGTACGCTATTGCGATAACAGGTCTCTGCCTGTTTCGCCAACTCGTGGGACGTCTTAAATTGCGCGGTTAGCGCTTTAGCGACATCTGCTACTGCCAAGTTCATGGCGCGCGTCATCTCCCTCGAAAGTTGGCCATCAAGTGTGTTCGCCTTGTGCTCAAGATTCGCTGAAGCCTTGTTCATTGCCTGAATCGAACGATCTGCCGCTTGCTGGTGATTTTCAGCAGCCGCTAGAACTCGCCCGAGCGAATCGTAAAGCTGATCAAGATCTCTCATGTTCATAACCCCTGTCTTTCCGATCAAGCGACAGTTCTCGCTGCCTGTCCTGCTCTAATGCCTTTTCCATGTTGGCTTTGATTTCGGCGACAAAGTTCTTGTGTTGAAGACGCAGTTGCATCATATCGGTCAGCTCGACAAAGTTGATATCCCCTTTAGCATTGATCGCAAGAAGCAGTCCACCTGTGCTTACGCTACCGGATCCTTGGCAGCGTGCAACAAGGGAGAGGTAGCCCCTTAGCTCTTTGGGGGAAAATGTATTCTGCCCATTAACAACATCTTCTGCTATTGAACTAATAAACTGGGCAAGGCTATGCTGTTGCTTATCTTGCGGGTATGCATCAAGGTACGGAACGATACGAGAAATGAATGTTTTGTTTTCCGGATGGGTTTCGACAAACCAATGTATCGCTCTAGACACTTCAGCCATACGTGTGCCCCCTCCAATTGCCGCGGTAAGCTGCTCGTGCCTTGTTTTTTCCTTGTTGGACTTATTATTGAGCTGTTTGAATTCTATAAGGCGAATGACGCCAGGGAATTCCAGCAAGACGTCGGCCAGCTCCTTGTCAGCAGGGGTCTGCTGCAACAGGTTGATTACGGAGGGCACAAGGCCAGTCGTGGTGCGAGCCCGCACGGCAAAGCCGAGTCCATATAAGAAATTGCCAATTACAATGTTTTCATAGAGTTTCATGAAATCCTCAAATTCAAATTATCCATTTTCATCTACGAAGATCCAGTATCGATATGACGCCCACAAGAAACCGATTGCTGCGAACAAAGTGACCACTAAAGAACCTAAGTAAAGTAGATCCGTGAACTTATTGATTATCAATTGAAGCCCCGTCACCGGCGCATCTGTGGGCGCTATAAGCATGGCGCAGACAAATCCTAGAAGGCCCGCCATGCCGAACATGACCATCTGCCTCCAATGCTTTCTGTATTCCTCTAAAAATGGATCGCGGCTCGTGGTAAAGATCTCGCCAAGCCAAAAAAGGAAAGCAATAATTTTTTCAAACATTTGTTGACCCTTTGTACATATTGTTTCTCAGGTAAATATCAATAGAATGGCCTTTAGAACAAACTTCCTTGCCGGTTTTCAGCGCGGTGTTCCGCATTGTTCGAGCCACAAATGTCCAGAATCGCATCGAGTGTCAAATCGCCGTTACCATCAAACCGCTTAGCCAGAATAACAAAGACATGGGCAGCAGCCAAAGCATCATATGCAGCACGATGCGGACGGCCCTCCAGCACGTTCTCGAGATTGAATTCTTCCACAAGGGCAGAAAGTGAGTAGCTCTCAAGGCCTGGTACAACGGTCCGGGCCAATTTCAAAGTATCTAGCGTTGCGCTAGGCTTCCACTTGGGAAGGCTCAACTGCAGAACCCGGTAGTCAACTCCTACATGGTGCCCAATAATCATTTCGGCGCCCAGCTCCAGCTCCAAGTCCCCACTCACTTCCGACAATGTCTGTTTACCCCGTACATCTCGATTAGATATGCCGTGGACGCGCTCAGCTTGCCAGGTAATCGGCTCGGATGGGCGCACCATCCATTCCTTGGGCGGCATCAGTACAGTACCGCCCACGATCTTGGCTATTGCAAGTTCTACCAAGCCGGGTGGTTGTCGACCATTTCCCTCGACATCCACCGCAAGAAAAGTGTGTTCGTACCAGTGGCTCGTAGGTGACCTATTCAGAAAATCTCTCCATCCGCATGCATGATTCGGCTTGTCGACCGGCAGCCACGTTGGCCGGAACTCTTGCTACGCTGGGCCTGGCATTAGGTTATCG
This sequence comes from Sulfuricella denitrificans skB26, assembly GCF_000297055.2. Lineage (NCBI taxonomy): Bacteria > Pseudomonadati > Pseudomonadota > Betaproteobacteria > Nitrosomonadales > Sulfuricellaceae > Sulfuricella > Sulfuricella denitrificans. The sequence continues at coordinate 260,756 of NC_022357.1, read as the reverse complement.
TGCTCGACCAGCTCCGCGTTGCCGATTTTCTGCACTAACGATGCTCGACGTGCCGGTTCGAGTACATCAAACAAGCCTGCAAAACTTGCCACCTTGATGTCCGCGATGACCCGTTTCAACCCGTCAACACGCAGCTCCTTTTCCTGCTCGTCGATCTGTCCCGTCATATCGTTTGCTGGTGTGTTTGGCCGCGCCGAGAATGGAACGGCGGTGTTGATCTGGAGATTAAGGTCTTTTACCAAGCTAACGGTTTCCATATATTCCGAATGGGTTTCGCTCGGGAACCCCACCATCCAGTTGCAATAAAACACGGTGTCCGTCGTGCGTCGAAGCGTAGAATAAAAGTTGGCGATCTCGCCAATGTTGTAGCGGCGGCTCATCGCGTCCAGGATTCGCTGAGATCCGCTCTGCAGCGACACATAAAGGAGATCAATGCGGCCATCCCCGCACCATCGACGGAAAAGGTCTGCGTTTCTTAGAAACGGTTTGGGCTCGAGGTAGCGAATTGAAAGACGAATGCCCGGGTCAAGGTCTAGGAGCGCGGTCATCAAGTCGCGAAACTTTGGGCCTTTCTCATTGGCGCCGTAGTTGCCTACCTCGTCACCGATAAGAGTGATCCGTCGTATTCCGCGGGCCAAAGAGGTGCGGGCCTTTTCAAGAACCGCATCCAAAGGAACTGACGTGTAAGCCCCTCTGCCGTGCGGGATAGCACAGAACGCGCATTTGTAAGGGCAGCTACGGGTGACCACAATGAATTCGGTAGGTTCATTCTCATGGTAAAAGACGAAGCCCCTAGTAGTGCGCCGGTAGGTAGATTCCAGCACCGTACCATGCTCCCTATCCACCTGTTGCAGCGAGGCAACTACTTCAGCTTTCTCGGGTCCCAAACGCCGCCGAAGTTGACTCAATCCATTGTCAGTCGCGCCTTCGAAGTCGATTGAGGTATCCTGCGTGACATCACGATCCAAAGTGCCAATTTCCAAACCAGTATAGCGCTTAAGAACATCTTCTTGGCGACCGATGGTCAGGTTATGCACACGGGTTAGGCTGCGCACCATTTCAGCGTCAATACTAGCAACACAGCCGGTGACGGTCACTTTCGCCTTGGGAGCCCGGTCGTGAATCGAAGTAATTTGCCGGATGGCATCGTCCACCCATTTTCCCCGCACGGCGCAACCTGCGAATATCACCTCATCAGCATCCTCGGGCTTTTGGACCAGTTGGTAACCCTGCCGTCTTAGGCCTTCTCTAAGCAGGTTAAAGTCGTAGCTCGCATTGAAGCAGGCATTGTGTGCCAAGAATATCCTCAAGGCTTGTTTTGTCCCATTATTCGACATTCAATCACACCTTTTAATACTGAGTCGTCGGTTCGTCGGCGGTTAACGCCGACTGGCAGTTCGCCACTAATTGAGCCACTGCGCTACGCCGCCGTGATGCGAGCAAGTACCTGAGCGGGAGCGGCTGAAGCTGTAGGAGCTGTCACGGCATTGGGCAGATGCGCCTGCTGGAACTGCGCCAGACTTACTCTTGGATGGCGAATGGACTGTCTGGCCATCCTTGTTGGTGTAATGCCCATGGGCCTCTAGGTCGCTTTCGTTCGGGGAGGCTTCTTGCGTATAGGTCTGATTCTGATCCGAGGACCGGCGTGCTTCGGCCAGATGAGGAAAGGTGAGAAGCGAAATTGTCAGGAGAGCGAGAAACAGTCTGTTCATGGATTAACTCCCATCGCAGGGCCTCAGGGTTTGGGAAAGCGCTCTATGCAGGTTTACTTTCTGTTTTTATAACAACACAATAGCAGAACGTGTTTTTTCCGGGGAGGGAAAATTGTCTGGAAGCTATTTGTCTCGATATACGCTGGTCATCCTTCTTGCCATCCTTACTGCGGGCGCATCTGCCGATGGCTCTCTGGAGGGTTGTAAGGAATACGCCAAACTAGGGGTGCCGGGGACGAGCGGCACTCTGCTCTGCCGAACGGGCTACCTCCTGGCACACGACCCCGCCCGAAAGACACCAATATGGGTTGCGGAACACCTGACCCACGATAAGGCTGCAGCCACTCTAGCCCGGACGAATAACTTCCAGCCTGACCCCGATCTTGAGGAGGGTGAGCGCGCCGAACTTTCCGACTACAAGGGCAGTGGCTACGATCGGGGCCACATGGCGTCGGCCGGTGACATGCGGTGGGACCAGCAGTCCATGAGCGAAAGCTTTTTTCTCTCGAATATGGTTCCCCAGGTTGGCAAGGGCATGAACCAGGGCATCTGGAAGGATTTGGAGGAGAAGGTTCGGCATTGGGCGCTGAACCGGGGTGAGCTTTACATCTATACCGGCCCGATCTACGTCAACGCAGCCCCCAAGACCATCGGTGCCAACAAGGTCGCTGTCCCAACACACATCTACAAGATAGTTTACGACCCCGTTCAGGTGGAGGCGATCGCCTTCATCATGCCCAACATGAAGCTGAAAAGCTCGGATATGCCGAATTACATAGTGACGGTTCGGGAAGTGGAGGAGAAAACGGGGCTCAATTTCCTGTCGAGGCTGAAACCGAAGATTGAGGATGCAGTCGAGTCCACCAAGGCTGGGGCTTTGTGGGATGATGTGGATAACTAAGCGAGAGGCTATTTTATAGCCCTGTCGTGGGAGGCGGGAAATGGCGACGATGTTAAGACCCGGAGCGCTTGTAATTTCTCATCGGACAGCCAATTGGCCCAAGTAACACCCTTTGTATTTGTTTCGATATAAGGGCTAATAGTAGGGGGTCCCCTACCAGTTAGTAGCCAATCCAGATTGGGCAATGCCCCTGACCGTGTAGGGATTGCAGCCAGCAACTGCAGGCGCTCTATATCCATTCCACCTTTACCGCTCAATGCCTTGCGTAGGGTTGAGGTGCTTGCCAGTTGCAAGCGCTCAGCAAGTTCCTTAAGGCTTAGTTCAAGATGAACCTGCATCAGGAAGCGTAAGCGATCGCCAAATGATGTCTGGAAATTTTGAGTACGTTGTGTGCGCGACATTATGCTATAATATAGCATAACTGAGCTATATTATAGCCATTTGATTACAGTGAAGTTAATTCAATGTGTTACATGACTTTCTTAACCCTATAGAGTAAGATACGCATGCGAACAAGGTAGAATAATGTCGAACGCCTCAACAGAACGATTAAGAGACCCGAGCTACTGGCGCGAAAAGCTAGGGCTTCTGCCTGTCCCCATGTATGGGCACAGCAATGAAAGTGGCTATGTTCTGCTCAATGGAGCTTTAGGTAATTTCTGTCTTCAGGTTGCAGGGGACCCAGAAGATGACCCTAGGAGCATCGCATGGTCATCGGATGTTGGACATTTCCTGAAGATCGGGAATCAGCACATCAGCGTACTGAGCTGGCAAGATCCTTCTGCTTTCCCGACCAGTTATCCCATCGAAGATGTAAGCCAGCGTCTCAACGAATTCCATCAATACTTGGAAAAACGTGAGCCTAATCGCGATGCATCGATTGTGACTCATGCGCTCCGTATCTTGGGTCAACTCAGGCAACTGCTTCCATTTGAGGCGACACCTGCACAAACCATTGACCATTTCCTACGGTTGCTTGCATACGGATCAGATAAAACAGCACCGCAGCCATTCGGACAATCATGTGTTGGGGATACGCTGCAGTTGGATGAAGACATGCTGCGCAATTCTGAATGGGATATGCTACTGAACGAGCTAACGCGTGATCGTCCCGTCAGCTCATTGAAGCCTCTCATCATGCTCTTGCTCAGGCATAGTTCGGGTAATTTGTTTCAGGATGTTCACTACAGAATCCAAATTCCCTTGACCCGTGACTTGCCTGGCATCCCGCCAGCACCTGCGAAAATTCTGAGCAAATCCCAGGACAAGGTATCAGGGGTTTACTTTACTCCGCCATTTATTGCACGGACGCTTGTTGAAGAGGCGCTCAGGGCATTGGGACCAAACCTTCCTTCTGTGCTCAAAGTGTTTGATCCAGCTTGTGGCTCCTCAGAATTTTTTAAGGAATTACTGCGTCAGCTCAATATGTTGGGCTATAACGGTTTGGTGTATATCGAAGGGTGGGATATCTCCGAGCCCGCACTCAAGATCAGCAATTTTACGCTTGCCTTCGAAAAACAGTTTCCGTCGAAGTTCAGGCTGGAATACCGTATCCTGCATCGCGATACCATATTGACTAATCGAGATGAATGGCCGCAAAACGTGGATATCGTTCTTATGAACCCGCCATACGCTGCCTGGCAATTCCTGGGCGAAGCATACCGGGATCGTTTGACCGAACTGTTCGGCAATGGCAAACCCAATCTTGCGGTTGCGTTTGCTCAATTAGCCATGGATTGCATCCGAGCCGAGGGAGTGTTTGCTGCCGTCCTGCCTGCTGCCGTGACTGATACAAAATCTGCACAGGACTGGCGCGAGCAGGCCGCTTCAAATTTCACACCCCACCTCATTGCAAAGCTAGGTAGCCAAACCCTATTTACGAATGCCCTCGTTGATGCCAATCTAGTCGTTTCTATCCGCCGACAGAATTCGTCTGCCCCATGCCGCGTAATCTGGGCTGATCATAAAAAAGCCAGCACTTATAAAGCATTGCGCACCCTGAGAAGCCTCTCATCTGCCAACATTAGTTCAGAGACAGTCAGCACCTCTGAATATAGTGTTTATGCGGACTATGCCATCGGTAGGAATGGTGAACCCTGGCGTCCACGTAGTTATGAACTGATGAGCCTGATCGGCAAATATAGTTACTTACCCAAGCTGGGTGAATTGTTTGATGTAAAACAGGGATCAAGGACCGGTGATAGTGTATTCGTTCAGCCAGCCGAATATGTGCACAGCTTGAGTCCAGAAGAGGCAAGGTTTTTCCGGCCGGCTGTCGTCAACGCATCAATTGATTTTGGTGTACTGAATCGTGATTGGTATGTTTGGTTTCCTTATACACCAGGCTTGCCGAAAATTGCAGATGAAGAAATGCTGCGTAATTTAGTACCGCAGTATTATCAAGAAAAGCTCGCCAGTAGCACACTAAGAATATCCTCGGGCAATTCGAGAGCACGAGAAGAATTAAATTGGTGGGATCTGATTTGGCCAAGACAATGGCAATTCGAGAAAAAGAAAAAGATCATATCGACTTACTTTGGCGAAGAGGGCTGCTTCGCTTACGATGCAACCGGTGACTTTGTCGTGGTCGTAGGACATGGCTGGATTCCGCATAAAACCTACGAATCGTCATTTACTGATGACTTGGCATATGCTTATGTGGCTATTACTGCATCACGTCTGTTCGGTCAATTATTAGAAGCGGTTTCAACTCATATCGGCGGCGGTCAGCTTAAACTCGAAAAGCAGTTTCTGCGTAATATTCCATTGCCATGGCTTGGCAAAGGAACGGTTTTGTCTCTGTCTACCATCCGGAAGTTAAGTGCTGTCGGAGAAGAGATTGCCAATGATCATCATGTCGACCGCGAAGCTCTGAACAGCTTGGTTGTAGAGGCGTATTCGCTTTAGTCCCATGTCTATTCCTTACAGTAAAGACTTCGTTAAGGAACTGACTACAATTATAAAAAGCGAGATCGGGGCTCATCTGCAAGACGGTGTTGCGGATTTGAAGTCACGGCAGAACAAGCGGGTCATTATTCCAAATAATGCCATATATGTCGAAATCGCTCGCAACAATTTAACCGACGTATTTGAGGATAAAAGCTCACCCCGACCGCTTATTATCATGCCGTTCATCTTCGAACCCAATAACCCGCAGGAGGTGGCTATCTGGCTGGGGTTCGTTGCGCGCTTCGAGAATGATAAACAGGGGCAAGGGCTCAGCTTGATCTCAATTTCGATCTCGTTGATCCGAGGTTCGCAAACCAAATCATACATCCTGAGAGCCGAATGGGATTCCAGGTCTATTGCCAATGCGGACCATGCGCAGCCGCATTGGCATGCGATCCCGGGGCGTCCACTTTTCGATGACCCTAGCGAAGGGCGGTGGAGCAATGTCCAGTCTAATCTGCATCTCGCTATGTGCGCAAAATGGCGTGCAATCGCTGATGAAGGTAACTTTAGCCATGCACATCAGTTTCAGGAAAAAGATGTCATCTCTTGGGTTACAAAAACGCTGAAATATGCACGTGGACAAATGGAACAATGTCTCAAAAATTACCCCATGACCGAGAATGTCGGAAAAGAAATGTTCTTTTAGTCTGCATTAACTTTAAGAACTAACAAGCTGGGCGTGCTTTTGACAGGAAAATTAAGATTTACTATCAAAAAATACTGCAAAGTGCGGCAGATGGTCTCTTGTGTGGAAAAGGTAGGTAAAACCAACTTTAACCTTGCACGGTTTATTTGCCCACAAATCTTTGTCTCAGCGCTTCCGCGCACATCTCCGACCCATTAGCCGCCAGAAACAATATCCGATTGTCCCGACTTTTCACTAGAGCCGGCCTCACATCCCGCAGATAAGACAGAACCACTCCTTCCAGCTTGCTTCGTCCCGGCCCAGCCAACCTGCCCATCTTCGCCAGCGCCAATGCCTCGGCAACAGTTATCGTCCGAACTTGACGTTGAGACATCCCAGTCAGCCGAATAAACCAAAAAATCGCCCGATCCCTTTCCAGAAGCAGCCTGGCTCTCGACCCTTTCGGCTTTGAGCGGATTGCTTCATCGATCCCGGCAAAAAAACGTTCCATCTCTTCTTCCGTCATCGTCCGCGGCTTCTGCTTCCGGTAGGCGGTGGCAGCCATGGAATCCGGGTTACCAATTAGCTGACCAACCGATTTCCCCGACACCCTTTGCTGAGTCCGTTCTAAATAAGCCGCGGCATGTTTCGCCTCTTCCTCTGTTGGCGTGTATCCAGACCGATCCAATCGCTTCCGAACCTCGCTCTCGAACCAGTATGGTGGCTCCCAGTCGGAAAGTAGCCTCGATTGGGTTGTCCTGGCTAGGATGCATGCCTGCACGAACCGGTCCGGCCAATCCATCAGAAGCCAGAGTGCCGCTAGCAGCAGATAATGCCGTTCAATCAGTGGCCGTGATTCGAAATCTCGCCCATTGCTCGTTACCGCCATGTCCACCAACCGACTTTCCCCGGCTGCAACCGCCAGCAGCTTCTTCCCCTTAGTCGATGAAAGGAAATTGCACATCCGGTGCAGAACGTCCATGAAAGTATGTCCATACTGGTACACCTCATTCCCGCAGAACGTCCACCCCATGTCATAAAAAGTCGCCAGGGAGCGCAGCTGGATGAGTGCATGCACGTCACCGGCGGACGGATCCCAGGCCGGAGCCCGTGAAAGGTCGTTGCCGCAGGCATGGCATTTGGCCGCAGGTTCGAACCGGTGATCATCCCGGTGCCCCAGCTCGCGCCGGAAAAAAGCGACCGGTGCACCGCATCGGTGGCAGCGGTCATGCATCAGTACCCCATGTCGTTCACAGACCGTAGCGAAGGCAAGCCGCCAACTTCGTCGAAAGTATGGCTCTGCATCCGTGGCCAGGCACAGCGGACAGAACTGCAGCCCATAGCGTCGCCGGGTGCGGTGATACACACCCAGCGGCATGATCCACCGAGTATTCCCGTTGGGATTGTGGTGCTGGTAGAGAACCCCCTCGAAAGGAGCAAGGGTCAGCGCAAGGAGATCGTCAGGGTTCTTGCCGGTCATGTCAGCGAGATGTGAGATGACGGCAGGGGAAGCCAGCTTGTCCTGGTCGCGAGCCCAGAAAGCGCTCTGCCGACCGAATAATCTGTCCGCCAGAGTTTGCGCCTTCACCTGGTTCATATGGGCAAGCCTCATGAACCAGTGGGTCAGCAGTTCGTCGGGCAAGGGTTGGGGATGCACGGGCAGCCGGGTACCGGATAGCCCGTACAATGGGGTCACGACAACTGCTCCTTCAATTCTTTGTAATCCTGGACTCCCCAGCGATGCTCTTCAATCATCTCGGCCGTAATGCATTCGATGCCTTCACGGATCGCGTAGATCGCCGCCTTGTTGAGCACCTCCGCCACTCGGCCAACGATGCCGAACGTATGCTGGTAAATGACGCTGCTGAGTTCTGGGTCGCCCAGATATGATGGCTTTCGCAGAGGCAGCATCAGTTCGAAGCACTGCAGCAGCTCCTGGAACGCGTCGTCGTCCTTGAAACGCACCAAAGGCAGCGGGGTGAGCCGACTGCTGATCTGTTCGTCCGTGCGAATCGCATTGAGCGCCTCGATCGTCCCTGCAGTAATTACGGGGCGATGTAATTCATTCATAAGGTATTTAATCGAGTTCAGCCCCTTACGCTGGGAGTTGGCGCTGCCCTCCAGCAAATTGTGTATTTCATCAATCAGCAGCACCCGCATCCCCACCTGGCGGAGCAATTCGACCGTCGCCCGCCGCAGTTCCGGGGCTTTGGTGTTGGCGGGTATCCGGGCATTCAGACTCGCCAGTATTTCCGGGTAGATGCCCTCCTTGGCCGTATCCGGATATTGCACCGATACGATCGGTATGATCGCGGCATCTCCATCCGGGTTGTCATCGGCGGGGTGTCTTCGCAGGAACTCGTCGAACAGAGTGCTCTTCCCCATGAGAGACCGTCCCACTACCAGTCGCCCTTGCGGTCGTACGGCATCCTCTACCTTGTAGAGCGCTTCGAGCTCGTCGAGGATGCTCTCTGCCTGCTGATGGGAGATGAACCGGTCCCGTGAAATGTAGGCGATCCGGTGCCCATCGTCCTGATCAGCCATCACTGCCGCCTCGTCGGTCAAATGTGGATAGCGTTCTTCAGGTGTCATCTGGTTTCTCCTTGATGATCGACGGATCTACAGCCGCTGGCCGAACTTTGTCGCGCAGGGCCTTCAGGCGCTCCGGGTCGAGCGGTTTTTTATGGGCGGACACGGCCGAGCGGCTATTGGGTGAAGGGGGCGGCTTGACCAAGGAGCCTTCGGCTCGGCGGCGTTCCTTTTCATTTGCCAGGCGCTGTTGCTTTGTCCGCCGGGCGGAAGTGATCTTGAACTCCTCCCGCCGCTGCTTGCTTTCGTAGCGCTGATCAGCGAACTGCGCGGATGGGTCGCCCAGGCGCTTCTTCCGGGCGTTATGTTCCCACAGGCTGATCGAGCCCTTGCGCAGGTCTGTGAAATGGATATCCAGATAATCCCCCGTGGCCGGATTCAGGAGCCATAGCTGGGAGATATCACGGGGATCGTAGCGGACCTCGTAGAGGCGTTCGGCGTACGGCTTTTCCAGATTGATGGAGTCTCCGATCAGGGTCAATGCCGGGTTGTGGTAGTTTTCCGTAAAAATCTCCACTATCCCATTGCGGATAGTCCGCATATAGAACGGCAAAAGTGAAATGCGCAGCGCCATAGGATCGGCTGGTCGCTCGGGCAGGCCCGTTGGAGGCATGCTATCCCCCTCGAATATGCCTTTCTTCCACTTCTGCAGGGGGGTGAGCCTGTCCATTTCCTTGCCCCTGTGTTTCCTCAGATGGTAGTCGTTGACCAGGAATTCCGTGAACAACGTCTCAAATTCAGCGATCGTGAAAATCGCCTTACCCTCGGAATCGTATTCACCTCTTTCCGTTGGGTTGGAGAACTTCGTGCCCGGGAGGCTCTTGAATTCATACATGAACGTTTTGAAAGCGCTTTCGACGTGCCCGCCGAAGTTGGGAGAGCCCACTGGCCGGTCCCTCAGGTCGAAACGGTAAAGACGGCGGGCGCCATGCATCATGCGCCCGTTCAGCTCGGCTGCATTGTCCACGTGGACAATGTCGGGAAATCCCCAGCACGGCCATTCGCCGCTCACCCCCACGCTTCGCATGAAATCCTCCTTAGGCAGGAAGGCATGCGCGAGCGCCATGCCGGTGGAAAGCGTGGACGGCGGGTCGAGGGATAAGAAAAAGCCCAGGACCATCCGGGAGTAGGTGTCGATAACGAGCGTCAGCCAGGCATCGCCGATGGGTTGCCGGTCTAGCTCGTCCACCAGGCAGACCTGGGTCGGGGTATGGTCGACCTGGACGATAGCCAGCGGGTAATCATTGTCCGGAAGCTTCCCAACCTTGGAACCGAACTTGTCCTTGACGATTTTCTTGCGGCCCTGCAGCAGGAGCTTTTCCTTGAGCGTGGTCTCCTGTTCCATGTTGCGCAGCGCGGAGAGCGATATGCCCTTGCATTCCTTTATCTGGTACGTCCCTCTTTTGAGCGCTCCATTTATCAGCTCGTGGATATTGGACAGGGTCTTGGGTTCTTCGATGAACCGGTATTTGCGCAGGTGATCGCGCATGACCTCCCGCACCTCGGATTTCAAGCGGTAATGTCCGCTGTCGGCGCGGACGGCGGGCAATATGGCCTCTGGCGATCCATGCAGCCGCACGAGCGCGATATGCCTGTAGGCGGTCGCCGTGCTGATGTTGAACTTCTTGCAAAGTTCGTCCACAAGCGGCCCGCGCGCTTGTCGCGGCGTTTTCAGGATGACAATGATGGACTTGAATTCTTTGATCGCATTGTCGAGCAATTTTTTCTGCTCTTCGGTCAGCTCCTCGCCCATGAATTGGCGAATCTTGCGCTTAAGTAGCCGCTGCGCGTTCCGGGAAGTGGGAATGTTTGCAGTACCCATCTCGTCGGAGGGCTTACCTTGGGAGTCCTTGGACGTCGCGGTGCCGTCCCAAACTGGAAGACCCAGTTCGGCGATAGGCAGGAAATCGTGCCGCTGGTCGGAAACCCGGGTGGCCAGTACCCGCTCGAAATCTTCCACGTGGAGGATCCGCCAGTTCTGGTCTCGGAAGGAAACGATGTCGCCAGGCTGGAGTGGGATGGTGTTAGGCATGGGACATCGCCCTCACCATGGATTGGAGCGTAAGCGGCTGCTCCAGATCCACCTCCACGCGCTGCAGGGCGATCAGCCGGTAGCAGGCTGGCAGGACCTTGGCCCGTGCCTCCAGGGTTGACGCCAGGGTGCCGGCCCATTCATCCAGAGTAAGGGAGCCGTTCTCATCCAGCTTCTCGAGTAATTCCGGCTGGAAATGGGAGTCCTTCACTTTCTCCAGGGCGCGGAGCAGGAAACGAACGTTCTTCAGGTAGGGCGTGCGGACATCCTTTTCACGGAAAACGCTGAACTCCCAGCCTTGTGCCGTTGCGTAGCGCTTCGCGGCGGCCCACTTGAGTGCGTTTTCGGCCGCGTTCTCCTTGTAAGGGTGTTTACGCTTGACTGGCTGGGGAGCGTCTTCAGGGTGGTCGGGTTTGATCTCACATAACAGGGGCGGCTTGCTGACAGATTCGTCCATATCCTGATGGTAGTGAACCAGAACGTCTGGGGTGTAGGTGTGGATTTTTCCCTTGGCGTCTAGCCATTCAACCTTGACGGGTTGTGCCTCGAAACTCGCTACCGAACGGTTGAAGCGGAGCAAGACAAAGAAATCCTCTTCGATGGTGGACTCGAATTGTTGCCCATCGGGTGCGGTACCGGTCACCTTTACAGGGCACGCTCGGATTTTGCGCGTTGGCATTCTTAAATAATAATACTAAATTCTAAAAAAGCAAAAATCCCCCCAGCGGCGGCAACCCGCGCCCTGGCGAGATTTCCCTGGCGCACCACGGGGTGCTGTTCCTGGACGAACTGCCGGAGTTTGCGCGCCCTGTGCTGGAGGCGTTGCGCGAACCGCTCGAATCAGGGCGTATTACCATTTCCCGCGCCGCCCACCAGGCTGACTTTCCAGCGCGCTTTCAACTGGTGGCCGCGATGAATCCCTGCCCGTGCGGTTATCTCGGCCACCCCGGTGGAAAATGCCGCTGCACCCCGGACCAGGTGACGCGCTACCGCGGAAAAATATCCGGTCCGTTGCTCGATCGCATCGACTTGCAGATTGAGGTCCCCGCCCTGCCTGAGAGTGACCTTACCCAACACGGAGCGAGTGAGCCCAGCGCGGCTATTCAGGCCCGCGTGGAAGCCGCCTATGGCAGGCAGTTGGCGCGGCAAGGCAAAGCCAATGCCCTGCTGACCACGCAGGAGATCGACCAATTCTGTCAGCCCGATGCGGCAGGGGAAGGGTTGCTGAAGCAGGCGATTGCGCGGTTGAACCTTTCCGCCCGCGCCTATCACCGCGTACTCAAGGTGGCGCGAACCATCGCCGATCTTGCCGGCAGCGAGGGGGTCAGCAGCGGACATATTGCCGAGGCGATCCAGTACCGGCGCTTCGCTACGGAATAAGCGCGACCTGTCAGACTTTGTCGCTATTGAGGGCGAAGCCGGCGAAGTCGGTGCCCGTGGCTACATCGACAGGAGGATCGTCGGGGGACCGGGTATCGGACCCATCGCGCTTTTCGTTGTTGATCAGCCAAGACAGATTGGTGCGAGAGTCGGCATTGGCGAGCGCCTCGTCCAGGCTGATTTTACCCTCCCGATAGAGGGCGAACAGCGCCTGTTCGAAAGTTTGCGAGCCGGCAGTGAGACTTTGCTCCATCGCTTCCTTGATTTTGTCCGTCTCCCCGCTCTTGATCAGTTCTGCAACATAGGGCGAGTTCACCAGAATTTCCGTTGCCGGCAAACGCTTGCCGTTCACTCCACGTACCAGTCGCTGCGAAATCACCGCCTTCAGGCTGATCGAGAGGTCATGCAGCAAATGGTTGCGCGCTTCGTGGGGGAACAGATTGATGATGCGGTTCAGGGTGTGATAGCTGTTGTTGGCGTGCAGGGTGGACATCATCAGGTGCCCGGTTTCAGCGTAGATCATCGCCTGCTGCATGGTGTCGCGGTCACGGATTTCGCCGATCATCAGCACGTCCGGCGCTTCGCGCACGGCGTTGAGCAGGGCCGTGGAGTAGGAGTTGGTGTCGAGTCCCACCTCGCGCTGGTTGACGATGGATTTTTTGTAAGCATGCAGGTACTCGATGGGATCTTCGATCAGCAGGATATGACCGGTTCTGTTGGTGTTGCGGTAATCGATCATCGACGCCAGGGTGGTAGATTTCCCCGACCCTGCCTGGCCCACCACCAGGATCAGGCCACGTTTTTCCATCACCAGTTCTTTCAGGATAGCCGGCAGGCCGAGCGATTCGATCGAGGGGATCTGGTCGCGGACAAAACGCGCCACCAGGGCGACATCGCCGCGCTGGTGAAAAACATTGATGCGGAATTTACCGGTGTTTTCCACCAGGAATCCAAAGTTCATCTCGTGTTCCGCTTCGAACGCCTTGATTTCGTCCGGGGTCATCAGTGAATAGGCGATTTTCTTGACGGTTTCCCCATCCAGCACCTGATTGTTGAGCGGCAGTGTTTCGCCCTCGATCTTCATCAGCACCGGCGCACCGGCAGAGATGTACATGTCCGAGGCCTGCTTTTCAGCCATGAATTTGAATAGCTGCGTGAGATCCATTATTGCTCCGTCCTTTGCCAGCCGGAAATATCCAGGGCGGTTTCGAATGCCGGAATTTCGTGTGTAAACTGCGCCAGGGCGAAGGCAGCCGTGGGTTGCATGTGGACACACACCATCCTGACGTTAATCGCACCGGTGGTACGCGCCAGGGCGTTGAGCCAGGCGTAATAAACCGGATCGATGATCGCCTGCTCGGCAAGGTCGTAATACAAACGCGACGCACGAGCCTGCTGCAGGCGCGTGGCAATGCGTTCGATCAGTTGGTCCTGATCGCAGATATTCAGGCTGCGCGACGGTTCCAGCAAAAAATCGCCGCTGCCGATCTGGGTCAGGTGCAGACCGGGGATGGACACGCCTTAAATAGCCTTGTGGCTGACCTGGATGCCCATGCGGCGGAATGCTTCCTTCAGCCCGTCGGAGAGGCTGGCACGCGTGGTGACGCCGCTCATGTCGATGTTCAGGCTGGTCAGTGCGCGAGCGATTTCCGGCCGGATGCCGGTAAGGATCGCATCCGCCCCCATCAATTGTACCGCCCGCATCATCTGGATCAGGTGATGGGAAACCTGCGAGTCGATATTTTTCACCCCGGTCAGGTCCATCACCACGGCGTTGGCGTGTTCCTTGGCAATGCGGTTAAGCAGCGCCTCCATCACCAGCATGGTGCGGTTGGAATCCAGCGTGCCGATGATCGGCAGGGTGAGCACGCCATCCCAGATTTCGGTGATGGGCGTGGCAGTCTCGCGCAATTCCGCTTCCTGCGCGTTGATGGTGCGTTCCTTTTCATCGAGGTAGGCCTGGAATACTGCCAGAATCAGCTCATTGAAGGTGCCGGAGAGAAACAGCAGGGCATCGCGCGTGTCGTCGACTGTGGTGTTCTTTTTATCATGAGCCAATGCTTCGATCAGGGTGCGCTGCATGAACTGGATGTAGCGCACCAGGTCTTCCACCCGGCCGCCGCGCACCAGGATTTGCTTCGACAAACCATTAAAAAACATTTCCAGGGCGTGGAACTGGGGCGAGCCATCATCGTGCGGATCCCTGGATTCGAGCAAGGCAACCAGGAGTTGCAGAAACTCGATGCAGAAATCGGTGATCTCGTCGGTGCCGAGCAGATTGTTGCTGCCGCCGAAAATGGTACGACCTTCTTTTTCGATGGTCTCCGAAATGCTGCCGACCTGAAGCTTGAGCAGTTCTGTCAATTTAGCGCTGGCGGATGTGGATTTTTCTTGTGCCATGGTTTTCCCCCTTCAAGATGATGCTTTTATTGTTCTGAATTAGTTGATGCTGGCAACGCAAAGCGATTGGTCGTCTGAAATTCTGCCCATGATATTCCCCAGCGTATAGGCAATCAACTGAGGGTGCTGGTGGAACAAGCCGGGAAAGTTGGTGGTGTCCCAGTTGCGGCGAATGCCGTCGGTACAGGTGATCACCAGGCAACGCTTGCCGATGCCGAGCTGAAACTGGTCGGGTTTCTGGTGCTCCTTGCCCAGTACGCCGGGAGCGAATGACAGGTTGACCATTTCCTCTTCGTTCATGACGTGGGCGTGCATATCGCCCACACCGAGGATATTCAGGGACTGGCCGGCAAGGCCGAGCTCACCGGTAATGGCCACTGCGCCTCGGGTGCCCTTAAGCTGGCGATCCACAGCCGCCAGAATCGAGTCGACGCAGTCGCAGTGGGATAAATGTGCGGCGAGATTGGCGGTAGCCTCCTGAGCCAGTTGGCCGTGACCCAGTCCATCCAGATGCAGCCAGCGCAGGGCGTCGCCGGTCTGCTGTAAATAAATGCGGTCACCGTTGTAGCGGTCATCCGACAACGAGCGAGAAAACAGACCGATCTCCAGCCCTGAAGCCATGCGCGGGGCGGAACCGGGGGCTCTTTCAGGGGCGGATTTTCTGCCGGGATGGAAGCGCGACAAAAAGACGGCACCACTCCATTTTTTTTCCGGGGCGGCACTTTCCTTCTGGGTATAGACGAACGATTCGTCGCTGAGACGGTAGATGCTGCCCAGCCCCTTGCCCAGGGTGTTCACCGAAGAGTAGCCGTCCTGCTGAGCCTGGGAAAGGCAGGAAATGCCCGGGCCGAAATCCAGTGCGACGATGTCAAGAATCGGACCCGGCTGTTGCCAAACCTGGAACAGGCCGCGTCCTTGAGCGTGTTTGACCTGATTGCTGACCATTTCCGAGGCGACCAGCAGCATGTTCTCCCGTTTTCCGTCCGAAAAACCAAGGCGCTGCGCGATTGCCGATAGTTTTGAGCGCAACAGAATGAGCGCGCTTTCATTCTGTACCGGGCTGTTGTAAAGCAGCCGACAATCCGTTGCGCTATCGTAAACCTTAGCCATGGGTGGAATTCGCCAGTTTCATGCAGGGAAATTGGCAGTCGCCGCTGTCCGACACAGAGCAAAGATCGACCACGGCCCGGCCACGCCCGGAATTTTTCGCCTCATACAAGGCGCTGTCGGCGTGCAGTATGAATTCTTCAACAGTGAGACTATCCGGGGTGCTCGGGTTGATGGTGCTGATGCCGATGCTGACCTTGGTTTCCATCAAACGCAGGACTTGCGTCGCCTTGTTGCAGGCCTGAGGGTAGTCGGCAAACAGGACCATGGCAAATTCATCTCCGCCGGTCCGGAAGGCGAAATCCACATCTTCTCGGATGACGTGTGTCAGCGTGTGCGCCATCTTGTTGAGGTAGGCGTCGCCGAACTGATGGCCGAAGTGATCGTTGATTTCCTTGAAATGGTCGAGGTCGAGCATGATCAGCGATAGCGGCGAGACTTTTTGTCGCATGGTGTGGCGGAAGGCCTGGCCGAGTTTTTCATCGAAGGCGCGTCGGTTGAGGAGCCCGGTGAGCGGATCTGTTTCAGCCTGACGCAGGGATTCGTGTAGTTCGGTCTGGCGTTTCACCAGGGTTTGCTGGAGGGTTTCCAGCTCTTTTTCGGTGCGGGAACGGGTTTCGTTGAAGTGGCGCGTCATTTCCGCGTTGCGCTGGAACAGGAGGGCTGGGTCGGCGGACTCGGTCGAATTCAGCAGGTGCTGGCGCAGTTGTTCGATAATCTCGGCTTGTGGCGGTTGAGCGAGGGTGGACAACTGGGCATGTGACTTAACACTTTCCCCCCATTGCGCCACCAGTTGCTTGCCCTGAAGCAGCAAGCTGGCCGGCAGGGGGTAGCCAGTGCCGGCACCGGCGCCACGCAACTTCTTCATCAGGTCGAGCGAAGCGATGGAAGCGGCAAAGGGGTTGCCCCCAAGCCGGGTTACGCTTTCAAGGACAAAACCGATAAAGTTCTGCAGATCGGGTTCGATCGCCAGGTTCTGCTTCAGAAGTTCCACAGGTTCCACCGAGTCACGCTTTAATTATGGCCTAGCCGCGCATTATGCATTTCTTTCGCCGTAAAAACCAACCGGTTAGTGAGTCCCGAGTTCAAAAAATCATCGCAGCGATACCAGGCACTCAGGACTTCTTATCAGGTCTGCGCCCAGGGCAGTCCTTCGTGGCGCCAGCCGTTATGCGAGTTGCGGTGATGATGGTCGTCCAGATCGCCCTCGAAGCCGTGCAGCACATTGTAAACGTCCTGGAGTCCGGCTTTTTCCAACGCCAGCCCGGCATCTACCGAACGGCGTCCGGAGCGGCAGATCAGCACTACCGGTCGGTTCACGCTGGCAGCTTTTTTCACGTGACCGATAAAATCCGGATTGATTTCCCAGTCGGGACCGTCGATCCAGGGAACCAGCATCGAGCCCTCGGGATGACCGACGAACAGGTACTCCATTTCGCTGCGCACATCGACGAATACCGCTTCAGGGTTGGACTGCAGGAATTCGTACGTCTGTTTGGGTGTCATGTGTTGCATATTGTGCTCCTTGATCTTTGCGGGTCCCTCTCCACCATCCGCTCCCACAAGCGGGAGAGGAGGCCATGGTGAAGGGCGCTTGTTTCGATTGGCTGATGTTATTATAGGCACTATCTATCTACCAATACACCTTTGCCATGAGCCACCAAGACCGTACCGCCCTGCTCCACGCCCAACTCAAACAGCGCATCCTGATCCTGGATGGCGCCATGGGCACCATGATCCAGACCTACAAGCTGACGGAGGCGGATTACCGCGGCGAACGCTTCGCCGGCTACGGCAGCGACCTGAAAGGCAACAACGATCTGCTGGTGCTGACCCAGCCGCAGATCATCCGCGAAATTCATTCCGCCTATCTGGAGGCAGGAGCGGATATCCTCGAAACCAACACCTTCAACGCCACTTCGATCGCCATGGCGGATTACCACATGGAAGGTCTGGTATACGAGATTAACGTGGCGGCGGCAAAGCTGGCGCGCGACGCAGCGGACGAATTCGAAGCAAAAAATCCGGCCAAGCCACGCTTTGTTGCCGGCGTGCTCGGACCGACCAACCGCACCGCCTCGATCTCGCCCGAGGTCAACGACCCCGGCTTCCGCAACACCAGCTTCGATCAGTTGGTGGACGCTTACACCCAGGCGATTGCCGGACTGGTGAATGGCGGCTCAGATATTCTGATGGTCGAAACGATCTTCGACACACTCAACGCCAAGGCTGCACTGTTCGCCATCGAACTGTATTTCGAGACCCATCAAATTCAGTTGCCGGTGATGATCTCCGGCACCATCACCGATCTGTCCGGTCGCCTGCTTTCAGGGCAGACCGCCGAGGCATTCTGGAACTCGGTGAGCCACGTCAAACCGCTGTCGATCGGCCTGAATTGCGCCCTCGGTGCGCAGGATTTGCGCCAGTATGTGGAAGAGCTATCGAATATTTCCAACGTCTATGTGAGCGCCCACCCCAACGCCGGCCTGCCCAACCCCTTGTCGGAAACCGGTTACGACGAAACGCCTGAGGCGATTGCGACGGACTTGCGCGAATGGGCGGCCAGCGGCTTGCTGAACATCGTGGGCGGCTGTTGCGGCACCACGCCACCGCACATCAAAGCCATCGCCGAAGCGGTGAAAGACTTGCCTCCGCGCGTCATTCCCGAAATCGAGAAAAAGCTGCGCCTGTCCGGTCTGGAAGCGCTCAACATCGGTGAGGACTCGCTCTTCGTCAACGTCGGCGAGCGCGCCAACGTCACCGGCTCGAAAATGTTCGCCCGCCTGATCATCAACGGCGAATACGACAAGGCACTGGAAGTAGCCAAGGCCCAAGTGGAAAACGGCGCCCAGATCATCGACATCAACATGGATGAGGCGATGCTGGATTCCGAGGCCGCGATGGTGAAATTCCTCAACCTGATCGCCTCCGAACCGGACATCTGCAAAGTGCCGGTGATGATCGACTCGTCGAAGTGGTCGGTGATCGAGGCCGGGCTGAAATGCGTACAGGGCAAATCCATCGTCAACTCCATCAGCATGAAAGAAGGCGAAGCCGAGTTTATCGAGCGCGCAAAACTGTGTCGTCGCTACGGTGCAGCGGCAGTGGTCATGGCTTTCGACGAGCAGGGCCAGGCCGATACCCAGGCGCGCAAGATCGAGATTTGCGCCCGTTCCTACAAGCTGCTCACCGAGGTGGTTGGCTTCCCGGCCGAGGACATCATCTTCGACCCGAATATTTTTGCGGTCGCTACCGGCATCGAAGAGCACAACAACTACGCCGTCGATTTCATCGAAGCCACGCGCATCATCAAGCAGACCCTGCCTTACGCTCAAGTGAGTGGCGGCGTGTCCAACGTATCTTTCTCCTTCCGTGGCAACGAACCGGTGCGCGAAGCGATTCACACCGCCTTCCTGTATCACGCTATCAAGGCCGGCATGGACATGGGCATCGTCAACGCCGGTCAGCTGGGTGTTTATGAGGAAATCCCCAAGGATCTGCTGGAGCGGGTTGAGGATGTGTTGCTCAATCGCCGGCCTGACGCGACCGAACGTCTGGTGGAATTCGCCGAATCTTTCAAGGGCGCGACCAAGAGTCTGGTCGAAGACCTCGCCTGGCGCGAAGGAACCGTGGGCGAGCGACTCTCGCATGCCATGGTCAGAGGGATCACCACTTATATCGTCGAAGACACCGAAGAAGCCAGGCAGCAGGCTGAGCGCCCGATCCACGTGATCGAAGGCCCGCTGATGGACGGTATGAACGTGGTCGGCGATCTGTTCGGCGCCGGCAAGATGTTTCTGCCCCAGGTGGTGAAATCCGCCCGCGTGATGAAGCTGGCAGTGGCGCATCTGGTGCCGTTCATCGAGGCCGAAAAACTCGCTAGCGGCGAGGTGGCCAAGGCCAAGGGCAAGATCATCATGGCCACGGTCAAGGGTGACGTGCACGACATCGGCAAGAACATCGTCGGCGTGGTGCTGCAGTGCAACAATTACGACGTGGTCGATCTGGGGGTGATGGTGCCTGCGGCCAGAATTTTGCAGGCAGCCATTGACGAAAAGGCCGACATCATCGGCTTGTCCGGCCTGATCACACCGTCGCTGGAAGAAATGTCGCATGTCGCCAAGGAAATGGAACGGCTGGGGATGAAGCTGCCGCTCTTGATTGGCGGTGCCACCACTTCGCCCGCCCATACCGCGGTAAAAATCGAGCCGCACTACACCGGTCCGGTGATTTATGTGAAAGACGCTTCGCGCGCCGTCGGGGTGTGCTCCAACCTGTTGAGCGACGATCTGCGCGACGCTTATGTTCAGGGCATCGCCGATGAATATGTAGCGATCCGCGAACGCCACCAGAGTCGCTCCAATGAAACCAAACGCCTGACCCTGGCCGAAGCGCGTGCCAATGCGCTCAAGCCGGATTGGGCCGCCTATATCCCGCCGGCGCCGACTTTTATCGGCCTCAAGGAATTTAATGACTATCCGCTGGCGGAGATCGCCGAGCGCATCGACTGGACGCCGTTCTTTATGGCCTGGGAACTACACGGGCGTTATCCGAAAATCCTTACCGACGTGGTCGTAGGCGAAGAGGCGACAAAGCTGTTTGCCGACGCAAAGGCGATGCTGAAACTCATCATCGATGAAAAATGGCTGGAAGCGCGCGCCGTGATCGGTCTGTTCCCCGCCAACAGCATCGGCGACGACATCGAAATCTACACCGATGAAAGTCGCAGCCAAGTAGCGATGACCTACCATACCCTGCGCCAGCAGGCCGTGAAATCGCCGGGTAAACCCAATCTGGCCCTGGCTGATTTTGTCGCACCCAAAGCGTCGGGTGCGAAGGATTACCTCGGCGGTTTCGCGGTGACGGCAGGCATCGGCATCGACGAGCATGTCGCTGCATTCGAGAAAAATCACGACGATTACAGCGCGATCATGCTCAAGGCCCTGGCCGACCGTCTCGCCGAAGCTTTCGCCGAGCTGATGCATGAGCGCGTGCGGCGCGAATTCTGGGGTTATGCGAAAGACGAGGCGCTTTCCAATGAAGACATGATCGCTGAGAAATACCGTGGCATCCGCCCCGCTCAAGGCTACCCTGCCTGCCCGGAGCACAGCGAAAAAGGCCCGCTGTTCGAACTGCTCCAGGCACCGGAGAAGGCCGGCATTACCATCACAGAAAGTTTTGCCATGCTGCCCACGGCAGCGGTGAGCGGCTTCTATTTCGCCCACCCTGACTCAACCTATTTCGCCCTCGGCAAGATCGGCCGCGACCAGGTCGAAGATTATGCCAAACGCAAGGGATGGGACATGGCGACAGCGGAGAAGTGGCTGGCCCCAGCGCTGGGGTATTAACCGGGGACGAAGTAAAGGGGTGGGTTTGTCGAGTATCCGACAAAATTACTAAAGATATTCCCTAGCTTCAAACTCAACGGTACAATCGGCGCAAGCAAATAAACAATGGAGCCGGTATGCCGTTGCGCCCACTCATCGACCGCCCATGAAATTCAACCGCTTGTTTCTCGTCGGGCGGATAGTGCTGGTCATCCTGGTGATTTACGCCCTCATCACCTGGTGGCAGCAATCGGCTCCCCCGCCGAACATCCGCATCGGCGTACTGCACTCCCTCACCGGCACCATGGCAGCCAGCGAAAAACCGCTGGTGAACACCCTCCGGTTGGCGATCGAGGAAGCCAATGCAGCGGGCGGCATCATGGGGCAAAAAATCGAAGCGGTGGTGGTGGATTGCCGTTCCGATTCGACCTATTGTGCCCAGCAGGCCGAGCGCCTGATCACTGAAGAAAAGGTCAGCGCCCTGTTCGGCTGCTGGACCTCCGCCTGCCGCAAGGCAGTCAAGCCGGTGGTCGAAAAGCACCATCACCTGCTGTTCTACCCGGTGCAGTATGAGGGCATGGAGATGTCGCCCAACATCATCTACACCGGCGCTGCGCCCAACCAGCAGATCATCCCCGGGGTGCATTGGGCACTGGAGAATCTGGGCAAACGCGTCTACCTGGTGGGCTCGGACTACGTCTTCCCGCGCATGGCCAATATCATCATCAAGGACCTGTTGACCGCACAAGGCGCAGTACTGACCGGGGAACGCTACCTGCCGCTGGGGGAAAGCGCCATGGAGACGGTAGTGGCAGATATCGCGAGGCAGCGCCCGGATGTGGTGCTGAACACCCTCAACGGAGACAGCAACGCCCATTTCTTCGCCGCGTTGGGAAAAGCCGGATTAGCCCATCTGCCGCTGGTTTCTTTCAGCGTGACGGAAGCCACGATGAAAGCGTGGGGCGGCGCCCAGCTTAGTCAGCATTATGCGGTGTGGAGTTACTTCCAGTCCCTGCCGGGGGAGAAAAACCGCCGTTTCGTCGCCGCATTTCAGGCCCGCCTCGGCGCTGACCGGATGACCGATGACCCGATGGAAGCCGCCTACATCGGCCTGCATCTGTGGGTGCAGGCGGCGCGCGAAGCCGGCTCCGCAGAACCTGCCAAGGTACAGCGCACGATATTGCGCCAGACCCTGAATGCACCCGAAGGAATGGTGGCCATCGACCCGGACACCCGGCATCTGTGGAAAACCCCGCGCATCGGCAAGGTCAGGCCTGACGGGCAGTTCGACATCGTCTGGGATGCCGGGCAAGCGCTGGAGCCGGCGCCCTTCCCCAGCTATCGCTTCCGCGATGAATGGCTGCAGTTGCTGCAATCCGCCGAAGGGGCGCAGCCATGAACTACACTTCCATCACCCAGCGTTTCGTAGTCTGGTTCCTGGCGATCTCGCTGCTGCCTATTCTGCTGATCGGCTACAGTCTGTTTCAGACTTTCGAAAAGGAAATGCAACAGACGACGTCCCGGCAAATCGCAGCTATCGCCGACAAAAAAGCGGATCAGATCGACAGTTATCTGAGCGAACTCGCCCGCGATGCCTTGATCAAGACGCAGGGAAATACCACGCGCCGGGCTATGGGCGAGTTTGTCGAAGTGTTTGCCCGGGACGGGGTCGAATCCGCCGCCTATCGCCGGCTGGATGCCAGCTACCGTGGCTATTTCAAGCGCTTCCTCAACACGACCGGTTATTACGATCTGCTCCTGATTTCCCCGCAAGGCACGGTGGTGTATTCCCAGAAGCATGAAGCCGACTTTGCCACCAATCTGTACACCGATCCCTATCGCGACAGCGGTCTGGCCAAGGTCACCCGCAATGCGCTGAGCACGCTGGAAAGCGGAATTTCGGAATTTTCGGTGTATGCGCCATCGGGCAATGCCATCGCCGCCTTTGTCGCTGTGCCGATCACGATTGAGGGCAAACTGGTCGGCGTGCTGGCGCTACAGATCGATAAAACCCATGTATTTCAGGTGCTGCTCGACAAGACCGGGTTGGGAAATAGCGGCGAAACCGTGGTGGCGCGCCTGGAGGACGAGCACACCGCGCTGGCGGTGACGCCGCTGAAGTCCGACCCCGATGCTTCGATGAGGCACAAAATCCCGCTCGACGGGCAAGATCGCGTAGAACCCATGATTCGCGCCCTGAATGGCGAGCGCGGCAGTGGTTTCGAGTTGGATTACATGGCACGACCCGTGGTGGCGGCATGGCGCTACCTGCCCCGCATGGGCTGGGGCATGGTGGTCAAGATGGACGCGGCAGAGGCGCTCGCTCCGGTTTACCGGGTGCGCAACTTCAGTCTGACGGTTATCGGGCTGGCCCTGTTTGCCGCCCTTCTTGGCGCCCTCCTGCTCGGACGCCGTGTAGTCGCGCCCCTGAAAGACCTCAGCGATAGCGCAAAGGACATCGCCGCCGGCAAGCTTGACCAGCGCGTGCCTGTGGTCGGGCGGGACGAACTGGGCTACCTTGCCACTTCCTTCAATATCATGGCGGAGCGTTTGCAAGCTTCCTATGCGGAGCTTGAGGGGAAGATCGAGCAGCGTACCGCCGAGCTGACACAGAGCCTGGCCAACTTGCGCATCAAGGATGCCGCCATTGAATCCTCGATCAACGCCATCACCATTGTCGATCTGGATGGCATAATTTCCTACGTAAACCGGGCGTTTGTTGATCTATGGCGGCTGCAAGGGCCGGGAGATGCCCTCGGGCGCTCGTCGCTCGAATTCTGGGATAAGCCTGAACAGGCACAAATAGTGATGGAACTTCTGCGGCAGCAGGGCCACTGGCAGGGCGAATTGCGCGCCCGCCTGAATGACGGCGCGCTGGCCGATTTGCAGTTATCGGCGCATAGGGTGATGGATGAGGCCGGGCAACCTGTCTGCATGATGGGTTCGTTCGTGGATATCACGGCGAGAAAGCAGGCCGCGCTTCAAACTCTGGCCACGCGTAACCAGCTGGAAGCCACTATCGATGCCATCCCGGATCTTCTTTTTGAACTGGGGCTGGATGGGACTTACCATGATATCCGTGCCCAGCGCCATGATTTGCTGGCCGCACCGGCGGACGAACTGCTCGGGAAAAAAGTCCTCGATGTGCTGCCGCCCGAGGCGGCGGATATTGTCATGCAGGCATTGCAAGAGGCACATAAAAATGGCCGGTCACATGGCCAGCAGTTCGAGCTGACCCTTCCGGGTGGCAATTCGTGGTTCGAGCTTTCCGTCTCCCGCAAAAACACCGCTCCCGGGCAAGAGCCTCGTTTCATCGTGTTGTCACGTGACATCACGGCGCGCAAGCAGATGGAGCAGGAACTGCGACACGAGCGCGATTTCGCCGCTGGTCTGGTCAATACCGCGCCGGTGATTGTCCTGCTGCTCGACGCCCAGGGCATCATCGAATACGTCAACCCCTATTTCGAACAGCTTACCGGCTACCGGCTCGACGAGATCAGTGGCAAGGACTGGTTCCGCACCTTCCTGCCGGCACGCGACCAGGACAATAGCCGCATCTTGTTCCAGAATGCTGTCCACGATGAGCCGACACGCGGCAACACCAGCCCCATCGTCACGCGCAGCGGTGAAAAACTCGAGATCGAATGGTACGACCAGGCCATGAAAGATGCGCAGGGCAAGGTCATTTCGGTGCTCGCCACGGGTCAGGATGTGACTGCGCGCAGGTCCATGGAACTGGCGCTGCACATCAGTGCAGAGCGCTTGAATGAAGCACAGCACATCGCTCAGCTGGGCAGCTGGGAACTGGATCTGCAGAAGGGCGAGCTGATCTGGTCAGATGAAATATTCCGCCTGTTCGAGATCGACAAGAGTCAGTTCGGCGCCACCTATGAAGCTTTCCTCGAAGCCATCCACCCCGATGACCGCGAACGAGTGAACCAAGCCTATTCTTATTCGCTCGAGACCCGTACGCCTTACGAAATTTCTCACCGGCTGCGCATGCGCGATGGCCGCATCAAGTGGGTACACGAGCGCTGCGAATCGGAATTCGATGAGGAAGGCAAGCCGCTTCGATCGATAGGCACAGTCCAGGACGTCACCCGGCAAAAGCTGGCGGAAGACTCATTGCGTGTCAGCGAGGAACGCCTGCGGCTCACACTTGCTGCCAGCAGCCAGGGCCTCTACGACCTCAATGTTCAAACCGGGGAGGCCATTGTCAACACCGAATACGCGCTCATGCTGGGCTACGAACCGGCGGAATTCCACGAAACGCACGCAGCCTGGATCGAGCGTTTGCATCCGGACGATCACGACTTGGTGGCGGCGGCCTATCTTGACTACATCGCAGGGAAAATACCGGAATATCACGTCGAGTTCAGACAGCGCACCCGGTCCGGGGAATGGAAGTGGCTCCTCTCCATTGGCAAGCTGGTCGAATGGGATGCGCAGGGGCAGCCGCTGCGTATGCTGGGCGTTCATTTCGACATCACCGACCGTAAGCGCAACGAAGCCGCCCAGATCGAGGCCAGACAGGCCGCCGAAGCCGCCAACCGGGCCAAATCGGAATTCCTCGCCAACATGAGCCATGAAATCCGCACGCCGATGAATGCCATCCTCGGCCTCACCCAGCTGGTGCTGGACACCGAATTGACCCACCATCAGCAGGACTTCCTGAAAAAAACCCACGCCTCTGCCCGTTCGCTGCTGGGCATACTTAATGACATTCTCGATTTTTCCAAGATCGAGGCCGGACACATGAGTATCGAGCAGGTGCCGTTCCACCTGCAGGAAAGCCTGGAACAGGTGGCCGACCTGTTCAGCGCCCGGATTGAGGAAAAGAAGCTGGAACTGATTCTCGAGATCGCGCCCGATGTGCCCGCCGAAATTCTCGGTGACCCTCTGCGCCTTTCCCAGGTGCTAACCAATCTGGTCAGCAACGCCATTAAATTCACCGAGCGCGGCGAGATACATATCAAAGTTGAAGTGGCGGAGCACACCCCTGCCACCCAGCAGCTGCGCTTCTCTGTGCGCGATACCGGCATCGGCTTGTCCAGCGGTCAAGCGGAGCGTCTGTTCCAGGCATTTACCCAGGCCGATAGCTCGACGACCCGCAAATATGGCGGCACCGGGCTAGG
Organism: Sulfuricella denitrificans skB26; assembly: GCF_000297055.2. Taxonomy (NCBI): domain Bacteria; kingdom Pseudomonadati; phylum Pseudomonadota; class Betaproteobacteria; order Nitrosomonadales; family Sulfuricellaceae; genus Sulfuricella; species Sulfuricella denitrificans. The sequence goes on along the minus strand of NC_022357.1, from coordinate 234,596 downwards.
CCTGGCCATCTGCAAGCAACTGGTGGAGCTGATGGGCGGCGAGATTTCCGTCTCCAGCGTCGAAGGCCAGGGATCTGCTTTCATCTTCACCATTCAGGCCGGTGTTGCTCCATCCCACAACACGGTGCAGCCGTTGTCTCTAGCCGGCGCCCCCGCCGATACGGTCGCATCCCCGCAGGGCCTGCAGGGAGTGCGTGTTCTGCTGGTGGAAGATAACGCCATCAACCGGCTGATGGCAGCCGAATTTCTCGAACGGCGTGGCGTGTCTCTAACCTTGGCCGAGCATGGCGGCGAAGCGGTGGAGCGGGTAAAAACCGAGACCTTCGATGCCGTGCTGATGGATCTGCACATGCCCATCATGGACGGTCTGGAGGCGGCCCGGCTGATACGCGAACTGCCCCAGGGCAAATCGCTGCCGATCATCGCCATGACGGCAGCGGTGCTGCAGGAGGACAGAGATCAATGTGCCGCTGTCGGGATGGTGGACTTCATCGCCAAACCCATCGACCCCGAGGACATGATCAGGGTGCTGCTGAAATGGGTGACAACCGGCAGCCAACCCTCCCGGGAAAGCGCCGAGAGCGTCATCGAATCGGGCAGTGGTGCTCTTCCGGCATCCTTGCCGGGTTTCAATCTTGAAATGGCATTGCACCGACTGGACGGAAATCGCAACCTGCTGGCCCGACTGCTCCTCGGTTTTGCCGGGGAGCAGTCGGAGGTGCTGGCGCAACTCGATACGCTGGTGCAAGCGGGTGACAATGCGCAGGCCGCCGTTTTGCTGCACACCCTCAAGGGCGTCGCAGGCAATCTGGGAGCGGTAGTACTGGCCAAGGCGGCCGGGCAGCTGGAAGACGATCTCAAATCAGAGAGCGCACCCGCCACCCGCCAGGATTTCGTCGACGCGCTCACCGCGGCGCTGGACGCCATCAACACCCATATCGCGCCAGCGCTCTCTGCCACCGCAGAACACGCCATCGACCGGGAGATGCTGACCCAGATGCTGGACCGTCTGGCACCCTACCTGCAGGAACAGGAGCTGATTCCGGTTGAACTGGCAGAGTCCCTGCACAACCTCGCCCGCTCGAACTGGCCCGATAAAGCCCTTGCACGATTGATGCAGCAGGTAGACCATTTCGACCATGACGGGGCATTGGCCAGCGTTGTGCAACTGGCGGCTATTTATGGGGTGACATTGGGGAACAAAGATGTGTAGCATAGGCTTGCAGAGAATCTGTTCACGAAATGTAAAGAGCGAACATTTTTAGAGACCACGGACGTCCAAACCAAATCTGACATTGAAATGATGACGACGAATGAAAAACCGCTGATCCTGCTGGTGGACGACATGCCCGCCAACCTGCACGTGCTGGTGGCAGCACTACGCGATGATCACCGCATAAAAACCGCCACCAGTGGTACGACAGCGCTCGATCTGGCCGAGAGGGATGACCGCCCGCAGCTTATTCTGCTGGATGTGGTGATGCCGGGCATGAGCGGGCTCGAAGTCTTGCGGCGCTTGCGCGAAAATCCCGAGACCCGCGATATCCCGGTGATCTTCATCACTGCCGACGTCTCCGAGCAAAGCCAGCTCGAAGGCCTCGATCTGGGGGCGGACGACTATATCACCAAGCCGGTAGTGGCGGCGGTATTGCGCGTTCGGGTTCGTAATCTCCTCCAGCGCAAACGTACCGAAGCTCGGCTGCGTCTTGCTGCCCATGTTTTCGAGTATGGCGGCGAGGCGATCCTGATCACCGACTGCGACAATTGCATTGTTGAAGTAAATCCGGCCTTTACCCGCTTGACCGGCTATACATCAGAAGAAATATGCGGCCAGAATCCAAAAATTCTGTCTGCGGGCCACGCCACGGCCGAAGAATACCAACGCATGTGGCACGCCATTCGCGAACAGGGTTTCTGGCAGGGCGAAATGTGGGATAGACGCAAAAATGGCGAGATCTATCCCAAATTGCTCACCATCTCGGTGGTGCGCAATGCCCAGGGCGAGATTGATTTTCATATCGGCAGTTTTACCGATCTCAGTGAACAAAAGGCCGTCGAAGAAAAAATTCGCTATGTCGCCCACCATGATGCACTGACCGGGCTGCCCAATCGCTTGCATCTGCAAATCAGTCTTGAGCAGGTCATTGCCACGGCCAAACGGGAGAATCAGGAAGTGGCCCTGATGTTCATCGATCTGGACCGCTTCAAGATCATCAACGACACGCTGGGGCACAACATCGGCGATTGTCTGCTGGTAGAAGTAGCGCAGCGGCTCAGGGAGTGTGTGCGCGAAAGCGACCTGCTGGCGCGCCTGGGCGGAGACGAGTTCGTGCTGGCGCTGGCAGGCGACGATGTGGTCAATGCGGCCGCCCAGGTGGCGGAAAAAATCCTCGGCAATCTCTCCCAGACCTACCATATCGGTGGCCAGGTTCTGCACAGTTCGACCAGCATCGGCATCAGCCTCTACCCGCACGATGGCGACAATATCGAAACCCTGATGAAAAATGCCGATGCCTCCATGTACCACGCCAAGGCGATGGGCCGGAATAATTTCCAGTTTTTCAGCCCTGAAATGAACCGGTTCAGCAACGAGCGCCTGCTGCTGGAAAACAGCCTGCACCGTGCCCTGGCGCAGGGTGAGTTCACCGTTCATTACCAGCCTCAGGCCGATATTGCCTCTGGTCGACTGGTGGGCGCGGAAGCGCTGATCCGCTGGCATCATCCCGAGCGCGGAATGGTTTCGCCCCTCCAGTTCATCCCGCTGGCGGAAGAAAACGGCATGATTCTGCCCATCGGCACCTGGGTGCTGCGCGAAGTCTGTCGCCAGATCAAAGTCTGGCGCGAAGTGGGACTGACCGACTTGCGCTTTGCCGTAAACCTTTCTCCCCGACAGTTCCATCAGGAAAACCTGGTGGGCAATATCATCGATATTTTGCGGGAGTTCGATGTCCCTGCCTCCGCCCTGGAACTGGAAATCACCGAAGGTTCCGTCATGGAAAATCCCGATGCCGCCGTGAGCCTGCTCAATCAGCTGAACCAGCATGGCCTGAGCATCGCCATCGACGATTTCGGCACGGGCTATTCCTCTCTCGGCTACCTTAAGCGCTTCCCGGTGAGCAAGCTCAAGATCGACCGCTCTTTTGTGATGGATATTCCCGGGGACCCAGACGATAGCGCCATTGCCATCGCCGTGATCCAGCTCGCCCGGAGCTTGGGGTTGAAAACAGTGGCTGAAGGTGTAGAAACTACCGTACAAAGGCAGTTTCTAAGCGACCAGGGCTGCGATATGTTGCAAGGCTACTGGTACAGCAAACCTTTGGACGCGGCAACCTTCGAGGCATTCGCGCTGCACGCTGCACGCTGAAAATCGTCAGGTTTGAACTTGACGGCGATACAATGGAGCATATTATTTAACCACGGCATGAAGCCCTCTCCCCAACCCTCCCCCGCAAGCGGGGGAGGGAGCAAACGAGAAGGGCGCTTGTTATGAATTGGCAGAGCTTTCGGCAATCCCGATGAATCAGGAAAAACATTCCTCGCCCATCCTGGAGCGTTATTCGACCCGCGTAATCGCCATCGGCTTCGGCTTGGTTATGGTGCTGATGCTGACCCTGCTCGTTTTCAGTCTGTCCCGCCTGACCGCAATCAGCTCGGCGCTCGATGATATCGCCGAGGAACACAACAACCATGCCGCCCTGGCCTACACGATGTACAACGCATCGCGAGAAAGAGCCTTCCTGCTGAACAACCTCACGTTCGATGCCGACCCAACTAACCGGGTTGAAAAAATACAGCAGTTTTACAGTTTGGGTACGGCATTCGGCAAGGCTCGCACAAGACTGCGGGAATATAATCTGGTGCCGGAAGAAGTATCCATGCTGGAGGAACAAAATATATTCACTTCAGTTGCCATGCGTTTGCAACAGGAGGTAATAAACCTGGTGGCGGCCGACCGGATGAAAGAGGCGAGCCGCCTGTTGCAGGACAAGGCCTTGCCGGCTCAGGCGCGTGAGTTCGAGGTAATCAACGCCTTTATCCAGTTTCAGGCGGAGGAAACACGAAACAGTGTGGCCGCTGCCACCAGGTTGCACGCTAGCGCGCAGGCGACCCTGATTGCGGGCGGAGGCGCTGCAATTATATTGGCGTTCCTGATTGCCGTCTTTGTCAGTCGCAGCATGACGAATTTGATGTTGCGGCTGAGCGGGACAAAAGTCAGGCTTGAAGAAAGCGTCAAGGATCTCGAATTCCAGAAGCAGGCCCTGGATGAGCACGCGATCGTCAGCATGACCGATGCTTTGGGGCGGATCACTTACGTCAATGATAAGTTTTGTCAGGTCTCTCAATATTCCGTCGAAGAGCTGCTTGGGCAGGATCATCGGATTTTGAATTCAGGCTTCCACCCCAAAGCGTTTTTTGCTGTCTTGTGGAAAACCATCACCAGCGGCAAGGTCTGGCATGGCGAAGTCTGTAACCGCAAGAAGAATGGGGATCTATATTGGGTGGAAACCACGATCAGACCAGTCCTGGATGCCAGCGGGAAGCCTTGTCAATATGTCACGATCCGGACGGAGATTACCCGCATCAAGGAAGCTGAGCTGGTACTTCAGCGTGGCAAGGAGGAACTGGAGAGCCTGGTGAGCGAGCGGACTGCCGAGCTCAGGGAGCGCGAGGAATTGCTCGGTCTGATTACCAGCTCTGCACATGATGCCATTGTGATGGTTGACGACAGTGGCGCGCTAACCTATTGGAACGAAGCGGCTGATAAGATTTTCGGTTACCCCCGCGAAGAAGCGGTGGGGGAAAATTTTCTTGCCTTGATCGTCCCCCCGAAATCACCTTACCTGGAAAGGTATGAAGCCAGTTTGAACCAGCTTGCGACCGCGGAGAGCGGGCATACCGGGGAAGCCGTGGAACTTGAAATTGTGCGCAAGGATGGCGCCGAATGCTTTGTCGAGTTGTCTCTTTCCTCGGTACAAATCAGGGGGAGGTGGCACGGTATCGGGATTGCGCGCGACATCACCGACCGCAAGCGGGCCGAGGAGAATCTCAAGCTACAGGCCACGACGGATGTCCTCACCGGCATCGCCAACCGAAGGCTGTTTAATTCCTTCCTTGAAACAGAGATGCGCAGGGCAGCGCGCCATCATTTGCCGCTTGCCGTCATGATCATGGACATCGACCATTTCAAACAGATCAACGATGCTTACGGCCATCAGGTCGGCGATGACGTCCTGGTGGAACTGACCCGGCTGGTTTCCCAAATCATCCGGGAACACGATTTTTTTGCGCGCTGGGGCGGTGAGGAATTCGTCATTCTTTCACCCAATTGTAATGCGGAGAGCATGCAGCTTTTGGCAGAAAAGCTGAGAATCGCAGTAGAAACCCACTCTTTTTCCGATATCAGCCGCGTGACCTGCAGCTTCGGTCTGACTGAATATTGCACTGGGGACTCAGCAGAAAATTTCGTCGGACGAGCTGACGCAGGATTATATCGGGCCAAGGAGCATGGCAGGAATCGCGTCGAAATGGCGTGATCAACTATTTTCAGTTGAACCGCAGAGGCGCTGAGTAAAACAATGAATTATAGTATTGCATGACCTTACACATTTATTTCTCTGCGTCTCCGCGCCTCTGCTGTTAAGCAATTGCCGTTTTTAACGGTTATTTTTTAAGGAATGTTTATGAGTTCAAACGATTTGTCCGCCCTCAACAGCCGTTTCGCCATTCCCGGCCACGTACAGTTCAAGGAAGGCCCTGGCGGTCTGACCGTAGCCGAAATCACCAACAGTCTCGCCGAATCCACCATCGCCCTGCAGGGCGCCCATGTGATGACTTGGCAGCCGCATGGCCAGGCGCCAGTGCTGTGGCTTTCCCGCTTCGGCAAGTTTGCGCCGGGCAAGTCGATACGCGGCGGCGTGCCGGTCTGCTGGCCGTGGTTCGGCCCCCATGCCGAAGATGCCAAATTACCGGGCCACGGTTTTGCCCGCACGGTGATGTGGGAGGTTCAGGAAACCAGGGCGCAGCCGGATGGTGCTACTTTCATCAGCTTTGGCCTGATAGAAACCGATGCCACCCGCGCCCAGTGGCCCCACCCTTCGAGCGCGAAGCTACGGGTGACTGTTGGCGCCGAGCTGAAAGTCGAGCTGGCAACGCGCAACACCGGTAGCGCGCCATTCCAGATCGGCGAGGCGCTCCACACCTATTTTCACATCAGCGACGTGGCCGACATGAAAATCAAGGGGCTGGAAGGCTGCACCTACCTGGATAAAGTGGGCGGCACCACCAGCAAGACCCAGCAGGGGCCCATCGTGATCGAGAGCGAGGTTGACCGGGTCTATCTCAACACCGAATCCGATTGTCTGATCGAAGACCTCGGCCTCAAGCGGCAGATACGCATCGCCACGCGCAGCAGCCGTTCCACCGTAGTGTGGAATCCCTGGATCGAGAAGGCGGAAAAAATGGGCGATTTCGGCCCGGAAGGCTATCGCGGCATGGTCTGCGTGGAATCCGCCAATGCCGTTGACAACGTGGTGACGGTGCTGCCCGGCGCGGAGCATATTCTGCAGGCCATGATCAGCGTCGAAGCGCTGGCTTGATGAAAAAAGGCTGAACCAGGGGCGGCGACGATGATAACCAGACAGTTGAACTTGAACGCATGGGTAAGCTATCTCGACCAGGTACAGTTGCCGGTATTACGCCGCACGGTAACGGAGCTTGCGCGGCTCCAGGAAAAGGAGGACGACCTCAATGGCCGCGAATTAACGGCCGTGATCCTGCACGATCCGATCATGACGGTGAAAGTGCTGCGCTACCTGGAATCGCATCGCGGCAGAAGCCAGGTAACCGATATCACGACGATCGATCGGGCCATCATGATGATAGGCACGACGCCATTTTTCAAACAGTTCTCTGATCAGCCCATTATTGAGGAAAGCCTGGCCGACTATCCCCTGGCTCTCGAAGGCATGATGCAGGTGATGAGCCGGGCACGCCATGCCGCCATGTACGCGCTGGACTGGTCGGCGCTGCGCCATGACGTCGCCACCGACGAGGTGGTGGTTGCTGCGCTGCTGCGCGACCTGGCGGAAATGCTGCTGTGGTGCTTTGCACCCGGGCAAATGCTGGAAATCCGTGACAAGATGCGGCGCGACCCGACATTGCGCAGCATTGCGGCGCAACAGGAAATACTGAGTTTCCGCATCATTGAACTGCAGATTGCCCTGGCGTCGACCTGGCATTTGCCCAAGCTGCTGTTGTCGCTGATGGATGAATCTCATGCCGAGCTGCCACGAACAAAATGCGTCACGCTTGCGGTGGCGCTGGCCCGGCATTCCGCCAATGGCTGGAAGGATGCCGCCTTGCCGGATGATTTTGCAGCGATACGGGATTTCCTCAACATTTCTCCGGATGAAGTCTGGGAGCGAGTCCGCCATACGGCCTTGCAGGTGGCTCAGGGCTGGGACTGGTATGGCGTCCCCCCCGCAGCGGCCCTGCTGCCGATGCAATCCGCCGATCAAAACAAGCGCCCTTTACCATTGCCTCCTCTCCCGCTTGCGGGAGAGGATTGAGGTGAGGGAAACGCTCATGGTGATTCATCATGAGCGTTTTAGCTTGTAGTCAAAAAGCTTTATAATGGGCGGTTAATCAATCACCCGTTGCTATTCATGCATATTCACATTCTCGGCATCTGCGGTACTTTCATGGGGGGCATCGCGGTGCTGGCCAAGCAGGCCGGGCACAAGGTCACCGGCTGCGACGCCGGCGTCTATCCACCGATGAGCACGCAGCTCGAAGCCCAGGGTATCGCCCTGACCGAAGGTTTTGATCCGGCGCAAATCGGGTTGGAGCCGGACATGTTTGTGATCGGCAACGTGGTGACGCGCGGCAATCCGCTGATGGAGGAAATCCTCAACCGCGGCCTGCCCTACGTGTCCGGCCCGCAGTGGCTGGCCGAGCATGTACTGAAGGACAAGTGGACGCTGGCAGTGGCCGGCACCCACGGCAAGACCACCACCTCGGCGATGCTGGCATGGATACTCGAATATGCGGGCTTGCAGCCAGGCTTCCTGATCGGTGGTGTGCCGCAGAATTTCGGCGTCTCCGCCCGGCTCACCGACTCGCCGTTTTTCGTGGTTGAAGCGGACGAGTACGACACCGCCTTCTTCGACAAACGTTCCAAGTTTGTCCACTATCACCCGCGCACCGCCGTACTCAACAATCTCGAATTCGACCATGCCGACATCTTCCCCGACCTGGCCGCGATCGAAACCCAGTTTCACCATCTGGTTCGTACCGTGCCCGGCAATGGACTGGTCGTCGCCAACGGGCGCGAATCCAGCCTGGACCGGGTGCTGGCACGGGGCTGCTGGACCCCGGTGGAACGTTTCGGCACGGCGCAGGGCTGGACCATAGGTGCTGCCGGTGCGGTCGCCTTCAAGGAAGAGTTCCAGGGTATGCTGAACTGGCCGCTGCTCGGAGAACACAACCGCATGAACGCCCTGGCGGCAATTGCCGCCGCGCGCCACGCCGGTGTGCCCGCCGGTTTCGGTATCGAAGCGCTGGCCAGATTCGAAAACGTGAAGCGCCGCATGGAAGTACGCGGCGTAGTAAGCGGCATCACGGTTTACGATGACTTCGCCCACCATCCCACCGCAATTGCAACCACCGTCGCCGGCTTGCGCCACAAGGTCGGCAACGCGCGCATTCTGGCGGTGCTGGAGCCGCGCTCCAACACCATGAAGCTGGGCGTGATGAAGGATGCATTGCCCGGCAGCCTGGAAGAAGCCGATCAGGTGTTCTGTTACGGCGCCAATCTGGGCTGGGATGCCGCCGCCGCGTTGACCCCGCTGGGAGACAAGGCGCAGACTTTCGATGACCTCGATGGCCTGGTGGCCGCTGTGACTGCCGTCGCCCGTCCCGGCGACCATGTGCTGGTGATGAGCAATGGCGGCTTTGGAGGCGTGCACGAAAAGTTGCTGGCGGCGCTCGCCCGGTGATCCTCTACATCCACGGTTTCAACAGTTCTTCAACTTCCTTCAAGGCAGGCATCCTGCGGCAGAAGCTTGAGGGAATCAACCAGAAGTTTGCCGCGACCGACCTGCCGTACTCGCCGAAAGAAGCGGTTGGCAAGCTGGAAGCGCTGATCGAGACAGCGGGTGATGCTCCGGTTACCCTGGTGGGCAGTTCCCTTGGTGGCTACTATGCCACCTGGCTGGCTGAGAAGTATGGTCTCAAGGCGGTACTGGTCAACCCGGCGGTCCGGCCTTATGAACTTTTGCCGGCCTTTCTGGGACTAAACCGCAACCTGTATACAGGCGAGGAATATGAGCTGACGCAGACGCATATCGAGCAGCTGCGACAGCTGGAAGTGCCGGCGATCACTCGACCGGAGCGCTATCTTCTGATTGTGGGAACGCAGGACGAGGTGCTGGATTATCGCGATGCCCTGGCGAGATATGCCGGGGCGCAGAAAATCATCATCGAGGGTGGCGATCACGGTTTAACAAATTTTGCCGAACATGTCGGCAGCATTATGGATTTTGCATCTTTATGAATGTTTTGTACGAAGAAGACGGCGCCATCAAGGTAGCCAGCGTCATGGCCGACAACACCTCCTCCTTGCAGGTGGAAACACCGCATGGCAAACGCTCCAAGATCAAGGCCGGCAACGTGCTGTTGCGCTTTGAAACGCCTGGTATTGCCGGGTTCATGGAAGCGGCAGAAGCAGCGGCGGCGGAACTCGATCCGATTTTTCTGTGGGAGGTCAGCGGCACCGAGGAATTCGCTTTCGTTGACCTGGGCCGCGAATACTACGGCCATGCGCCTTCCCCGGTCGAGGCGGCGGCGACAGCGCTGAAACTGCATACCGCGCCGATGTATTTCTACAAGAAAGGCAAAGGTCGCTACAAGGCCGCGCCGGAGGAAAACCTCAAGGCAGCGCTGGCTTCCGAGGAGAAGAAACGCAAGCAGGCAGAAACCATCGCAGCGCATGTGGCTGAAATGGTAGCGGGACGCCTGCCAGAAATGTTCACGCCGCAAATCGTGGAAGCCTTGCTTTACTCGCCGGACAAGAACACGCTCGAATTCAAGGCGCTCGACAAGGCCTGCGCTGAAACCAATCTCAATCCGGTGAAGTTGCTGGACACGTGTGGCGCGATCCCTTCTGCTCATGCTTACCACCTGAACCGCTTTCTGCGCGAGCATTTTCCCGAAGGCACGGACTTCCCCGAAGTCGAAATTCTTCACCCTCAGGGCGACCCCGCGCATTCGGATGCGCAGGCCTTCAGCATCGACGATGCTGCCACTACCGAAATTGATGACGCCTTCTCGATCAAGCGCCTGGATAACGGCAACTGGCGTATCGGCGTCCATATCGCCGCGCCAGGCCTGGGCTTCGCGCCGGGCGACCGTCTCGATGAAATCGCCTCGCAGCGGTTGTCCACGGTGTACATGCCGGGTCAGAAGATCACCATGCTGCCGGAGAAACTGGTGGAGCGCTACACCCTGGCCGCAGGTCGTCGTTGCCCCGCGCTGTCGCTGTACCTCGAAGTAACACCAGAATATGCCGTGGTCGGCCAGGAAAGCGCGCTGGATCACGTCGAAATCGCCGCCAACCTGCGCCACGAGGCCCTGGAGCCGGTATTCAACGGCGCGTCCGTGCTCAGCCGGGAGGGCGATTACGCCTGGAAAGACGAGCTCCTGCTGTTATGGGATTTCACCACCAAGCTCAAGGAAGGCCGGGGCAAGGGGGAAAGCAGCCGGAATTTCCCGGATTACAATTTCGCGGTGGTGGACGATCGCGTTTCGATTACCGAGCGCCACCGCGATACCCCTATCGACCGGGTGGTGTCGGAGCTGATGATTCATACCAATGCCACCTGGGGCAAGGAGCTGGCGGAAGCCGACTATGCCGGCATCTACCGCAACCAAGAAGGCGGCAAGGTGCGCATGAGCGTGTCGCCGGGCGCGCACCAGGGCTTGGGCGTAACGCACTACATGTGGTCGAGTTCGCCGTTGCGCCGCTATGTCGATCTGGTCAACCAGCGCCAGCTGATCGCCCGACTGGAAGGCAAGCCGGCACCCTATGGCAACCGCGATGAGCGCCTGCTGATCGCGATGCGCGATTTCGATCTGGCCTACGAAGCTTACGGCAACATCCAGGACCAGATGGAGCGCTACTGGTGCCTGCGCTGGCTGCAGCAGGAACAGGTCAGCGAAACCGGCGCGGTGGTGGTAAAGGAAAACCTGGTCAAGCTCGACCACCTGCCGCTGTTCATCCGGGTGCCGCTACTGCCCGAAGTGCCGCCAGGCAGCCGGGTTTCGCTCGAGGTGTCGAAAGTGGACCTGCTCGAGGTGACATGCCAGTGCCGCTATGTAGGCCCCCTGGAGCAATGATCAGGCAGATTATTTCTGCTAAACTGGCTGCGCCTTGAACAATCATCGTGCTCCCATTTCTCTGGGCCGCTACGCGCGGCTGAACCAGTCCGATCGCCTCGGACTGGTGCTGCTGATCTCCATCACCCTGCATTTGCTGGTGTTGTTCGGCTTGAACTTCAAGGCGCCTGAGACGAAAAAATCGGGCATCGCCACCTCACTCGAGGTCGTGCTGGTCAACAGTAAATCCTCCTCCCGGCCGGTCAAGGCCGATGCCCTGGCGCAGGCCAATCTCGACGGCGGCGGCAACACCGATGCCGAACGCCGGGCCAAAAGCCCGCTGCCAGTGCTGGATCGGCCCCAGCAGGAGTCGGAAGCCGCGCAGAAGCAGCAGCAAGTCAGCCAATTGGAACAGCAGGCCCGACTCCTGATGACCCAGGTCAAATCGACGCAAACCGTCGAGCCGATTCCGGCCAAGAGCAAGCCATCCGAAGAGCCTACAGAAAAGCCGGGCTCCGATCTGATGATGCGCAGTCTTGAGGCCGCTCGCCTGGAAGCGCAGATTTCGCGGGATTGGGACGCCTACCAGAAAAAACCCAAGCGCAACTTCGTCGGTGCGCGCACCCAGGAATACCGCTTCGCACGCTACGCCGAAGATTGGCGGATCAAGGTGGAAAAAGTCGGCAACCTGAATTACCCTGAAGAAGCGAAGCGACAAAAAATTTATGGCAGCCTGCAACTCATCGTCAACATCAAGGCCGATGGCAGCGTCGAGCGCGTCGAGGTGAGGCGTTCCTCTGGCCATAAGGTGCTGGATGAGGCGGCTATCCGCATTGTCAAACTGGCGGCGCCCTATGCGGCCTTCCCCGAGGACATTCGCAAGGACACCGATATTCTCGGCATTGTACGTACCTGGACCTTTACCCGCGCCGACCAGCTGGATACTGCTGGAGCCTTTGCCGATTAGGGCCAATCGAAACAAGTGCCCTTTACGTTCGCTCCCTTTCCCGCTTGCGGGAGAGGGTTGGGGAGAGGGAGTTATTTCCGTGTGGCCTACCCGCCTACACGGCTTTTCTCTATAGTTCTCTGTGGCTAATGGTTTTTTGTAGGATAATTGCAGCATGAAAACCGTCAATCTGACCGACCATTTCCTGATCGCCATGCCCGCCATGACCGATCCCTATTTCGCCAAATCCCTGACCTATGTCTGTGAGCACACCGATCAGGGTGCGCTGGGTGTCGTGATCAACAAGCCTATCGAAATGACCATGAAGATGCTGCTTGACCAGATCGGCATCGAACTTGAATCGGAAGAGCATGCCGAGGAACTGGTGCATTTCGGCGGCCCGGTGCAGATGGACCGCGGCTTCGTCCTGCACCAGCCGGTCGGAGAGTGGCTGTCGACCATGGCGGTGAACGAGAATGTCGCCCTGACCACTTCGAAAGACATTCTGGAAGCGGTCGGTCGCGGACAAGGCCCGTACAAGCTGCTGACGTCATTGGGCTATGCCGGCTGGGCGGCGGGGCAACTGGAACAGGAGCTGGCGCAAAATGCCTGGCTCACCGTGCCGGCTTCGGCGGCGATCATTTTCGACCTACCCTGGGAGCAGCGCCTGCCTGCCGCAATGCAACTGCTCGGCGTCGATCTCGCCAGCCTGGCCGATGAGGCGGGGCATGCTTGAATTCCGTGAGGGGTGAAGGGTGAGGAGTGAGGAAAAGCGGTTATCGAGCGGCGAGGAGATTTTACCTCCTCACCCCTCACCCTTCACCCCTCACCCGCCGCAACGCGGCACGGTGTTGGGTTTCGATTTCGGCATCAAGCGCATCGGCGTAGCAGTGGGCGAGCTGGAGCTTGGGCTGGCGCATCCCTTGACGACGGTACTGGGGGAAAGCAACGACCAGCGCTTCGGTGCTATCGAGGCGTTGCTCAAGGAATGGCAGCCGGCGCTGGTGGTGGTTGGGTTACCCGCCCACGCGGACGGCGAAGAGCACGAAATGAGCGCGCGCTGCCGGCGCTTCGCACACCAGCTGGAAGGCCGTTTCGGTCTCAAAGTGGCACTGGTGGACGAGCGTCACAGCTCGACTGCGGCGAGCGAGGATCTGAACGAAGCCGGAGTGCGCGGGCGGAAGCAGAAAGCGGTGCTGGACCAAGTCGCAGCGCAGCGGATATTGCAGTCTTATCTGGATGGTCAATAACATGAAAAATAACCCCCAACTCAACAGGAACGGCGAGCTGCAGCACCTGCTCACCATCGAAGGCTTGCCTGCGGCGACCTTGCGCCACATTCTCGACACCGCTTCGTCTTTCCTCAACGTCGCCGAGCGCGAGGTGAAGAAGGTGCCGCTGCTGCAGGGCAAGGCGATCTTCAACCTGTTCTTCGAGCCCAGCACGCGCACCCGCACCACCTTCGAAATCGCCGCCAAAAAGCTGTCTGCCGACGTGATCAATTTGAACGTCGGCGCATCCAGCACCAGCAAGGGCGAAACTCTGCTCGACACGGTCGACAACCTGGCGGCGATGCAGGCCGACATGTTTATCGTGCGCCATTCCCAGTCCGGTGCACCGCACCTGATCGCGCGGCACGTCGCACCGCATATCCACGTCGTCAATGCCGGCGACGGGCGCCACGCCCACCCCACTCAGGGGCTGCTGGACATGTTCACCATCCGCCATTACAAGCAGGATCTGACCAGCCTGCGCGTGGCTATCGTCGGCGACATGCTGCACTCGCGCGTGGCGCGTTCGCAGATCCATGCGCTGACCACGCTGGGCGTGCCGGAAGTGCGCGTGATCGCGCCCAAGACCCTGATCCCAGCCTGTGCCGAGCGCATGGGGGTGCAGATCTATCACGACATGGCGAAAGGGCTGAAGGATGTCGACGTGATCATCATGCTGCGCCTGCAGAACGAGCGCATGCGCGGCGCATTGCTACCCTCCGCCCAGGAGTACTTCAAATATTACGGTCTGACCACCGAGAAGCTGGCGCTGGCGCGACCGGACGCGATCGTCATGCATCCCGGCCCGATGAATCGCGGCGTGGAAATCGAATCCTCCGTCGCCGACGGCGTGCAGTCGGTGATCCTGTCACAGGTGACGTTCGGCATCGCGGTGCGGATGGCGGTGATGAGCATACTGATGGGTAGCGGGGCGGGGAGCAAGCAATGAAAATTCACATCAAGAACGGCCGACTGATCGACCCGAATAACAATATCGACGCACAGCAGGACGTGTTCATCGCTGCCGGCAAGATAGTTGCTGTCGGCGCCATGCCCGAGCGCTTTAATGCCAACCGCACGATAGACGCTGCCGGCCTGGTGGTCTGTCCCGGCCTGGTCGACCTGTCTGCCCGGTTGCGCGAGCCGGGTCTGGAATACAAGGCCACGCTCGAATCCGAGATGCTGGCAGCAGTGGCGGGCGGCGTCACCAGCCTGGTCTGCCCGCCCGACACCGACCCGCCGCTGGACGAACCCGGCCTGGTGGAAATGCTCAAGCACCGCGCCAAGAGCCTGAACCAGGCGCGGGTTTATCCGCTCGGCGCACTCACCCAGAAGCTGGGCGGTGAGCGCCTGACCGAAATGGCTGAACTGCACGATGCCGGCTGCATTGCCTTCTCTCACGCCGACGTGCCGCTCGCTGACACCAACGTGTTGTTGCACGCCATGCAGTATGCGGCCACTTTCGGTTTCACCGTCTGGCTGCGCCCACAGGATGCTTTTCTCGCCCGCGACGGCGTCGCTCATGATGGTGAAGTGGCTACCCGACTCGGCCTGGCGTCGATTCCTTCCTGCGCCGAAACCATTGCTCTCGCCAGCATCCTCACTCTGGCCCGCGAAACCGGCGCTCGGATCCACATCTGCCGCCTCTCCAGCCGCGAAGGCGTAGCCCTGATCCGCGCGGCCAAAGCGGAAGGTTTGCCGGTGACCTGCGACGTTGCCATCCATCACGCCCATCTCAGTGAAATGGACATCGGCTTCTTCGACGCTAACTGCCACCTGATTCCCCCGCTCAGAAGCCAGCGCGACCGCGACGCCCTGCGCGAGGCGCTCGCCGACGGCACGGTCGATGCCCTGTGCTCCGACCACGCCCCGGTGGACGACGACGCCAAACTGCTGCCCTTCGCCGAAGCCGAACCCGGCGCCACCGGACTGGAACTGTTACTGCCGCTGACGCTGAAATGGGCGAATGAGATGGGGATATCCTTGTCCGCCGCGATCGCCAAAATCAGCGCCGAACCATCTCGGATACTGGCTTTGAACAATGGCCACCTGGGTGCCGGACAGTCTGCTGATGTGTGTATCTTCGATCCTGAAAAATACTGGCAAGTTGAGCCGCGTTCGCTCAAGAGCCAGGGCAGGAATACGCCGTTTTTGGGGATGGAGTTACAGGGGAAGGTTAGATATACGTTGGTGGAGGGGCATGTGGTTTATGAGGCTTCGGCATAACGCTAGCCTTCAGCGGAGCAGGCGCGGTAGCAACTGCGTCCTCTGGAAGACATTGTTAGAGCATTAATGGTTATCGAAGTCATTATGTGGGGTGCCCAAGCTGACTGATACATACATTTCCAGAAGCGCCTGACGCATTGGATCTGGCTCAAAAACATAACGAACATCCATATTTCGCACCCTTTCTTTTTGTTGAAGAAACACATGAGAAAAATCAGGATGCTTTTCCAGGAAAGAGCGTGACCCGTGCTCAGTGTACGTCGCGATTGTGTGGCCCGTAATTTGCCGTGCCAGCCTAAATGCAAAGGTTGCAGAGTTATGACCTGAGCTTGGGCGACAATGATTTTGGAGACGTTTTTTTATTGTGTTTGTGCGGCCGACATAGAGGTGCCGCTCATTTTCCGAGAACAGATAGATGCCGGATAATGGAGTTTCTCTTGGCAAAGTTGCCACAGTTACAGGATCCATTCTCATAAGCCGCTGGAACGAAGGCTCCAAAGATTCTATGAATTGTCTGAATACTGCATTCATTTTTATTGTGCGCTAACGTTTTTATGACAATTGGACCACTAAGTATTTATTCTGGTTGTTACAAACAGCAATGGGTTTTGTACCCGCTTCACGCGGATGTTAGATACCGGGGCTGCCCGGCGAACTAGTTACTCCGCTAAGCCGCCTTGGCAAACGAAACATTAATTTGGATTTCGTCCCAGGGCATAAATACACGGCCTTTTTCATCTTTTTCAAGTAGCCCGTGATCCACAAGTATTCTCACGTCACTGTGAACATTGCTATAGTTCCTGTGCAACCCTTTAGCCAAGGCATAAATCGATCTTGGCCCACTACGCTTCAACTCCTCCAATAACTCCATGCGGCGCGGGGTTAGCTCGGAAAAAAGCCGAGTTGCGCTCTCAAAATTCAGATGATAGTCGGCTTCTGGTAGCGGCTCACCGCCATCGATTTTGCGCGCCACTTCATGGGCACGCTTAAACATGGTTTGCAGGGATTCCGTTCCAATAATCGCTTTAGACATTTTTGCCTCCTAGCAGGCGCATGACATCGGCCTCAAAATCAGAAATTAGTTGATCCGCCGACACGAATCGATAGGTTCGCTCCACATTGCCATAATGAATGTGATCGCCCTTTCCCGTTTCGTTGTCGTAACGTACCAAGCATTCTTTGTCGCGACCACAGTAAAGGCGGTACTTGAAGCCGTGTGGTCGGTCTGGTGTTGCCGCGGGCAATTGCCATATCACCATTTCAACGGTGATCCCGCCTATCGTCTTCTTCTGCCGTAAATAAAGCTTGGCCTTCATATATTGCATAGTAAACAATACATCGCTTTTGCGCAATAATCAACCCGGTACTACCCCTCTCCCATAAGAGACGGGGAGCACAAGGCAGCTTAAGTAATCACGGTCGGCTTATCCCGCCCCGTTCTCTGCTTCAATTCCGACAACTCATTCGCAATTCCAATCAGCTCTGCCAGCGCCTGTTGCGCATCCTCCCCATGCCTTGCGGAATCGGGTTCGAACGCTTCCAGATAAATCCGCAGGGTGGCGCCTTCGGTGCCGGTACCGGACAAGCGATAGACAATGCGCGACCCGTCTTCAAAGCCGATGCGTAGCCCCTGGCCGGTGCTGAGGCTGCCGTCGATCGGGTCGGTGTAGCTGAAGTCGTCACAAAATTTCACCTGGTAGCTGCCGAAGCGCTGGCCCGGCAGTTTGGCGAACCGGTCCTTGAGGTGGTCCATCAGGGCGTTGGCGG
Organism: Sulfuricella denitrificans skB26; assembly: GCF_000297055.2. Classification (NCBI taxonomy): domain Bacteria; kingdom Pseudomonadati; phylum Pseudomonadota; class Betaproteobacteria; order Nitrosomonadales; family Sulfuricellaceae; genus Sulfuricella; species Sulfuricella denitrificans. The sequence continues at coordinate 217,013 of NC_022357.1, read as the reverse complement.
CGGCGGACGGCAGACCTTCGTGGTCGTGGCGCGAATAGACGTTTCGGCCGTATTCCGCCCAATGGCGAAGGACGATATCTTCCACCGACTGGCGACGGCTGGCGAGGATGTTGAGCCAGAACAGTACCGCCCACAGGCCGTCTTTTTCGCGCACGTGGCTGGAACCGGTTCCAAAGCTTTCCTCGCCGCACAGGGTGACCTTGCCGGCGTCCATCAGGTTACCGAAAAATTTCCAGCCGGTGGGGGTTTCGTAGCAGGGGATGCCGAGCTTGGCGGCGACCAGGTCGGCGGCGGCGCTGGTCGGCATGGAGCGCGCCACGCCGGCCAGTCCTGCCGCATAGCCGGGCGCCAGTGCGGCGTTAGCGGCGATGATGGCGAGGCTGTCGGACGGGTTGACGAAAAAACGCCGCCCCAGAATCATGTTGCGGTCGCCGTCGCCGTCGGATGCTGCGCCAAAATCGGGCGCTTCGGCGCCGTACATGATTGCCACCAATTCAGGGGCGTAAGTCAGATTGGGATCGGGGTGACCGCCGCCAAAGTCGGTCAGTGGCACGCCGTTGATGACGCTGTCCGCTGGCGCACCCAGCCGTTTTTCGAGGATTTCCCGTGCATACGGGCCGGTGACCGCGTGCATGGCGTCGAAGCACAGGCGGAAGCCACCACTGAGCATAGTGCGGATGGCGGCGAAGTCGAACAGGGATTCCATCAGTTCGGCGTAGTCGGCCACTGGGTCGATTACTTCGACCTTCATTTCGCCCATGGTGAATACGCCGGGCTGGTCGAGCGCGACATCAGGAGCCTCGATCAATTTGTAGCTGGTCAGTTCCTTGCTGCGCGCATAGATCGCCTCGGTGATTTTCTCCGGCGCGGGGCCGCCGTTGGCGGTGTTGTACTTAATGCCGAAATCGCCGTCAGGCCCGCCCGGGTTGTGGCTGGCCGACAGAATGATGCCGCCGTAGGTCGCGTATTTGCGGATTACAGCGGAGGCCGCCGGGGTCGACAGGATGCCGCCCTGGCCCACCAGTACCTTGCCGAAACCGTTCGCCGCCGCCATCTTGAGGATGACCTGGATAGCTTCGCGGTTGTAGTAGCGACCGTCGCCGCCGAGCACCAGCGTGCTGCCGGCCGGCGCGTCTATGGTGTCGAAAATCGCCTGAACGAAGTTTTCCAGGTAGTGCGCCGCCTGGAAAGCGGTGACCTTCTTGCGCAGGCCCGAGGTGCCGGGTTTCTGGTCGGTAAATGGAGTGGTGGCGACGGTCTTGATACTCATGATTTTTCCTTATAGTTCGAGCTAAATTCAGGGGTCAGCCCTGGCGGTGATTGTTCGCCAACCTGACGTAGTGGGCGGCCGAATAAGCGAAGTGGGCCAGCTCTTCCTCGGTCAGCAGGCGCAGCTGCTTGGCTGGCCGGCCCAGATACAAATAACCGCTTTCCAGCACCTTGCCTTCCGGCACCAGGCTGCCCGCGCCAAGCAGCACCCGCGGCTGCAGGACGACTTTGTCCATCACAATCGAGCCCATGCCGATCAGGCATTCGTCGCCAATCTCGCAGCCATGCAGGATGACATTATGGCCTACGGTCACCCGCTCGCCGATGATCAGCGCTGCGCCGCTACCAGGGCTGTCCGCGCGAATGTGGCTGACGTGCAGGGTGCACAGATCCTGGATGTTGGTTTCGTTGCCGATGCGGATGAAATTCACGTCGCCGCGCACTACGGTATTGCACCACACCGAAGCGCGTTCGCCGATGTCCACGTCGCCGATAATTTGGGCGCTGGGGTGGACCCAGGCCGTGGCCGCGATGTTTGGGGCGCGGCCCTGATAGGGCGCAATGTTGGAACTGACTTGATTTTGCATGATCCCGGGCCAATATGGGGGTAGATGCCCATAGTATAATCCGTTCCCGTTTCGCCTAACCAGAGACCTTACCCATGAATCCTTTGCTCGACTTCTCCGGCCTGCCCCGTTTTCCTGAAATCAAACCCGAACACGTCACGCCTGCGGTGGACTCCCTGCTAGCGGAAAACCGCGCTTTGGTGGACAGGCTGGCGGCAGAAACCAGTGCGCCGGGCTGGAACAGTTTCATCCAACCGCTGGAGGACGCCAACGAGTGTCTGTCCCGCGCCTGGGGCCAGGTTTCCCACCTGAATGCGGTGGTGAACAGCCCGGAGCTGCGCGAGGTGTACAACGAGAATCTGCCCAAGATTACCGCCTACTACGCCGACCTGTCGCAGAACCTGGCACTGTTCGGAAAATTCAAGGCGTTGCGCAGTGCTCCGGAATTCGAGGCGCTGTCTGCCCCGCGCAAGAAGATTATCGACAACGAAGTACGCGATTTCCGCCTGGGTGGCGCGGAACTGGCCGAGGACAAGAAGCCGCGCTTCAAGGCGATTCAGGAGGAGCTGTCGGCGCTGTCGGCCCGGTTCGAGGAAAACCTGCTCGATGCGACCAATGATTTCGGCCTGTTCGTTGAAAACGAATCCGAGCTGGCGGGCATTCCCGAAGATGCCTTGCAGGCGGCTCGCGAAGCGGCGCAGAAGGACGGCAAACCAGGCTGGAAATTTACCCTGCATGCACCCTCCTATATGCCGGTGATGCAGTACGCGGAAAACCGTAGCCTGCGTGAGCAGATCTATCGCGCCTACGTGACGCGCGCTTCCGAGTTCGGCAAGGCCGACTGGGACAACACCGGACTGGTCGCAGATATCCTCAGGCTGCGCCGGGAGGCGGCGCAACTGCTCGGTTTCGATCATTACGCCGACGTTTCACTGTCTACCAAGATGGCGCAATCACCGCAACAGGTACTGGATTTTCTCGACGATCTGGCGAAACGGGCAAAACCTTATGCCGAGAAGGATTTCAGGGAACTGACGGAATTCGCCCGAGACGAACTGAGTCTGGCTGATCTGGCAGCGTGGGATGTGTCCTATGCGGCGGAAAAATTGCGCCTCAAGCGCTATGCCTTCTCCGATAACGAGGTGAAGCAGTATTTTCCGGAAACCGTCGTGCTGCCCGGCATGTTCAAGGTGGTGGAAACACTTTACGGCCTGAGCATCGAGCCAACTCCGGCGCCGGTGTGGCACGGCGATGTGCGCTTCTACACCCTGAGCGACAGCAAGGGCGAGCCGGTCGGCCAGTTCTACCTCGACCTTTACGCCCGCGACCACAAGCGCGGCGGTGCCTGGATGGACGATGCCATCACCCGCAGGATTCGTGACGGCGCGGTTCAGGTGCCGGTGGCCTACCTGAATTGCAATTTTTCCGCGCCGGTCGGCCGCAAGCCGGCACTGTTCACCCACGACGAAGTGATCACCCTGTTTCATGAGTTCGGTCACGGCCTGCACCACCTGCTCACCCGTATCGAGGATCTGGGCGTGTCCGGCATCAGCGGGGTGGAGTGGGATGCGGTGGAACTGCCCAGCCAGTTCATGGAAAACTTCTGCTGGGAATGGGAGGTGGTGCGCCACATGGCGAAGCATGTGGATACGGGTGAAGTTTTACCGCGTGCGCTGTTCGACAAGATGATAGACGCCAAGAATTTCCAGAGCGGCATGCAGACGGTACGCCAGATTGAGTTCTCTCTATTCGACATGCATCTGCACTACGATTTTGACCCGGATAGCGGCACGACGGCTTTGCAGTTACTGGACGAAATCCGCCGCCGCGTCGCGGTGATGTTCCCTCCCGACTACAATCGCTTTCCCAACAATTTCTCGCACATTTTCGCCGGCGGCTACGGGGCGGGGTATTACAGCTACAAGTGGGCTGAAGTGCTGTCGGCGGACGCTTACAGCCTGTTCGAGGAAAGCGGCGTGCTCAGTCCAGAGGCCGGCCACCGTTTCTGGAGCGAAATCCTCGGCGTCGGCGGTAGCCGCTCGGCACTGGAATCATTCACCGCATTCCGCGGCCGTGAGCCGAGTATCGATGCGCTGTTAAGGCATAACGGCATGAGCGGGATTTAAGCTTGCGGATAAATTGCTCAATAAAAAACTTGATTTTTGGGTTTTACTTGTGATATTACTTAAACATATTCATATAACAAGTTGAGCAGATGAAGATTTTTCTGTTTCTGACGATGCTGATGTGGGGCGGAGCGGCAACGGCGCAAACGGCGTTGGTGACCGACACTGCTCGCGTCAACATGCGTAGCGGCAAAGCAGAAAACTACCGCGTGGTTAAAGTATTGCCTCCCAGCACGGAAGTACAAGTGATTGAGATCGATCAGGATTACGCGAAAGTTAAAACCGTTGACGAAGAGACGGGCTGGGTGCAGCTCAAGCTCCTGACTATCCACAAGACCGATCCGGAAAAAACCAATCAAAACCAGGCGGCACTTGAGGTTGCACAAAAAGAACTGGTAGCTGCACGGGTGGAGTTGGCGAACCTGCAGCGCGAAGTGGAGCAGAAACAAAACAAGCCGGAGGCTATCGCACCGACTTCCTATCTGCTGCTGCTGGCATTCAGTGCGTTTGCCGGCGGAGTGGTGATCGGTGTCCTGGCTCTCAGGGCTTACTACCATAAACGTTTGCATGGGCTTCGGATATGAAACTCGCTGTCTTTTTTTGTATTCTCTGCATGTTCGCGGTGTATTCGGCACAATCCGCCTCCCTTTACCGATGGGTGGACACCGATGGCAAGGTGCATTACAGCGAACAGCCCCCGCCGCCTTCTGCGGCCAGGATGATCGAGGAAAAGGAGATCGGCACCCAGCCGGCGGATGACGGCCAGCTCCCCTACGCTTCCCGCCGGGCGGCAAAGAATTTTCCGGTCACCTTGTATAATTCCGGGTGTGGTGATGCCTGCGCCAAGGCACGTGAGCATTTGACCAAGCGCGGCGTTCCGTTCAATGAAAAAAATGCCAGCACACCGGAGGTTCAGGCTGAGCTGAAGAAGCTGATTGGCGCACTGGAAGTACCGGTTCTGGTAGTTGGCACGGCGACTCGCCTTAAGGGGTACGATTCAGAAGCCTGGAATGCGGCGCTGGACGAGGCTGGCTACCCCGAGAGTGTCCCATTCCTGAGGCCCAAATCGAAAGCGCCGGTAAAAACTGACGCCAACGGCGAGCAGAAACCTGCAACGAGTGGTGGCGAGAAAAAACCGTAACTCTTCATGAAGCTGGTTACCTGGAACGTCAATTCCCTTAAAGTTCGTCTTCCCCAAGTCCTGGACTGGCTCGCGGCACATCAGCCAGATGTGCTGTGCCTGCAGGAAACCAAGCTGGAGGACGTGAATTTTCCGGCGGCAGCAATTTCCGCCGCCGGCTACCAGACCGTTTTCAGCGGCCAGAAAACCTATAACGGCGTGGCGATACTGAGCAAAACCTCAGCCTCGGAAATAATAACCGCCATTCCCGGCTACGCGGACGTACAAAAGCGCGTACTGGCGGCAACCATCGCTGGCGTGCGGGTCATCAACCTCTACATCCCCAACGGCCAGAGCGTGGATTCAGACAAGTACCAGTACAAGCTGGGCTGGCTGGAAGCCCTGACGGCCTGGCTGACCGATGAACTGGCGTGCCACCCCAGGCTGGCAGTGCTGGGTGATTTCAATATCGCGCCGGATGACCGTGATGTCCATGACCCCAAAGCCTGGGAGGGTCAGGTGTTGTTCAGCCTGCCTGAGCGCGAGGCTTTCCAGCGTCTGGTGGATTCAGGGCTGACCGACAGTTTCCGTTTGTTCGAGCAGCCGGAAAAGATCTATTCCTGGTGGGATTACCGTATGAATGCCTTCCGCCGCAACATGGGCCTGCGCATCGACCATATCCTGCTAAGCGGCGAACTGGCGCGCACCTGCAAATCCTGCATCATCGACAAGGAAGCGCGCAAAGCAGAGCGGCCTTCGGATCATGCGCCGGTGATGGTCGAATTCTAGGCTTTTTCTGGCCACAGCACCGGCCAGACCCTGAAAGCGAATATCGCCAGCGACAGCCACGTTAGCACTGCCCCCACGACAATCAGAGTGTGCCGACCGGCAAGATAGCCTGCGGCATAGCCGATTACCCCACAATGAGCCAGACCCATTTGCAGCCAGGGCCAGACGCCCTCGCGGATCGGGTTGCCGGTGAAGCGCGGCAACATGTGGCTGGCAAGACCGTAAATCATGAACAGCATAAAACCGAGGGTGAACAGGTGCATGAATGCCGGGCGGGCGGCATTGTCGCTTAGGAAGCTGCCGTTCATCAGCAGTCCCAGACCGGCAAGCATCAGGTAAGCTTGAGCTGCCAGAATAAACCAGCGGTTGTCCGGAGAAAAGGCGACCCCCATCTGCTGCATCCGGTCGTGCGCTTCCTGACGGGCGGGCAGAAGCAGAGTGAGCGCTTCCTCTGGGCTTTGCACGCCGACTGCCCGCAGTTTGCCGCCGATCAATAGCGCCGGGACGGTTTGCAGATTGAGGCGCTGCGTCAGCGCTGCGCCTTCCGGTTGAATAATATCTACTACAGAAAATTCGAAACCGTGATCGGCAGCCGCGGCACGCCAGACTTTTTCCGCTTCCAGGCAGAATGGACAAGAGCCGGAAACGATCAATTCGATTTTCATTGCACGGAAATGGTTCTGCCCTGCCCTCTGGCGCGAACGGTGAGGATCATGTTCAGGCCGAACAGCACGATTGCGCCGTAGGTAAGCACTCCCCCGACCATCACCAGCATGTCGCGCCAGCCCAGCCATCCGGCGATCATCAATGGCAAACCGGCATTGGCCAAATATAGCTGCCAGTCGGCCATCTGTTCGGAATACAGGGGGAAGCCGCCGAAGCGCGGCAATACGTGCAGGGCAATACCATAAATCATCATCAGGATGAAGCCGAGCAGCATGATGTGGCCATGGGCGCGGGGCACGTTGCCGGGGATCAGACTCGGGTCTATCAGTCGAACGATCGCAATCAGGCCGCCGAGCAGTCCGTAGACCAGGGCGATGGAGACAAACAATCGGTTGCGTTTGTGCATGTAACCCTCCTCAGGAACCCAAAATTATCAGGCTGGTTAAATTGACGCGCATTGATGTATGTCAAATTTCACATATAATTCGCTCATGCCTTTAATCCAACAACTCATCGAACAAATCAGGCAATGCACACTTTTTGCGTCACTCTCTGACGATGAGTTGAAGCAGCTCGTCAATTATGGGCAGGTGGTGGAACTGAATACGGGCCAAACCATTTTTTCTCAAGGCGAACCCTGCCACCATTTCTACCTGGTACAGCGCGGCATGATCAAGCTCTACCGGCTCTCGGTGGATGGCACGGAAAAGGTCATGGACCTGGCCGCTCCGAAGCAGTTGTTTGCCGAAGCGGTAATGTTCGCCGGCACGTACCCGCTCCATGCCGCTGCAATCGAGCCTTCGACGGTATTTGCTTTCGATTGCAAGAATTTCATGACCCTGCTGAAGGACAACAACGCGTTGTGCTTCAGCCTGATGACGAGCATGAGCCATTGCCTGAATGGCATGATCAACGAGATCGACCGGCTTACCCTGCACAGCGGCACGCAGCGCCTTGCCGAATACCTGCTTGAACAGGTGCCCGAAGGCGTGATGCAATCTTCTCGCATACGCCTGTTGGTGCCCAAGCTGGTGATTGCCTCCCGCCTCGGCATTCAGCCCGAGACTTTTTCGCGCATAATGGCGCGCCTGCGCAGCGACGGTATGATCGAAACGCATAACGACACCATACTGCTGAAAGATCTTTGCGCATTGCGCTGTCTCGCTGCTTGTCCCGGATAACTGCAGTATTGCTTCACCCCTCCGCTCCACCTCGTTCCAGCCCCAGCTCCTGGATCTTGCGTGTCAGCGTGTTGCGCCCCAGGCCCAGTAGAGTGGCGGCTTCGATGCGCCTGCCCGCAGTGTGCTTCAGCGCGCAGGTAATCAATATTTTCTCGAAATCCCGGGAAAACTTGTCCATCACACCCTGTTCGCCACGGTTGAATTCCTTGTCCGCTTCGCGGCCTAATACTTCCTGCCAGCTTCTCTCGACAGCTGCTGCCTGATCTTCACGCAGGTCCGGCGGCAGGTCGGCAATTTCAATGTTCTGACCTGGCGCCATCACCGTCAGCCAGTGGCAGACGTTCTCCAGTTGGCGCACGTTGCCGCTCCAGCTGAGGGTGCTGAGATAGCGCATGGCGACCGGCGACAGCATTTTCGGTTCAACCCCCAGTTCGCGCGCACTTTTTTGCAGAAAATATTTAGCCAGGAGTGGAATGTCCTCACCACGTTCGCGCAAGGGAGGCAGGCGCAGACGAATGACATTCAGACGGTGGAACAGATCTTCGCGGAACAGCCCCTGCCTGACGTGCTGCTCCAGGTTCTGGTGGGTGGCGGCGATGACGCGCACGTTAACCTTGACCGGCTGATGTCCGCCGACGCGGTAGAACTGGCCATCGGAGAGCACGCGCAGCAGACGGGTCTGCAAATCGGGCGGCATGTCGCCGATTTCGTCCAGGAACAAGGTGCCACCGTCAGCCTGTTCGAAGCGCCCGCGGCGCAGGGCCTGCGCACCGGTAAAGGCGCCACGTTCATGACCGAAAAGCTCGGATTCGAGCAAATCCTTCGGAATGGCCGCGGTATTGAGGGCAATGAACGGCATTTCGGCACGCGGACTATGGCGATGCAGGGCGTGTGCCACCAGTTCCTTGCCGGTGCCCGATTCACCATTGATCAGCACGGTGACATGCGATTGGGACAAACGTCCGATGGCGCGAAAAATTTCCTGCATTGCCGGTGCCTGGCCGAGAATTTCGGTGACGGATTCTGCCGATTCCGGCTTGGCCGATTGGCGCACGCTCTCGCTCAGGGCGCGACGAACCAGCGCCACGGCCTGATCGACATCGAAGGGTTTGGGCAAATAGTCGAAGGCCCCGCCCTGGAAAGCCGAAACGGCACTGTCCAGATCGGAGTAGGCTGTCATAATAATGACCGGCACATCCGGCAGGTGTTCCTTGATCTGATCCAGCAGTTCCAGCCCGGAGGTACCGGGCATGCGAATGTCGCTTACCACCACTTGAGGGGTATCGGTTTCCAGCGCAGACAGGGCATCCTGGGCAGTGGAGAAGGAGCGGAACTCGATTTGTTCCCGCGCTAGTGCCTTTTCGAACACCCAGCGGATGGAGCGGTCATCATCGATGACCCAGACGGCTTTCATTTGCATACTCCTTCAATGTCGGTAAGTGGCAGCAGCAGCGTAAAGCAGGTGTAGCCAGGGCGGCTGTCGCATTCGATCGTACCCTGGTGCTGGTTGATCAGGGTTTGTGCCAGGGTCAGTCCCATGCCGCTACCCCCCTCCCTCCCGGAAACCAGGGGATAAAAGATTTTTTCGCGGATTGCATCGGGAATGCCAGGGCCATTGTCGATGATTTGTACCTGGATCGCCTGACGGTAGCGCTTTTTCACCAGCGTGACCTGGCGTGCAATGCGCGTACGCAGGATGATTTCTCCTTTTCCCTGCATGGATTGCACCGCGTTGCGCACAATATTGAGCACCGCCTGGATCAGTTGCTCCGGATCTGCCACCAGATCCGGCAGGCTGGTGTCGTAGTCGCGCCGGATGGTGATACCTTTGGGCGTTTCTGCCAGAGTCAGGCTGCGCACCCGCTCCAGCACCTCGTGAATGTTGGTGGCACGCAGGTGCGGCAGATGGCTGGGGGTGAGCAACCGATCCATCAGCTTCTGCAGACGGTCGGCCTCCTGGATGATCACCTGGGTATATTCGCGCAGGCCGGCACGGGGGAGTTCGTACTCCAGAAGCTGCGCCGCACCGCGCAGACCACCCAGAGGGTTCTTGATTTCGTGAGCGAGATTGCGCAGCAGTTCCCGGTTGGCTTGTTGCTGTACCTGCATGCGCTCTTCGCGGGCGATTTTCAGCTGCTTGTCGATCTGGTGAAATTCCAGTATTAGGCTAATGCTGCCGACATCCACCGGAGTGACGGTGCAGCTGACAGACAGGCTGTGGTTACCGTGTGTATTCAGGAGAATTTCATGCTCGGTAAAACTGGCCTGGGTGAGCAGCGCCGACTCGACGGCCATGGGCAGTGTCTCGGTATCGCCAAATACCTGCTGCAGAGGTATGCCGACCACATGCTTGCGGCTGAGCTTGAACAGATTTTCCGCGGACGGATTGAGATAAGCCACATGCAGATCCTGATCGAGCAGGATCACGGCGGTGGTCAGGTGTTCAAGTCCGGCAAAGAGTTGGGTTATCACGAGTGCTTCATCCCTGGGTAATTGGCTATGAGTTAAGCAAGAGTCACGCCAGGGATGACGGGGGAGTTACTTTACGCCGGCCAGTTCCTTGTTCAGCGCCTCGACATTCTTTTCGTGCAAAGCGACATTGTCTTTCAGGCCCTGTACCCGATCCAGGTATTTCTGGTAGTTTCGCTCGCCGCCCAAGCGCGTTGCCTCGCCTTCGGTCAGTGCTTTTTTGGCCTCATCCAGCAAGTTCTGCTCGGTAGCCAGTTCCTGCTCCAGAATGCTGCGGCGCGTTCCATCACGCTGCTTCTGGGTTTCGCCATCAACGCGAGGAAAACCGGGCGGTGTCGCCGTTGGGGCGCGGGGCTTGGGAGCTGCCATCGTGGAAGGCGGATCAAGATTGAGTTTCTTGGCACCCTTTTTGGGGAAGTTGGTATAGGTTTTTCGGCCATTTTCATCCACCGACATATAGATATCGGCATGGGCGGCCTGCCCCAGGAAGAGCAAAGTAAAAATCAGTAGCGCGGTTCTCATAGGCAATTTATCCATGAAGAGCCCTCTCCCCAACCCTCTCCCGCAAACGGGCGAGGGGGCAAACGTGAAGGGCGCTTGTTTTGATCTGATTCAGATTAAGGGATTAACCAAACTTTATCAACGTTTCGGAGATGAATAGGCTGACAGGCAAATAAAAAAGGGCGGGGTAACCCGCCCTTTTGAACTGCTGCGCCGAGGATTACAGGCTGTAATACATGGAGAACTCGACCGGATGGGTGGTCATGCGGAAGCGGGTAACCTCCTCCATTTTCAGTTCGATAAAGGCATCGACCCAGTCGTTGGAGAACACGCCGCCACGGGTCAGGAACTCGCGATCCTTGTCCAGGTATTCCAGCGCCTGATCCAGCGACGAGCACACGGTCGGGATCAGTTTCCCCTCTTCCGGCGGCAGGTCGTACAGGTTCTTGTCCATTGCGTCGCCTGGGTGAATCTTGTTCTGGATGCCGTCAAGACCGGCCATCATCAGAGCGGAGAAGCACAGGTACGGGTTGGCAGAAGGATCCGGGAAGCGGGTTTCAATGCGGCGGCCCTTGGGGTTGGCTACGTGCGGAATACGAATCGAAGCGGAGCGGTTCTTGGCGGAGTAGGCCAACATAACCGGCGCTTCGAAGCCTGGGACCAGACGCTTGTAGGAGTTGGTGCCGGGGTTGGTGATCGCATTCAGAGCGCGGGCATGCTTGATGATGCCGCCGATATAAAACAGGGCCATTTCGGACAGACCGCCGTAACCGTTACCGGCGAACAGGTTCTGGCCGTCTTTCCAGATCGACTGGTGCACGTGCATGCCGGAACCGTTGTCGCCAACGATAGGCTTGGGCATGAAGGTCGCGGTCTTGCCATAGGCATGGGCAACGTTGAATACCACGTATTTCAGGATCTGGGTCCAGTCGGCGCGTTTTACCAGAGTGCTGAACCGGGTACCGATTTCGCACTGGCCGGCGGTCGCCACTTCATGGTGATGCACTTCGACCGGCACGCCCATTTCTTCCAGCGCCAGACACATGGCGGAGCGGATGTCCTGGAAAGAATCGACTGGAGGAACGGGGAAGTAACCGCCCTTGATACCGGGACGGTGGCCGACGTTGCCGCCTTCGAATTTTTCGCTGGAGGACCAGGCAGCTTCTTCGGACTCGATTTTTACTGAAGCGCCAGACATGTCGGCGTGCCAGGTAACGGAATCAAAAATGAAGAATTCGGGTTCTGGGCCGAAGTAGGCGGTGTCGCCGATGCCGGTGGATTTCAGGTAGGCTTCAGCACGCTTGGCGATGGAGCGTGGGCAACGGTCGTAGCCCTTGCCATCGGAAGGCTCCACCACGTCGCAGGACAGGATCAGGGTGGATTCGTCGAAGAACGGGTCCATGTTGGCGGTATCCGGGTCAGCCATCAGCTGCATGTCGGAAGCCTGAATACCTTTCCAGCCGGCGATGGATGAACCGTCGAAAGCGTGACCGCCTTCGAACCAGGCTTCGTCCACTACGTGGGAGGGAATGGTAACGTGCTGTTCCTTGCCGCGGGTATCGGTAAAGCGCAGGTCAACGAATTTAACGTCGTTGTCCTTGATCATTTTCAAAACGTCGGCGACCGCCATGTTTATCTCCTAAAGGTATCTAAAAAGTTAGCACTAAAATGATTTCGAATTCTGGATTTTTGCTACTGGGAGGCAAATTAGCATGAAGCATGCCAGGCAAAAACGTAAAAAAAGCAATTGTGCCATAACTGCCAATCAAAACAAATGGCCTTTAATCATTGCCACCTCTCCCCCCACAAGAAGGATGAGATGAGGGTAGCCAACCACCGATCGGACGCACCGGAATTGTGCAAATAGCCTGCAGAATGCACCATTATGGTGCATGACGTTGGTGCAGATGAATGGCGACAAAATATGGGTCGCCCCGGAGGCGGTCGGCGATTACGGTTTTGAGTGCGGCGAGCTGTTCGCGGCTGACATCGCCGGCAAGGAAAATCTCGGTTTCCGCTTTTCCATCCAGATAATGCAATACCACTTTTTCATGGCTAGGCAGCGCCTGCCCCAGAAGTTGCTCCAGATGGGCAATCAAGGTTTCGCGATTGGGCAGGTGCTGGTTGAGCTTGGCGGAAGAATCATCCTCCGGGTCGATATGCACCATCACATCGAGCGCATGGTGTTGTTTGAGTACGCGCGCACGCGCGCTTTCGGCAATATAGTGCCCTTCCGAGACGCTGATACGCGGGTTTACCAGTACATGTGCGTCCACCAGTGCGCGGTCGCCCATGCGGCGGGTACGCAATTCATGCACGCCCTGAACGCCAGGGGTGGCGACCAGGGTTGCCCGTATTGCTTCCACTTCGTTCTTGTCCAGACTGGTGTCGATCAACTCGGAAATTGCCTGGGATGCCTGTTTCCAACCCATGCGCATGATCATGACCGCAACCAGCACCGCAGCCAGGATGTCCATCGAGGTGAAGCCAAGCAGGTTTCCGCCGATACCGGCCACCACCACCAGCGACGAGGCGGCGTCGGAGCGGGCGTGCCAGGCATTGGCTTCGAGCATCTGCGAGCGCAGCTTGCGCGCGACATGCAACATGTAGCGGAACAGCGATTCCTTGCCGATCAGGGTCAGTATGGCGATCCATAGCGTGGCTACGTGGACTTTCTGCAGCGCGGAAGGGTCTTGCAGTCGTACTACTGCGCCCCAGAACAGGGCGCCGCCGACGCCGAGCAAAATCAGCCCTAGCGCCAGTGTGGTAGCGGTTTCGATGCGGGCATGACCGTAGGGATGCTCCTCATCCGCGTCGCGCGCGCCATGGCGGTTGGCGAACAGCACCAGGAAATCACACAGCAGGTCGGACAGGGAATGCAAACCGTCGGCGACCAGGGCCTGGGACTTTCCGAACAGGCCGACCACGATCTGCAGTACGGTCAGCACCACGTTGACCGCGACGCTGATCCAGGTCACTTTTTGCGCGGCTTTTAAGCGCCCGACCCGGTCAGGGTGGATTTCAGCGTGTGGTTTGGTATCGGGGTGAGGCATCGGGTATATTCAGAATAAGAAGCAATGGGTTCGGGACGTTATGATACGCAAATCAGAGGGCTTTTGCCTTATAATTCGACGTCCTTAAAATGTGAAGCATTCATGACCGATCGTTACGCCGTTGTCGGCAACCCCATCGCCCACAGCAAGTCCCCGCTGATTCACGCCGAGTTTGCACGCCAGACCAATCAGGATATGGCGTACGCCGCCATGCTTGCGCCGCTGGAAGACTTTGCCGGCACGGTAAAAAAGTTTCAGGCGGAAGGCGGCAAGGGGCTGAATGTGACGGTGCCGTTCAAGCAGGAAGCCTGGAAGCTGGCAACCCTCCTGACCGATCGCGCGCGTCTGGCGGAAGCGGTCAATACCCTGAAGTTCGAGCCTGACGGCACGATACTCGGTGACAACACCGATGGCGCCGGACTGACGCGGGATATTCGGGAAAACCTGGCCATTTCCTTAGCGGGCAAGCGCGTGCTGCTGATGGGCGCCGGTGGCGCGGCCCGCGGCGTGCTGCTTCCCTTGCTGCTGCAGAAGCCGGAGCGGCTGATCATCGCCAACCGCACACCGAAAAAGGCCATCGAGCTCGAGCGACACTTCGCCGCTTATGGCCGGGTCGAGGGTGGCGATTATGCACGGCTGGCGGGGAGCCTGTTCGATATCGTGATCAATGCGACTTCCAGCAGTCTGAGCAATGCCCTGCCTCCCTTGCCGCAGGGTGTGTTCGCGCCGGGGGCGCTGGCCTACGACATGATGTACGGCAAGGGGCTGACTCCCTTTCTGCAGTTCGCGCGGGATAACGGCGCGGCACAGATGGCCGACGGCCTGGGCATGCTGGTCGAGCAGGCGGCAGAATCGTTTTTCCTGTGGCGCGGCGTGCGGCCACAAACCCTATCCGTCATGAGCCTTTTGAAATCATGCTGAAAACCCTGTGGCGCTGGCTGTGGCGCAGCATCGCCCTGTTCGTTGCCGTGGTGCTGATCTACCAGCTGTGGATATTCGCCCACATCTGGTGGTGGGTGGATCACAACCCCTCCACCAGCGCCTTCATGGAACAACGGCTGGAAGTCCTGCAAAGCAAGCAACCGGACGCCGAACTGCGCCACCAGTGGGTGCCGTACAACCGCATCTCCAACAATCTCAAGCGCGCTCTGATCGCCGCTGAAGACTCCAAATTTCTCGATCACGAAGGCTTTGACTGGGAGAGCATCCAGAAAGCCTACGAAAAAAACCAGAAAAAAGGCAAGCTCGTCGCCGGTGGTTCCACCATCAGCCAGCAGCTGGCCAAAAATCTGTTCCTCTCTTCCCGGAAGGTATTCTGGCGCAAGGCCGAGGAGGCAGTCATCACCGTGATGCTGGAAAAAATGATGAGCAAGCGCCGCATTTTAGAGGTCTACCTCAATGTCATCGAATGGGGCAACGGCGTGTTCGGCGCCGAAGCGGCGGCGCGCCATTACTACAAGACCAGCGCATCCAGCCTGTCCGCGGAGCAAGCCGCCCGACTCGCTTCGATGGTACCGAATCCGCGCTATTTTGACACTCACCGGAATTCACGCGGCCTGGAAAGAAAAACCGGCATTATCCTGGCGCGGATGAATCAGGTACAGGCACCATAGGGTTAACTTATCAGGGCCATGCACAGCGTTTATGTTTCCTGGCTCGTTGAGGGATAAACCTGGAAAAGCGTTTGCCCCCGGATTACAAAAGCGGTTTCCAAGATAAAATGTGCTTGGCCTTAAACTGTTTGCAGCCCGCAATGAGATAGAAAGGGCGCCATGGAAAACGAACATAGTTTTATCGCTGCAGTACTGGATACGATTGGTGCCCTGGTGGTGGTGCTCGACCGCAATGGCCGTGTGATACGCTTTAACCGCCAGTGTGAAAAATTGACCGGTTACTCCGCCGCCGAGATGATCGGCAGGCCGATCTGGGAGCGGCTGTTGATACCGGAGGAGCTTCAGCCGGTCAGGTCAACGTTCGACCGGCTGGTGGCGGGAAATTTTCCCAGCGAATTCGAGAACTGGTGGCTGACTAAAAACGGCGCACGCCGGATGATTGCCTGGTCGAATACGGCATTGCTGGACGCCGACGGCGAGGTGGAGTTTGTCATCGCAACCGGCATAGATGTGACCGAGCGCCGGCAGATCGAGGCGGCGCTGCGCGATAGCGAGGAGCGTTTCCGCATGCTGTTCAACAACGGCAACGACGCGATCCTGGTCCATCCGATATCGCCGGGCGAAATGCCGGGTAAATTCATCGAAGCCAACGACCTCGCTTGCCGGCGCCTCGACTATAGTCGGGAGGAACTGCAGCAATTGTCGCCGCTCGATATCGACGACGCGGTATCCGCCGTCGATATTCCAAAGATTTCCCGTCAGATCGAGGTCGAGGGCCATGCGCTGTTCGAGAGCGTGCATGTCGCCCGCGACGGGCGAAAAATCCCGGTCGAGATCAACGCGCACCGGTTTGAATTGAAGGGCCGACCGGTCGTGCTGTCGATCGCCCGCGATATTACCGAGCGCAAACTGGCCGAAGCCGCGCTGCGCGAGAGCGAGGCCAAGCTGCGCGAGATCACCTCGGAACTTGGCGACGGCATCTACGTGCTCGACCGCAACGGCCAGCTAACCTTCATGAACAAGGCGGCGGAGCACCTGCTCGGCTGGACCGAGGCCGAACTGCTCGGCCAGAACGCCCACGAGGCGTTCCATTACCAGAAGCCGGACGGCAGCCATGTTCCAGTGTGTGATTGTCCGGTGTACCAGTCCATACACTCGGGCGAAACCTACCGTATCCTGGAGGATTATTTTACCTGCAAGGATGGCACGCTGTTCCCGGTTTCCTTCGTTGCGGCGCCTCTGCACCGCGGCGGCGAAATCACCGGTTCGGTGGCGGCGTTTCAGGACATCACCGAGCGCAAGCAGGCCGAGGCGCGCATCCATCACATGGCGCACCACGACATGCTGACCGGTCTGCCGAACCGAGTTTTGCTGGCCGACCGACTAGTACTTGCGCTGGCCCAGGCGAGGCGCTACGGCCGGTTGCTAACGCTGATCTTTCTCGACCTGGACCATTTCAAGCAGATCAACGACACGCTTGGGCACGATGTCGGGGATGAACTGCTCAAGGCCGTCGCCGCCCGACTGGTGGAATGCGTACGCGAGGCAGACACCGTGGCACGCATGGGCGGCGACGAGTTCGTGATCCTGTTGCCGGAAACGGCGAAAGCAGGCGATGCTGAGATCGTGGCGCGCAAGGTGATCGAGGCGGTGAACCTTCCACTCATGATCGGCTCCCATGAGTTGCACATCACCACCAGCGTCGGGATCGCGCTGTACCCGAGAGATGGCGAGGAAACCCAGACGCTGATGAAAAATGCGGATACGGCAATGTATCGTGCCAAAGAGTCCGGGCGCAACGGCTACCAGCTTTACAGCCAAATTTAATGATTTCCCGGCGAACCGAAATTGACAGTGGTTGCCGATGGCGATTAAAATTCACATGTTTTCTTACTTAAAGGTCCATCATCTTGGACAGTCATAGTTGTAGCAGTTTCGCACCAAACTTTTTGTTCTAGCGGTTACCCCTTCAACGCTGTTTCGGCCTTGACGGTTTTTCCGCTGGAGAACAGCGGAAAAACGGGCTAAATCGCGATCCTACCGGCCTCGGCCGACGTTATCGCCCCCCTTTTTTTCTTGCCCTACTAATAAATAGCTGCCAGCAATCAGCGGTCAGATTCTGGCTTGTGCGCGCAACGCGCACGGTTTTGCCGAAGGTGAAAGTTGATGGCTGGAAACCAAAGGGACAGGCGGCATGTCGGAAATTGAAAAAATCCGGATCCAGGAAAGTCTGCAGGAGATACTGCAACAGGTAGTCGAGCTGCTGAGCAAGCATCAGCTGGTAGAAGGACTCGTCCATAAACAGGACATGCCGCGCCATGACCTGGTCGAGACGCTGGTGCACAAGCAGCATCTGGCCGAATTGCAGAAAAAACTCGACGAGCTTCATTCTGCCGATATTGCTTACATCCTCGAAGCCTTGCCGCTGGAACAACGCCTGCAGGTCTGGGACCTGGTCAAGGTCGAACGAGACGGCGACATTTTGCTGGAAGTATCCGATGCAGTGCGGGAATCGCTGATCGCCAGCATGGACAGTGAGGAACTCCTCGCCGCCGCCGAACAGCTCGATACCGACGAGATCGCCGACCTGGCCCCCGACCTGCCGCACGATGTGCTGCAGGAACTGATGGTGTCGATGGATGCACAGAACCGCGCCCACCTGCAGTCGGCTATGTCCTACCCGGAAGACACGGTCGGTGCGTTGATGGATTTCGACATGGTTTCCATCCGCGACGATATCACCCTGGAAGTGGTGCTGCGCTACCTGCGCCGGCTGGGCGAGCTGCCAGGGCATACCGACAAACTGTTCGTGGTGGATCGCAACGACAATTTCAAGGGAGTGCTGTCCCTCGAGCGGCTGCTGGTTCATGATCCCGAGGCAAGTGTGGCGGCGGTGATGGCCGAGGATGCGGTGACCTTCCATCCGGACGACGAGGCGGATGAGGCGGCCTCGGCTTTCGAACGCTATGACCTGGTTTCTGCGCCGGTGGTGGATCGGAGCAACAGACTGGTAGGGCGGCTGACGGTGGACGTGGTGATGGACTTTATCCGCGAAGAGAGCGACAGCGAAATGCTTTCCATGGCCGGTTTGCGCGAAGAGGAAGATTTGTTCGCCACGGTGTGGAAAAGTATCCAGAACCGCTGGACTTGGTTGGCCCTCAACCTGGTGACGGCGTTTATCGCCTCACGCGTGATCGGTGTATTCGAAGGATCGATCGAGAAGATCGTGGCACTGGCGGCACTGATGCCGATCGTTGCCGGGATCGGTGGCAATTCCGGCAACCAGACCACGACCATGATCGTCCGCGCCTTGGCGCTGGGGCAGATTCGCGGCAGCAGCATCCGCAAGCTGTTCCTCAAGGAACTCGGAGTCAGCCTGGTCAACGGACTGATCTGGGGAGGGATCATCGGCCTGGTCGCCTGGCTCCTCTACCGCAATGCAGCACTGGGCGTGGTGATGACTGGAGCGATGATCCTCAACCTCCTGCTGGCGGCGCTGATGGGCGTGCTGATTCCGATGCTGATGCACAAGCTTGGACGTGATCCGGCGGTGGGCTCCAGCGTGATGATCACCGCCGTGACCGACAGCGGCGGGTTTTTCATTTTTCTCGGCCTGGCCACGCTTTTCCTGATTTAATAAAAGGCCGTTTTCGAGTTTGACCGGTATATGGAACCATGCCGTTTTCGCCTTTATATTTCGTGCTGCTTCTGGTCGCGCTTGGCCTGCTGGCGGTTTTTGTCCAGATCGGCGCCCTGACCCTGGCTTTCGACAAGCTCGGTCTGTCGCCTCATTCCGCCACGTTGTTGCTATTCACCTCGCTGCTCGGCAGCCTGATCAACCTGCCGCTATTCAGCGTCAAGGCAGAGGGGCCGTCGCCTTCTATGCCGCAACCATTTCGCAGCCTGCTCAGGCTGCCGCCGAGGGAGTTTACCGGCAAAACCGTGGTTGCGATCAACGTCGGCGGCTGTCTGGTTCCGCTGGCTTTTTCGGTTTTCCTGTTACGGCATAATCCTCTCAACCCGTTGATGGTGATTAGTGCCGTCGCTCTGGTGGCCATGGTGTGCCGGCTGGCAAGCCGCCCGGTGCCAGGCGTGGGTATCGGCATTCCCATTTTTGTCGCACCGCTGGTTGCAGCGATGGCCTCTATCATCATTGACCCGGAAAACAGCGCACCGCTCGCCTACATCAGTGGCACCTTGGGGGTGCTGATTGGTGCCGATCTGTCGCGCCTTGGTGACATCCGAAAAATGGGAGCGCCGTTTGCCTCGATCGGCGGGGCAGGCACTTTTGATGGGATTTTCCTGAGTGGCATCGTGGCCGTGCTGCTGACCTGAAAAATATTTGTTCCATGCCTGGAATAAATTGTTGAGCCCGGGTGTTTACCCAAGCGTAATCCCCCTAAATTTATTCAACAGGAGCAGACCATGAACAAGAAAATCCATTCATTCGCCGCCGCCATACTGTTTTCCCTTTCCACTGCGGCTTTCGCCGGCCCGGCAGACGACGCCAGCGCGCACTTCAAGGCAATCGCCGCCGGCAATGTCGAGCAAATCATGCAGGGTTATTCCGGCAACGCCACCCTGCAATGGGTGGGCGGACCGCTCGATGGCGCCTATACCGGCAGCGACAAGATCCGTGAAACCTGGGAAAAATTCGCCAAGGCCAATGCGCCGCTCGAAGTGTCCATGGCAAAGCTGGAAGAAAGCGCCAATCCCAAGGGCAGCACCGTCACTGCCAATGTCGAATTCAAGGGCAAGGCCGCAATCAAGGTACGCTACGTGCTGGTTTACCGCGAAGGCAAACTGGTGAATGAAGTGTGGCAGATTGACCCGAAACTTGCGCTGGGCTACTAAGTCTTTGTGGAAAAATTTGACCGCCTGATCGAGGAGCACATCCCCCGCCTGCGCCGCTATGCCCGGGCGCTGGCAGGAGATCGTACGCGTGCCGACGACTTGGTGCAGGACACGCTCGAACGCGCCTGGGGCAAATTCCATCTGTGGCGGCGCGACAGCGACCTGCGTGCCTGGCTGTTCTCCATCATGCACAATGTATATGTGAACGGCGTCAGGAAAAACAGTGCTTCGCCCATGCTGTTACCGCTGGAAGAGGATACGCTGGATGTACCGGTACGTGCCACCCAGGACGACGGGCTCCAGGTCAGGGATGTGCATGCGGCGCTCGGCTGCCTGTCTCAAGAGCAGCGCGAAGTCTTGCTGCTGGTCGGGCTGGAGGAAATGCGTTACGAAGAAGTGGCGAAAATACTGGATGTGCCGCTGGGAACGGTGATGTCGCGCCTGTCGCGCGGACGCGAGCGCCTGCGCCAGATTATGGCGGGCGGGGCCGTTCCGGCATTGAGGGTGGTGAAATGAGCGAGCAGATGCAGACTGTGAACGAGGATGAATTGCAGGCCTATGCCGATGGCCAGCTGGATGAAAAACGCTGCGCAGAGGTGGCTGCGTGGCTGGCCAGCCACCCTGTCGAGGCCGGGCGGGTGGAGGATTGCCGGCGCCAGAACGAGGCCTTGCATGCCTTGTTCGATCCGGTGCTGGACGAGCCGGTGCCGCCACGCCTGCAAAGACCGGCACCGGCTTCCTGGCATGGCATGTCCTTGCTGCGCCATGCTGCGGTAGTGGCGTGGCTGACTATCGGCGGTACGATCGGCTGGTTCCTGCATGGCACGCAGGATGTGCATTCCGGCACCACCATGGCCTTTGTCCGCCAGGCAGCTGTGGCCCATGTGGTATACACCCCTGAAGTGCGCCACCCGGTCGAAGTGGGCGCAGAGCAGGAAGCCCACCTGGTGGCCTGGCTGTCGAAACGGCTGGGCGTTTCAGTCAAGGCACCGCACTTGAGCGAGGCCGGCTATGAACTGGTCGGCGGCCGGCTATTGCCCGGCAGCAGCGGCCCGGCGGCGCAGTTCATGTATCAGGATGGGCGCGGCCAGCGCCTCACCCTGTACGTGCGGACGGATGGCGGCGACAGCCGGGAAACCGCATTTCGTTATGCGCGTGAAAACAACATCGGGGTGTTTTACTGGATCGATGGGCCGCTTGGCTATGCGCTATCCGGCGATCTGGAAAAAACCGAGTTACTTAAGGTGGCGCAGGCGGTTTACCACCAGCTTAATCCCTAACAAATCTTCACCACGATATCGTGCAACGTATTGGCGCAATGCGCCATGTTGTGAGCGGCATTGGAGAGGTGGCGATAGATTTCGCGGCGCTTGAACATGTTGATGTAGTCGTCGCCCTTGAACAACTCGGCCAAGGCGATGCGATACAGTCTTTCAACCCGCCGCTGCGCCTTGCGTGCTATATCAGCATCGTCCGCTGCCGTCAGGGGGGTGCTGCCCAGCTTGCCGAACCCCGCAACCAGGGCGTCTACGCCTTCCTGCAGCAGCTTGGACTTCTCGACGATAAAGGTGTCCGGCGTCACCCCAAGTACGTCCATTTCACTGACCGTGGTTTTGCAGTAGGTCACGATCCGGTCGAGATCGGCGATCGCCCGGTAAATGTCCTCCCGGTCTATCGGGGTGGAGAAGGCCTCGTTCAGGGCATGGAGGTTGCGCATTTTGATGAGGTCGGCCTCATGCTCATCCTGCTTGATTTTTTTCCCCAGGGTTTCGTCACCGGTTTTCATGAATTCAACCAGATCATCCACCGAAAGGCTGACCATCTCGCATTGTTCAGTCAGCAACTTGAAGAAGTTGGGCGTTTTCGGAAACACGCGATTGTAGAGCGCTGAGAGGAGGGATTTGGATGGTTCGCTCATGGCTTATCCTATCGAGTTCATTGTCAGCTGCACGATGAAATAACATGCGATCGCCACTATTGCCGCACCGGGGATGGTGATCAGCCAAGTTATGGAAATCTCTTTCGCTTTCGCCCAACGCACCGCCTTGGGGCGCTCCGAGGCGCCGATCCCCATAATCGAGGTGGCGACGACATGGGTAGTGGAAACAGGTGCCCCGACCAGCGAGGCGGCGAAAATCAATCCCGCTGAGGTGAGCTGGGAATCCAGCGCATGCAGCGGTCGCACTTTGTAGATGGCAAAGCCCAGGGTGCGCACGATGCGCCAGCCGCCGGACATGATGCCCAGTGTAATCGCCGTGGCGCAGGCCAGCATCACCCAGAATGGCACGACGAATTCATGGATGAAGCCGCCCAGCAGCAACACCAGAGTGAGGATGCCCATGCTTTTCTGCGCGTCGTTGGCGCCGTGGGAAAAAGCCAGGCCGGCGGCAGTGAGGAACTGGACGCGGCGCAAGCTGCGATTGATCGTGTGACTCGCGCCACGCAGCAGAAACAGCATCAGGCGGTGCAGAAAGAAACCCACCCAGAAGCCGATTAGCGGCGACAGCACCAAGGCCAGCAGCACCTTGGTAACACCGGTGAAATGACCATGCAACAGCAACTCCTCGAAACCCCATGCGACATGATCGGCGCCGACGGCCACCGCCACCACGCCGGCGAGGCCACCCACCAAGGCATGCGAGGAAGAAGAAGGAATGCCTCGCCACCAGGTCAGCAGATTCCAGACGATGGCGCCCACCAGTCCGCACAGGATGATGGTGAGCGATACCGTGGCTTTCAAGTCGCCCAAGGTGATGAAGTTGCCGATGGTATTGGCGACCGCCGTGCCGCCCAGCAGCGGGCCGAGGAATTCGAAAAAACCGACGATCACCACCGCTTGCACCGGAGTCATGGCGCGCGAAGCGATCACCGTGGCGACGATATTGGCGGCGTCGTGAAACCCATTGGTGTAATCGAACAAGAGCACTATCAGCACCGCGGCGATAGCCAGAATCAGCACGACATCCATGGTTGGCGCGAGAAGAAATTGGTGAGTCTTCAGGCTAGCATCGTTTGGCGTTATCGTGTGCGCTTTTTCGGGCAAGAAAACTTTCCGTCTTCAGGGTGTCTGATTAACCGAGCCACATCCCATGAGGGCAGGAAAAGAGGCTCCTGGGCTAATGGCGCCACGGTCCTAAGCATGGGCGCGATTCAGCGCAGACAGCAGCGCTTTCAGCGATGCACTTACCGTGTCGTGATCCAGCGCGGTGCCCGAAATGCGCAGGCCATCGATGTTGATTTGCACGTAGGCTATCGCTTCGGCATCGGTGCCTGAACCAATGGCGTGCTCGGAGTAATCCACCACGGTTAACTGCTGTCCGCTGTGGCGCATCCAGCTATCGACGAAAGCGGAAAGCGCACCTTCCCCTTCGCCGTGCAGCGCGTGTTCCACGCCATTTTCGACGATGTGCGCGGCGATAACGTCCTGGCTGCTGCTACGCTCCAGCCGGTAGCCTTTCAGCGCCACCGGTTCCTGGTCGGCGACGAAATGTTGCATGAATAGCGCATGGATGGTGGCGCTGTCGATCTCGCCGCTACGCGCCTCGCTCACCCGTTGCACCACCTGGGCCAATTCCACCTGCATCCAGCGCGGCAGGTTCAGGCCGTAATCTCGCGCCAGCACGAACGCCACGCCGCCCTTGCCGGACTGGCTGTTGATGCGGATAACAGCCTGGTAATCGCGCCCCAGGTCCTTGGGGTCGATGGGCAGGTAGGCCACCTGCCATGGTTCGTCCGGCTGCTGCCGGTGCAGGCACTTGTTGATTGCGTCCTGATGGCTGCCGGAGAAGGCGGTATACACCAGTTCGCCGAGCCATGGGTGGCGCGGATGCAAGGATATGCCGGTGCATTCGCTCGCCACCTGGATGATCTCGTCCGGGTTGGAAAGATCGAGTTGCGGATCGACACCCTGGCTGTAGAGGTTCATCGCCATGGTAACGATGTCCACGTTGCCGGTGCGTTCGCCGTTGCCGAGCAGGGTGCCCTCCACACGTTCTGCGCCCGCCAGCAGCGCCAGTTCCGCCGCCGCCACGGCGCAGCCCCGGTCGTTGTGGGTATGTACCGAGAGCACGATACTGTCGCGGCGGCTGATGTGGGTGGCGAAATATTCCACCTGGTCGGCGAAGAAATTCGGCGAGGCGACTTCCACGGTGGTCGGCAAGTTGATGATGCAGGGGTGCTGCGGCGTCGGCTGCCAGACATCCAGCACCGCTTCGCACACCGTCACGGCGTAGTCGGATTCGGTGCTGGTGAAGCTCTCGGGGGTGTATTCGAACACCCACGCTGTCTCCGGGTGTTTCGCGGCCTCGCGCTTTACCCACTCGGCGCCTTGCCGGGCGATGGCGGTAATGCCGTCGCGATCCAGGCCGAACACCCGTTCGCGCTGCACCGTGGAGGTCGAATTGTAGACATGCATGACGGCGCGCCGCGCCCCGCGCAACGCCTCGAATGAACGCACGATCAGCTCCTCGCGCGCCTGCACCAGCACCTGCACGGTCACGTCGCCGGGGATCTGGTCGTTCTCTATCAGCCAGCGCACGAAATCGTAATCCGGCTTGCTGGCCGAGGGGAAGCCCACCTCGATTTCCTTGAAACCGAGCTTGACCAGCAGCGCCCACAGCCGCCGCTTTTGTCCGACGCTCATGGGCTCGAGCAGCGCCTGGTTGCCGTCGCGCAAATCGACGCTGACCCAGCGCGGGGCCTGCGTGATGGTGCGGCTCGGCCACTGGCGATGGCGCATGGGCGCCGCCGGGGTGGGGCGATACTTGCTGTGGTCAAAGGTTTTCATGATTCATCTCCTGGGTTGCCGTGGCGACGGCTTGTGTCGCGCTTCGGGTAGGAGAAAGATTACGGCAAATGCCGAAGCAGGTGCTTGCTAAATGCGCCATGCATTGAATAATTACGGCAATAATATTACTGTTAAACATGAAATCGCGGCATAATATGCCTTTGGATCTGATTTTTGAGCAAGCCTATGGAACTCGATCGTTACGACCGGCGTATTCTCGAAGTGTTGCAGAAAGAGGGGCGCATCAGCAATCAGGAGCTGGCCGACCGCATCGGCTTGTCGCCTTCACCTTGTTTGCGCCGGGTGCGCGCCCTGGAAGATTCAGGTTTGATTCTTGGCTACCGTGCATTGCTGGATGCGAAGAAACTGGGCTACTCGCTGATGACGCTGATCCACATTTCCATGGACCGCCATACCCCAGAGCGATTCGCGAATTTCGAGGCCAGTGTCGGCGAATTGCCGGAAGTATTGGAGTGCCTGTTGATTACCGGGCAGGATGCCGACTATCAGCTCAAAGTCATCGCGCATGACATGGAAGCTTACCAAGAACTGCTGCTCAACCGGATCACCCGCATCGAAGGCGTATCCGGCGTGCACTCCAGCTTCGTTTTGCGCCGCGTGGTAGACAAGTCGGCACTGCCGGTGGGCCGAGCTTGAAGACTTGGCGCATTCCTGGCCGGCAAACTCCCTAATCCAGCGTCTTACGATAGCGTTTCAGGCCGATCGCCACCACCGTCAGCAGGAACAGGCCGATCGGCCACAGGTGCGGCAGGGTTTCCAGCAGGCCGTTGCCCTTCAGCAGGATGCCGCGCACCATGCGCAAAAAATGGGTCAAAGGCAGCAGGCTGCCGACGTTCTGCGCCCACTCCGGCATGCCGCGGAACGGGAACATGAAGCCGGACAGCAGCAGCGATGGCAGGAAGAAAAAGAAGGTCATCTGCATCGCCTGCATCTGGTTCTTTGCCACGGTGGAAAACATCAGTCCGACCGCCAGGTTGGCGGCGATGAAGGCGAGTACCACGGTGTAAAGCAGCACGACGCTGCCGAGTATCGGCACGCCGAAGATCAGGCGCGCCGCCAGCAAGATCAGTGTCACCTGGACGTAGCCGACCATGATGTAGGGCACGATTTTTCCGGCCATCACCTCGAACGGCCGCACCGGCGTGGCAAGCAGGTTTTCCATGGTGCCGCGCTCGCGCTCGCGGGTCATGGCGAGGCCGGTCTGCATGATCATGGTCATGGTCAGGATCACGCCCATCAGGCCCGGCACGATGTTGTACTGGGTGATACCTTCCGGATTATAGCGGCGGTGAAGTTGAACCTCGAACGGGCCGGGCGCGCCTTGCAGCGGTTGCAGCGCGCCTTGCAGGTCGCGATTGAGGGCGGTCTGGGCCAACTGGCTCAGTGCACCGACCGCGTTGCCGACGGCAGTGGGGTCGGTGGCATCGGCCTCGACCAGAATCGCCGGGTGTTCTCCGCGTACCAGCTTGCGCGCGAAATTCTCCGGGATGCTGACCACGAACTGGACATCGCCCTCGGCGATCAGCCGCTCGGCCTCGGCCTCGCTGTGCGGCTGCGCGGTCACCTTGAAATAGCCGCTGTTTTCCAGGGAACGCACAAAGCTGCGCGAGAACTCGCTGTGGTCGGACACCAGCACCGCCGTGGGCAGGTTCTTGGGGTCGGAATTGATGGCAAAGCCGAACAGCACCAGCTGAATCATCGGAATGCCAACCATCATGGCGAAGGTCAGGCGATCGCGCCGCATCTGGATAAATTCCTTGGTGACCACGGCAAGAAAGCGGTGCCAGGCGAAACGTTCAGACATTGTCTTTGGCCTTTTCCATCATCTGGATGAAGATATCCTCCAACCCCGGCGATGCTTGCGTCCAGCGGCACCCGGACTGCTCCCTGAACGGTTCGATGGACTGCTCCAGCAACGCCGCATCCGTGCCGCTGACATGCAGAACGTTGCCGAACGGAACCACCTGGCTCACCCCCGGCAACCCGCGCAGTTTCGCGGCGAGCGCATAAAGATCGGCACACTCTACCGTCCAGGTGACGATGCCGGAGTTTTCCACCACTTCAGCTACCGTGCCCTCGGCCAGCAAATGGCCGTAGGCGATGTAGGCGAGGCGATGGCAACGTTCCGCTTCATCCATGTAGTGGGTGCTGACCAGCACCGTAATGCCGGTGGCGGCGAGCTGGTGAATCTCGTCCCAGAAATCGCGCCGCGCCTTGGGGTCTACCCCGGCGGTAGGTTCATCCAGAAGCAACAATTTTGGATCGTGCAGCATGCAGGCGGCCAGCGCCAGGCGCTGCTTCCAGCCGCCCGACAGGGTACCTGCCAGCTGCTTCTGGCGGTCGGCCAGGCCGAGCCGTTCCAGCGAACGTTCCACCGCCTCGTTGCGGTTGGCCATACCGTAGATGCGGGCGGTGAAATCCAGGTTCTCACGAATAGTGAGATCTTCGTACAGGCTAAAACGTTGCGTCATGTAACCGACCTGGCGCTTGATCTGGCGCGTTTCGCGGATGACATCGTAGCCCAGGCAGGTGCCGCTCCCGCTGTCGGGCGTCAGCAGGCCGCACAACATGCGGATAGTGGTGGTCTTGCCGCTACCGTTGGGGCCAAGGAAGCCGTAGATTTCGCCGCGCCGCACCTGCAGGGCGAGGTCGTTCACCGCCACCAGATCGCCGAAACGCTTGACCAACCCGGTGACGTCGATGGCCAGCGTGTCGTTATTCATGGTGTTAAAGCCTGACATCCATCGGCTGGCCGGGGCGAAGCTTTGCGGCATCAGTCGGAGCAGGCCGCGCTTCGACTAAGAACACCAGCTTGCCGCGATTTTCCTTGCTGTAGATCACTGGTGGGGTGTATTCGGCTTGCGGCGAGATGTAGCTGATCGCGGCGGAAATCGGTGCGGCGCAGCCGTCGCAGGAGAGCGTGACGGCCTGCCCGGTTTTCAGTGAGCCGACCCGGGTTTCCGGCACGAAGAAGCGCACCTTGATGTTTTGCGGTGGCAGCAGCGACACCACCGGGCTGCCGGCGGGCACCCACTCTCCCTGGACGTAAAGCGTGTCCTGCACCAGTCCGGCAACCGGCGCCTTCACACTCTTCTGGCCGAGCGACCAGTCGGCGCGGGCGAGGGTAGCGCGCGCTGCGGCCACTGCCGCTTCCGCGGCTCGAATTTCATCGACCCGTGCCGCCAGCTTGGCGGTGGCGAGTTGGGCTTCCAGTTCTTTCAAACGTTCACGGTCGCGCTTAAGAACACTGCGACCGGCGTCCAGTTTCTGGCTGGAAATAAATCCCGCTTTCGCGAGTTTCTCGTCGCGCGAAAAATCAGCCTCGGACAGTTTCAGGGCGGCCCGCGCCTGCTCGCGCTGGGCGACGATGGCGTCCAGTTCGGCGGGACGCTTGCCCTTCTTCAGGTTTTCCAGTTGCGCATCAGTGCGTTTCAGTCCTTGTGATGCCTCGTCGCGCGCCGCTTTCTCATTGTCCTGTTCCAGTGCGAACAAGGGTGCGCCGGCGTCGATCTGTGCGCCGCGCTGCACTGCCAAAACACTGAGCGATCCGGCATAAGGAGCGGCAATACGCACGAATTCGCCTTCGGCATAGCCTTGGTAAACCTGTGCAGATTCGTGCGAACAGGCGGCCAGGCCGGCCACCGTAATCAGCAGCCCTGCTTGCCACTTGCGCGCTGGTTTGCATTTCATCACTCTTCCTTCATTTGCAGATGACGTGTGCGCCAGCGCTCAAGCGCACTTTCCACCAGTGAATACACCGCCGGCACCACCACCAGGGTGAGCAGAGTAGAGGTAATCATACCGCCAATCACCGCTACCGCCAGCGGACCGTTGGTTTCCGCGCCGGCCCCCAAGCCCAGTGCTGCCGGCAACAGGGCCAGGATCACTGTCATCGAGGTCATCAGCACTGGCCGCATCCGGATCGGACAGGCATCGGAAAGTGCTTCGTCGATGCCCTTTCCTTCTTTGCGCCGCTGATTGGTGAGATCCACCAGAAGGATCGAGTTCTTCGCCACCAGGCCGATCAACAGCACCAGGCCGATCATCGAGTAGATGTTGAGGGTGTGGTTGAACAGCCACAAGGCCATCACCCCGCCGATGATGGCCAGCGGCTGCGCCACCATGATGATGAAGGGCTGGATGAAGGAGTTGAACTGGCTTGCCAGCACCATGTACAGCAGGACCATCGCCAGGGAAAAGGCGAAAATCATGTTCTGCATGGTCTTGCCAAACTCCTCCGCCTGACCGATCATTTTTACGGTATAGCCCATCGGCAGCATTTCCGCAGTGGCGGCTTTCACTTTGCTCACAGCATCGCCGAGCGGGATTGTGGGTGAGCCGTAGAAGGTGGCGGCATATTGCAAGTCGAAGCGGCCGATTACTGCGGGTCCCAGCGTCTGCTTCACGTTCGCCACAGTGTCGAGACGCACCAGCGACCCATCGCGGGAACGCAGGTAAACCTTGTTCAGATCGGAAGGCTGCCTGAATTCGCCGTCCTTGGCCTTGACCCGGATATCGTAGCGCTGACCATCTCCCGGCACGTCATTGAATTTGGCAATGTCTACGCCGCCGGAGAGCAGGTTGAGTGCAAGCGCCACGTCCTGGGTCGTCAGCCCCGCAGAAGCAATCCGGGTGCGGTCGGGATCGAGGACGAGTTGCGGCAGGTCGAGCTGCAAATCGAGGTCCATGCGTCCCAGGCCAGGGTCCGCCGAAAGGGTTTGCTGCAGCGACTTGGCCAAGCGCCCTACTTCGTCGAGATTGGGCCCATTAATCACGAACTGCAAGGGCTCGCCTCGCTGGCCACCGACCATCGGATAGGGTGCGGCGAAAGCGCGCGCACCGGGGATTTGCGCCAGCTCCTTGCGAATCACGGGGATGACGTCCTGCTGCTTGATTTTCCGCTCTCCGCGCGGCGCCATGCGCACCACCACCATCCCCTGATTGACCTGTCCCGCATTGCCGAGGCCGATCAGGGCAAACTCAGTGACGATCTCCTTGTGGCTGAACAGCAGCTTCTCGACCATGCGTAAACGGCTGTCAGTGTATTCGATGCTGGAGCCGAGCGGGGTACGCAGGTTTATCAGGAAGCGGCCTTCATCCTCTTCAGGGACGAAAGTTTTGCCCACGTTGATGAAAAAATAGCTGCTCGCAACGACGGTCACCAGGGTCAACGCAACCACCTTCCAGCGGTGGCGTAGCGCCTTGTCGAGCAAATAACGGTACAGGCTGTCCATGCCGTGAAAGAAACGATCCAGGATGTAATACACGCGTCCGTGCTGCTTTCCCACCTTGAGGTAACGCGAGCACAACATCGGCGTCAGGGTGAGCGATACGAACAGGGACACCAGCACGCCGAAGGTCACCACTACCGCGAAGGATTTGAAGAACTGGCCGATGATGCCACCCATAAAGATCACCGGTGCGAAAATCGACACCAGCGACAGCGTCGCCGCGATCACCGCGAACATCACTTCGTGGCTGCCGTTGACCGCAGCGGTGACCGGGTCGGCGTCGATTTCCTCGCGGTGGCGAAAGATGTTTTCCAGCACCACGATGGCATCATCGACCACCACGCCGATCAGCAGCAGCAGGGCGAGCATGGTGAGCGAATTGAGGGTGTAGCCGAAGAAGTAGATCACCGCCACCGCGCCCATCAGCGATACCGGAATGGCTGTGGCGATGATCAGTGTGGAGCGCATGCTGCGCAGGAACAGCCAGACGATCAGCGAGGCCAGCAGCGTGCCTTCGAGCAGATGTTCCTTCAGGGAATTGACGATCTCGTTGATGAAGATCGCGTCGTTGGAGACGACGTTTAGCGTCATGCCCGGCGGCAGTTGCGGGATGATCTCGGTTTCCAGGCGCTTCTTGATCGCGTCGACAATTGCCACGGTGTTGGTATTGGTGACCTTGACGATGCCCAGGCCAACGGTGGTCTTGCCCATGAAGCGCGCGAGCTGCCGGTAATCGGCCAGGCCATCCTCAACTTCGGCAATGTCGCGGAGACGCACCGGTGAGCCATCGCGGTAGGCGACGATCATTTTTTCCAGGTCGTCGAGACGGTGGAATTCCAGGTCGAGTTTGATCAGATTTTCGGTTTTCTGGCCCACCAGAAAACCGCCGGCGAGCTGGACATGCTCGTTGGCAAAGGCGGTGTTGATATCCTGAGCGGTGACCTTGAACGCGGTCATCTTAGCCGGCAACAGATTAACCCGGATGGTGCGGTCGCGCCGACCGCCCAAACGCACCTCACCGACGCCGTCGATGGTTTCCAGGCGCTTCTTGATGATATTGACGGCATACTGGTTGAGTTGCTGCTGGGTGCGATCGCCGCGCAGCGCCAGCCACATGATAGGCATGGCATTGGTCTCGACCTTGGCGACGACGGGGGGGTCAGCATCCTTGGGCAAACGGCGCAAGACCTGGTTGACCTTGGCCTGCACCTCGTTGAAGGCGACATCGACTCTCTTGTCCAGGCCGAAGGTGATGTTGATCACCGATACACCAGGCGAAGAAGTGGACTGGATGTGTTCGATGCCGGGAACGCTGTTGATCGACGTCTCGATCACGTTGGTGATGCTGGCGTCGACGATATCGGGATTGGCACCCTTCAGCGTGGTGGAAATTGAGACGACAGGAAACTCGATTTGGGGAAAGCGATCCATGCCGATGCGCTGGTAGCTGATGTAGCCGAACAGCACCAGCACCGCGGACAGCATGAACGCCAGCACGTGGCGCTTGACGGAAAGTTCGGGCAAGGTCATTTCTGTTCGCCTTTTTTGCCGCTCACTTCTTTCACACTGACCGCAGCTTTGTCCGTAAGGAAACCCGCGCCATCAACGGCTACCGTTTCCCCTGATCTTATGCCCTGTAAAATTTCCACCTGACCGTTCTGGGTGACGCCGGTAATGACAACGTACTGAACAGCCTTGCCATTATCGATCACGTAGACCACCTTCCCGGCAGGTCGCAGCACCACGCTCACCTCCGGTACGGTGACCGCCTCTGCATGCTCCTCGACGACGACTGCGCCGTTGACCGAAGCGCCCGGCTTCCAGCCACCCGGGTTCTTGACTTCCACCACCGCATCGAAGGCGCGGTTGGTGCTGCCCACCATCGGCCGCACCTGTTCGATCTTGCCTATTACAGTGGCATCCGGTGCGGTCGGCGTAGAAAGCTTGACTACCTGGCCCACCTTGATGCGCTGTGCGGCGGTTTCAGGGAAAGGCAGGCGAACGCGCAAATTTTCGCTGGTGGAAAGCTGGAACACCGGCTTACCGAGATCGATCCAGTCGCCCACCGAAACCATGCGATTGTCGACCCGCCCATCCACCGGCGACAAAATCCGGGTGCGGGAAAGATTCTTGGCGGCACGAGTGTACTGCTCACGCGCGGAAACATTCTGGGCTTCGTATCCTTCCAGCAGGGAGGGCGAAACAAAACCCTTCCCGGCCAATTCGCGATAGCGTTCGGTCAGCTTGCGCTGGCTGGTTGCCTGGGCGGCCAGACGTTTCTCATCGGAGGAAAAATCAGTGGCATCGATTTCAGCCAGCAGTTGCCCCTTTTTTACCGGTGCACCTATTTCAACATGAACCTTGATAATGCGTCCCGCCACTTCGGCCCCCACCTTGGGTGAGGTGGAACTATCCGCCTCGCCGACCGACTGCTCCAGCACTTGCATGGTGCGCGATTGCGCCTGGATGACGGTGATGATCGCTGCCGACGGACCTTTCTTCTGCTCTTCGGGCTTTTTCGCGCACCCTGGCAGCAGCAGCACCGCACCGAGTAGGCAGGGGATCAGGATAAAATGGGTCGTTCGCATGATATTAGTCCAGGGGCTCATCAGGGTTTGGGCAGAATGCCGCACAACAGAATATCCATCAGCATCGTACTGTAACTTTCCGGCTTATCGGTAAAGTGGACGTCGGGAAAATGCCGCAGCACCTCGCGCGACTGGAAAAAGAAGACATCGGCGCCAATCAGCAACGTGGCCAGCATGGCGGGGTCGATGCCTTTGCGCAGCTCGCCTTTTTTCTGGCCGGTGCGCAGGATCGCCACCAGGCTCGCGAAATTCTGACCGAATACCTGCTCGGCGAATTCCTTGCCGCGTTGCGGCCCGTTTTCCAGCAAGTCGCGCTGGATCAGCCGGGAGATTTTTTCATCCTGCAGGATGTTGGTCAGATGCAATTGCGAGAAGGCGCGCAAACGTTCGACCAGGGTACCGGAACCGCTGCCGAGTTGATCGATCTGACTGCCGGATTCATGGCAGGCGGTTTTCAATACTTCGAGATAAAGCGCGTTCTTCGATTTGAAGTGATGAAAGACATTGGCCTTGCTGACACCGGCACGCTCCGCGATGGCATTCATCGATACCGCATTGAAGCCGGATTCGGCAAACAGATCCTTGGCCGCAGCGAGAATACGCTCGACCGCATCCGGGGCAGATGCAGACAAGTTAAGGGTGGGTTCTACCAGAGGCACAGCCAGTCTCGCCAAGTCAGGAAAAAAGAAAACAAATTAGCACCGGCTGACCGGTCGGTCAATATTGCGAGGAGTGTTTTTTGAGCGCAGGGAAAATCCTGCCAGGGGGAAATAAAATATAACGGCGGAGTTGATACTCCGCCGTTATATTTGGACTAGCGTTGACTACTTTTTCGCTGCAGCGACAGCGACAGGTGCTGCCGCAGGTTTGGCTGCAACCGCTTTTTTAGCCGGGGCTTTCTTGGCGACGGTTTTTTTCGCTGCAGGTTTGGCGGCGGGTTTTGCAGCAACCGCTTTTTTAGCCGGTGCTTTTTTAGCTGCAGTCGCTTTAGCTGGAGCTGCCTTTTTGACTGCCGCAGCAGGTTTCTTGGCGGCGGCAACGGGTTTTTTCGCTGCGGGTTTTTTCGCTGCTGCTTTGGCTACGGTCTTGGTGGCAGCTGCCTTGCTTACTGTTTTCTTGGCGGCTGGTTTAGCAGCGACCGCTTTTTTAGCCGGCGCTTTCTTGGCTGCGGTCGCCTTGGTTGCGGTGGTTTTTTTGACTGCTGGTTTTGCAGCGACTTTTTTCGCTGCGGGTTTGGCTACCGTTTTCTTGGCGGCGGGTTTTGCAGCAACCGCTTTTTTAGCCGGTGCTTTTTTAGCTGGTGCTGCCTTGGCTGCTGTTACAGGCTTGGCGGCAGTTTTTGCTGCGGCCACTGGTGCTGCCTTGGCTGCAGGTTTGGTTGCGGTCGCTTTGGCAGGTGCCTTCGCGGGAGACTTGGTCGCTTTCTTTATTGCCATTTGCTGACTCCTTATTGTAGAAAGTTATCTCGAGTACATTTTTATTTTGGCGCTGTCGGCAAATCCAAAATAAAGCGGCAGCACTGAACAACTGATTGCATCACCTTGTTGTTCCTCCCGTTAGGACTGCATGACCGAGAGCATGTTTCCGCCTTGCGCTCAAATTCTATTCCAATTATTTGGAAATACACAACATATAAAACGGCATCACAAAAAGAAAAACATTGGAAATAGACGGGCTTACGAGAGGTTATCCGAAATTATTTTTGTGCGCTACGGAGTAGAATAAAAAATGACAAAGGCCTATACCGGCCATGAGCAACGTTTTCGTGGCATATTTCTTATGGCGAATAGATTTTTTAAACCGGGAAAATAATCAGGGAAGCAGCCGTTCCAGCGCAAATAATTGCGAAATTTTTTCTCGCTCGCGAATCAAATGCGTGTTGTTTTTCTGCACAATAATTTCTGCAACGCGCGGTCGAGTATTGTAATTTGAACTCATGCTCATACCATATGCCCCTGCCGACATCACCGCCAGCAGGTCGCCTTCGGCGAGATGCAGGTGACGGTCATGGCCAAGAAAATCTCCACTCTCGCATACTGGACCGACGATTTCATAGCGTTGCGCAACGCCCGTATTTTCCATGACGGGAAGAATCGCATGATAGGCATCGTAAAGTGCAGGGCGCATCAAGTCGTTCATCGCAGCATCTACGAGGGCGAAATTTTTTGTATCGCCATGCTTGAGATATTCCACTTTGGTGAGCAGCAAACCCGCGTTGCCAACCAATGCGCGGCCCGGTTCTAGCAGAATCTTGAAGTTGCGATCGGCGAGCTTTTCCAGCAGCGTATCTGCGTAGTCGGTCACTGGCGGCGGCGTTTCGTCGCTGTAGCAAATGCCCAGACCGCCACCGAGATCGAGATGATGAATTTCGATGTTTTCATTTTTCAATGCATCGATCAGCAGCAAAATTTTATCCAGCGCATCGGCGAAGGGCGTCACCTCGGTAATTTGCGAGCCGATATGGCAATCGATGCCAGCCACATCCAGGTGCGGGAGATCGCGCGCCTTGCAATAAAGCCTGACGGCATCGGTATACGCGATACCAAATTTATTGCCCTTGAGACCGGTGGAAATATAGGGATGAGTTTTCGGGTCGACATCGGGGTTCACGCGCAAACTCACCGGTGCTCGCTTACCCATTTCACCGGCAATTTTATTCAGGCGTTCCAGCTCGCTTTCCGATTCGACATTGAAGCACAGAATGCCCGCTTCCAGCGCCTGGCGCATTTCATCCGCAGTTTTTCCGACGCCGGAGAAAACCACTTTTTTTGCATCTCCGCCAGCCGCCAGAACACGCGCCAACTCACCGCCGGAAACAATGTCGAAGCCTGCGCCGAGGCGCGCAAAAAGATTGAGAATTGCCAGACTGGAGTTGGCCTTCACCGCATAACATATCAGATGCTCGCGCTGAGAAAAAGCCGAGTCGAAACTTTGATAAGCTGCGGTTAATGCGGCATGAGAATAGACATAACAGGGCGTGCCGAATTCTTCGGCAATGCGGGAAAGAGGAACCGATTCGACGCACAATTCGGCATCATGGCGAGAGAAGAATTTCATGGTTTTTTCTCCTCGGCAGCAGCTTGCGGTGCTGCCGGAGTCGTGGCGGCAGAAGTCTGTTCAGGCGTGGGCAAATAGAGCGCGCCTTTGTGGCCACAACCCTGGAGCAAAATCAAAAGCAGAACTGGTAAAAAAACGAAGCGCATATTATTCTCGGAAGTCTGTAATGTTGCGCATCATCTTATCACAAGGAAAACTCGAAATGACCGAGAGCGAATTCAACAAACTGGCCGACGAAACCCTGGCCAGAATCGAACACTCAATTGACAATGGCGATACGGATATCGACTGCGAAATGAATGGCGGAGTGATGGAGCTGAGCTTCGAGAATGGCAGCAAGATCATCGTCAACCGACAGACTGCGACACGGGAAATTTGGGTTGCGGCGAAATCGGGGGGGTATCATTTTTTGTGGCGGGATGGGGCGTGGCATGACACGAAGGATGGGCTGGAATTGTTTGAGGCGTTGGGGAGGTATGCTAGTGAACAGGCGGGGGAGCAGATCAGTTTCTGATCTGTGGGCAAGAGATCTTACTCTTCGTCAAAATAATCTGAGTCTATTTTCTTAACTTCATACTGCCCAACTATTGATACACCGACATTATGTTCTGCCATCAGGGCGGCCAATCTTTCGCCGCCAATCAAAATTATTTTTGACTCGATCATTGATGCATATTCAAGAGCTTCTTTAGAAAAATTAGAAGTGGTTATAAACACCCCTTTTCTAGCTCGTTGCCCCTGCAATGCTCCGGCAAATTTCTGAATTTCTGGCCGCCCTACAGTGCCTTCCCATCGTTTTGCTTGGATATAGATGACGTCTAAACCCAGTCGATCTTCATTTATGATTCCATCAATACCACCATCACCACTCTTGCCGAGTGCGCGGCCAGCATCCTGTCTATTGCCGCCATAGCCCATTTTTACAAGAAGATCTATGACAAGTCTTTCGAAAAATGATGGGGAAGAATCTTTAACAGAAATAAGAATTTCATCTTCTAAGTTTTTGCTTAATGTCCGGTAGGCTGAAGCCAAGGAATCCTCAGGCGTTTCACTGGCAATAATTTCGATGGCGGAATTTTCGTAATTGCTTTTTGATGGATCTTTTTTACGGCTTCTAAACTCCTGGAATTCGGGATATCGCTCCAATAGGGAAACATTAATCTTTGCATGGCTCTCCGATAATAATTTTAGCCCTTGCTCAGTGATTTTAAAGTGACCACGCTTTGGTGATATCAGAAGCCCCGCTTGCTTTAAATAGGAACGCGCCCAGCCGACACGATTATTAAATACCGCCTGATTTCCGCTAGGCAATAATTCATTTTTTTCTTCATCAGACAGAGAAAACATGACCGCCAGCGACTCTACGGAGTCGCGGAATCTATGTTCCTCTTTGTCTGATGCCAGTTGAAGAACAGGGAGCATTAATGTCTGGTAGTCAGGGATTGCCATAGTTTTTGCAGGCTCCTTTATTTATGCGTCACGTTATATTCGATTTTAATTTTGAAACGTAGCTTGGTGTCTTGCGCAGCATAATTCCTGGGTAATAACCAAGGGCTTTTTTTATGACAATGGCCACTATAAGTATTTGCTCTGGTAGTTACAAGCGGTGCAGGATTTCGGGTGCGCTATGCGCAAATGTTCAGGTGCCGGGGCTGCCCGGCGGGCAGGTTACTTTTCTTGCTTCGCCAAGAAAAGTTAACCAAAAGAAGGCGACCCACCCGCACCGGCCCTTCGGGCTAAACCTCGGTTTTCCGAAAAGATCGGGCGGCTGCGGAACTCGCGCTTTGCGCTCAAACAGTCCTCGCCGATGGCCCCCGATATTTTCGGAAAACCGAGGCGGCACAGAAGGGGATTTGGGTTTTGTGGGCGAAGCCCGTATTTTGGGTGCCCTCCCCGTCGGGGAGGGCGGTTTTGTGTTGTTTTGTTTTTTGGTCCCCTTGGGCCGCCGCCGAGTAGCGCAGGCGAGCCGGGGGATTTTTGCGAGGACTGTCTGAGCGCAAAGCGCGAGTTCCGCAGCAACCCGGCTTGGTGAGCAACGCAGGGAACCCCGCAGGGGCGGTGGAGAGGGGCGGCTTTCTTTGGTTCCTTACTTTGGCCGTTTAAAGAAAGGAACTAGCCCGCCGGGCTACCCCCGGCACCCAAATAAAAAGGTGCGCACAGCGCACCCTACAAAACCAAAAAACTGCGCGAAGCGCAACCAAACCCCTAAACCGAACACCATGCCGCCCGAAACTCCTCCACAAACTCCACCACCTTCGTCTCGGGCAGACAATTGATCCCTGCGGCTGCCTTGCGCCCGCCGCCGCTGTCGAAACGCCGGCACAGGTCATCCGCTCCCGTCGGCGCGGTGAGAGGTGCGCGCACGCTGACGGTGTAACCATTTGAACGCCGCGTCAGAATCGCATGGGCGCGATTTGGCCAGGACTGCGCCAGACGATTGCCGAATGAACCGCTGACCCGACGGCTCCAGGCTTCGTCGGGCAGGATGTATAGCGCGCAGGCTTCTGTCACCATTTCTGGCTGGAGCGCCCCGGCTTTGGCCATATCTTCGGCATAACCTTGTTGCAGTTGTTGAAGCGCGGGCGCCTCGGTGATGAAAGCGAAAGGATCGGTATAGCTATGCAACAACCGGTATAACTCATCGGGTGGAAAATGGAGGTCAGCCAGCGTTTCCCCGTAGCTGTTGTAATTGAGACATTCACCCAGGCTCTGCAATGCATCGAGCTGGTCGGCGTTTAACTGCAAGGGTTCGGCCGCGCGACGCGCGGCCTTGTGGAGGTTGTCACCGAATGCACCGACTACCGCCCAGATGCGATACTGGGCCTGCAGGAAACGGTCGACCAGCAAGCTGGTGCAGATGTCGGGAGCGCGGTCGATATGGGCATCGAAGCCCAGATGAGCGGGAATGTCGCCGGGGAAATGATGGTCGAAATAAACCACACGAGCCCCCCCCTCCAACAAGGCAAGCAGCGCCTCCCGGTTCTTGTCCAGAGAGATGTCCAACACGGTGACCCTGTCACCCGGCTTCGCCACGACCCGCTCAAGTAGGGTAATATCCCTCTTCACCCCGGTTATGAGCTGGCTGTCCCTGGGATAAGCCAGTCGCAACTGGTGCAGGGCGCAAATTCCATCGGCGTCACCATTGAATACGTCGTAATGAGTCATATTTTTTGATCGCAATCCCGTCGGCGACTATGCTAGCACAGAAAGACAAAGTCCCTAGTGCCAGTCCCATTCTGGCAGCAGCCTACGCCTTGCTGGTCGTTTACGGCAGCCTGTACCCGTTTAGCGACTGGCTTCCGGTTCCCGCCGAGGACATGTGGGCCTTTCTGACGGCACCCTGGCCGCGCTACATCATCCGCTCTGACATTATCATCAACATTTTGATCTACCTGCCAATGGGCTTGCTTCTTGCTCGTGCGTTGCGTTATCGGCTACATTCGGGCGCGGCGGTGATCGCCGCCACCGCGCTGTGCCTGCTGTTAAGCCTTGGCATGGAAAGTTTGCAGTCCCTGCTGCCGGATCGGGTTTCCTCTCGCCTCGATCTGCTGCTTAACGGTTTAGGCGGGCTGGGTGGAGCACTTCTTGCGCGGTTGACGGTCAATCCGCCGGGACCGTTGCGCAGGCTGGCCGCGCTGCGCCGCGAATGGTTCCTGCCCGGACGCGCCATGGATCTGGGTCTGGTCGCTATCGGCTTATGGGCGCTTTCACAGCTCACCCCATTGCTGCTTTCGCTGGATACCAACAGCCTGCGCAGAGGACTGCTGCCGCTGTGGACGCCAGGATTCCCTTCGCTCTTCAACTGGCCGCAGCTGTCCGCCTACGCCTGCACCATTACCGGCCTGGGATTGTTTGGCTCGATACTCGCCCGCCCCGAAAAGAATATGGCACTTCCATTCATCGGCTTTGTCAGCGCCGTACTGCTGGTTAAAATTCTGGTGATGGGCCGCTATCTTGCGCTGGAAACGGCGATTGGCGCCGCCATGGGAATGGTCCTGATGGTTGTTCTGCGCCCATCCCCCAAGCCATTCCGGTTCACCGCAGGTGGCCTGGCCTTGCTGGCCGGATTCACTCTCGCCGAACTGGAACCGGCGACCAGCGTGATCTTCAAGCCCCTCCAGCCGTTCAACTGGATTCCCTTCCATGGTCAGATGCACAACCTCTCCGGTTTCAGCGAGATCCTTTCGCTATTCTGGCCGTTCCTTGCCCTGGGATGCCTTGGCGCTTTCGCCACCCGACCCAATCGGCGCAGGTGGATGGCTTTTATCGGCGGCTTGCTGGTACTGGCTCTGATGTTCGTGCTGGAGTGGCAGCAGCAGACCATCCCGGGGCGGCACGCCGACATCACGGATATTTTGCTGGCACTGGCCGGCTGGTCGCTGCCCTGGTGGTGGCGCATCCACACCCCACGAGGAGAATCGCATGGACAGCCTGGCCGAGCTTAAAAACAAGCTTCGCAACTTCGCCCGGGAACGCGACTGGGAGAAGTTTCACTCGCCGAAAAATCTGGCGATGGCGATGATCGTGGAAGCCGCGGAACTGGTGGAGCACTTCCAGTGGCTCACCG
This sequence comes from Sulfuricella denitrificans skB26, assembly GCF_000297055.2. NCBI lineage: Bacteria > Pseudomonadati > Pseudomonadota > Betaproteobacteria > Nitrosomonadales > Sulfuricellaceae > Sulfuricella > Sulfuricella denitrificans. The sequence goes on along the minus strand of NC_022357.1, from coordinate 176,556 downwards.
CCGAGCAAAGCCAAACGCTCGATACTTCCAAGCTGGAGGAAGTGCGCCAGGAAATCGGCGACGTGCTGATCTACCTGACGCGCATCGCCGATCAGCTGGGCATCGACCCGGTTGCCGCAGCGCACGACAAGATGGTGATCAATGCCGCAAAATATCCAGCTGAACTTGCCCGTGGCAGTGCTGCCAAATCAGGTGATTTCAGCAAGAGGTAATGCCTTTCACCGCAGAGGACGCGGAGGACACAGAGGAGTTCTTTCTATTTGCCTTTCCTCCGCGAACTCCGCGTCCTCTGCGGTTCAAAACGTTTTTACCCAAAAGGTGTATCAATATGAGCTACTACGAAAAACATGTTTTCTTCTGCACCAACATACGCGAGGACGGCGGCCAGTGTTGCAGCCAGCATGGCGCGCAGGAAATGCGCGATTACGCCAAGAGCCGGATCAAGAAACTCGACCTTAACGGCGCGGGCAAGATCCGCATCAACAGCGCCGGCTGCCTCGACCGTTGCGACGAAGGCCCGGTGCTGGTGGTCTATCCTGATGCGGTCTGGTACACCTACGTGGACAAGGAAGATATCGACGAGATCGTTGACCAGCACCTGGTCAACGGCAAGGTTGTCGAGCGCCTGAAAATCTGAGCGCCTGGATGCACAACATCTTTGCGATAGACTCAATAGAGTCCAATGCGTAATCCATCAGGAGTGCAGCAATGCTGAAACGTGTCATTCTCGCCACTACGCTGGCGCTGTCGCTAAACGGAGCTCAAGCTGTTGAAGCCGGAGGGATGCCAGCCATCGAAGTATATGGGCCGGTGGGGTGTCTGTCCTGCATGGAATATATTTACCATCTCGGCCAGAACGGATTTTTCGCAACCTTCAAGGGAACGGCTGACATGGCGGCAGTCAAGCGTCGCTTCAGGGTTCCCGCCGCCGTGGAGTCGACGCTTACTGCGAGGGTTGGCAACTACTTTATCGAGGGGCATGTCCCGGCCGACGATATCAAACTGCTGCTCAACGAAAAACCGAAGGCCCGCGGGCTGGCTGTGCCGGGCTTGCCGCTCGGCGCGCCGGGGTTCGAGGAGACAGACCCATCGTGCGAGGCCGGCTGCACGGTACTGGCCGGAGACTCCGAACGCGAACCCCTGCGGGAACTGTTTTTCACACTGCTGGTGGCGCCGGACGGCAAAACCAGTGTCTACGCACGCCACTGATGACTCAAATCTGGCAAGATCGCCACGACCCCTCTTCCGCGAACAGCTAGCAAGACAAGTCGTTCCGGCGCGGCGCAGATGTAGTCTGGGGCATCCAGACACGCAGATTCAAGGCTGTTCTCCGGCCTCTGCGCGCGCTGCAGACCGGCGAATCAATCCTCCAGCGCACGCACTTTCACCGTCTTGCCCTTCACCTTGCCTGCCGACAATTTGCGAACGGCATCGCGGGCGATGTTGCGCGCGACGGCCACATAGGTGGATAGATCGGTCACCGTGATCTTGCCGACTTGCTCGCGCGTGAATCCCGCTTCGCCGGTGAGTGCGCCCAGCACGTCGCCAGGGCGGATCTTCTCCTTGCGCCCGCCGAGTATCTGGAGCGTCACCATCGGCGGCACCAGCGGCGAATCATTACCGCTTTGCAGTTCGCCAATCTCATGCCACTCCGGTTCGCTGCCCATCATCTGTGCGATGGCGGCAACGCGGCGCTGGTCGGCGGGGCTGCACAGGCTCAGCGCCCAACCGTCCTGATCGGCGCGGCCGGTCCGGCCGATGCGATGGATATGTATTTCCGGGTCAGGCGTGACGTCGACGTTGATCACCGCTTCGAGTTGCGCGATATCCAGGCCGCGCGCCGCCAGATCGGTGGCCACCAGCACCGAGCAGCTGCGATTGGCGAACTGGATCAGCACCTGATCGCGCTCGCGTTGTTCCAGATCGCCATTCAATGTCAGCGCATGGATGCCCTGTGCATGCAGCACTTCCAGCAAGTCGCGGCATTGCTGCTTGGTGTTGCAGAAGGCCAGCGTACTGACCGGACGATAGTGTTTGAGCAGGGCGCCGACAACCTGCAAACGCTCCTCGTTTTTCACCTCGTAGAAGCGCTGGCGGATCTTGCTGTCTTCGTGCTGCTCCAGCAATTTCACTTCCTGCGGTTTGCGCAGGAACTGGCGCGCCAGCCGTGCGATACCATCGGGATAGGTCGCCGAGAACAGCAGGGTCTGGCGCTCTGCCGGGCATCGCGTCGCTACGTAGGCGATATCGTCGTAAAAGCCCATGTCCAGCATGCGATCGGCTTCGTCAAGCACCAGGGTGTTGAGCGCATCCAGATCCAGGCTGCCACGCGTCAGATGATCGATGATGCGGCCCGGCGTGCCGACGACGATGTGCGCGCCGTGCTCCAGGCTGTTTATCTGCGGGCGCATGGGCGTGCCGCCGCACAGGGCAACGATCTTGATGTTGTCTGCGAATCGCGCCAGGCGGCGGATCTCCTGCGTGACCTGATCGGCCAGTTCGCGCGTCGGGCACAGCACCATGGCTTGCACCGCAAAGCGACGCGGATTCAGTCGGGTGAGCAGGGCCAGCGCAAAGGCGGCGGTCTTGCCGCTACCGGTCTTCGCTTGCGCAATCAGGTCGTGCCCGGCGAGCGCAATCGGCAGGCTGGCCGCCTGGATGGGCGTCATCGTCAGGTATTCGAGCTGCTGCAATGTCGCCTGTACGCCGGGCGGCAGCGGCAGTTCGTTGAAAGAGCGACCGACAGCGCTTGCTGCAGGCGGGGAGGAGGGCGGGATAAGTTCGGTCATGCGCAATTATCCCCGTCTGCGGCGTGGTGTGCTTGTAAAAATTTGAAGGCTGCTTTTCAGGCCTTGAATGCCAGGAATTCCGCGAACATCGACTGCGCCCACTGAAGATCCTCTCCCCTTGGGTTCGGATCATGGAATTGTTTGACGGTCTGCGCGATGAGCCCGTCCCCGCGAAATTTGTAGCGGGAATCGATGCGGATCACTTCCATCGGATCGATGCTGGAATACACGTAACAGACCCCTTCCGGCAGCAGCTTTTCCGGCAAAGCTCCCTTGGCGCGGGAGGCAATCTCACGAGCGGCGATGCGGCCCAGATGATTGGCCATGTGACCGCTCTTCGGATAATGGCCGAAAAGCGGCGAGACCTTGTCAATCAGGTCACCGATCAAAAACACCCGCTCGTCTTCCCTGGCATGCAGATGCACCGGATCCTGGTCGGCCCAGCCGGTAGGCTTGCCTTCGCCGCCCTTGGCGATGAGGCCGGCTTTCCACACCAGATCGCCGGCCTGCTGCGGCGCCATCAGAATGGCGTCGTCGAAGCGGATATCGTCAAAGTCGGTGGAAATGGTCTTGTTGAAAGGATCGACGGATTTCACCCTGGCATTGGGTACATAGACGATCTGATCCGGGTATTGTTCGGCGAAAATCTTGCTGAAGCCCAAAAAGCTGGGGTTGGGGTCGAGGATGATGAGCTTGCCCTTGATCTTGCGCGACTTGAGCAACCAGCCAATCATGCACGCCCGTTCGTAGGGCGACGGCGGGCAGCGGTAAGGCATGGGCGGGATGGTCATGACGAGATCGCCGCCCTTGAAGTTGTTCAACTTCTCCTTGAGCACCGCAGGCTCCTTGCCCGGGATGTAAGCACAAGGGAAATTCCGCAGGGTGTGATCGATGGCGCGGCGATCGTTGCCATACCAGGCTTCATAATCGTAGCGTATACCCACGGCGAGGATCAGCCAGTCGTAGTCCAGCGTGCCCTGCGTAGTAACGACCCGGCGCTGGTCGCGGTCGATAGCGGAAACTTCAGTCTGAATGAACGTATAGCCGTAAGCGCTGGCGGCGGTGGCGTAATCATGAACGAGGTGTTTGGTGTCGATGAGGTTCACCAGCCACTTGTTGCTCAGGGGGCAGGACCAGAACACCGGGTTCTTTTCCAGCAGGACGACTTCCAGGTCGGGCGCGAGGTCGCGCAGGTGGCGAGCAGCACTCAGCCCGCCCCAGCCGCCGCCGACGATGACCACACGCCGGCCCTTGCCACGCGGCAGCAGTTCAGCCGTCTGCCCGATGAAGGGTGCCGCACACAGGGCGGCGGAAGCGGCAAGAAAAGTGCGGCGGCTAAAGGTCATTTATTCAGTTCACCAGTCTCTTGAGATCATAGGTACTCGCCTGCTCGCACTTCCCGCCGGATTTACAACCTTTCAATATCCACAGGGAAATCAACCCCGCAATTTCATCGGCCCGACTTTTTCGGGCCATCGCCATCGGCGTACGCCCTCCTTTCGACACGACGTTAACGTCAGCGCCCGCCTCAAGCAGAATTTTCGCTGACTCGACCCGGTTGGTATAAGCGGCCATGTGCAGCGGGGTATTGCCATCCATGTCCTTGGCGTTAACGTCGGCTCCAGCTGCCAGCAACACTTTTAGCGTCGTCACATCGGAATTGGTCGCCGCTAGGTGTAACGGCGTGCTGCCAAGTCCGGTGCGCGCATCCCGCATGGCCGGATTGGCCTTGAGAATTTTGGCAACCTCCGCACCGCTGCCTATCCTCGCGGCATCGTGAATCAGCTGATCATTCTGGCCGATCGCCTGCTGTGCATGGGCGGTGGAAGCCAATGCAGCAACAGATACCATGGCTATTAACAAACTTGTCCACAATTTATTCATGGATTTCATAGTGACTCACCCCTTCCGATAGAAAACGCATACTCACTGCGGCAACAAAGAATGCTATCACATCCAACCCCACTCGCTAAGCAACGCACCACCTAGTGTAATCGGCCCTATTCTGGCAACTTGCGCATCCTCCATCGGTGACCTCAGCGTACTTTTTCAACGACAGCTCATCTAGCCGATTTGAATCGGCCATCCGCAAAAATGCGCTTCGATTCCTGCTAAATACGACGGTAGAGAAAACGCACCGTGGCATTAAATAATGTCAGATAAAATGACCGGTTGCTGACGTCTTAAGGAAAATATTGCGCACGAACAATATCCTGACTATACTGAATGAACGTTCATTCTAATTTGGGTACTACCATGGCTCGTACTCCTGCCGCTGTTCCACCCGGGCAAATCAGAGAGAGGATTATTGCTGCTGCACTGCAACTCTTTACCCAGCACGGCTACTTTAGCACCTCCGTGCCCGATATGGCGCGCACTGCGCAAGTTAGCGTAGGATCGATCTATCATCATTTCAAGGATAAAGAAGATGTTGCCCGAGCACTCTACTTGGGCCTAACGGAAGGGCTGCAGGAAGAGTTGGCCCGAATCGGGCAGGATCACAAAACGGCGCATGACCGCTGCCGCGCGGTGATGGTAATGCTGTTCAAATTGACGGAGTCGAACCGCGAGGCCATGGATTTCATGCTGTATGCGAAGCATCGGGATTTCCTCCCATCGGAGCGACCAGTATGCTCGTCCAAGCCGTTCGAAACCATGAGAGAGTTTGTACAGGACGGCATGACGCACGGAGAGATTCGCCAGATGGATGTCATGGTAGCAACCTCTTGTCTATTCGGCGGCGCAATTCGACTGATTACTGCTCGCCTCGACGGAGTTCTTGCCGAGCCCCTTCCCGAAAGGCTGGACGCTGTATGGGAATGTGCCTGGCGTGGTGTCACGGCTTGATTCCAGGCCGTTTTTTTGCGTTCATTTCGAACGAATGTTCATTCTAAGGAGATTCAAAATGAAATCCATGGTCATTGTGATGCGGGACGACTCTTACGACAAAATCCTTACGCCGCTCGTCTTTGCCTACCTGGCGTCGGCGGAAGGGACCCAGGTCGATATCTTGTTTGTCAATTGGGCCGTCAAGGCGCTCACCGTCGAGGGTGCTGCGAGTTTGTGCATGGACGGGCAGCATGCCGCCGATGAATCCATGGTGCGTGAAAACGTGGCCAAGGCGGGGTTGCCGAACGACATTTACGAGATTCTCAAAGCTTTGAAGGCGTCAGGTTGCGTGAATCTTTATGCGTGCAGCCTGGCCGGCGCCATCTTCGGCGTGAACGAGAGCAATTTGATTCCCGAAGCGGAGGGTATCGTCGGCGCTTCCTGGTTCCTGAACGACAAAGCGGCCAAGGCGGATCACTGCCAATACTTCTAAGGAGGCTGAAATGAGCGAAGCTACCGTGACCTCGACCCTCGACACCTCCGGCAAATGCTGCCCGATGCCTATCGTGGAAACCAACAAGGCCATGAAAAGTCTGACGATCGGCGATGTTCTCGAGATCATCGCCACCGATACCGGAACCAAGAAAGATATCCCTTCCTGGTGTGATCGCACCGGCCAGACGCTGCTGTCCATGACGGAAGAGAATGGAGCGATACACTACTGTGTCCGAAAAGACCGCTGATCCGCACGACCTTTGCTTCGGTTGCGTGTACTTCCCCCCCAATCTTCCCCGGCAAAGGTATGCCGATGAAGATTGGGCCATGCTTCAGAAGCAATCATGTTCGTTTGAGCATCTTCCCGGCGACGGAGGGTGTCAGGCATCGCGCAAAACAAGTTGCAGTCTGGTGGATCTGACTTCCTTAACCGTCTTCCGAAGTTAGGTTCCCCAACAAACCACACAGGAGACTGAAATGACCATCCGACGCATAGTGATTCTTTGTTTATTGCTGCTCACTCCACTGTTCGCAGCGCAGGCAGTCAACGCCCCCATCAACGATGCCGCCGCGTTGCGGGGGGTCAAAGAGGGGAAAGGCGTTTTCCTGATCGACTTCAACGATCCCAGGAAAACCGCTTTCTATCTCGAAATCATAAAGAGAACGCATGCTGGACTGGCCCGGCAAAATGTCAAACCCGACTTCGTGATTGTTTACATTGGCCCGACAGTCCGTTTCCTCAGCACCGCACCGGATGGCGAACTGGAACTGGAACATGGGGATACCCTCAAGGCGATTGCAGAACGGGTAAAAGAGCTGGAGCGGCTAGGCGTCCGGCAGGAAATCTGCGCCATCGCCACCAAGGCGTTTAAAGTACCCAACGAAACCATATTGCCAGGCCTCACGCTGGTAGGCGACGGCTTCATTTCCCTGATAGGCTGGCAAAGCAAGGGCTACAAACTGATACCGTTGTTCTGATCGTGTTCGAATTATAGGGCTGTCAATATTAACCCGGCAAGGGGCAAGGAAAGTTCATTCCAGATCGGGCGCGGAATGTCGCGATTCTCAACGGTTGTCCCTCTCGCTAAGCAACCCACCACCCCGTATAATTGGCCGCATTCCGGCAACTCAAGCATCTTCCATTCGTGACCTCGCAGCACTTTTTTATCGACGGACCCTCTGGCCAACTCGAAGCGGCTATCACCCTGCCCAGCGGTGAATGCCGCGGCATCGCCCTGGTTGCCCATCCCCATCCGCTGCATGGCGGCACCATGGACAACAAGGTGGTGACGACACTGGCCAGGACTTTCAGCCGCCTCGGACTGGCTGTATTTCGCCTCAACTTCCGGGGTGTCGGGCAAAGTGCGGGGGAGTTCGATCACGGCATAGGCGAAACCGATGACATGCTGGCGCTGGCCGATCATGCGCGGCGTGAACAGGGCAATCTGCCCATCACGCTGGCCGGCTTTTCCTTCGGCGGCTACGTCCAGACCCGGATGCTGGAACGAATTGAAGTGCATCGATTGATATTGGTCGCCCCGGCGGTGAAGCGCTTCGAAGTCGGCGCTGTGCCGACCGATACGCTGGTGATCCACGGTGAACAGGACGAAGTCGTGCCGTTGACCGACGTGCTCGACTGGGCGCGCCCGCAGAATCTGCCACTGACCGTGGTGCCGGGCGCGGGGCATTTTTTCCATGGCCAGCTCACTCTGCTCGCCAGGATCGTGAACAACGCATGTCTCCGCCTCCTTTAATGGCTATCATAAATTTTTACTTCCTCGTGTCGGCGTCCAGCGGCAATCGCGGACGGTCGCACCTTCCTTCGGATGGCACTGCTCCCTGCTCATGCCGCTACTGAACATCCAGAACCTGCGCAAGTCCTATGGCCCTCTCGAAGTAGTGGCCGGGATCGACCTCGCTGTGAAGAAGGGCGAATGTTTCGGCCTGCTCGGGCCGAACGGGGCAGGCAAAACCACTACCCTGCGCCTGGCGCTGGGGCTGACTGCGCCGGATGGCGGCACGATTTTCATGCTCGGCCTGCCGGTTCCAGACCGGGCGCGCGAGGCGAGAATGCGGGTGGGGGTGGTGCCGCAGATGGATAACCTCGACCCCGACTTCACGGTGCGCGAAAACCTGCTCGCCTATGGCCGCTATTTCGGCCTGAAGGATACCGAGACCGCCCTGCGCATTCCGGCCCTGCTCGAATTCGCCGGCCTCGAACACCGTGCCGACGCGCGCATCGACGCCCTCTCTGGCGGCATGAAGCGGCGGCTGACCCTGGCGCGGGCGCTGGTCAACGACCCCGACCTGATCTTTCTGGACGAACCGACCACCGGTCTCGATCCCCAGGCGCGGCACATGATGTGGCAGGGCTTGCGGCGGCTGCTCAACCAGGGCAAAACCATACTGCTCACCACCCATTTCATGGAAGAAGCGGAGCGCCTGTGCGACCGGATCGCGATCATGGATCATGGCAAAATCATCGCCACAGGCAGCCCGCACGAATTGATCGGAAGCCACATTGAACCGCAGGTGGTGGAAGTCTATGGTGAAGGGGTGGCCGACTGGATGGCGGCACACAGCGGCACTTATTGCGAACGGACCGAAAAAGTAGGCGAAACCGTGTTCTGCTACACCCGCAACAGCGAGGCACTGGTTCAGCAATTGTGCGGCAGGACCGATGTGCGCTATCTGAACCGCCCGGCCAGCCTGGAAGATGTGTTTCTCAAGTTGACCGGCAGGGATTTACGCGATTGATAATTCTTAAACCCTTTGCGGCAAGTAATGGCCGACATCCTCTCCATTATGTTCATGCGTAGTTATTTCCGCCTGCCCGCCCTGAGCCTGCGCTTCATCCCGGTATGGCAGCGCAACTTCCTGGTATGGCGCAAGCTCGCCATCCCCTCCATCCTCGGCAATCTGGCCGACCCGGCGTTTTACATGCTGGGCCTGGGCTACGGGTTGGGCGGCCTGCTGCCCGAAGTTGGCGGGGTGCCTTACCTGACCTTCCTCGCCGCCGGAACGGTGTGCTACAGCACCATGAACAGCGCCACTTTCGAGGTACTCTACTCGGGGTTTTCACGCATGCATGTGCAGAAAACCTGGGAGGCCATCCTCAACGCACCGCTGACCCTGGACGACGTGCTGCTCGCCGAACTGCTCTGGGCCACCAGCAAGAGCCTGCTCTCCGGTCTGGCGATCCTGGTCATCGTCTGGGTGCTGGGTCTGGCGGGTTTCGCTCAGACCCTGTGGCTGATCCCGCTGATCATCCTGATTGGCTTCTGTTTTGCCGGTATGGGGCTGGTGATGAACGCGCTGTCGCCCAACTACGATTTTTTCATGTATTACTTCACCTTGGTGATCACGCCGATGGTGCTGCTATGTGGCGTGTTCTACCCGGTCGACCAGTTGCCGACGTGGCTGCAAGCAATATCCGCCTGGCTCCCGCTGACCCACGCTATCGCACTGGCTCGCCCTCTGGTGCAGGGTGGAGAACCGCAGCAAGTGCTCGCTCATGCTCTGGCGCTGCTCGCTTATGGCGGCGTCGGATTTTATATCGCACTGGTACTGACCCGGCGCAGACTACTGAAATAATCTATGACCACTACCCAACACTTTTTCGCCCCCTGCCCGCGTGGCCTGGAAGCTCCATTGGCAACCGAACTGGAAAAGCTCGGCGCTGCCGCCATAGTATCCACCGACGGTGGCGTCGGCTTTGTCGGCGACCTGGCGCTGTGCTATCGCGTCAACCTGTGGAGCCGAGTCGCCAGCCGCGTGCTGTGGCGGCTGGCGGAACAATCCTACCGCAGCGAGGAGGATATTTACCGCGCCGCACTGGCCCTGCCCTGGCCGAGCTATTTCAATGTCGAGCAGACTTTTCGCGTCAAGGTGAGTGCAATCAAATGCCCCCTGCGCAGCCTGGATTTCGTCACCCTGAAAATCAAGGATGCCATCTGCGACAAGTTCCGCAAAGACGGCGGCGAACGGCCAAGCATCGACACCGCCGCACCTGACATGCGGGTCTATGCTTTTCTCACCGCAGACCGGGTATCGCTTTACCTCGACACCTCCGGCGAGGCGCTGTTCAAGCGCGGCTACCGCAAGGAGCAGGGCGAAGCGCCGCTGCGCGAAAACCTGGCCGCGGGAATCCTGCATCTCGCCGGCTGGCAGCCGGGGATGCCGCTGCTCGACCCGATGTGCGGCAGCGGCACATTCCTGATCGAGGCCGCCCAGATGGCGCTCAACATCGCGCCCGGATCGGAACGCTGGTTCGCCTTCGAGCATATGAAAAATTTCGATGCCGCCACGTGGGACAAAATCTACCAGGAGGCCACTGCAGCTGAGTTGCCAAAAACGCCATTGCCGATCTACGGCAGCGATGTTTCCAGCACCATACTGATGGCCGCGCGCGCCAACCTGGCGGCCGCCGGACTGGAGGAAGCAGTGACCTTGAAGCAGATCAACCTGCTTGACGTTTCACCACCCGCGCCGACTGGCGTGCTGGTCGCCAACCCGCCCTACGCCATACGTATCGGCGAACAGGAAGAAATGGCACAGCTTTACCCCAGGATCGGCGACCTGCTCAAACAGAAATTCGGCGGCTGGCGCGCCTGCTTCCTCAGCGCAGACATGCGCCTGGCCAAACTGATCCGCCTTTCCGTGTCTCGACGCATACCGCTCTACAACGGCGCACTGGATTGCCGCCTGTTCGTATACGACATGGTGGCCGGTTCCAACCGGAAAGAAAAAAAATCGGATGGAGCGGTCCCCAATTCCGTGCCACAATAGTCAAAATCACTCCAGAAGAAAGGTACACCATGTTGACCCCACCTCCCAAACTGACCCCCGACCTCGTTGCTGAGCTAAACTTCCTCGCCCACTACGACCTCGACACCATGCAGGAAGGCATCAAGGTACACAAAGACGCCGAGCCCGCAGTAATCGCCGCAGTGCAGCGGCTGCACGACAAGAAACTGGTCACGCTGGCCGACGGCGGATACCTCACCGCGCTTGGTCGCGAAGTGGCGGAAGCGCTTCAGTCGACGCTGACCATCCTCGCCGCAAAATAGCCCAAATCAAAACCAGCGCCCTTCACCAGCGCCCCCTCTCCCCTTGTGGGAGAGGGTCGGGGAGAGGGGTAGCCCGCTCGCGGGAGAGGATGGAGGAGAAGGAAGAAAAAGGATGATCAAGCACATCGTCATGTGGCGGTTGCGGGAAGAAGCTGGAGACAAGACGGCCAATGCGCAGGAACTTAAACGCCAGCTTGAAGGTCTCAATGGCCGGATTCCCGGCCTGATCAAGCTGGAAGTCGGCATCGATTTCAGCCAGGAAGGCGAGTCCTCCGACGTGGTGCTGTACTCCGAATTCGAGAGCAATGCTGCGCTGCAAGCCTATCAGATCCACCCCGCTCACAATGAGGTTGTGCCCTTCGTGAAATCGGTGCGCGGCGAGCGTCGGGTAGTTGATTATGAAGCCTGAATCCACCGATCTACCCAACCAAGGAACCCCAATGACTCCCCGCACCATCGGCAGAAAAATTGCTTTCGGCTTCTCCGTGTTTTCCATCGTCAGCATGGTCGTGAGCCTGGTGACCCTCATCTACTTCATGGCCACGCGAGGTAGCGGCGACGTTATCACCGCCAGCCTGTTCGCCACCACCCTGTTCTTTCTGAGCTGTGGCATCGTGCTCTACCTGATGAGCAAGCCACCGCGGTACAAGCTGGAACCGTGGGACAGCATTGAAAAAACCGAATAAATCTATTTCAGCCATGGCCGCACTCTGGGTCCTGGTCTATTTCTCCATCCTGATCTGGTCGGGCATCCACCCCAAGGACGGCCTCACCTGGTTGCTCGAAGTCCTGCCGGCGATGATCGCCTTCGTGCTGCTGGCAGCCACGCGCCGCCGCTTCCCCTTCACGTCCCTGGCCTATTTTTTGATCCTGATTCACTGCCTGATCCTGATGGTCGGCGGGCATTACACCTATGCCGAAGTACCCTTGTTCGACTCGCTCGGGGATTATTTCGGCTGGCAGCGCAACAACTATGACAAGTTAGGCCATCTCGCCCAAGGCTTCGTCCCGGCCATCGTGGCGCGGGAAATCCTGCTCCGCAATGCCGTAATCGCATCGGGGAAATGGGTGTTCTTCATCGTCATCTGCATCTGCCTGGCGATCAGCGCGTTGTACGAACTGATCGAGTGGGGGATAGCGCTTGCGTCGGGAAAAGCCGCCGAGGCCTTTCTCGGGACACAGGGCTACGTCTGGGATACTCAGTCGGATATGGCTTATGCACTGATCGGCGCCATCATCGCGCTGGTTTTGCTAGACAGGATGCATGACCGGCAAATCAAGAATATTTCTGAAAACTAGATTTTTTCGGCGATGATCGTGGCAAACACCTTTTCGGTGCTTTCCGGTGCGGGGTAGGCCTGAAAGGCATGTTCCAGCACCCGCCAACCGGCGAATCGCTGCGCCAGTTCGTCGCGGCCGAACAGATAATAATGGCCGGGCTGGAACATGCCCATGAAGGTGGTGCCCTCGATCAGTACGTTAATCACGGCACGGCCACCGGGTCTGAGGTGCTGCTGGATTTCATCGAGCAAGGCCAGTGCCCGCTCCTGTTCGAAGAACATCAGCAACCCGATCGCCACGATGGTGTCGTACTGGCCATCGATCCGGTAGTTCGACAGGTCGACCTGAATCCCCTGTAGCACCAGCTTCTCCTGTTCCGCCACGTACTGGATATGCGCCACTGCCGTCGGGCTGGCATCCACCGCCACCACCGAAGCGCCGCGCCGTGCCGCTTCGATCGCCAGATTCCCCAGTCCGCAGCCAAGATCCAGTACGCTGCCCGTCAAGTGCGGCAGCGCCGCTTCCTCGAAGTGGTTGAGGGCAAAGCTCTGCTCGCTGACCTGCTTCTGGAAATGATTATCGAAAAACGAGATGGAATGGTTAGCGCCCATGCCGGATCTTTCCTAGCCACTTTCTTTCATGGCCCCTGCCACTGAAAAAACTCACAAAGCATAACTCAATTTTTTTCATTTCTCACACCTTATCCGCGAACAGTCTATACAAGAAACTAACATGAAATCACCAATGTATTCAGTCGAGGCTTTTGAAAAAAAGGACGGAATAATTTTATAGGTTGCGGTTAAGATTGTAGCCTGAGTTCGTCGGCTGGGGGAGTGGAGAACTAGCCGCCCAAGGCTGATTCCGATGCCAACCGCACATGCCCATCAGGCACGCAGCACCTTCCAGGCGGCAATCAACGCCATTCCCGCCCGGTCGATATCGGCCGGTGTGGTATAGATTCCGACCGACAGGCGCACCGCGCCAATAGCCCGTGCGGTGCTGACTTTCATCGCCCCCAGCACGCCGCTCACGGCATGGTCTCCGGAATGACAGGCGGAGCCGGTAGAGGCAGCCAAGTCTAGCGCAACCGCTTCCAGCAGCTTGTGGCCGCTCACACCTGGAAATGAAACATTCAGGGTATTGGGCAGACGCTCCTCAGCGTGGCCATTCAGGGCGAGACGCGGAATTTCTGCTTGCAGATGCGCATGCAGTTGGTCGCGCCGTGTTTTTAAATGGGCTTGGGCCTTGAGTAACCGCTTGCGAGAAAGTTTTGCCGCAGCGCCTAAGCCGACGATGAAGGGCACATTTTCAGTTCCCGGCCGCAAGCCATGTTCATGGTTGGCCCCCACCTGCAACGGGGTCAGCGGCGTACCCATGCGGACATAAAGCGCTCCCACGCCTTTGGGGGCATAGAATTTGTGCCCGGCCAGCGTCAGCAGGTCAACACCGAGTTTTTGTGCAATGACCTGTATCTTGCCAGCAGACTGGGCGGCATCGGTATGCAGCAAAATGCCTTTGGGCCGCGTTATCTGCGCGATCTCCTCGATGGGCTGAATGGTGCCCACTTCATTGTTGGCGTGCATGATGGAAACCAGGGCTGTGTCAGGCCTTATGGCCCGCTCCACCGCAATTGGAGAGACCCGACCATTTCTGTCCACCGGCAGGATCGTCACTTCCCAGCCTTCTTCGCGCAGCTTGAGGAAGGGCTGCATCACCGAGGGATGCTCGATGGCGCTGGTGATGAGGTGTCTTTTCGTTCCGGATAGCGCCCGCGCAGCACCCTGGATAGCCAGATTGTTAGCCTCGGTGGCGCAGCCGGTGAAGACGATTTCCTCCGGCCTGGCTCCGATCAGCGCCGCCACTTCCCCTCTTGCCTGCGCCACCGCTGCTTTCGCCCTCAGTCCGTAAATGTGACTTGAAGACGGGTTGCCGAAGTGTTCGCGCAGATAAGGCTCGATGGCGTCCGCCACCTCCGGCGCCACCGGGGTGGTGGCATTGTAGTCGAGATAAACTGGAGCATTCATGCGGGCAACTCCTCCAGATCGACAATCAGGCTGGATGGCCGAGTCAGGATTTGCCCCACTATTTTGCCGAGTCGGTAAATTCGCAGCTCCCCCGGCTCGAAAGCGATCCAGATGCCATCACCAGATAAAGGCTCAGTGGCGATCATGACTTTATCGGCAGTGGCGCCGCCCAAGGAATCCGAGCCTCCCTGTTCCAGATAGTGGAGCCTGTCATGGCCGTATGCGATCAGATGCTCCCCGTCCGACATAAGGAAATTGAACTGGCCGTGCGAGGCGATCAATTCACTGATCATCGCCACGATGGGGAACGAGAAGTTTGCATTCGCGGCAGGGGATGCCAGAATGTTCTGGGAGATATGGCTCAGGAGGTGGCAAAAGGCATACTCCGAATCGGTCTCTCCTGTCGGGTGACAGACCGAACTGTTATTTGCGCGCTCTATCTCCACGATATCGGGCACCAGCCCATTGTGGGCAAACACCCATTCTTTCCCGCAACACACCCGCTGGAATGGATGCGTATTGTCCATGGTGTTGACAGGCGGAAACCGGGCTTTGCGCACATGAGCGACAATCAGGTTCGAGCGCGTGGTTTCGCACAAAAGTGCGAACGGCACGCTCTGGTGTGCCGGCAGCGGCTCCTTGGCAAGACGAAAAACACCACTCTCCCACCAGGCGAGTCCCCATCCGTCAGGGTTGTCCGCCGCCAGTCCGCCACGCAGACGGAAATCACAGAGTGCGCCTCTTGCTGTCATGGCTTGGCTGGCAGACATCCCAAAAAGCTCGCACATCGTCAGTAAGCTCCGTTAAGCGTAGGTGTTTTTTCAGAAACTCATCCGAACGCCTGCTCCAGGTCGGCGATCAGGTCGGCGGCGTCTTCCAGGCCGATGGAGAGCCTGATCATGGTATCAGAAATGCCGCGCCGCACTCGTTCTTCAGTCGCCAGGCCATGGTGGGTCGTCGTCACCGGCATGGTGACGAGACTCTCCACACCACCCAGACTGGGCGCGATGGCGAACAACTTGAGCTTGTCCACCGCCCGCACCGCATCTTCATAAGCGCCTTTGACCTCGATCGTCAGCATGCCCCCAAAACCCTGCATCTGGGACCTGGCCACGCCATGGCCGGGGAAATCTGGCAAACCGGGATAAAGCACCCGCGCCACCTTGGGATGGCGCGACATGACTTTGGCCACGACTTGCGCCGTGGCGTTTTGCCGCTCCACCCGCACGACCAGGGTGCGCAGGCTGCGCGCCAAAAGCGATGCGGTTTCAGGCGCGGGCATCTGACCCAGGTTTTTGCGCCAGCCCCACACCGAGGCCAAAAGGTGTTTTGATCCCATCAAGGCGCCAGCGGTAATGTCGCTATGGCCGCCGAGATACTTGGTGGCGCTGTGAACCACGAAATCCGCACCCAGAGCAAGCGGGCTCTGATTCACCGGCGAGGCAAAAGTATTGTCCACCGCGACCAGGGCGCCATGCTCGTGGGCGATAGCACAGATTTTCCGGATGTCCAGCACTTCCAGGGTGGGATTAGTGGGCGTTTCGAAAAACACCAGGCTTGCGCCCGCTTCCAGATAGGTCTTTAACCCGTCCAGCTCGCTGCCGAGAAGAAAATAAGTGGGGATGCCGAGTTCCGGCAACTGGCTGGAAAGAAGCTCCATGGTGCCGCCGTAGGCATCCCCGATGCAGACCACGCCCTTACGACCATGGGCAAAAAATAACGAAGCTTCCGCCGCCATGCCGGAAGAAAAGACCCAAGCCGCTTCTGCTCCTTCCAGAGCAGCCAGCTTTTCTTCCAGGCTGAAGAGGGTGGGGTTCAGACCGTAGCGAGTATACAGGCTGCCCGCCTTGCGACCCTCCACCACGTCGAGCAGGTCGGCGGTGGAATCGAACTTGAACGTGGTGGTTGTGTAGATCGGCGTATGCGGCGAGCCGTGGGCATCCTTGATTTCCCCGGCATGGATGCAGCGGGTGGAAAGCCCCTCGGATTTGTCGTTACATTCAACCCCCTCGAGAAAGCGTTCCTGAATGGCTTCCAATCTCGCGGCCAAGTCCGGTACGGCACTCAAATCCAGCCCGGCGCTCGCCAGCGCGGCGCAGATATCTTCCGGTGACAGGATTACGCCATCCGATGGCTGTAGCGCCACCCCCTTTACCAGCAGCGCGGGAAAGCCCTCGCCATGCGCGTCGCGGCGGTCAGTATGAACAACGCGCCGGTCCAGGCCAAGACAGAACGACAGCTCTTCGGCATAAAGAGCGTATAGCGTGCAGCGCCCCCCGGGCGGATGTTGGGAATGAACCTTGATCGGTTGCGGCATGGCTAAGCTTTCGTAAAAGTAATTTCAGGGGAAAACCGGAGTGCCTTGCATTCATCTTGGCACAGCACTGCCGGGCTAAATGTTTACCACAATTCGTGCCCCAGTTATTTTTTGGCGATGACTATGTAAACATAAGGACCAATAAAGGCATTGCGCTTGACCTCGCCTCCATGCAGCGAGTAACCCCTCTGGTGGAAATTCTGATGCTCTTGTTCGTCTGGCATCAGGATTGTCAATCTTCCATTTGTCTGCTTGGCAAAACGACCTGATTTCTCCAATGCGCGCCTGCCGCCTTCCGTCAGCTCGCTCGAACTGATAAACATTTCTTTTGCCGAAATCAACAACCCAACACTCTGTGTTTCTGAGCCATTGCCATTCCTGACAACCACCTGTTCTGTCTTGACCAGGTTTTGTACCTCTCGGATGTAATCACCAGCATCGTCCGGCAAGGACGCGGCTATCGCACTCAGTGGCATAAACAGTAAAAACACGATCAGTTTCTTCATTTCGCTCTCCCGGAATAATTACTTCGTTAAAGTACACTCTTGAGCATGATGTAGGTCGCAACAAATATCAGGAACACGCCGAAGCTGCGCTTCAAGGTCTCTTGCGAGAAGCGGTGTGCAATGCGTGTGCCAACGAAACTGCCGGCTACCGTCACCAAGGTAAACGAACCCATGATCGACCAATCCACCGGCACCGCCGCGACATAACCAGCAAAACCGGAATAGGACTTGGCGGCAACGATGACGAGCGAGGTGCCGATGGCGAGCTTCATCGGGATGCCGG
The DNA here is from genome assembly GCF_000297055.2 of Sulfuricella denitrificans skB26. Taxonomy (NCBI): domain Bacteria; kingdom Pseudomonadati; phylum Pseudomonadota; class Betaproteobacteria; order Nitrosomonadales; family Sulfuricellaceae; genus Sulfuricella; species Sulfuricella denitrificans. Next base: position 158,963 of record NC_022357.1, on the reverse strand, counting down.
ACAGCAGCACCAGCGCCGGTACGATCAGGAATCCACCTCCTACGCCTACCAACCCGGTCAGCACACCGACGCCGACGCCGTGTGCGGCAATATGTCCCATGTGCGCAGATATAACCTCATCTTCAGATAATTGTGGCCCACCTGCTGTTGCCAGCTGACTTACCGGCTGCTTTTTTCTTTGCAGCATCTTCCAGGCAGCGGCATACATCACTAAAGCGAACAAGGTAAGCTGCACCTGAACTGGTGTGTAAACCCCGAGACGGGCGCCGCCATAGGTGCCGATCACGCCAAAGAAGCCAAACATCGCCGCCACCTTGAGATCGACATTGCCGCGCCGCCAGTTGTCCCATCCCGAAATGGTGGCGGTGACAGCCACGATCCCCATGCTCATGGCAATCGCCGATTTGGCTTCCACGTTGAGCAGATACATGAGCGCCGGCATGGCGATGATGGAACCGCCGCTGCCGAACAGACCCAAGACGATGCCGGTGATGGCTCCGGCGAATATGACGATAATAATCATGGTGCTGTTCCTTCTAATATTGACTGACAAATATCAATTGAACATTTGAATAATGCGTAAAAAAAGGGGGCTAGAACACCAGTACCTTGTCTGCCCACTCCGTCCACTCTGCGAGATGCTCCAACGTGGAGTGCTCGGCGCCCTGGATCATTTCCTCATCCTTTAACCCGCGGGCATCCATGCAAACGCCGCAAATGCCGATTTGCCCGCCACGTTTCAGAATGCTCTGGGCAAAGAACTCAATATTGTAATAGCCCTCCGGCACCTTCTGCCCCGCCTTGGCACAAAGCGCAGCGTCGCCCAGCAGGAATACGCGGATTTCACTGCCCTCATGCTTCGCCAGCGCTCGTGCCAGGCGAAAACCGTTGTAGCTACGCTCGGTGCCGTAGGGCGGGTCGTTGAGAATAAAAAGGGTTTTCATGTTGTGTCCTCCTGCATCAAACGAAACACTTACTTCCTGGTTTTACGAGTGGCGCGCTTGTAGGCGTCGAACCCGCCCTTGGCCTTCCACTCGTTGAAGCCGCCCTGCAAAATACGCACGTTTTCCATGCCCGCCACTCGTAGCGCCAAACCAGCCTGGGCAGAGAGCGTACCGGCATTGCAGTACAGCAGCACCATCCTGTCGCTGGGAAGTTCGGCCCGGCGTCCGAGCACCTGCCGCCAGTCGATGTTTATGGCGCCGGGGATGTGGGCTTTCTGGTATTGATCGGCATCACGAGTGTCGATGATGGTGACGTTTTTCCAGTCTTCGGCCGGGATCTGCTCGGGAAGGATAGTGGCACCGCCGTATTCGGAGAACTCGAAATATTCCTCCATGCCCTTTACCGCTGCATTATCTGCGGCGAATGAGACTGCTGGCAGCAGCGGGAATGAGAGTACCAAGAGGAGTAATGAGGAAATGAGCTGAGCAGGTTTCATGTGGTGTCCTGTTAGGGGATTGCTGGCGCGGGGTTAAGACGCGGATGGGTTTCTTCTCCCCAAATCTGCACGACCAGACCGGAGAGAAACATGGAGACAGCGACAAACCAGAAGGCCTCCTCGATAGCACCGCTAAAGCTTGCCACGATCCCGAGCGCCAAGGCGCCAATGCCGTAACCAAGGTCGCGCCAGAAGCGGTAGATGCCGATGGCCGAGCCACGCCAGTTGGGGTGGGCAATATCTGACACAGCCGCCGAGAGGTTAGGGTACAACAGCGCCATACCGAAGCCCGACACGGCCGCCGAAAGGGACCACCAGACGACACCTTGACCCATCAGCATCATCGCCACCCCCGCACCGCAAATCCACATACCCCACACGATCGGCCTTTGTCTGCCAATGTGGTCAGACAGTTTGCCGGTGAAGAACTGGGAGCCGCCCCAGACGAAGCCGTAAACGCCGATCACCCAGCCAATGCTGGCCAATGACAATCCATGGCGGTACAGGAAAACCGGATAAAACACCCAGACCAGGGCATCCACGAACTTCTCCACCAGTCCTGCCTGGCTGATCGTTGCCATGCGCTTGTCGCGCCACGACATGAGAGAGAACACTTCCCAGGTAGTGGGTTTATCGGAGATGTTGGCAGGATAACGCGGCTTCGGTCCGGTGGACTGCCCGGCGGCATGCTTGGCGCCTTCCGCCTTGGCCCAGGACAGGGTGTCCTTTACCCACAGTATGGTGAGCAGCGCGGCCAGAACAATCACCGCGATGCCAAATATCAGCAACCCGTGGCGCGGCCCGTAAGCGGTAGCCATGTAACCGGTAATGATGCCCGCAACCGCAAGACCCACGTAACCGGAAAATTCATTCAGGCCAATCACAAACCCTCTTTGATCGGGCCGGGTGATGTCTAGTTTGGCGGTCTGGGTCATGGACCAGGTCAGGCCCTGGTTAACACCCAGCAGCACGGTTGCGGCGACAATCCAGTTCCAGTTGGGTGCATAAAGAATCATGAAGGGGATGGGTAATGCCGCTGCCCAGCCCAGTAACAACACCTTCTGCCGGCCGATGAGTTCAGATAAACGGCCAGCAACGAAATTAAGTGTTCCTTTGACGAATCCGAAAGCCACCACGAACGTGGTCAGCAGCATGAATGAACCCTTGGGTACACCGAACTCGGTCTCGCCCAGGGCAGGTACCACAGTACGCATCATACCGATGGTCATCCCGACCAGAAATACCTGCAACAACTGGTGGGAAAATTGCGCAAAGTTCTCGCGAATACCATGGCGGAACTCTTGGTATTCATTGCGCAAAGCGTGGCTCATGCCGCCCCCAGATTAACAGCCACGATGCGTTCCATTTCTGCAGGGCGGGGAGGGATGTCGGACAGAATGAAGTTCACGAACTCGTTCTTGTTGGTCATCTTCAGGCCAGGATTGAAGCGCTTTTCAAAACCGACCGTGGAGGAGGGTTTGCCGGAAATTCCCGCGCCGCAAGCGCTGCCTGAGGTATGACCGGGAAAAATCTCCACTTCGTCCGGGAGGGACATCAGCTTCGCATGGAGGCTATCGAACAGCTGTTCCGCCCATTCCTTACCCTTGCCCGCCAGATCGGGGCGTCCAATGCTGCCTACAAACAGGGTGTCGCCGGTGAGCACGAACCAGGGTTCGGCGCTACGGCGCTTGTCGGTGACCGTCAGACATAGGCTGTCAGGCGTATGGCCAGGGGTGTGCAGCACTTTCACCGCGACGTTGCCCACTTCGATGGTTTCGCCATCGGAAAGCGCATGGAATGGGAATTGCACCCGCCCCTGGTTGGCTTCATGCAGGCAGTACTGGGCGCCCAGCTTCTCTGCCAGCACTCGCCCGCCTGAGTAGTGGTCGGCATGAACGTGGGTGTCAAAGACATGGGTGATCTTGACGTTCTGCCTGACGGCCTCTTCGACAAACCAATCCTCGTCACCCGCAACCGGGTCCACCGCCACCGAGACACCGCATGATCCGCAACCGAGCAGATAGGACAGGGTAGCTTCCTTGGCTAAACGTTGCCTGAAAAACATTTCGTCTCCTCCTTAAAGGATTATAGCTAATAATATTAATCAAATGATTTTTTGAATATATTATTAAGCCTTAACCGCAGAGTCGTCAAGCTAATTTTCAGGATAGATCGATGACCTGGAAATCGATGCTTATTTGGAGGGACTATTAAGAGGGGATTAGCGGTCGACAGGAAGGTGATCGACCTTCCATTCTGGGAAGCCGTCTTCCAGACGGCGGGCTCGATATCCGAGCTGGCGCAACTGCTTAACCGCATCGAAAGCCAGCATGCAATAAGGGCCACGGCAGTAGGCCACAATCTCCTGATCATGGGGTAATTTGCTTAATCGCTCAGGCAGGGACTCAAGAGGGATATTGACTGCCCCTTCGATATGGCCGGCATCATATTCGGCGGGAGGGCGAACATCGATGACCATCGCTTCCCCGGATCTCACCAACCCCAGAAGCTCGTCCCGGCGGACGGGTGTCAGGTTGTCCCGGCTGTCAAAGTTTTCGCGAACAATGCGATCCACTTCAGCCAAGTGTTGTTCAGCCACATTACGGATACCCGTTAACAGTGTAAGCACCTTTTCGTCGGTCAAACTGTAGATAACCTGGGTGCCCTCCTTGCGCGACTGAACCAAGCCGCCTCCACGCAGGATTTGAAGATGGTGGGAAGTGTTGGCTACTGACATTCCGCTTGCTTGTGCCAACCCGTCCACACCACGCTCACCTTGTGCAAGCGCCTCCAATAATTCAAGTCGATTGGCGCTGGCCAGTGCTTTCGCGACGAGGGCGAAGTTCTCGAAGAGTTTCTTTTTGGGAGTGACAGCGGCCATTGAGATGATTTATAAATTCAAATATAGCTTTGATTATATCTCAGGATTGAGAGATAAATTATTATCTGCTCATTTTGCCTTGATCAAAGCTTAGCTAAAGAGGATAAGGCTTTCTGAACCTGGACGTGAAGATTACTCTGAATGGCTCGTCTTCCCTGGGTTTCGGACGAATTGGCCAGCGTGACATGGTCAGATCATTGAGTCACATGCTAATGAATAACCATTGGCAATTCATATAAATTCTCATTTACGTACCTTCATTGTCACCGTACATAAATGAATGATAAAAACTTGATCATTTTTATTCAAAATTAATACTTTTTATTGATAATATTTCGTTCATTCACTAATATCAAATCAGGATCATTCATAAATGGATGGTAATGGTTATTTATATTGGTGGATAGGCGATGCCTGTCAGGAAAATCCCCAAGAACTACCTCTCGGTAACTGGCTCGTTTTCTAGTGCCAAGAACGGTAAATCGCTCGGACACGAGTTCTTACTCGAACGAGACCTGATGATTTTGCTTGAGTTTGACGATACAGTCGAGCGCTTCGAAGAACAACCCGTCAAAATCCCATTTAAAAAAGGCATCAAACCCTACGTTCCAGACATTTTGATTCACTACTTGCCGAATTCTTTCGGCGAAACTCGGCAACCCGTCCTGGGTGAAGTGAAACATACCGATGATCTGAAAAAGCATAAGGTAAAGTACGCACCGAAATTCGAAGCGGCTTCACGCTTTGCAAGTGAGCGCGGCTGGGAGTGGCGCATCTTCACCGAAAAGGACATCCGCACTCCTTATCTGGATAACCTCAAATTCCTGCGCGAATACCACAGCGCAGAACCCGAAGCGTCGTTGCAGCAAGAAGTCATCGTCTATTTACAGGATGTGCGCGGTTCGGTGACGCTCGAATCGCTATTGCAGAAGCTGTGTCCCACTGAGGATAGGGTGTTGCATATGGCTCCCGCCATATGGCATCTGGTTGCCACCAAACGCATTACCGTAAACCTGAAAAAACCGCTAACTATGAAATCCAAGTTGTCATTACCCGGAAAGGGATGACCATGACTAAATCTTCATCCATGCTGTTACGCCTCGAAAAGGGCGAACTGGTCAATTACAACGGTCAGGAATACGTCATTTTAAAAGCCATCGACCTGACTAAGGTCCTGGCGAAGAGCATGATCAGCAAAGATACCGAGGTACTGGAAATTCGGCATCTGTCTCCATGGGTGGTGAAGCAAGACGACAAACCAAAAAAGCCTCTTACTGAACTGACCGACATCCCGGAAGAGGATTGGCAATTTGCACGGGAACGCTTGAAGGTCATCGAGCCGCTTCTGTCGAGAAATGAATGGGGATCGGCAGCAGTGGAAAAAGTCGCCCAAACTTCAGGCTTCGGTGTGGCGACCATCTACCGGTGGATTAGGGCGTACAGCAACTCAGGCCTGCTTTCCGATCTGCTGCCAGAAAAAGGTGGCTGGAAAACTGGCAAGTGGCGTTTGAATGAGGAGGTTGAGGCAATCATCAAGGAGAGGATTGAGAACTACTACCTGACCGACCAAAAAAACAGTGTCGCCAGCACAACCGAAGAAATACGAAGGTTGTGTGCAAATGCAGGTTTGACCAAGCCGCATTGGATGACGGTAAAAAGGCGCATCAATGCCATAGGTGAGCGTGAACGTTATGAGAAACGCTACAGCAAGCGCGCGGCGAGACAAATTTTCGATCCAAACGAGGGAACTGTGCCGAATGCGGGCTGGCCGCTTGCTTTGGTGCAGATTGATCACACGCCGCTGCCGGTAATGGTCGTGCATGATGTGACCAGGCGCTCGATAGGCCGCCCATATGTGACGTTCAGTATTGACGTCTACAGCCGCATGGTCACCGGCATGGAACTGACGCTGGAGGCGCCATCTGCGATGTCTGCGGGACTGTGCGTCGCGCATTCCATCCTGCCGAAAGAAAAATGGCTTGCCGAGGAGGTTGGTCTCCCCAACGTGGAATGGCCGTGTTGGGGCGTGATGGGCATTCTGCACATGGATAACGCACGGGAGTTCCGTGGCAACATGCTCAGGGATGCCTGCCTGGAATACAACATCGATCCTCAGTTCAGACCCGTAAAGACCCCTCATTACGGAGGGCATATCGAGCGGCTTATGGGGACCGCATCAGAAAAACTGAAGACGCTGGAAGGTGCGACGTTTGCTAATCCGAAGGAAAGGGGCGAGTACGACTCGGAAGGGCGAGCCACGATGACAATGCACGATCTGGAGCAGTGGCTGGTGCTTTTCATCGCCAAATACCATCGTTCACCCCATGAGGGCATCAACGGAGAAGCGCCGATAGATCGGTACCGCAGGGGGCTGTTGGGTGGGGATGGCAAGCTGCCGCGGGGTTTGCCTGCACGAGGGTATGACGAAGAAAAAGTCAGAATCGACTTCATGCCTTATATCGAGCGCACGGTTCAGAGCTACGGTGTGGTCATTGATGACCTGCACTACTTCGCCGACGTATTGCGTCCCTGGGTGAATGCTCCGGATCCGGATCATCCCAAATCGAAAAGGGAATTCAAATTCAAGCGCGATCCGCACGACATCAGTCGGCTGTATTTCTTCGAACCCAACGCCAAGCACTATTTTGTCATCCCATATCGCGATTCGGGCTTGCCGCCGATCAGCCTGTGGGAATTCCGCGAGGCGCGCAAAGCGGCTAAAAAGGCGGGCGTGAAGGAGATAAACGAACGCATCATCTTCGAGTACGCGGACAAGCAGCAGGAGATACAGGATCAGGCCGCCCTAAAAACCAAGGTGGCTCGACGCGATGATCAGCGCAAGATCCAGCATGCCAAGGCACGCAAGAAGCGCGAAAAGGATTTGCCAAAAACGATCAAAACCGAGGCTCCTGCCATGCCGCCAGTGATCCCTGGCTACGACCCGAACAGAACCTCGTATTTTGAGGACGAGGAGTGATATGGAGAACCTCTATCCACACTTGGGCAAAGATGCGACAAAGCTGGTTGATCTGTCGGATCGGGAACGCATTTTTGCGATTCAGCAGGGGTCATGGATACCTTACCCGAGAGCCAAGAAGATATTGGAACGTATGGAGGAACTGTTTGAGTATCCGCGTATCGACCGCATGCCGAACCTGCTGATTGTTGGCGCGAGTAATAACGGCAAGTCAAAAATTCTGCGACACTTCGATGAAATGCATAAACCCGACCCGAATCCGGAAGGCGAATACTCCATTATCCCGGTGATTTATATCGAAGCGCCGAAGAAGCCGGATATTAATGATTTCTACAATCGGATCCTGGAAGCCATCTGGCAACCCTACTCAATCCGCGCGATTAACTCTGAAAAAGAGCGCGGGGTAATGAATATTCTGCGCAATATCCAGTTGAAGATTTTAATGGTCGACGAGATCCAGCACATCATTGCAGGCGGCCCGGTCAAGCGGCAGGAATTCCGCAATGGTTTGAAGAGCCTCGGTAACGAGTTGAGGATCTCAATCATTTGCGCCGGCGTTGAGGAGGCATTCAACGCATTCAATACTGATCCGCAGTTATCCAACCGCTTCGAGCCGGATTTTCTGCCGAAATGGAAAATGGACAATGAGTATGGCGATCTGCTGGCCAGCTTTGAGCGGCGCATTCCATTGAAAAAGCCATCGAATCTGCGCGGTCCGGCCATCGCTCAAAAGGTGCTCTGGATGGGCGAGGGCATCCTGGGCGAGATTCACGAGGTGCTTAAACGAGCCGCTGTTCTCGCGATCAAGGACAAGTCCGAGCAGATCACCCTGGAAATTCTTGAGAAAATTCGTTGGACGATGCCATCCAAGCGCAAGGTGGCTCCGCCGCCAACCTGAACATGCCAAACGCTGCACAACTTTGGTTGTATCACCCCAAACCGCTGCCAGACGAACTGCTATCCTGCTGGCTGGTGCGCATCGCTCATGGTCATGGCATGAAGATACAAACATTCTGCCGGGTATCCTTGGGGAAGGGGCAGGATATCTGGCTCAGAGACATCGACCGCCAGGCGCCGGACTGGTTGGTGCGCGCGCTATCAAAGCATACGGGCGTTGGTGTGAGAGAAATTAAGCGTACCAGCCTGCTGGACTATAAGGGTGTGCTGTATCGCCGCTACAAGTGGAGCGGTGACCAGTACTGGCTTCTACCCCTCAACATGGTGGACACCAGCTATCATCACCATGGGCTGCAATATTGTCCGCTGTGTTTGGCGGAGGATAATGTGCCGTATTTCAGAAAACGTTGGCGGGTGGCGTTCTATACGATGTGTCCCAAGCATAAGTGCATGGTGCATGATCGATGCCCGTCATGTGATAAGCCGGTGGCCTTCCATCGTCGAGAGATGGGCAAGTTCAGCCAAGTCGAGTCAGGGCCGATCACCTTGTGTCATGCGTGCGATTTCGATCTGCGCAAATCGCCCGTAAAAGAACCGGTAATCTATGATGAATCTGCCTATCAGATGTGGTTGCCAGCGCTTCGCATGCTTGATGGCAATGACGGGGTTGATGCTTGCTACGATGTGGAATTCTTTTCCGTGCTGCACCAGATGTGCAAGATCATGCTGGTGCATTCCCCGCATGTCCATCTGCGGCAATTCGTGTCGGGCAAGATCGGTGCGCCGGAAATCCAGCTGCGGCCCCGGCATGAGTCGTTTGAGCACTATTCGCTGGAAGAGCGGCATGTAGTGATTCAGCTTGCGATGTGGATGCTTGCCGACCCTGAGAAAAGGATCGTGGATGCATGGCGGAATAAGGCGGTGCGGTATAGCGTGTTAAAGAAGGATTTCAGCCCGACGCCGCAATGGTATCGGGACATTGTGGCGCAATGTACTGATTGGAGGAATGGACAGCGCTTTTGGCAAGGTCAACGGCAACAGTAAGTATTTACCCTGTGTTGCTTTCGATGCCACGAACGAGGCGGTCTTAAGGCTGAACTCGCCCTCGCGCATAAACACATAAACCCCTGCCAATAACCACGCCACCATTTGAATTTGCCGCGTGAAAATGCTGCCTTAAGTAGCAGAGAAGGTTTTTCTCCTTCGGTATTGCGCCTGACTTCCTCGCGCCACGCCATCTCAACGGCAATGTCCGCCATATATTTTGGCTCTATGGGAGCACAAAGTTAACGTTGAGAAATCTGACAGTTCTGATTGGCGAGATTAATGAAGGCAAAAGTTCATTGTTAAAAATGCTTAGATGTTTCTTGTTAATTCAATTTTCATTTTGAGGGGCAGGTCAACCTAGCCTGCGCGAAAAGTCGCGCCCCACTCAGGATACTAGAAGTAATCTTTGCCTTCTCGCCTAAGGCAATAGGCGAGAATATGCGACCGACCATCTCGCGTCTTTGCGATACCGTGTGAGTAGTCCGGGCTATATGTGTGGGGTTGCGAATACAAAATCTCAGCTGTATCGCCAATTTTCCTGTGTGCTAGCGCCATTGCAAGAGCGTGTGGCTTGGGGCCCAGAGGTATTAAATCAACGGTTCCTGTCGCTTGCTTGCCAACGGTAGTTATCCAATCCAATGCTGCGAACATATCCATCGCATGCACTCGCTGTATCTCTGTCTTGATTGGGATGTTCGGAACCAATTCATGAAGTAGTCGCCAATTCCTCCTGAATGCAGGTGAACCAGGTGGAAACGGGAATAAGAACTTCAAATCATTCCCTCGCGCTTGTTGAAGTAACTCTCCGAGATTAAATGCTGTATATCCGACCCCAACAATTAATGTCGCTCCGCCATCAGTTTCTGTGACGCGTGCAAAACCGGGTAGGGCAGCAGGTGGTTCCGCATCTTCGGTTAAGGGGCCTTCTTTGTACCCTTCTGGGCGCGCGTAGCAAACAAGGAGATCTTGCACATTAGGAGAAGACAATAGCTGCTTAACGAGAAAGAGAAACACGCGCTTAGGCATTGCGCTGATGTCCAGTAGCAAAGACACACCGGGGGTAGATGATGCATCACGTGCAAGTTGGTACCAGGTGCTAGGCTCACCGAGCAACTTCTCAACTCTGTAGTCTACTTTCGAAGTTTTAAACAGTGCCAAAATTTCTCGCTCGTTTTGGTCTGTGTTTGATTCCAGTTCCTTCGTAAACCGATTTTCGGGGTCGGTGATTCGCAACACGAAGTGCTCTTTGACTTTTGCGGACTTAACAATCCACTGAGGTACGGCTATGGATCGCCGCTCAAAAGACGCACAGGAGATGGTAGTCCACTGTTTGTTGCCTATACGTGGCATTAGCCAGTCAATGTCCCCCCACGGATGAACCACTGCATGTTCTCCTAAAAGAGCCGGGCCTGAGGATTATCCAAATCATCTGACTCTTCGTCATTTACACCTATAGTACCGCCATCGAATACCTTAAGTAGTTCATCCGTCGTCGTATATATCGGCTCCTTTGTCCTGATGTGTGGAATGCGAAAACATGGACAGAGGAGCGGATTGAGGTACCATTTTATGCGCGGATTTGCATCCGGAATTTTTGTCGTATGAGCGGATTCGATCAGATCCCCATTGTCACGGCAGTTCCTGATGAGGTCAGTAATAAAGTTGTGTACTTCGAATTCCTCTTGCAGCAGCGATATCCCGTTATGCCCAGGATTGGAGAGCGCCTTGTCTCGCCTGATACGCTGAGAAAACCAAGAACCAAGAGCCGTAATAAATTTTGTCCTATTGTCACCGTCAGCACCTTCTTTGAGTTTGTCACACCAAGCCCTGCTAGCTTCATATATGCCAACAATCTGTGCCCTGCTATCAATTTTTGGCAGATGTGTAGTGCGAAGTTCATCGTCAGAGGTGTCTCTAAGCCACGCAGCCCATATCGCCCGGCACAACGACATGAATGCTAAAATATTCCAGCCAGAGAGGTCTACGATATGTCGCTCACCACTCCACACGAGCGCTTCATTTGCATCTCCTGCTATCTGAATTAGAGCGGCCTCGTTTCGCTCTTTTTTCCAGTATGGTCGGTCGCGCCAAGGCCGACTTGTTGCCAGCTCAGGGTTCTTATGTACCAATTTGCGTTGCTGCTCCCTTTGGCGCAACCACGCTTCACCTAGCTTTGCATCTAGTGGGTCTTCGAACCATAATTGCTCAAGAGCTGCTTTCCATTCGGGAGCCCAATCATCCGGAATATCTAATAAGGGCGCTCGATCACCTGCGTAAAGCTGGGCGCGCTCCGACGGCAATAGTGTTTTGCCAAAGACTTCGGCCAACAAACCTTTGGGATAACTGTCCTCTAGTTCGAAACCATAAACATTCAGTCTTCGCCGAAATACATCCTCAGCAAAATCTCCAAAAGAGAAGCCTAACGAAGCGTTCTCATGTCTCTTTAGCATCTGATCAATATCAACAATGGTGTAGTCGCGCATATCCTCTAAATGCGCCCCGCTCCCCCATACAGCGATCTGTTCATTCCAAGCGTAGTGGCGTGTTCCAACTCGGTATGAAACTCGGCTGTCACGCAACGCAAGAGCTCGATTGATTACCTGGCGAAAAACTCCGTGGTAGCCTGAGGATTTTTCTAGCTCATAAAGTTCCTCGTGCTGATCAATTCTCAGAAATACAAGGGCACCTTTAGGAATAATTCCAGCCTGCCGAAGACAATCAGCAACAACAGCTGCAGGTTCACCAATATCGGTCTTGGATTTCTCGATATCGTGATCCAGCTCATCGGTGCTGAAATTGAAAAAGCGCCGGTATCGCGAGAGTCGGTCTGCTACCTGCTTCACGATGTCATCGAAAGTCGTGCACTTTTCCAAAAATCCATACCACGCGTCAGCCGCTACTATTGAATCAACGAAGTGTTGTACGTTCGATTCTGACCAGTGAACTGACAACTCTTGCTGAAGTGCGCCGTCCTTTTTCTGTTCTGCCGCCAAATAGGCCACGTTGTCCAGCAGATCTTTAACTAGTAAATAGTTGACGTAGTCCGCGAAAGTGGATGCCGCCCAGTCTCTACGTTGCTCTTCTGGTCGCTCAGATAGCCTTGACGTGACGATTCTTGCGTTGTCCCTGGTGAGGTTGATGCCGGCGGCAAGGAATCCTCTATAATTATCTGGTGCGGGATATCCTTCGCGTGACCTGGCGTATGCCACTCTCGTGCGGGTATCCAATAAGCCAAGTAGCATGCTTTTCCCGCTTCCCTGACGACCACGCACGACCACATTGCCTGTCCCGAAAAGAGCCTCGGCATGGGAAGCGACACAAGGACTGAACATTTTCACGAATCCGTTGGGATCGAGTATCTCGGTAATCCAAAGATCATGGAATGGATTGTCGAAGCGATTCATGATGTCCCCTTAGTTCCTCGCCGCCCGTGGAAACACGGGTTTCCAATTGAGGGACTTATAATAAAACATAGGCGGCGTATTGTTCGGGCAATTACTATACATGACGGCAAGGCTACCAACGTATTTCCAACCGAATTCCTCTCCGTCAAGGGTGGCGCCTATATGCTTATAGCTGGTTTTTAAAGCTTTCCGAAGCTGCTCAAACAGCTTGGGTTCACCTGAAATAGCTGTCTTACTGACCAAACAGGTATCGTCTAGGATAAGCATGGGTTCGTAGGAAATGTTTTTGCGGCCAATGGCGATGATGTCCTTCTTTATTTTACGGTCTCCTGGGGCGCAGATGATAAGGGGCACCACGAGAATTGGCCCATCGAATGTACTTGCGGCGAATTTAAGCGCTCTGCTGATTTGCCCTCCAGAGCCGACAAAGTCCTCAAGCAGGACAAGATACTTTATCCCTTCTTTCTTTATGTACGCCCTTATCTTCTCAGGAGACCCCAATTTACTTAAACTCATCCAGTCAGGGCGAAGATCTTGACCTTTAAGGCCAGTTAAATGCAGGAATCCATTTATGCGCAAGCTGTCAGTGACAGGGCAAGGCCAACATACTTTTAGAGCGCGCTGAAGCCTACTCTCAATGTCAGGCGAAAAGATGTCCAGACTTTCAAGTTCCACCAGCCACTTAACTAATAAGTGATCATGAGCGCACCGGTAGAGTTCCTCTATCTCGCCCTGCCCAACAAAAAATAGGTATTCAATGGAGCGGAATGCCGCCCATCGATCATCGTCGTTCTTGAGCCCCTCAAGCCATCTCTCCAGCCGGAATAGGAAATCTCGCGTAATGCGAGGTGAGGCGATCTTAGTAGGCTCATACTGAGAGAATAGATGGCTAGCCAAAAGTTCATAGAGGCTTCGGAGCCGAACAGCGGAATTCCGCCGTTTAGAGTCAGTCGGGTGCTCTTCACGCTGCCACGACTCAATGATGTTTAGACCGTCGCTCACCTTGCTAGTTGATCACAATATATGCTTCACCATCTCACCTATCGTAAGTCCCATAGTCGGTGGAACTGCGTTGCCTACCATTTTAAACTGCTCCTTTAGTGGGCCGTGGAATTTGTAACTATCTGGAAAACCCTGGATTCGCGCAGCTTCTCGTACTGTGAATCCTCGGTTCTCATAAGGATGCAAAAAGTAGCGATGATCCCCAAATCTAGTGTCGACAGTATATGAAACTCCGCATGGATGAGCGCGACGATACTTGCCATTAAAAGTATGCGTTAGATCTATAGCGAAGTCTATTTCGCGCAAGTACCCTTTGTCTACCAGTTGCCGAATTTCCTTTTTGAGCGTACGGCCTAATTCCTTCTCAAGTGCTTGCCTTGAGACAGGGTCGGCATCACCGAAATCTCGGAGGCGCAGACGTCGCCTCAACCTCATTACCGCCTCGAGCAACTCTTGCTCCCGCTGAGATACCCGACCGAAAACCTCGGGTATCTGCCAAGTGTGGACGGAAGCATCACTGCCACGAACATTACATAGCTTTTGCCCTGCCGCTATACGTGCAGCAATTTTTACATCAGATGATCCGTCTTGCATCAGAATTGGCTCATGATTAGCCAAGCCATCAACCCCAGCGATTGTATGCTCAAGTGACACAGATTCTCTTCGTTTTATAGATGGGGCGAAATGAGCTTTGCTATTCCAAGCCAATAGAATGACGCGGCGCCTGGATTGAGGGATTCCTGTGTCTCTCGCATCGAGGACAATTGTCTTTGTGTCATATCCCGCCGCTTGTAGCTCGGCGCATGCTTTGTCAAAGTGCTTCTTGTGGGCGCCTTGCAGTAGACCTGGCACATTTTCGAATACCATCACCTTTGGCGCCAATCTTATAGCGATGGTTACGGCTGAGTACAATAGATGGTTACGTGGATCATCTAGCCGGCGTTTTCCTGCGGTAGAAAACCCTTGGCAAGGCGATCCTGCCAGCACGATTTCACATTTGTCATATGCGGGAAGGATGCCGGTGGATAGATCCCATACGTGTGCATGTTGGCCAATGTTCTGTTGGTAGTTTTCGACCGCAAGGGGCCAAATATCATAGGCGGCGACTGGAGTAAAGCCGGCCTTAATGAAGCCTAGATCCAGGCCGCCACACCCCGAAAATAAGCTGACAAAGCGCGGGTTACGCATAGAGGCTCCGCCCCTCATCTTGTCCTTCAGTCAGGGAGTATTGTTCCATCAGCCACGACACAAGGGAAGCGCGCTCTATAGGGCGCAGCCGCTCTATTTTTCGTCTGAGGGTTTCCTGCCGGCGGCGAATTGCTTCCCGCTCCCTGTAGTTGCCGCCAATGAACGTAAAGTCGTGAAGCTCTTGTGGAAGATTGTAGTTCAGCCACAAAGTTTCTTCTCTCAAGCCCTTCTGAGTCGGGGCGAGAAAAGTTATGGATTGCCACCCAGTTAAAATGCTTTCATATGCCTCGTTCTGATATCCAGACAACACAACGGCACAGGGGAGTTGATTCAACTCATTCAAGAGTTCTAGGTGCTGGTGTTCAGTATACTCATGCCGGTAAATACGCGGCCTTCTTCTGGTTGACGGCCAGTAAGGAGGGTCCGAGTACACCACTTCGTCCCCAGAAAATGGAAATGTCCGGATAAATTGTGCCGCATCAGCGCAAACAAGTTCGCACCGCTCAGGGTGCTTGTTTTGCCACTCAGATATGACAATTGGGTCTATATCAACGCCGATGCTTCTTGCCGCAGCCTTCTTTTGTCTCATGACTGCGCCCCCGCCAAGATGCGTTTCGATATATGTGCGGTGTTTTGGAAGCACGTTAATAATGTGCTGAAACACGTTGCCTTTTCCGCCTGGGTAACTCATTTTTCGAAGCATCGCAGAATTCTGCGATGGATGCAAGCTAGATTTTAACGTTTCAATAAAATCAGTAGGTTAAAATAGATTGTGAGGCGGAATTTGATTAAGAGGCTCTGGTTGGAGGGATTAATATTAAGAATATGTCTTAATTAATTAAGGTTATCGCTATTTAAGAATTGCTCGACGAATTCTGACGTTGGCCCGTTACGGTCAGCAACGTGCCATGAGCGGAAGTTTAGGTAAGGTGCCCGACCGTCTCTTGTTCGGCGATTCTGTTGAAAAACTCCCCAACTTAAACGGCGCCATGGTAAAATATGCCTATATCATTTATGGGTTATGGGTGCCAAGATGATGGGTCAGCAACCAAGCGGTCAGGATAGATTGTTCTACTCCTTCAATCTCGAAGACCACATTCCACAAAACCATCTTTTACGAGGCATTGATCGCTGCCTCGATCTGAGCGAGCTGCGCCAGCAATTGGCGGACTACTACAGTCATACCGGGCGCCCCTCGATTGACCCAGAATTGATGATTCGCATGCTGATTATTGGTTACAGCTACGGCATCCGTTCCGAACGCCGCCTGTGCGAAGAAGTGCATCTAAACCTAGCCTACCGCTGGTTCTGCCGCCTCGGCCTGGAAGATGTGGTGCCAGAGCACTCCACTTTCTCCAAGAATCGTCATGGACGATTCCGTGAGAGCGGCGTCTTCCGTTGGGTATTTGATGAAGTTGTTCGCCGCTGCATCGCAGCAGGCCTAGTCAAGGGCGAGGGGTTCGCGGTGGATGCGAGTCTGGTGGCTGCCAATGCGAGCCACCAGCACAGTGTCCAGGTGGGCGAGCATTGCGACTGGACCGATCCGGAGATCAACACGCGTGCCATGCGCGAGTATCTGGCAGCTCTGGATGACGAGGCGGCCGCTGCCCCAGTGACCCGCAAGATTTCATTGAGCGACCCACAGTCACGTTGGACGGCAGCGACCGGGGGCATTGCATACTTTGCCTATTCGACCAACTACCTCATCGATACCGCTCACGGTGTAATACTCGACGTGGAGGCGACGCCGGCTCACCGCACGGCGGAGGTCGAATCTACCAAGGTCATGGTGGATCGCGTCGAGGAACGTTTTGATCTGAAGCCTGAGCGCCTCATCGCGGATACGGCTTATGGATCGGCGCCCATGCTGGGCTGGATGGTCGAGGAGAAATCCATCGAGCCACATATTCCGGTTTGGGACAAGACTGAACGCAAGGATGGCACCTTCCAGCGTGATGCTTTCCAGTGGGATGATGAGGCCAATGAATACCGTTGTCCGGTCGGCAAGGCACTCCGCAGCGAATGGCGCCCATTCAAAACTCCTCGCACGCACGTTACCAAAGCCGACACTATCATCTATCGGTCAAGCGAGCGCGACTGCGCAGCGTGTCCGATGAAAGCCGATTGTTGTCCGAACATGACGTTTCGCAAGATAACCCGCAGTATCCATGAAGCTGCCCGCGACGTGGCACGCTACATTACCACGACCCCGGAATATCAACGATCACGCTGCGAACGCAAAAAGGTTGAGATGCTCTTCGCGCATCTCAAGTCTATCCTCAAGTTGGATCGCCTACGGTTGCACGGACTCAGCGGTGCCGGTGACGAATTTACACTTGCCGCTGCCGTGCAAAATATGCGGCGTATGGCCAAGCTCATCGCGCAAGGACCACCAATTAACGGGATAGGTGCGCCTGCTTGAGGCAAAAACCTACTAATTAACCTGCAAACCGGGCATCAGGACCTGGTTGCGGCCACCGAAAGGTAGAAAATCTTGGTTCTACACCTACAATCCGAACATCACGTCGGCGGAAACAACGAGTTTTTCAACAGAATCCGGCCTAAGCCGACCTTCACAGGTAAAGTCGGTAGTTCTGTTATGCGCGGATTAGCTGTCGTTAGTCGTTATGAGTGAACCACTTACATCTACAGCGCTCTCTTGGTTGCTTGGTATCACATGAAAACTGAAAATTTAAAGCCCTCAGATTGGCCTATTCATATATGGCAAGCATTGAATTAAGTTCTTTAGAGACACGATCAACTAGGGAGGGTGGTGCAATTACTTTGACCCCAGCTCCATATTTCATGATGTCCATCAGTAGCTCGGTGGCCTTGCTGTAGGGAATTTTAAGCTCATAGCAGCCACCAACCAAAAATCGTCCTTTTTGTTCGGGATGCCAACTTTCAGTAGATACCCATCGGGAAATTTCCGGAGTGAAATGTAGCGTGGCCCATTGTGTGGCTTTCCCAGAGAATATCCCGTAGCCAGATCCCAATATTTCATTCAGCTTCTTCTCGCTTATATCCTTTGCCTTAGCAGCTAATAATTCAACGCAACGAATAGAGTCAATCGAGAAACTACGAAGGTCATTTCGCAGATGACACCAGCCATCTAGATACCAATTGCCTCGGTAGTTAATTAGACGTTGTGGTGAAAGCTCTCTTTGTGTGGTCTGATTTGTTCCGCGAGCGTAATATTCGATGCGCAATCTTCTTCGTTTCAGCAGGGCGGAACCAACTGCTTCGAAATGTTCGAGTTGAACACGGCGAACATTCATCATTTCGATCCGTACACGCTTTTGAATTTCTTCAATAGAATTGTCGGCAACACCCAGCAAGGCAGTAAGGCGTGAGAGAAGAGGTTTGATATGCCCCCCGAGTAGGCCGCCAGTATCAAGATTTGACAGCAGATGGTACGTAGTCAACAGAGCATGGATTTCCTCTGCCGAAAACCACAGGCCGGGAAGTTCAAATTTGGAGGTCTGATCTTGTTTTTCATATCGATACCCCCCTAATTCTTTGTCGAAAATAATTGGGGCCTGCATTCTGTCCCGCAGAATAGACAGATCACGCTTAAGCGTGGCGAGAGAAACCTCCAACCTTTCCAACAACTGTGGGATTGTCACAAAACGACGCTCAGCCAGCATCTGATCAATTAGGTATATTCGATCATTCATTCCCATGATTTTCCCCTGATCCAAGCTCATCCGGTGAGCTTGGAGTGTGGCAGACTTCGATATATGGCTCAAGTAGCCTTTTTGGCAAGGAGAATCGAATGGCATTCAATAAGACAGAACTCAATAAAATTTATGATCGGACGTCTGGCGGTTGCCACATTTGTCATAAGAAATTGGCATTTAAAAACTATGGGACTGTTGGCGCACGTGCTGCTTGGGAGGTAGAGCACTCCATTCCACAAGCTAAAGGCGGTACCGATCATTTAAATAACTTATATCCAGCTTGCATCAGTTGCAATCGCTCCAAGGGGGCTTCAAGCACTGCCTCAGCCCGATCAAAGCACGGTAAGTCACGTGCACCTCTTTCAGGAGATAAGAGAAAAAAGGCAAGAGCCGGAAATACACTTGCCGGAGGCGCACTCGGTGCGATGGTTGGCTCTATAGGAGGACCTGTTGGCACATTTATCGGGGCGTGTCTTGGCGCGAGCTTTGGGCATAGCCATGATCCAGATAAATGAAATGGTGATTTCATCAAACCATGTAGATTTGTTCATTGGCGATACGATACGGCCACTTTTGGTCACGTATAATGCAATTGTCAGTTTTTTGTTTAATTATTAGGAGATTTTCACATGAACCATCCTAAGAAATATGAGTTGTTTGTAGACGGCGATAAATATGAATGGGAAAAGAGCGCAATTTCAGGCGCTGAGCTGCGTGTATTAGCCGGTATTCCTGATAGCGCTGAAATATTTTTGAAGGTTCCCGGCAAGCCGGACGATGTAGTAACAAATGACACCGTTGTAGACCTTGATAAGCATCATGGACCAGCTAAGTTCTCTACTCAATCGCCAGGCTCACAGGCCGGTTAGTAGCTATGTCTCTGCTGTTTGACGATGACTACGTAAACCTCAGGGAGCGCGGGATCACCTACGAAGAGAGCGAACCGCAGCGTTTTTTTATTTTTACGCATTTCACACTGCCCGAGAGCCTATACACAGTAGCCTCATGTGACGTCTTGGTTGTCATTCCTCCAAACTACAATCAGGATGGAAATGACATGTTTTGGACGTTTCCGAGGCTGTATCGAGCGGATGGCAAGCCGATACCAGCAGTTCTGGATCCTGCTGGAGGCGACAACCGAATTTTAAATGGTAAAGAGTACTGCAGGTGGTCTCGTCACTGGCAGTCAGGTCCAGGGATGTGGCGTCCCGGCAGGGACGACATCATTTCAATTTATCGCCGGATTGTTTGGGCGTTGCAGAAACCGGATTGTCAATGAATAAACCCCGAATCACATTGCTGGCTTCACATGAGAGGGAGTTGCTTGGGCACCTCCAATCGCATCCACAAGGCCATGAAATGGCGGCGGTCGTTCTATTTCGTCGGTTATCTCACCTGACACCTGGATTGGCAGAATCCGATCGTTACATCGCCGTTAGAGTGATACCCTTTGAAAATGATTGGGTAACTAGTAGTTCAGATACGCATATCAGCTTCGAGTTGAAATATCTTCGCGATTTGTTTCGACAGTCCGAAGAGGAATCGCTTGTATTTGGTTTTGTACACAATCATCCAGGCGGTTACCCAGATTTTTCGCACGTCGACGATGACAACGAGCGCACGCTATTACGTGCGCTCACGAATCGCAACGGCAAAGATATACACTTTGTGGCAATGTTGTGGACCAACAATGCATGGAAAGCAAGAATCCGATATGGTCAACAACCTGAGTCGGTGCAGAAGGTCAGACATATCCTTGTGCATGGTCGTCCGCTCAAGTTATATGAGTATGAGAAAACAGAATTTGCGGATGAGGACATTAGTGCCCGCCATGCCGCTGCATTTGGCCAGCCTTTTGTAGACAAGCTTAAATCTTTGAGAGTAGGTATCGTTGGGGCGGGTGGGACAGGAAGTCCCACTGCACTGCTGCTTGCGCGCGCCGGCGTCGGTGAATTGGTGGTAATCGACAACGATAAACTGGAGAGAAGCAATTTAAACCGTGTAAGAGGTGCGGGGCTTGATGATGTCGGAAAGAACAAGGCGCAAATCCTCAAAGATTTTATTGCACTTTTAAAATTACCCACAAACGTGGCAGCCCTCGAATCTCTGATTGATCAAGATCCAGCCGCTCTTGATGCGCTTGCAAGTTGTGACGTCATTTTTGGTTGCACCGACGACCAAATAGGCCGCGAGATACTGAATACAGCCTTGTATGCTTATGCCCAACCATATATCGATATGGGACTTGGTGGTCAGATTGCGGAAGACGCGGAAGGGCACCCATATTTAAGGTATCACCATGGGAGGATAAGTACGATTCTTCCAGAAAGCGGTGAGTGCCTGTTTTGCCAAGGGGTCATCAAGGATGTATGGATTCGGCATCAATACGCGTTGCGGCAGAACCCTAACCTCGCCGCAGAGGAAGCGCGAGAGCGGTATTTGGTTGGAGGTGGAGAACAAGCTCCCGGCGTTGGTCCTTTCACCAGCGCGATTGCGGATTACGGTGTGGCAACTCTGTTTGACCTGATTAAACCATTCCGAAAGCTTCCGGGTGAATTGCGTAGTGATTTCTTTACCGTGGATTTTGTAAAAATGGAATTTCAGAGCCGCTCCGAAAGGAACGATACAGCCTGTGTTTATTGCCAGCAAAAAGCGTATTTGGTTGTTCAAGAGAAATATCGCCTAAACCGTCCAATTCTGGGGAAACCAAATGTCGCACTTTGACAAGCTACTGGTATGGCTGAAGCTTTTTGATCACGATAAGAAGTCGCGTGATTGGTTTGAACGTCAGCCGTTACCGCCGGTAACCTTTCCTGGAATCCGAACTATAGAAAAGCCGCCACGTAATGAAGAAGTAGAAAAAAGTACTCTATATTTTGTGGCAGCAGCAAATAAGCCGAAGTGGGTTCTCTTTCGTTGCCCTTGCGGTTGTAATAGCGTCATTACACTGTCTCTGCAGCAGGTACATAGGCCGCACTGGACGTTAAGAGCAAGCCAGGATAATCGGCCTGTTCTGTATCCATCCGTGTGGAGAGATGTCGGTTGTAAGAGTCATTTCTGGATAATGGATGGGCGTGTTTACTGGTGCGGTGATACCGGAACACCGCCATTCTTAAATCGGTAAGTCAATTGAAATAAAGGCCTAAGTAATTTCAGGGGAGGGATATGATCACTGGTGAAAATGAAAAGCCGGAATTGATAATTGGGCTAGTTGGTCCAGCGGGAGTCCGGCTTGGTGATGTCTCAGAGGTATTGATTGAGTATCTCAAATTATTTAGCTATTCAGCCGAAAGCATCCGCGTATCAAAGTTATTGGAACATTATCACGGTTATGATAAGAGCAAGATTGGGGACGATGAAGGGGGGCGAATAATTTATTGTCAAGACGTAGCGCTAGATTTTAGGCGAGAACTAAAAGAAGGTGCAGCACCAGCGTTAGCGGCTATCGCCGAAATTCGAAGAATTAGGGCGGCAGCATCAGGTAGCCCAGATCGCCCAAGAATTGCACATGCGTATATCCTGGACCAACTGAAACATCCGAGAGAGGTGGAGTTGCTCCGACAAGTTTACGGTTCAGCATTCGTGCTTATTGCAGGCCATGAACCAAAAACGAAGCGGGGAGAAAGTCTCGCTAAACGGTGCGCACCTGATCCCACTAAAAGTAAAAACTCCCATTATGTCGGGCTGGCAGTGAAGATCATCGAGGACGATGAGAATCAGTCGGTCGATCCGAAATTCGGGCAGAACACAAGAGACACCTATCCGCTGGCAGATTTTTTTATTGACCTCACCAATGAGGGTGGCGAAAAGGCAGTAGAAAGATTCGTTAGACTGCTATTTGGCCATCCTTTTGAAACGCCCTATCAACGCGAATATGCGATGCACCAAGCATGGTCAGCATCGCTTCGGTCATCGGATTACAACAGGCAGGTCGGTGCAGTAATAGTGAAACATGAGTATGAGCCAAGAAGTCCGGCGTTAAGGGATTTGAGTATTGTTGCAACTGGAATGAATGAAATCCCTCGCGCTGGAGGCGGACTATATTGGCGAGATGTGTCCGGCGACCCGAGAGATCAAGCCCTAGAAGAAAAAGGTGACGACCGAGCAAAAGATATAAAAACGTCTGTACTTACAGAACTCTTGGGTCGCATCGAGAGCGCAGGTTTGCTTAAGGAAGGTGGAAAACAAACAGACGACATCGCGAAGGAATTGCTGAAAAAATTAGACGGAACGCAATTCATGAATATTGGCGAGTTTTCACGACCAGTTCATGCGGAGATGGCTGCGCTGATAGATAGCGCACGACGGGGCGTTGCCGTACAGGATTTTTCCATGTATGTAACCACATTTCCTTGCCACAATTGTGCAAAACACATTATTGCGGCCGGCTTGAAGCAGGTTGTCTATTTGGAGCCGTATCCCAAAAGTAGAGCGCAATTCCTTCACAACGAGGAAATTGTATCGGAAGCTCCAGAAGGCGCGACTTACCAAGATAAAGTTGCGTTCATTGCTTACACCGGTGTTGCACCTCGCCAGTTCCAGCGTTTATTCAGCATGGACGCCAGAGGCAAGAAGCGCGGTATCTCGAAGAAAGAATGGGAGGAAAAAAAGAGCTTACTTCTGCCTCTTTATGTTATGGAGAATGTATCCGCTTCATATTTTCGAAACGAGCGCCATGTGCTGAAGAGTTTGCCAGAGAGCGTTTATAAATGGGACAAAAAGTCACTCTGTCCTGACTAGTATAGTTGACCTTAGGTACTGCAACTTCTAGCGCTGAGTCTGCTTATTAACGTGAAGCAGACATGATCTTTGAGTATTGGAAAAGTCCACTTAGGCCGAGAACCGGAAGGTCGCCGCGATCATCCGGATGATCTGGAGTTCGGCCAAAGCACTGACGTTGGACTCAGCCGGGAATCCGACTGCTTACGTCCAGTCATTTTTCTCACTCAATGGAAGACCTCGCGGTGCCAGCTTGGCATGGATTTCAGTGGCGAATACTTCAATCATATCGCACAGTGAACCTATTTCTTCCTTCGTTACAGAGATTGGATTCCCAGTCTTGTCGTGGCCGCTTCGATGAACAATATGATGGCGTTTGACGAGTGCTTCCTCAAATGGCTTGAAACTGGGGGGCTCTATGCCGAGTCCGGTTTTGAATAGCGGTGCAACTCTATCCCAGCGATGCCAGACGAGATTCTGTAAGTAACCCTTAACGTACTCCTTTAGGCCGGCATGTTGCTTGAAGATGTCACCGAGCTTCATCGGTTGATCTTTCAGCGCTGGGATTCGCGTCACGATATCGTGTAGAGCCCTTTCGTCATGCTCAACCCAGTAATCTACCGTCTCCCATAGGAAAGCCTCCAGAGCCGCGACAGTTCCACCGAAGACCAGCTTTTCAGCAAGTGACTTTGCAACCTCATCCCCTTCAAGGGTGAGAACTAGTCGGGCATGCTGCAAGCGTGCCTTGAGCTTGTCCAACGGTTCATTGCTGGTCAGAAGTTGAAGATCAAACCGCTCGTCGAAATCGAAATCACTGGGAAAATCATCGCGAATTGGGGCCCATTGGTTACCAACCTCAGTACATAAATCGTGGACGACCTCCTGAATAACATCGTCGTCAACAATACCGGCAAAACGGTGAGATATCTCATGAGCAGGATCGTAAGGACCTCCGTTAATGAAAAGATATCCGCCCTCACGACCGTTGTAGGGAGTCTCGATAGCTGGGTCACAGAAGCGTGCCAAAAACCATTCTCGCATCGCAATTCGTTGCTCTTCTTCATCTGCTGTCTCGAGCCAATGATCTTGAGGGTCAAATGGCCCATCAACATTAAATGGACTGAATGCCTCTGGCGGAAGATTGCCAAGTTCACTGTCGTCTATATGGTCGTTCCAACCCATTCATGATCTCCTACACGCAATAGAGAAAGGCCCAAAGTAAAAATTATTGCAGAGAAATATATGCACCAGGAATTACGTGGTGAGCATACTCTATGAACTGGCCCGGATGCGAGAGGCTTTAAGGCCCGTAATTTTGCAGTTGGTCCAAAAAGGAAGCATGTCGCTGCACTTTGTCACATCGATACTGTGTATTCCGATTAAACCTGCCGCTTAATATTATGTTCGGTGCCCAAGTGATGGAGTAGCAAAGACCGCAAAAAAGCTGACATACGTCAGGAATAGTAGATTGAATATTTTCGCACAAACAGTCACTTGATAAGTTTCTGTATTATTATGGCATATGCTAACAAGGTACTTCGGGGCGCCCATAATGAATCGTGCAGTTGTTGAATCCCATGTTCTAAGGATCTTAGTATCCAAGGCTGGGCGGCTGGGTGATTAATATGAGCTTACATGAGCTGCCTTTTGCCAAAATTATTATCCTTCGAGAAGATATTGCTGAAGTCATGATTAATGATGGCGTTGAAATGGACGTAAATATGGTGGGTCAATACCATGACTTTTTGCTGTCGCATTTACGAGCCCCATTTTCGTTACTCGTTAATAAGGTTAACTCCTACACATATAATTTCGATGCCCAACAAAAGTTGGCTACTCTGAAAGAAATAAATGTAATGGCCGTGGTTGCTTACAATCGGGCGACAATACTTTCCACGGAAACATTGGCCTCATATCCACGGGATGAGAGATGGAATCTGAAAGTCTTTTTGAATCGAAGCGATGCCATGGCTTGGTTGTTATCGAAGCAAGGCGTTTGATCCATTGCTAGCACCTATGCCCGGCTTACCGGGCAACAGGACACCCGGTAAGTGGGCGCTTTGCAACGTGATCCTTTGCGCGGGCGCCTGTTACATTTACATTAGATTCCATCAACAAGGAGCCTCAAATGGCAACATATCTCATTACCTATGATCTCAATCGGCCAGGGCAAAATTACAACGACCTGTTTGAGGCAATAAAAAAAATCGGCATTTGGTGGCACTGCCTAGATTCAACATGGATCGTGAAATCAAATCTCACGGCGGCTCAGGTGCGAGACTCGCTTACCCCGGCTATTGATAATAACGATTCATTACTTGTTGTCGTTTTGTCCGGTGTTGGAGCATGGACTGGGCTTGATGACGACTGTTCCAGTTGGCTTAAGAACAACTTGTAATTGTTTTCGCTGGTAACGACCATTACCCAACCCATCATTCCACTAGGCTAGCCTGGTATTAGGGCACGCCTCTTACCTTTTATCTTTATCGGCTGATCTTCTCGATTTTAGGAAGTCGCCCCAGCCCTTCTACCCTCAGGCAATATCCACCCGCGCCTTCAACTCTTTTCCTGGCTTGAAATGAGGCACGTACTTGGCTGGGACCGTTACTTTCTCTCCAGTCATGGGATTTCTACCTATTCTTGGATTGCGGTGGTTTAGCGCAAAAGAGCCAAAACCACGGATTTCTACACGCCTACCGTTGGCCATGGCATTTTTAATTTCATCCAAGATAAGTGTCACGGAAACTTCGGCATCTTGGGCTGTGAGAGTAGAGAATTGGTGAGAGAGGATGGCGATTAATTGTGAGCGGTTCATGCGAGTAATTGTAATGGTCTAAGGCTTGGCTTTCAAACGCCAGTGCGTTTTATGCGGGAAATGTGCCAGTGATGCCAGTGCCAAACCACGCTGCTACCGAATGTTAATGAAAGCTGCTGATGAAATAGGGGATTCCCCTATATGGATGTCAAGTATAAAAGAGTAGCGTACCCAAACATTGCTCTTGTCATGAGAGGAATACACAAAACCAAGAAAAACATAACCTAAACTGGAAGATCCCAATGCCAACCGCTCAAACCCTGTTTGTTGCAGCACCGCTGTTATCTGTCAGTGACGTAGCTTATCCACCTGATTGACAGTGGCGGTCGGCTCGACCCTCGACAACGAGCTGCTTTCATCAAGAACGACACCCCGCTGTACGATCCGCATGTTGTCGCGAATGGCGAACCCTTTGTCTGCTCTTGGTCTGGTCGTATGGGCGCTGGGGGACCAGATAAAAATGGAACCACAAAAATAAAATGAATGACATGAACACGATATTTGGTCGGGCAATGACTCCTCAGGAATATGCGCATGAATGGAAGGCCTCGGCTGAGAATTTTTCTGTGAATCGGCACTATGCCTGGATGGTTCAACAATTGGGTGACCAACCCTTGGTGCTGGAGGTGGGTTGCGGCTCAGGCGCCAGCACCTTGAGTTTGGTCCAAGCGGGCATGCGGGTGGTGTCTCTTGAGGATAACGAACACTTGGCGGCTATGGCCGTTGAGCACCTGAAAGCCAACGGGATTTCAGTCGAAGTGGTATCGCTTGAGGCATTTAATCACCTTGACCTAGTGGCAGACACGCAAGTGTTTATCGTTCAGGTGAATGTGTTTGACTTCAACTTGGCAACGAGTCTTCCACATCAAGCATTCGATGCACTCGTCTGCTGGATGATTGGATCAAGCCCAGGGGTCATTTCGGCCCAGTTGGGTAAGCAACTAAAAAGCTTCAATGGCAGCGAAATGCCATTCTATCGCGAGCAGGTGCATAAGCAATGCTATGAGATAGGGCGCTCTTGCCTTAAGCATGGCGGTACTGTCCAGATTGTGGATCGCATAGCTATGCGCTCATGGAGCGACAAAGACACTCTGCGCAGTCAGCTCGTTGAAAGTCATCGTGAATTGGCAGGAAATGGCTACGTAGTTACGAAAGAGGCAACTTTCCTCAAAAAAATGGAAGATAGTCTTCATACCTCCCATATTCATTATTTGACGTCAGCCGATATGGCTGCGGCCAAGGTTATAGCGCTTGGGTCTGCTAAGGCGGTTATCGATTGATCCAAGTCGTTGGTGGGGTCGGAATTATAAGGAATAGCCCGTGGGTTTCTATCTTCGTAAGAGCATTAGTGTTGGTCCTCTCCGCTTCAACCTTTCGAAGTCGGGTATCGGGGTTTCCGCAGGTGTAAAAGGGCTACGCTTCGGAGTCGGGCCGCGAGGCAACTATGTCCACATGGGTCGAGGTGGGTTATATTACAGAGCAACCATTCCGTCATCCTCTGCGCCTTCCGAGCAGCGACGCCAGCCTGCGCAGCGACTTGACCCTCAAATCCCACCGGGAACACATGCGCCGCTCGAAGAAATCGAGTCGGCAGACGTTGCCCAAATCGTTGACTCTTCCTCGCGTGAGCTTTTGAATGAACTGAACCAAAAGCAAAAGACCACACGGCTTTGGCCTATCGTGGCTGTGGCCTCAGTGGCGGTTCTTATCGTTGGGTTGTCGTCGGGGTGGCCGAATTGGTTATTGGTGCTACTTTTCCTGGGGGGTATTGTGGGCACATACGTTGCTCATGGTCGAGATGCCCTTGCCAAAACGGTCGTACTTTTCTATGACTTCGATCCCGAGATGGAAAATGCCTATGGACAGCTTCACAGTTGCGCCGGACGGTTGGCTGATTGCGCAGCGGCATGGCATATCGAGGCTGAGGGGAAGGTTCATGATCGAAAGTATCACGCTGGTGCGAGCAACCTCGTTAGCCGAAAGCAAACGTTTGTTCGCAAGGTAGAACCACCCTACGTCAAGACCAACATCGAAACCATAGCCATTGGGGTTGGTCGCCAAACGCTGCACTTCTTTCCAGACCGCGTCCTCATCTACGATCAAAACGGCGTTGGCGCCGTCGGCTATCAGGAGCTCCGCGTCAATGTTGGAACAAGGAGGTTCATCGAGAGTGATTCCGTTCCAAGGGACGCAAAGGTTGTGGATAGGACGTGGAAGTATGTCAACAAGTCTGGAGGGCCGGATCGCCGGTTCAAGGACAACAAAGAGCTACCTATCTGCTTATATGAGGAGATTTCTTTATCCAGTCAAACCGGGCTAAACGAGGTGTTGCAAGTTTCGCAGTGTGGCGGCGGTGAGAGCTTCGCAGCAGCGATTGCCTTGTTGGGTCAGAAAATCTCCCAGGAGGGTGGCGGCTCTATCTCTGTGGCATAATTCTGCGGGTTCCTCCGTATTGGGGCCGGTAATCGGTGATGTGGTTAGAATTAATTAAGATTACCGCTTTTCCGCCGCCAGTTTTTTTCTTTATACTGGGGCATCTGTGGGCAGATATGGTAACAGCCCTAGATTTCATAAAATACGACAATTGTCGAAATCCAAGGATGGAACAAGGAATGGGGAAAAGTGATGCATTAGCGCTCAATGCCGCGCGACTTGAGATGGGCGGCAGGGATGGTGAAAAAAATGTCCTCCAGGCGATTATGCACTCAGGTCTCGGCAGCTTATGCTATGCAATCAAGTCGCGCGTGAAGTCAGAAGAAAGGCTAATTGAAAAAGTTACCCGTAAGCGAAAAGAAAAGGAAAAATATGATGTCGACTCTGTTACCGATGTAATAGGAATCCGCCTAATAACGCTTTTTCGGAAGGAGATTCCTGATATAGTTCGAGAGGTTCTCGCATTAATTGCGCACGGAAAAGAGCTTTCGCCTAATCCCTTCCAAAAGAGTTGCTTTGAAGAAATAATCATATATACAAATGCACCTCATCACGATCCGTTCTTGGCGCAACTAAAGGAAGTCTTATCACAAGCTGGCGCGGCATTTGAACTCAAGGAGTCGCTCGAGGGGTATTCCAGTGTTCATATCGTCAGCCGCATCTGCTCGGTTGCGAAGCTAAGAACGGATTATGGAGAGAAAAAGCATCCCTTGCCGATCGAAATTCAAATACGCACAGTCTTTGAAGATGCCTGGGGTGAAATTGATCATAGATTTGGCTATGTACAGCGAGCAGGGAAGAACAGCGGTACTCCGATTCACAATAGTGCACTGGTTCAACCACATTTAAAGGTCTTGAAACATTTTACGGACGCTTGTGCACACTACGCCGATACGATTCTTGTATCTGCAACAACGCCTCTTATATCAAAAGGTGAGCAGGGCAAGATTATTTCAGTCGAGTCGGATGACGATATATTGAAACGCTTCTCAGAACTGAACGTGGCGGCAAATTTCATCACCGTATATGTTGAGGGAAGAAAACTACGAGAAGAAGCCTCCAAGATTTCCTTAAATCAAGGAGCTCAGCATCCACAAACAGTCTCTGCATATATTCAGGCCGCCGAACATTTCCTGCAGGTACGCCAGGCAGGGGAGCGTGAGCTATCAGACGGTCAAGGCAAAGCTCAGTATATATATTACGCTCGAATGAATGAGGCACTTTGTCTCATGTCCACCGAGGCGCCAGAATATGTGCAACAAGCGGTAGAACTCTACACTGAGCTTGCCGATCTTTACCCATCCTTTCCCCTGGCTAAATTCCGCCTCGCGCAAGCCGTGGCCAAGCTCGGTCAGACGGATCCAGCCATTGAGTTATATCAGTCAGCGGAAGAAGCTGTTGAGGGCATTGCGAGTGTAAGCCATAAGACAGGCCATTGGCCTGACGAGTTGCCTCTAGCCGACTACACGCACGTTTCTGGAGCCTTGCCTAAACTTCTGGGCTATCAGCTCTGGAAGAAGGCGGAATATATTGGCAGCTTGCCAGATCATGACATCGAAGAGCGAACTTCTCTCTTATATAGAGCTGTTATGGTTACGAGCAAAGGCTTGACGGCGCGTCCAGATGACATCAAGATCCACAACAACTTCGCCTACTACGCAACACAATACTTGGAGTTACTAGGGTCTCTGGGGGGTCAACCGGATTCAGCTCTGCATGCACAGTTATCTAGCAGTCTCAGCGTGCTTGAACATCACACCCTTAGCGCTACCAACCCAGACATATTTTTTCTCGATACTATTGCTAAGGCGTATCAGCATCTTGGACGCTCAGATGATGCAAAATCGGTTGCCGAGCGCATCGTACAACTTGTTCAGGAGGGGGGGAATCAGGGCGAGCCAGAGATAACCCTTAAGATATTGAAAAATGCGCTAACAATTAAATAAATGCACCTTCCATCGTCGACCTGGGGCGTGAGATGAGTAACGCATTTGACTAAAGCTTTTTTTTTGCTAGAATCTAGTCTAAGAACACGGGAAAGAGGGGAATACCATGAAACTTTGGCCTGACAATGATGGTTGATTGTTTGTAACTCATTAAACATAAATGATAATTTTCATTATCGCCACTGCTCCTTGACCATCCAAACCCGATATCATTGTCGGGTTTTTTATTGGTTGGCAACCTTCATAACTCTTAATTCGTGTCCATCGGCGTCTGAGTATTTCTTAGGACTCCTCTTTCTTTGGCGTGGTTGGCATTAATAAGACCATCGCTATTTATGGGTTTCTCGGCAGATTCTGGCGTCGACCAGAACCTGACTAATCCTTTCTTTTCCTAATCCGAAAATATTTGAGCATCTGGTCCAGATCATCATCGAATGTCTTTTTGACAACACGCCAGTTCTCAGCACGGCCATCCCGATCCGAGAGAAGCTGAATCGCGACTATCAACAAACTGATGATTCCAAACGCGGCAAATGCCACAGCCAGCATCGCCTGCCACGCCTCCCAGTTCCGTATAAATACCAGCCAAGCAGAAACCAGGGCGAGAGTCAGAGTCGTTAGGATGACGGGCCAAGGCATAAGATTCACGAGGGGTTGTTTTTCTTATCCTACGCCACTTTCTAGGGGTGTGACACTTAACGCACGTTGGCGCATCTTTTCGTTGTAATGCTTGTTGTCTATCCCCCATACCCGCATCAGAAAGGGCAGCATGGCGCTGACGTCGTAAGGCAATCCGATTTGTCCTAGTTTCTTCGCCGAACCTTCGTTCGGTTCCGGCTCTCTGTCCATACCTGCGAAGTCAATGAGAAGTTTTTCAAGCACGTGACCCTGTGGATCCTCTTCGGGGCGGTAGGGTAAGAAAATCCCTTGGTCATCGCTGTTCTCGCTCGCCCAGGGAGGCCTTTCTTTGACCAACAGCAGCAAGGAGGGCTCTATGCCTGGGGCGCTAATACTAAGTCGAGTAGCCCAAATGGTCTCAAGCCGAGAGTCGGCCGTCGGCACCAGGTAGTCCGCACGCGTGAAAGGCGTCTCTTGGCCAGCAGCCTCATATCGAATGGGAACCATCTCGATGGAATCATTACCCTCAAACCTGACATCTTCGATCACTTGATGCAAGAATGCGGCCCCTTCGGGATACGTTTCTATAATGGCCTGTTCTGCGGTCTCAGTGGTCACTTCGGCTTCCCGATTATTGCTGGAAGACAACGGATCACCAGTAGCAAGAGTAACGTCTGGTGCCGCGTGATGGTGGGCGCCCGTCGGTTGGGCCGGCTTGACTCGCCGAACGTGCTTTGTCATGAGGTCCGGAAAAGAACAGTCGATTTCTTCGGGACTAGGTACTGCCATCGCTTGCAGGTCACGAGCCACCATTCCATCGGTAAGCTGGACCTTGGGGCGGGTATCCTCGTCATGTCTCGCCATTATTTCTGATTTTTGACGTGAGGCATTGGACATAGCATTCAGATTTACCTGTGACGTGTAGAAAAGTTTCTGGAAAGGAAACGGGTGTGTGCACCGGGTCAGCCGTTCGGCTAGGAACACCCGGTGCCTACCTTGCTCGATCCACCTGCCCTGAGCGGTCAGGGTCGTCTCGCCAAGGAATGGAAATGTGGTACGAGGGTAATGGCGCTCCTTGTTGGCCGCTGCGCTCACACCTGAGTTGATAAGCCATCGCATAGCCTTTCGTGCTTGTGGATCGAACGCGATGCGTCCAACTGTACTGGCCGCGACGCCAGGAAGGCCTGGGAACAGATCCAGGTGTGCGATCCCAGTGGCGGGATTGATTCGTGCCGAGGTGTACAGTTGGCGGCTAGCCAATGCGCCAGAAAATAGGCGCTTCAGGAGACCTCCGCTTGCGCCGAAGTAGAAGCGGATGAGTTCCATGCAGGGCACCATTAGGGTGACGTCGTTGGCTACGGGCACCCGGGCGCAGAATGCCCCAGTGTGGTCTCGGTGTGCTTCCAAGGCCGAAAACGGTAGGGGATAGAGCGAGGTGCCTCCTTGGTTCAGAGGGAGGCCGGCCGGCGCGACTTCCACTGTCGTGTCATTGATTGTCAGGTCCTCGAAGGTTTCCTGGACGAAGTCCTCGCCGGTCCCGATCCGTTCCTCGTCATTCCATAGATCGCCGATGCGGAACAGTCGAAGGTAGGCTATGGGGACCGCTATGGTGGTGAACTGGTCGCGGTGGATACGAGCAGCGTGCTTGTTGTCCTTCCAGCGGGATAGAACGAGCTGGGCCATGGGTGAAGACCCTCCGGTTCGGCTGGCGTAGGTTATGTCGCCGAACCAGGCTATCCGGTGGATGCCACGGCCTAGCTTATGGAATACCGGTCGGAAGGTGGTATCGTTTGCGGGCATCATATCGCCAGAGTTGATGACCTGAAGACGGTAGCTAGTATGCTCGGAAACTACATTTTGTGAAATCCGCATTGAATGGTGGCGGTTGAGGCTGGTCCGCGAAAATAAAGTGGAAGACAAAGAAGTTTTCTGCAAGGCAAGGAGTTATCCATGTCTACTAGACGAATCTCCTTGTCTTTTATTTCTCCGCTCCGCCCAGATCAGACGCTATATAGTTCGGTTATGGTGTTCCACGAGAAGTCCGGCAACGCCTCGAAAGAAGAAACACCGCTACAGATTTTTGGTTCTGAGAAAGCTGGACGACAATTCCTCATTCCCTCACGCCTTGACGCCTGCTGTGGTTCAACCCTGCGCACTTTGGGGGACCCTAGTCAACTCATCAATACTGCAACCATACTGCCTTCTTACCTGATATTTCGTTCCAATAATGTCGCCGTAGACGTACTGCAGCGAGTTCGTGGCAACCATACGGCCGGCGTTGCGCAGATTCTGCGGCTTGCACGTTCACGGTTATGGGCAAAAGGAACACCCGTCCCATCCCTCCAGAGCAGGAAGAATGCCTTATGAAGGTGGGTTGCAGTTGAGTAAGGGAATTGACTTGCCTTGATCACCTCCGAAAAAGGCTGATCCAGCTACGGATAACGGGTGAATAGTAAAACCGGTGCATGAATTTGGCTATTTATCGGGTATCGCCAAAATAGTTTAGACAATAGGGGAAACCCCTATATATAAAATGGATATGCAGGTGTTAATATTTTTTGAGTCAACCCTAAATCAAAACCACAAATACCGGGGGCGCCACCAACACGGGGATTGCTTTAGGCTATCGGGGAGCCTATTCACTTTGATTTCTGGAGCAGAAATTGAATATGGGGCATGTTGCAATGCAAGATTGGCATTGCAACATTTTGGCGGAATAAAATTTCATCATAAGGCGTAAGTCCCGGCTTAAATAGCCAGTACACACGGCACCCTAACAAAAATTGAGCCTGGGTATTACGGGGAATTGGGGAGAAATAAGAGAATGGTTGATTTACATGTGGCGTTTGGTCGCGGGTTACTTCTTGATGTGAAAGCAATTAGTTGTATTGCTAGGGTTGCGTGTGCTATTGCAAGACCTCAAGTTTTGTTTGCTTCGTTACCACTATTGCTAACTCTTCCTGCACTTGCTCAAACCTTATGCACAGCAGATCAAATCAAAACTTTTAGCGCCAGTTGCGATGCTACTGGCGCGTACTATGCCAAGTTGGAATCCGATTGTGTAGCCGGCTCTGGCAGCCATTGGGGTTGTGGTTTTTATCCATTGCCATCTGAAGTACGCCCTATTCCAAGTGGGCTAGGTTGTATAGTAACCTGGATTGAGTCTCCCTCCCGCAATGAGGGCACTCCATATTCAAGCAGTACCGGACCTCTCTCCACGTTGTCTTGCACCCCCTCTCCCGATATCCCATCCATACCAAAGAACTCTGGTGGTTCATGCAACGACAACGGCACTAATCCTATAAACACTGGCGTAGGTAATAAACACCAACATGAGCTGGATTATAATGGAGTTGATTTGTACCCGCTGCGAATGGAGCGCACCTACAACAGTAGCTCCAAGGCCATAAATGGTTTGGGAGTGGGGTGGAAGGGAGGGTATGGACAAACTTTAAATTTCATGACTTCTGGCAGTGGGGCTGGTAGTTACAGCATTGTTGGTCTTGGCCGTGGTGATGGTAAACGGTATCAGTTTACTCAAGTAGGAGCTGACGCCCCTTGGATAGGTGACGCCGACGCAGCTGGAACCTTGGGCCAATTAGGTGTAGATATTACAACAGGAAAGCCGAACGGCTGGAGGTATCTCAATGAGCAGGGGGAAGTGGAAATTTATGATGCATCAGGCAAGCTAACATCCATCACCAATCTCACAGGCCAGACCCAAACACTAGTTTATAGCTGTAATGTGGTTAGTGCTGCCTGTTCAGTTGTAACGCCTTCTTCCGTTGCCCCAATTGGAGATTTGTTGCTCACTGTTACCAGCCCCACAGGGCGGCAGCTAAACTTTGTCTACGATGGGTCCGCACGCGTGTCAAAGATGACCGTCCCTGCCGGTGGCGTCTACCTCTACAAATACGACGAATCTAGTTCAATTGTTTTAAGTGGCCAACCACTGGGGAATAATCTCACTTCTGTAACCTACCCCGACGGTAGCATCCGCCAATATTGGTATAACGAACAGGACAAGACCGGCAACACCAACCAGCCTCATGCCCTGACCGGCATCACTGATAAGAAAGCCAGCAGCGACCCCGGCACCCGCTATGCCAGTTACTGGTACGACGCTCAAGGCAGGGCGGTGAAGGAAGAGCACGCCCCCAGCCTGAATCAGGGTATCGACAGATACCAGCTCACCTACAACACCAATGCCACCGGCAACCCCACCAACACCATCGTCACCGATGCCCTTGGCACCGCCCGCACCTACAACTTCACCACCGTATTAGGCGTCGTCAAAAGCCTCGGTACCAACCAACCCGGCGGCTCCGGCTGTGCAGCCGCCGCCAGCGGCATCACCTACGACCCCAACGGCAACGTCGCCAGTCGAACCGACTTCAATCAGCATAAAACCTGCTCCGCCTACGATGCCTTGGGCCGCAACCTCGAAATCGCCCGAGCCGAAGGCCTGGAAAGCACGACAGCCTGCCCTGCCGACGTCGCAGCTTGGGCAGCGTGGATCCCCGCCGCCAACACCGCTCAACGTAAAATCACCACCACCTGGCATCCCACCTACCGCCTACCGTTAGTTATCACCGAACCCGGCAGAACCACCACCGACGCCTACGACATCCCCGGCAGCGACTTCTTGCTGCACACCCGAAGCATCAAAGACACCGCCACCAATAAAACCCGCACCTGGACCTACACCTACACCAGCGCCACCGACAACACACTGCTCAACCTCCTCAAGAGCATTGACGGCCCAAGAACCGACATCGCCGACACCACCACCTACACCTACTACAGCGCCGATGACAGCACGTTACCCATACCCAAATACCGCAAAGGCGACCTGTGGAAAATCACCAACGCACTGGGTCACATCACCACTATTACCGCTTACGATGGCAACGGTCGCCCCATCACTATCATCGACCCTAATACTGTCACCACGACGCTCGCTTTCACGCGAGGCTGGCTCAAGACCCGGACCGTCGGCACTAAAACCACCACCTACGACTACGACGCCGTCGGCCAACTCATCAAAGTCACCCTGGCCGACACCAGCCACATCGACTACACCTACGATGCCGCCCATCGCCTCACGGACATCAGCGACACCCAGCTCAACCGCATCCACTACACCCTGGACGCCATCGGCAACCGCACCAAAGAAGAAATCTTCGACGCCAACAACGTCCTCAGCACCACCAAGAGCCATAGCTTCGACGCCCTCAGCCGCCTCATGACCGATGTCATCACCTACAACCAGGGCGCCACATCAACCACCCTCTACACCTACGACGCCGCCGGTAACATGACCACCGTCGTTGAAGGGCAGGGCACAAGCACCCCCCATACCACCACCTTCAACTACGACGCCCTCAACCGGCTGATTTACGTCGGAGACGCCCTCAACCAAATCAGCAACCCCACCTCGTATACCTACGACGGACTGGATCAACTCAAGAGCGTCACCATCCCGCGACGCAGCGTCAACCCTGCCGACATCACCACCGCCTACACCGTCAACGCATTAGGCGAAGCCACCCAACAAACCAGCCCCGACAGTGGCATCACCAACCGCACCTACGATGCAGCCGGCAACCTCAAGACCGCCACCGACGCCCGAGGCATCACAAGCAACTACACCTGGGACGCCCTCAACCGCCTCACCAGCATCACCTATCCCGCCACCGGCGAGAACATTGCCTACATCTGGGACAGCAGCACCGGTTGCAACTACGGCATCGGCCGCCTGTGCAGAATCACCGACGCCGAAGGCAGCACCACCTACAGCTACGACGACCAAGGCAGCCTCACCCAGCAGACCCGCCAGATCGCCGGCGTCAACTACACCACCGGCTACGGCTACGACGGCGCCAACCGACTATTAACCACCACCACCCCCACCGGCGAAACCCAGACCCTCACCCGCAACCCTGCCGGCCGCATCAACACCATCGACACCAGCAACGGCATCATCACCACCCACCTGGCCAAAGACATCGCCTATGACGGCGTAGGCCAAGTCACCGCCCAGACCTTGGGCAACGGCATCAAGCAAAGCAACAGCTACGACCTGGCTGGCCTGCCATCCACCCGGCGTTACAACGCCCCGGATGGCGACCTGAACGGAGACGGGATAGTAGACGTCGCCGACGTCGCCCTGGCCGAGCGCATGGCGCTGGGACTGGTCACGCCTACGGCAGACCAGCTAGTGCATGGGGATGTGGCCCCGAGCGGCACACCGGATGGCGTCATCGATGCAGCGGATGTGGCCAGGATCAGAAGGAAGGCGTTGGGGTTGGAAACGTTTTAAAACCGACTGAACAAAAACAGAACAAAGTAATAATGAAACGGGAGAGAGAAAATGAACGCACGGACTTATTTACTGTTGTTGATGGTGCCGCTAATGGGGACGTTGGCAGGGTGTGCGGGGACGCAGACCTTTGGCACTGCTGCGCGGGCAGGTGATACTGTGGTGCTGCCGGTGGGTTGGCTGAATCTAAAGAGTCAGAATCTGAATGTGAGTATCACGCCATCTTCAGGCCCTGCCATTACCAATGTGCCGGTCAGAGGGGTAGTCAACCTGTATCCAGATCCTTCTTCCAAGCTGATGATCGGTTTCCGCACCAAGCAAGATCTTGGTAGTAACGACTGGGGCATTGGAAAAAATATCAATGCGGCTGTAACAGCAGATGACAGAGAGTGGTGGCAAACTGCCATTCTCCTGGACTTGCCTGCCTCGCTGCCTACAGGAACGGCGACGGTTCATGTTACAGATAGTGCAGGAAATACCATTTACCCTGTTAATGTAACTGTTTTGCCAGGAACGGGGTTGTCTAACCTGTTTAATATTTATACGCCATTCACCAATGGGCAGGCGTCGTTTGATTTTTTAAACACGTACCCTTCTGCACTTAAGTCGATGGAGACAGCCGACCGCTATGCAGTCACGTTTAGCGGCCAGGATGCCAACGGTAACGATATTATCCCTCATTCGATTCAGCTGCAATTTACGCATACGTCTGGTGTAGGCGTGGCCTGTGTAGTCGATCCGGTCGCCTATTTGAAAAGCGCGGTTTGGTTAGACGATGGCAACGGAAACCTGAAAGTGATGCTAACGCCAGCCAAGGGTAATACGCTTGCACAAACCTTGAGTAAGAACGGCCTGGTGCAGTTTAAATTCTACATTGCCGGTGGCATCACCGGTCTCACGCAAACCAGCCTCAAAGCTTACGACATCAATGGCAGCCCGCTCACAGGCATCACCGCCACCGTCACCCCTCAATAACGGCGAACCCACAAGAATAAGTAAAGGGCACCCCTCATGTTAAAGCATACCCGGCTGATCGCCCCCCTGCTGGCAGGCCTGCTCCTGCTAGGGCAGACAACGGCCCAAGCCGAAACCGCCAGCCTGGTCCACGACGACTTCGGCAACATCACCCAGCGCACCGTGAATCCGGGTACAACAGGGCAGGCCACTACCACCTACGGCTACGACGCCCTCAACCGCCTCAATACAGAAGCCGGTCCGGCCCAGACCCAGACCATCAGCTACGACGCCGACGGCAACCGCCTCAGCGACGGGTCAGGCAATTACACCTACGACCCTAACTCCAACAAAATGCTGACCACCCGCCAGGGAGTCAGCGTCAGCACCGACCCCTCAGGCCGCATCACCTCAGACGGCACAGGAAGAACCTACACTTACAACCAGGCCGGACAGCTCTACACCATCAGCAAGAACAGCGTCCTGATGGCGACCTACTATTACAACGCCCAGAGCCAACGCACCCGCAAAGTCACCACCGCCAGTGCGCCCCAAGGCGCACAGACCGTGGTCTACCACTACGACCAGCAAGGCCACCTGTTGGCCGAGACCAGCGGCACCGGCACCCCAATCCGTACCTACGTCTGGCGAGACGACACCCCGATCGCCCAGATCGAACATCAACCGACCCGCAAGACCCTCTACTACGAAGTGGATCATCTCAACACGCCTAGAGCGGCGATGGATGAGACAGGCAAAGTCCTCTGGCGGTGGGAGTCGGATGCGTTTGGCTCAACGCTGGCGAATGAGGATGCGGATGGGGACAATACCAAGGTTACGGTGAATCTGAGGTTTCCGGGACAGTATTACGATGCGGAGTCGGGGCTGAATTATAACTACGCGAGGAATTATGATTCCAGTACCGGGAGGTACACCACCTCTGACCCGATTGGTCTGGACGGGGGAATTAATACTTATAGCTATGTTGAAAATAATCCGCTGAATTATTTTGATCCTGATGGCTTGCTTATCACCTCGACTATAGGTGGCCTTCAAAATGGTATGACTATATCTCAGGCTACAGCCATCGGCTCTATGGGAAATGCCGCCATGGCCGCTGGCGGTGTGGGTGGAGTGACTACAGTCGTATCTGGGGCGGCCGGCGGCGGATATATAGCTGTTCCGAAAGCTGCGCGCATCGCCGTCGGTGTGGCAAAAGCAACTATAAAAGGTGCCCTTTCAAAAACTCCAGGCTTGCCGCCTCCAAAACATCCGGTGTATCCACAATGTACACCACCAGCAATCAGTACTCCTGCTCTACCGAGCAGCGTGCCTCCACCGATACCTTTAACCCTTCAATTTCCGAAATAAAGTTATCTTGGGTGCCTTAGCAAGAGCGAATTGAGGGGGTCGTCGAATGGTACAGCCTACTGATAAGAAATTAGACCAAGAAGTATTTTCTGAAGCAACGCACCTATATAAAGCTGGCCAGTACGTTGAAGCTGCTTCTCGCTATAAGGAACTGGCGGAGAAGGATTATCTGGATGCACAAGTTTTTCTTGGTTGGATGTATAGCGAAGGCATTGGTTATGCCCAAAGCCGTGACAGTGCGCTCTTCTGGTTCAAAAAAGCTGCAGCACTTAATTCGGCGGAAGGAATGTTCTACTGTGGGCGACTTCTAGAAGAGGATGGCCAATCCGAAGATGCATTTGAGTACATTCGCCTCAGCGCAGGAAAAGGTTACCCGCCAGCACTTTGTCGTCTGGGCCTTATGTATCTAATTGGTAGAGGCGTGGCTGCGAACAACGACTACGCAATGCAGTATTTGAGACGTGCTGCTGACCAAGGAAATGTATTTGCAAAAAGAGAACTAGCGGTAGTTCAAATGAAACATGCACTGAATCTGCTTACTTGGACACAAGGCGGATTGAGGTTTATTGCAGCTATCATAGAGAGTTTTCTTATTGCATGGCGAGATCCTTATTCTGAGAAAATAAGGTGTTGAGTGTTGATAGATGAAGCAAAAATCACAAACCCACATGGCGATTAGCCAAGGCTTTATGATTCTTTCTCTTTCTCATCCAATAGGCTATAGACGACACCACAGACTAATCCAATA
Source organism: Sulfuricella denitrificans skB26 (assembly GCF_000297055.2). Lineage (NCBI taxonomy): Bacteria > Pseudomonadati > Pseudomonadota > Betaproteobacteria > Nitrosomonadales > Sulfuricellaceae > Sulfuricella > Sulfuricella denitrificans. The sequence continues at coordinate 118,520 of NC_022357.1, read as the reverse complement.
ACCACCAGCCATCCCCCCACGCTTAAACGATCTACGGTTCCTGGCAGCAGATACCAAGCCGCAGCAGCAGCTAGAAGGCCAAGCACAACACCCATCAAGAGATGGTAGGGAGCGACTAGTATGTCAAGAATGAAATCAATCATCTGTCTACCTGAGAATTAAAGGAGCCGGGTTCGCATCGACCCGCGGCCTTTTTTGAAATACGATCAACCATAATATCTGCCTTGGCATATAGACAGACGATAACATCGGGGGCTAATTGTTTGAGGGCATGGTATGTATCACATCATTTGGATTCAGCGACTCACCTACGGCAAGTTACAGTTCACGGCGTTTTATCAGCCCTTCGCCGCCCAAACCCTTTAAATACGGCGGAGCACTACTCTCATAACTGTGCTCTTGAAATATAAACCTTCTAAGGTGCTATAGTCAAAAAATGGGCCGGCACAAAACTTAAGTAACTGAATTATTTATTTCATGTAGTTTTATTTTGATTTAAATAAAAGCGGTAGTCATTTTTTATCGAAGAGCTCAAGCTGAGTTGTGGGTTCGTCTGCGGCGATTTGTGCGGGCTTCCTGAGTACGGCAATCTTCGCGAGCAGTTCAGCGGACTCAACTGCGATCAGCTTTCTCCACTTGTCTGATTTCTTTCTTGGAAAATCTCCCCCCGGCCCGGAGTGCTTTAGCTCAAAATTCGCGGGGGAGAGTTCGGCTTCTTTCCTCTTTTTATGGCTTACCTTGTCCAGATTCCGGACCTTGCCCAGAGTCATGAAGACCTTGAGCTCGCCCTCAGATTCCGGCCGTCCGAGCTTCTTGCGCAAAATCTGCCCGGCGTTCTCGATCTCCCCATTGGAGAAACCCTCTGCTTTGGTAAACCAGAACTCGCTGGCCGATTGAGTGACCCAGTGTGGAATGGTTTTACTCGAAAAAAACTTGTGCGGAGATATCTTAAGTTTTCGGACGTAATGCATAAAGCGGTCAGGCCAGCCCCCCATCAAGACGTCAGCCAGGCAAAGCAGTGTCCCGAGTTCCTCCGGGGACCGCTGCTCGATCACAAAGGTATAGTCATTGCGGTCGAGTACAGCAACATTGATCCCCTTCGGTAGGGCCTCAGGATGGTTGCGTGCAACCCATCTTGCCTTATCCGGGACGGTGAGCGAATTCATGCAAGTATGAAAAAACCTGAGATAGGGCTGCGCATGAATGTAGTCATGCCCAAACACCGCGAATGAATCGCTGCCTATACCGGAATTAATTTTCTCCTGGATAGCTAAGACACTGTCGATCAGTGCGGAATTATCTTGATCCGCCGGCGCATGACGCATGGTCGCACCGCACCACCGGCATGTGACGATCAAGTTTGCCATGCTGGGTTGGGTGGATGCGGCGTAGAAATAGTTGTATGGCTTGCCGCAGCTTGGGCAGCCATGCCGAAGGAAGGCGCGATGCGTAGGGCAGACGGGGTTGAATGCGAATCTCCAGGACTTGCGGTAGTAAGGCTCAGCATCCGAGTCCAGGCACTGGGGACAATACGCCATACCATTGCCGTCAACTCCATCGACTGCCGCTGTCGGCAATACCCACTCTGTAGTGCCATAGGACCGATGGTTGAAGACGTAGCCTTCATCAGAAAGTAGCGACGTTTCCCATACACGTTCTATCGGAACGCCGGCACCATCCGCCAGCGCCTGCATCATCTCAGCGTTGTATGTGCGGTCAATCTCTTTAAGGGTGGTACTTTTATCGGGTAGGACAACTCTGCAGAAGTCAGCCGTTGCCATGTGATTTGCTCGCGCGAGCCGCGTGATCCAGGAGGAGAGTAATTCTCCTTCTTTTGGCTTGGGATGTATGGGCCAGAGCGGCATGATTATTGGCTTTAAGCGGAAATCACATATTCAGTAACTATTGGATAAGTCAACTCACCTTGATCCCTCTTGCCACATCGCTATGGCACTCCGAACACAGGCCGACTAGCAACAAATCGCCTGCTTTGACTGCGCCGGAAAAATTGGTAATTGTGACTTCATGACGGCATTTGCCGCACCAAACATTAGAGAGCAGTAGCTTTTTCGTATCGCTGGGAACGGTTGCCCACAGTTTTGCTGCGGAGGCAGTAAATTTAGGGATAGATTCGACGTCCATTCCGCGTCCGGAAGCAATTATGTATGACCAAATGGCAGTAATTTACCTTCTAATGGCTTTGGAATGGGCGCCCAGATTAGCTGGCATTTTTCATTTAAACCTAGTATATACACCAGTCTAAGCGGAAATTATCTGTCATTGATTAGTGTAATATTATTATTGATTAGTAGAAATTATCATTTATTTGTGTGAGTTAACACCCATTCCGGCCTCTTTCGCCTGCTGGTCGGCATGGTAACTTGACCTCACCATCGGCCCGCAGGCCGCGTTGGAAAAGCCCATTTCTTCAGCGGCTGCAGCGAACCGGTCGAACTGGGCCGGTTCGACGAAGCGCACCACCGGCAGGTGATGCCGGGTCGGCTGCAAATACTGGCCGATGGTCAGCATCTCCACGCCATGGGCGCGCAGATCCCTCATCACCTCCAGGATTTCCTCATCGGTTTCGCCTATCCCCACCATCAGGCCGGACTTGGTGGGAATGTTCGGGTAGCGCTGCCTGAATTCCTGCAGCAGCTTAAGCGAATGAACATAGTCGGCGCCCGGACGGGCCTGCTTGTACAGGCGCGGCACGGTTTCCAGGTTGTGGTTGAGGACGTCGGGCAAATCATTCGCCAGCGCATCCAGCGCGACCTCTAGCCGGCCGCGGAAATCCGGCACCAGGGTTTCGATGCGGGTATGCGGGGACTGCTCGCGAGTTGCGCGGATGCAGGCGGCGAAGTGGCCGGCGCCGCCGTCGCGCAGGTCATCGCGGTCGACGCTGGTGATGACCACGTAATTCAGGCCCATTACCGCAACCGAGTTGCCGATCTGCGCAGGTTCCTCAACATCGGGCGGCAGCGGCGTGCCATGGGCGACGTCGCAGAACGGGCAACGGCGCGTGCACAGGTCGCCCAGGATCATGAAGGTAGCGGTGCCGTGGCTGAAACATTCGCCGATATTGGGGCAGGACGCTTCCTCGCACACGGTGTGCAGGTTGCGGCTGCGCAGGATCTGCTTGATCTCCTGATATTTGGCCGAGGTCGGCGCTTGGGCACGAATCCAGCTTGGCTTGCGCAACGGCTCGGAAGGGACGATCTTGATCGGGATGCGCGCGGTTTTTGCAGCGCCGGTTTGTCTGTTTTCAGCCATGGAATTTCCAAATACTCAGTTGAACCGCAGAGGCGCGATTAAAAATTTTGTCTCAATTTCACAGTCAATTTTTCACCGATAACCTCAAGATTATCGGTAACGCCGACATTACGGCACTGCGTCACGGCCAGCCCTTCGTAACCGCAGGGGTTGATCGCCGCATACGGAGACAGATCCATATCCACGTTCAGGCACAGGCCGTGGTAACAGCAGCCATTCTTGATGCGCAGCCCAAGGGCTGCGATCTTGGCGTTGCCGACATAGACACCCGGCGCCTTGTCGAGCCTCTCGGCCCTGGTGCCATATTCCGCCAGCAGATCGATCACCGCCTGCTCCATGCGCCGCACCAGTTCCTTGACGCCAATGTTGCGCCGCTTCAAATCCAGCAGCAGGTAAATGACGATCTGCCCCGGCCCATGGTAGGTGATCTGGCCGCCGCGGTCGATCTTCACGACCGGGATATCAGTTGCGCGCAGCAAGTGTTCCGGCTTGCCCGCCAAGCCCAGGGTGTAGACCGGCGGATGTTCCAGCAGCCATAGTTCATCGGGCGTATCCGGTCCGCGCGTGGCGGTAAAATCCTGCATCGCTTGCCAGGTCGGCAGGTATTCGACCAGACCTAAATTTCTGGTGAGGAGATAGGAGTGAGGAGTGAGGGGCAAAACCTCACTCTCCGCCTTTTTCTCCTCACTCCTCACTCTTCACCCCTCACGGTTCAAAGCGCCATCGACACCATCGGATGGCTGCTGATCTCGCGATACAGATCGTCGAGCTGGGCCTGGGAAACAGCGGTAATGGTGCAGGTCAGGGAAACGTACTTGCCGCTACTGCTTGCCTTCATTTCCGTACTTGCTGCGACAAAGTCCGGCGCGTGACGCAGCACGAGTTCCAGCATGGCATCGGCAAAGCCCTCTCTCGCTTCGCCCATGATCTTGATCGGGAAGTCGCAGGGGAATTCCAGCAGGGTGGTACGCTCTTCCATTTCAGCTTTCCTTGCGCATCACAGTATTCTTGTAATCCTGGTAAAGAGGGTACATCTGGCGGAACAAAGGACCGGGCCGGCCATCCGCGACAGGCTGGTCGTCCAGATGAGTGATCGCCAGCACTTCCTTGGTCGAGGAAGTGAGCCACAGTTCCTGCGCCGTCCTCACTTCATGCTCGCTGATGCGCCGCACCTCGGTTTTGAGGGATGCGGCCGCAGCGAGTTCCAGGATCACGTCGTAGGTAATGCCGGGCAGCATCAGGTTGTCTTTCGGCGGCGCCAGCAGGACAGTGTCGCGCACCACGAAGATGTTGCTGGCTGCACCCTCGGTGAGAAAGCCGTCGCGCAGCAGCAGGGTTTCGGCAGCGCCTGCATCTACCGCCAACTGGCGCAGCAATACGTTGGGCAACAAGGCTATTGCCTTGATGTCGCAGCGCAGCCAGCGATTATCCACCGCGCTTACCACGGCAACGCCACTTTCCACCAGCTCCGGCGTCGAAGTGACCAACGGGTTGCTCATCATGAACACCGTCGGCGCCACGCCCGGTGGGAAAGCATGGTCGCGCTTGGCCACACCGCGGGTCACATGCAGGTAGAGCGACTGATCTTCTTCTTCGTTGCGCTCGACCAGCTCACCGATCAGGCGCACCCATTCATCCTCGCTATGCGGATTGGCCAAACGGATGCCGTCCAGACTGTGCTGCAGGCGTTTCAGATGCTCGCGCAGGCGAAACGGCCGACGCGAGTAAACCGGGATCACCTCGTAGACGCCATCGCCGAAGATGAAACCGCGGTCGAGCACTGGTACGCGAGCCTCTTCGATTGGCATGAATTGGCCGTTAAGGTAGATCATTTGAACCACAGTTTCACACCATCCCAGCTACGCTTGAAGAAGTTTGCCCTGGCCACGCCTTCCAGCGCTACCAGCGGGTAGTCGGCATAAGGTTTATCATCCAGCATCAAACGGATAGTGCCGACTTCCTGCCCAGCGGAAAGTGGTGCCAGCAAGGGCTGCTTGCTGACCAGCGAGGCTTTGAGGCGCGCATATTGGCCCTTGGGCAGCGAAACATAGACATCCTGAGCAACGCCGGCCTTGAGAATATTTTCGCTTCCCTTCCACACCGGCAGGGAGGAAACGACCTGGCCCTTCTGGTACAGGTGGTGAGTGTCAAAATTCTGGAAGCCGTAATTCAACAATTTCTGGCTCTCGCTGGCGCGCATGCTTTCCGAAGTCGTACCCAGCACCACTGAAAGCAACCGACGTGTATCACGTTTTGCCGACGCGATCAGGCAGAAACCGGCAGATTCGGTATGCCCGGTTTTCATCCCGTCGACGGTAGGATCCTGCCACAGCAAGCGGTTTCGGTTGGCCTGGCTGATGTTGTTGTATTTGAATTCCTTCTGCGAATAGAGCGGATAGTAATCCGGAAAATCGCGAATGATCGCCCGTGCCAGCAGGCTTAAATCCCGGGCAGTGGTGTAGTGCTGCGGATTAGGAAGCCCGGTGGAGTTCATGAAATGGGTGCTTTTCATCCCCATACGCTGAGCCTCCAGATTCATGCGCCGGACAAACTCTTCTTCGCTGCCGGCAATGCCCTCAGCCAAGGCGATGCACGCATCATTGCCGGACTGAACGATCATGCCACGGATCAGATCGTCCACGACTACCGGTGTGCTTGGCTGAATGAACATGCGTGAACCCTCGGCACGCCAGGCCCGCTCTGACACCGGCAACGCCTGGGCAGACGCGATCACACCCTGACGCAGGGCGGAAAAAGTCAGGTAGGCCGTCATCAGCTTGGTTAGCGAAGCGGGCTCTATCCGTTCGTCCCCGCCTCGCTGAAGCAACGTCTGCCCGCTGAAAAAGTCCACCAGGATGTAACTTCTGGCGGCAATGTCCGGCGCTGGGGGCAGGGAAATGGCGGGAGATGATGCAAGCGCCGGAAGAACAGCAAATAGCAGTGCAAACGTAAGGAATTTTTTCATCATTAATAAACCTGTTGAAAATTAGCGGGTGGTCAACACTGTTTTGATGTTGAGCGAATTCTTGATCTCGGCTGCAATCTGACTGGCTTCGGCCAGGGTCTGGAACGGCCCGGCGCGCACCCGGAACAGGCCATCTGAAGAATGGATTTGCAACTTGTCGGCCAGCTGGGCCAGCTCAATCTTAAGCCTGCCACGGAAAGATTCCGCATTATCCTGCGCGCCGAACGCACCGAGCTGGACATAGTGGCCGGTAGTCGCTGCCGGCTGCAAAGGCGCCTCCGGCACCGCGACAACGCCCCCCTTGTCGGCCAAGGAAGCGGTGATCGGCGCTTCAGCCGGTTTTGCTGCGGCAGTGTAATTGGCTGGATCGATCGTCTCCACCTCAACCCGGGTGCTGCCCCCTGCGAGCACGCCCAGCTTGTAGGCTGCAGTGTAGGACAAATCGATCAGGCGGTCGCTATGGAACGGGCCACGGTCGTTGACCCGCACGATTACCGATTTGCTGTTCTGCAGGTTGGTGACGCGGACATAACTCGGGATGGCCAAAGTAGGGTGTGCTGCAGTCATACCGTACATGTCGTAGACCTCTCCGATCGAGGTTTTCTGACCATGATAGCGCCGGCCATACCATGAAGCCACGCCGGTTTCCTTGTAGGGCTTGAGGTAAGTATCGGGGGTATAGGTCTGGCCCAGTACGGTGTAAGGCCGGGTGGCGGCCTTGTGCAAAGGTTCTACTTTCGGTTCGGCATCGGGAATGGCATCGAGATTGGCTGGCGGGTTATCACCCGGGCCGTCGTCGAGGTAATAACCGCCCCCTTTTTTAGTCACCACAGCCGATTTTTCCTGTCTGGAAACAACCGGAGCATCCTGCCGTGGCGCGACGCTGCCGCAACCAACCAGAAGGGCGGCAAGTGGAACAAACAAGAACCAGCGGGACGTTTTCATTTATGACTGCACCAGTTTCCGGTGGGTTTGAATACTCATCAACATACCAAATCCAAGCAGTAGTGTCACCATGGAAGTCCCGCCGTAGCTGATCAGCGGTAACGGCACGCCAACCACGGGCAGAATACCGCTCACCATGCCCATGTTGACGAAGGCGTAGGTAAAGAAGGTCAACGTAAGGCTGCCTGCCAGGAGGCGGCTGAACAAGGTAGGTGCTTTGGCGGCGATTACCAGACCGCGGCCGATCACCAGAACGTACACTGCCAGCAGGATAAGATTGCCAGCCAGGCCAAATTCTTCAGCATAGACGGCAAAAATGAAATCCGTGGTTCGCTCCGGCAGAAAATCAAGGTGAGACTGCGTTCCATTAAGCCAGCCTTTGCCGAAAATTCCGCCCGACCCTAATGCAATGGTCGACTGGATAATGTGATAACCCGAGCCGAGAGGATCCTGGGAAGGATCGATCAGGGTCAATATTCGTTGGCGCTGGTAATCATGCAACAGCGACCACAGAATCGGTGCGCTCGCTGCGCCCAATCCAACCAGGCCGAGGATAATACGCCAGCTCAGTCCGGCCAGAAACAGCACGTAGAAGCCAGCGGCGGAAATCAACAATGAAGTCCCCAGATCCGGCTGTTTAATAATCAACCCTACCGGCACAACCAGCATCAGGACGGCGACGCCAAAATCCTTGATGTTAAGGGTTTTTTCTCGCCTGTCCAGGTACCAGGCAAGCATCATCGGCACGGCCAGTTTCATCATCTCCGAGGGCTGAATGCGGGTAACGCCGATATGCAACCAGCGCCGGGCGCCATGGCTGACATCGCCAAAAAGCGCGACGCCGACCAGTAGCAACAGACCAATAACATAAACCGGCAAGGCGAATCGCGCCAGATGTTGCGGCGGCACTTTAGCCACACCCCACATCACCAACAGCGCCACGGACATGTTGACCATCTGGCTGGAAGTCTTGGCGAGATCCTGGCCGGAGGCACTATATAACAGCCCCAGGCTGATCAGCATCAGCATCAGAATAAAGCTCATCAGCAAGCTGTCGACATTCTCGGTCAAGCGCAGCCAAAGCCGCCGCACATCGATTTTAATCATGCTCCTCCTCCGGCGCCTCGGTCAGCGGCACTGGCGGCGGCGGCAGCTTGCCAAGCAGGAAATAATCCAGCACCAAGCGGGCGATCGGCCCCGCCGTCGAGCCGCCGTGGCCGCCGTTTTCCACCAGGATGGCCATGGCAATCTTGGGATCGTCGGCTGGAGCATAAGCGATGAATAAGGCGTGGTCTCGATTGCGCTCCGACACCTTGCTTTCCACGTATTTTTCGGTCTGCTTGATGGCGATCACCTGGGCTGTGCCGGTCTTGCCGGCGGTAAGGTAAGGGGCACCCACGCCGACCTTCGCCGCCGTACCACCCGGTTGGGTGACAGCTATCATCGCCTTCTTCACCAACTCCAGATTCTCCGGCTTGAAAGGCAGAGTGGCGACGGGCTTGGCAGCCGGCGTCATCCGCAACTGATTGGTGGCGACATCGAGAATCGAGCGCACCAGGTGCGGGCGAATAACCGTACCGTTATTGGCCAGCACCGCCGTGGCGAAAGCTAGTTGCAGAGGTGTAGCCAGGTTATAGCCCTGACCGATGCTGGCGCTCACGGTGTCGCCGGTGTACCACTTTTGCTTGTAGCGCTTCATCTTCCACTCACGCGAGGGTAGCACACCGGAGGTTTCCCCCTCGATGTCGATGCCGGTTTTCCTGCCGAAACCGAACTGGCCGATGAAGTTGGTGATGTTGTCGATGCCCAGATCGACACCCAAGCCATAGTAGTAAGTATCACAGGAAATCACGATGGATTTGTACAAATCCACCGAGCCGTGCCCTCCCTTCTTCCAATCGCGGTAGTGATGGGCGTTGCCGGGCAGGGTAAAGAAGCCCGGGTCGGAAATAGTGTAGGAAGGGGTGCGCTTGCCCAGTTCCAGCCCGGCCATCGCCATGAACGGCTTGAAGGTTGAACCCGGCGGGTACTGCCCGCGCAGAGCTCGGTTATTGAGCGGCTTGTCGAGAGAGTTGTTGAGGGCATCCCAGTTAACCGGATCGATGCCATCAATAAACAGATTAGGGTCGAACCCGGGCTTGCTGACAAAGGCCAGCACCTCGCCGCTCTTCGGATCGATGGCCACTAGTGCTCCACGATATTCCCCGAACGCCTTCTCGGCCACTTCCTGCAAGCGACTGTCGAGCGTAAGCGTCAAGTCGCTCCCTGAAATCGGATCGCGCCGGCTCAGAGTGCGAATCGCGCGGCCGCCAGCATCGGTTTCCACATGGTCGAAGCCAGTGACACCATGTAACTGTTTTTCGTAACTCTGTTCGATGCCAAGCTTGCCAATATGGTCGCTACCGCGGTAATTAGCCATATCTTCCGAGGCTTCCAGTCGATCCAGGTCGGCTTCGTTGATGCGCCCGATATGTCCAATGGCGTGGGAAGCCAGCTCCCCCTTGGGATAATGGCGGAACAACCGTGCCTTGATGTCTACGCCGGGAAAACGGAAGCGGTTGGCGGTAAAGCGGGCAACCTCGACATCGTTCAAGCGGGCGCGAATCGGCAGACTCTCGAAATTGCGGCTTTCCACAAGCAATTTCTTGAAGCGCTTGCGATCGCGCGGCTGGATGTCTACCAGCGCCGCCAGTCCATTGATCGTTGCCTCCAGATCCTGGATCTTGCTCGGCGTAATTTCCAAGGTATAGGCAGAGTAATTGTGCGCCAGAACAATGCCATTGCGGTCAAGTATCAAGCCGCGATTGGGAACGACGGGGACAATCGAAATTCGGTTATTTTCTGCCAGGGTGTGAAAATGATCGTGCTCCACCACCTGCAGAAAAAAGAAGCGTCCCACCAACAGCGTGAACAACAGTACGGCGCCTGCCGCAGCGATGCCAAGCCGCCACCTGAAATAATACAACTCCCTCTGATGGTCTCTGAGTTCGGTCGGACGATTCACTTGTGGCCCGCGGAATACACCGAATCAGCATTCGGCCTGCCACGCTGAGGCAGCAGAAATAACAGGCTTAAGACCGGCCATAGCATTGCGCCAGTCAGGCAGGAAAAGAAATAACTGGGGCCAGGAAAAACGCCGCCCCCGAATAACCGTATGATCAACATCGTAGTCTGCAGTAGCAATAGCAGTAGCAGCACGTGGGACGCCTGCTTCCAAAGAGTGAACCGCTGAATACGTCGATGCAGCACGATCGCAGCATAGACGCCGAGACTGTAAGCAAAGGCATGCTGGCCCAAAATCACGCCATCGCCGACATCCATCATCAGCCCGGCAATCCAGGCTGCTGCGAAACCCAATTTTCGTGGCTCACGGATAGCCCAGAACAGGAGCACAAGAGCGACGAAATCTGGACGAAACGACAGCGCCAACCCTTGCCAAGGCAACAGGTTGATCAGTAACCCGCTCACCAGCGTAAAAAAGATAAATTTTCTACTGGCGGGCTTAAGCAGCTCCGGCGCTCCGGCGTAATGCATATCTAAGGCCTGTTCTTTCTAACAACCGGCGTCTTGCTGTCAGTCTTTCCTGTACCCACTGGATCAGGTTTCCGGAACCGTTGCACTTCGCCAACCAGGATTAAAAGCTGCTTGTGTCGGTTCACGCCCGCACTAGGGATGCATGTAATCTTGGCGAAAGAGGCGTTGCGCTCGATTTTCGATACCACCGCTACCGGCAAGCCGGCAGGATAAACGCCATCGATACCGGAGGTAACCAGGGTATCGCCGTTCTGGATATCCGCATTGGCCGCCATGAAAGGCAACTCAAGCGCACCATCCTGGCCATGGCCGAAAGCGATTGCACGGGCGCCATTGCGAACAATTTCCACCGGAATGGCCTGGTCCTTGTCGGTGAGCAGGGTGATTTCGCTGCTGAACGGGTATACCCGGGTAACCTGGCCGATTACGCCAATCTCGTCGAGCGCCGGTTGCCCGGCCTGGACTTTATGAGTCAAGCCCTTGTTTACGGTAATTTTCTGGGAAAATGGATCGCGTCCGGTATAGACGATTTCAGCCGCCACTACGTTTTCGCCTCGCTGTTGCTGGATACTGAGGATATTTCGAAGATGAACATTCTCTGCCTGCATCGCTTGCAACCGCTGCAATTGCGCAGACTGCACCAGCTGACGCTGACTGAGCATGGCATTTTCATTTTGCAGGCGTGCTTGAGTAACAAAAAAATCGCCGGTCCGGTCGAGAAGTTCAACAGGCGTCATAGCCAGACTCTGCAGTGGAGCAACGGCAACTGAAATTATCTGGCGCAGCGAATCCAGTGCATTCAGACGAGCATCCAACAGCATTAGCACCAGGGAAATCAAGGCGAAAAAGACGAAGCGCGCCAGCGGGCTGGGACCGTGGTTGAAAAATGGCGGAGCCTGGTGATCCATAATTTTAGTGCTGAGTCCTGAGTAAAAAGTCCTGAGTAGTTGGCGCTTCGCAATGTTTCTTGCGCAGCACTCAAGGACTCAGGGCTCAGGACTAGTCATTGGTGAAAACGCCACCCAATTTGTCCATTTCCTCGAGCGCCCGGCCACTGCCGCGCACCACGCAGGTGAGAGGGTCTTCGGCGACGATCACCGGCAGTCCGGTTTCTTCCATCAACAATCGATCCAGGTCGCGCAGCAAGGCGCCGCCGCCCGTCAGGACCATGCCCTTTTCTGCTATGTCCGAACCCAGTTCCGGCGGAGTCTGTTCCAGTGCCGACTTGACCGCACTGACGATGCTGTTGAGCGGGTCGGTCAGGGCTTCGAGGATTTCGTTACTGGAAATAGTGAAGCTGCGCGGGATGCCTTCGGCCAGATTACGGCCCTTCACTTCCATTTCGCGCACTTCCGAACCGGGGAAGGCTGAACCGATCTCTTTTTTGATTTTCTCGGCCGTGGCTTCGCCAATCAGCATGCCATAGTTGCGGCGAATATAGTTGATGATCGCTTCGTCGAACTTATCTCCACCGACCCTCACCGATGCAGCATAGACGATGCCGCCAAGAGAGATCACACCGACCTCGGTGGTACCGCCGCCAACGTCCACCACCATCGAACCGGTCGCTTCTGCAACCGGCAGGCCGGCGCCGATCGCCGCCGCCATCGGCTCCTCGATCAGATATACCTGACGCGCACCGGCGCCGATCGCCGATTCGCGGATGGCGCGCCGTTCCACCTGCGTGGACCCGCAGGGCACGCAAATGATAATGCGGGGGCTCGGGCTGAGCATGCGCGAATCGTGAATTTTTTTGATGAAGTACTTGAGCATCTGCTCGGTGATGGTGAAATCGGCGATCACACCATCTTTCATCGGGCGGATCGCCGTGATGTTGCCCGGCGTGCGGCCCAGCATCTGCTTTGCCTCTATACCTACCGCCTGGATAGTCTTCTTCGAAGAAGGTCCACCCTCCTGACGAATCGCTACCACCGAGGGCTCGTCCAGTACGATACCCTTGCCGCGTACGAAAATCAGGGTATTGGCGGTACCCAGATCGATGGCCAGGTCGTTGGAAAAATATCCGCGTAAGAATCCAAACATCATTGCTTAATTCCAGTGATTGAGGTGCGTGGGTTAAATGAAACATGATACCATTTTAAGCGTATCGCTTTAAAGTTCTCCGGGTGAATTTTTATGTCATTGAATCTGGCCGATGTAAAGCGCATTGCCCATCTTGCCCGCATTGCGGTGGAAGAGGACGAAATGCCGGGCTATTTACAGCAACTTTCCAACATCCTCAACTTGGTCGAGGAAATGCAAGCCGTCGACACTACCGGCATCGAGCCGATGGCGCACGCCCAGGACGTAGTGCTACGCCTGCGCAACGACGTTGCTACCGAAATCGACCGCCACGCCGCCTACCAGGCCGTCGCGCCGCAAGTTGAAGCCGACCTTTATCTGGTTCCCAAAGTTATCGAGTAATTCGTGAGGAGTTAGGGGTGAGGCGTGAGACGTGAGACGGTTTTGTATTTACCCTCTCACACCTCACCTCTCACCTCTCACCAAAAATGATCAACACATCGCTAAAAGAACTCTCGGCCCAGCTGGTCTCAAAGAAGATTTCCAGCGTTGAGCTGACGCAGACCTTTCTTGATCGTATCAAGGGACTGAACCCCAAGCTCAATGCCTTCATTACTATAGATGAAAACAAAAGCCTGGCGCAGGCCAAGGCTGCTGATGCATTGATTGCATCCGGCAAGGCCGGGCCACTCACCGGCATTCCGGTGGCACAGAAGGACATTTTCTGCGCCGAGGGCTGGCTCTCCACCTGCGGTTCGAAGATGCTGCACAATTTCGTCTCACCTTATGACGCCCATGTGATCGAACAGTTCAATCGCTCTGGGGCGGTCAACCTGGGCAAGACCAATATGGACGAATTCGCCATGGGCTCGTCCAACGAAACCTCGTATTTCGGCAAGGTAAAGAACCCCTGGGATCTCGATGCCGTTCCCGGCGGCAGCTCGGGTGGGTCGGCTGCGGCAGTCGCGGCACGGCTGTGCCCAGCCGCCACCGGCACCGACACCGGCGGCTCGATCCGCCAGCCCGCAGCGCTCAACGGCATTACCGGCATCAAGCCGACCTATGGCGTTGTGTCGCGCTATGGCATGATCGCCTTTGCCTCCTCGCTCGACCAGGGCGGCCCGATGGCGAAGAGCGCCGAAGATTGTGCGCTGTTGCTCAACGTGATGGCCGGTTTCGACGCGCGCGACTCGACCAGCCTGGAACGGGAAAAAGAGGACTACGGCCGCGACCTGGATCAACCCCTCAAGGGGTTGCGCATTGGCCTGCCCAAAGAATACTTCGCGGCAGGACTTTCCGCAGACGTGGCGCAAGCCATCGAAGCCGCCCTGGCGGAATACCGCAAGCTGGGTGCGCAAACCGTTGACATATCGCTACCCAACAGCAAGCTGGCGGTACCGGTATATTATGTTCTCGCTCCGGCGGAGGCCTCCTCCAACCTCGCCCGCTTCGACGGCGTGCGCTATGGCTACCGCGCCCCGGAATACACCGACTTGGCCGACATGTACGGCAAAACCCGGGCGCAAGGTTTTGGCGCAGAGGTGAAGCGGCGCATCATGATCGGCACCTATGTGCTGTCCGCCGGCTATTACGATGCCTATTACCTGAAAGCGCAGAAGCTGCGCCGCCTGATCGCGCAGGATTTCACCAACGCCTTCGCTCAATGCGACATGATCATGGGACCGACCTCACCGACCACCGCGTTCAACCTGGGCGAGAAAAGCGACGACCCGGTCTCGATGTATTTGTCGGACATCTACACCATCGCCGTCAACCTCGCCGGCCTGCCGGGTATGTCTATACCCGCCGGCTTCGGAGCCAACGGCCGTCCAGTCGGCTTGCAGATCATCGGCAATTACTTCAGCGAAGCGAAAATGCTCAACGTCGCGCATCAGTACCAGATGGCGACCGACTGGCATACGCGGCTACCGCCGCTCGGTGAGGGGTTAGGCGTGAGGGGTTAGGCGTATGGTTATCTTGCTCTTCTCCTCTTTCACCCCTCACCCCTCACCCCTCACGAGGTTATAACTATGCAGTGGGAAATCGTCATCGGGCTGGAAACGCATGCCCAGCTCAACACGCAATCCAAGATTTTCTCTGGAGCAGCCACCGCCTATGGCGCTGCGCCCAATTCCCAGGCCTGCGCGGTGGATATCGCCCTGCCCGGCGTGCTGCCGGTATTCAACCGAGTAGCGGCAGAAAAGGCGGTCAAGTTCGGGCTAGCCATCGGCGCACGGATCAATCGCAAATCGGTATTCGAACGCAAGAACTACTTCTACCCGGATTTACCCAAAGGCTACCAGACCACCCAGCTCGAACTGCCGATCGTGGCCGAAGGCGGAACGCTGCAGATACAGGTAGGCGATCGGGAAAAAACCATCCGCATCACCCGCGCCCACCTCGAGGAGGATGCCGGAAAATCGCTGCATGAGGACTTCCACGGCATGACCGGCATCGACCTCAACCGTGCCGGCACGCCGCTGGTCGAGATCGTCACCGAGCCCGACCTGCGCAGCAGCGCCGAAGCGGTGGCTTATGCCAAGAAGCTGCATTCCCTGGTGCGCTGGATCGGCATTTGCGACGGCAACATGCAGGAAGGCTCATTCCGCTGCGACGCCAACGTTTCGGTGCGGCCCATGGGCACGGAAACGCTCGGCACCCGCTGCGAAATCAAGAACCTCAATTCCTTCAAATTCATGGAAAAAGCCATCGAATACGAAGTTCGCCGGCAGATCGAGATCCTCGAGGACGGCGGCCGCATCGTCCAGGAAACCCGCCTCTACGACCCTGACCGGGACGAGACGCGTTCGATGCGCTCCAAGGAAGAAGCCAACGATTACCGTTACTTCCCCGACCCCGACCTGCTGCCGCTGGTAGTGGACGAGGCTTTCCTCGACCAGGCCCGCGCCACAATGCCGGAGCTGCCGCAGGCGATGCGCGAGCGCTTCATGCGCGATCAGGGACTGCCTGCTTACGATGCCGGCATCCTGACCACATCGCGTGAACTGGCGGGCTATTTCGAGGATACGGTCAAGGCGCTGGGCGGCGAGGCGAAAATTGCCACCAACTGGATCATGGGCGACCTGTCTGCCCAGCTCAACAAAGAGGGGCTCGAGATCACGAACGCCCCTATCTCCGCCGGCCAGCTCGCCGGACTGCTGAAACGCATTGTGGACGGCACCATTTCGGGCAAGATCGCCAAGGAAGTATTCACTGCGATGTGGGCCGGCGAAGGCGATGCCGACACGATCATCGAAGCCAAGGGATTAAAGCAGGTATCCGACAGCGGCGCGATCGAAAAGATCGTGGATGAGATCGTTGCGGCCAACCCGGCACAGGTCGCCGAATACCGCAGCGGCAAGGAAAAGGTGTTCGGCTTCTTCGTCGGCCTGGCGATGAAAGCCAGCAAAGGTAAAGCCAATCCGGCTCAGCTCAACGAAATCCTGAAGAAGAAGCTGGCCGGCTGAAGCAGAAACGCCGGGGCATATCAGCCCCCGGCGGTGTTACACATTACCTCTTCGCCGCCTCCTCGACCTGGCGCAATTCGCGGAAACGCTTCTTATCATCCTCGAACCTGGCGCGAATCGCATCCATTTCCATCCGCCTCAGCTTGGTCATTTCCTGCAGGCGCAGCATCTCTTTCTCGGCTTCCTCAATCTCCTGCTGCAAATCAGGCGGCAACGGCCTCTTCTTTGCAGCCAGGTCTACCGCCTGTTTCCGGGCTTGATCAAGGCGCGGCTGGACCTGCTTGGCGCGCAATTCCATGCTCTGAAGCTGGAGTCCGCCCTGTTGAAGGTTGCGGTCGCGCACCAGGTCGATTTCCTTCTCCGTGGTATAGGTGTTGAGCAGCGCCTTGTCGCGGCGTTGCTGTTCCAGCTTCTTCTTGTCTTCCTCCTTTTGCTGCGTCAGCTCCTCTTCCTTGGCCTTGCGCTGCTCCGGCGTCAAAGCGGCATCGGTTTTCTTGATTACCGAGCCTTTCTTGTCCAGCTCGGTGTTGCCCTGCTGGGCATACTGGGGCGGGACGGTGTTGCCGTAATGGGTCTTCCCATGCTCATCCACCCAGGAATACAGTTTCCCCGCTACAGCCGGAAAACTGGCGAGCAAAATCAGCAACAATGAGAAGCGAATGCGCATAGTGACTCCTTTAAGAAACGCCATATTGATTCTTGTATTCTAAAACCGCCAGCAGATTTTGCGCCATCTCCGGCTTCTGCCGCAAGTAGCCGATCATGTCATCCAGCTTAGCGATACTGACCACCGGAATGCCATAACCCTGCGTCACCTCCTGGGTCGCGGACAACTCTCCCGTGCCGCGTTCCTGCCGGTCGAGCGCGATCATCACGCCGCAGGGCTCGGCTCCGTTCGCCTTGATCAGCGCCACTGATTCACGCACCGAGGTGCCGGCCGAAATCACATCGTCCACGATCAGCACCCGCCCGGCCAGCGGCGCTCCGACGATGGCGCCGCCCTCGCCGTGATCCTTGGCTTCCTTGCGATTGAACGCAAAAGGCAGGTTGCGCCCATGCCCGGCCAGCGCCACCGCAATCGCCGCCACCAGGGGAATACCCTTGTAGGCCGGGCCGAACAGCATATCGAACGGGATAGGGGCGGAAAGAATGGCTTTGGCGTAAAATTGCGCCAGCTGCCCCAGGGATTCACCGTCGTTGAACAGGCCGGTATTGAAGAAGTAGGGGCTCAGCCGTCCAGCCTTGGTCTTGAATTCGCCGAAGCACAGCACGTTGCGCTCGATGGCGAAGCGAATAAAATCCTGGTGAAAATCCTGCATTCGGGCTTCCTTAATATTCTCGGAGAAAACAATTGCGCATTATAACGCTGAATCTGAACGGCATCCGCTCTGCCACCAGTAAAGGACTGCTCGAATGGCTGCCGCAGCAGCAGGCCGACATCGTCTGCCTGCAAGAACTCAAGGCGCAACTGCCCGATTTGTCACCGGAAATGCGCGCGCCACAAGGCTTTCATGGCTACTTCCATGCCGCTGAAAAGAAAGGCTACAGCGGCGTGGGCATCTACACTCGACGCCAGGCTGATAATGTGATCGAAGGCATGGGCATTGCCGAAATTGACGCCGAAGGCCGCTACCTGCAAGCCGATTTCGGCAAGCTCAGCGTCATCTCGCTCTACCTGCCTTCCGGCTCCAGCGGCGAAGAACGCCAAGCCGCAAAGTTTCGCTTTCTGGATTATTTCGCCCCTCACCTCGTGGAACTCAAGGCAGAAGGACAGGAAGTCGTACTGTGCGGAGACTGGAACATCGCCCACAAAGAAATCGACCTGAAAAACTGGAAGTCCAACCAGAAAAACTCCGGCTTCCTGCCCGCAGAGCGTACCTGGATGACCAAAGTATTCGACGAACTCGGCTGGGTCGACATCTACCGCCAGCTACACCCGGAAGCCACCGGCGAAGCCTATACCTGGTGGTCAAACCGCGGCCAGGCCTGGGCCAAGAATGTCGGCTGGCGCATTGACTACCAGATCGCCACGCCGGGTATCGCCGCGACGGCGAAAAATGCTGTGGTCTATAAGGAGCAGCGCTTCAGCGATCATGCGCCGTTGACGGTGGATTACGATTGGGCGTTCTGAGCTTTTCCGCCGCGCCCATAAAAGTCGGCAGATAGATATTGCCGCGCAACAAATTGTGACGTTTAATCCTTGAAAATATGGGTGCAGCGGCAATCACGAACCCGGCCGAGCGACTTCGGCGACCGACCGGACTGGAAGGAATCATTCGATGGCTTATAACGAAATACTGGCTCTCCAACGATGAACATCCGCCCTTCCCTCTCTGATACCGTTGTCAGCGCTATTACGCGGGAGTGGATTCCCAACTCGTTTGATGGCTTTCTTCATGAGCTAAATCACATCGTTGAATGCTGCAAGACAAAGAAAGCTCTTGCGCTGTTTCGTGGTCACCGCAACAGGGAATGGTTGTTGGACTCGACGTTCGTACGCTCATTCAAAACAACCCTTTTCAGGGTTCCATCAGAAAACAGACTTTCTCAGAGAATTGTGGACTCAGCTGAGTTTCATCCAGCCATTCTGAATCTATTTCTTCTGAAATTTGGAGTGCTCGCGCGCCCTTCAGATGAACTTGAGATGGTCGCACAACAGCATGACATCGATGCTTGGTTTGAATTTATGAAGCGACTCCAACAATACCCAGAGGAGGAGGATTCCTTCTTTTTCTTGAAGGGAACCAATCTCCTGGACTGGACGCAGTCGCCAGATATAGCACTGTACTTTGCGAACGAAAATCGGAATGCCGATGGAGCAATCTATATTTGTGACGCGACAGCGACGGGCAAGACCTTGCAGGTTCTTCGTCTTGGCGCAATCCTCGACAAAATGCGTGAATTAGGGAAAGCAGGTCTGCCGTTAGGCGCCCCCCTATTGTTCTCCCCACCAAAACAAATCCTGTGCCACAGGGCAAAGAATCAGCAGGCAGTGTATTTCGCTCAGATGGACCTTCGGTATGACTTGGAATACATCTGGCAACTCCGAGAAGCAGCGCTGTCAGGCGAAACAATTTCAATCAAATTAGTTCTCCCCGCTGGCAGCGAAGCGGCCGCCAGTGAGTACTTGGCAAAGAAGAAAATCACCCCTACTTTCATTTACCCAGACGTGTAGAGCAACGAATAATGGGTGAGGCACTCCTAATTCTATTAGCCGGATGATTGCGTGCGCTACGCGCGAATGTTTAGATGCCGAGGCGGTGAGGAGGAGGAACCGGGTGGCGTGCGTAGAGGGTCGATTCTCTCCTCTATTGCCCCCAGCCTCGCTGGGGGAGAGGTGGTAATAGTTCCTTCCCCTTCAAGGGGAAGGCTAGGATGGGGATGGGGTGTTTGGTTTGAATTCCCCTTGATCCGCCGCCGAGTAGCGCAGCCAAGTCGGGGGCTTTCGGCGAGGACTGTCTGAGCGCAAAGCGCGAGTTCCGCAGCCGCCCGGCTTGGCGAGCAACGCAGGGAACCCCGAAGGGGCGGTGGATGGGTGTCGCCTTCTTTGGGTTACCTTTCTTGGCGAAGCAAGAAAGGTAACCAGCTGCCGGGCTGCCCCCGGCAATCAAACAACGCGCGAAGCGCACAAAACTAAACCCCACTACAAATACTTATCCTCCCCCTCTTTCCAAGGCGCAACCTTAAGCAGCAACGCCATCCCCGGCAAAGCCAACACCGTACATAATATAAAGAAGGAAAACCACCCCAGCTGCTCGACCAGAAACCCGGTAGAAGCATTGATAAACGCGCGCGGCACCGAGGCCAGACTGGTGAACAGGGCGAACTGGGTGGCGGTGTAAAGCGGGTGAGTGGTGCGAGCGATGAAGGCAACGAAGGCCGCCGTGCCCAAGCCGACGCCCAGCGCTTCGAAGCCGATCACCAGGGCGAGCACGACCTTATCGTGGCCGACCTGCGCCAGCACGGCGAAACCCAAAATCGACACCACCTGCACCACGCCGAACAGCCACAGCGCGCGGTTGATGCCCAGGCGCATCATCCACACCCCCCCCAGCAACCCGCCGATGACGCTGGGCCACAGGCCAGCATGCTTGGCGATCAGGCCGATATCGGTCTTGGTGAATCCCATATCGAGGTAGAACGGCGTTGCCAGGGCAGTGGCCATACTGTCGCCGAGCTTGTAAAGAAAAATAAAACCGAGGATCAGCAGCGCGGAGCGCCAGCCCTGGCGATTGATGAACTCGCGGAACGGTTCGACCACCGCTGCCCGCAACGTTCTCGGACCGGACTTGACAAGATCGGGCTCGGACACCATCAGCGTCATGACGACGCCGGGCAGCATAAACAGGGCGGTGATCAGGAACACGCTGCTCCAGGGCAAGTGGTCGGCCAGGATCAGGGACAGCGAGCCCGGCACCAAGCCAGCGAGGCGGTAGGCGTTGACGTGAATTGAGTTGCCCAGGCCGAGTTCGACGTCGAACAGGATTTCCCGCCGGAAGGCGTCGAGCACGACATCCTGCGTGGCGGAAAAGAAGGCGACCGCCAAGGCCAGGTAGGCGATGCTCCATAGGTCCAGCTTCGGTTCGAACCAGCCGAACATCGGCACAGAAAGCAGCAGTGCAATCTGGGTAAACAGCATCCAGCCCCGCCGCCGACCCAGCTTAGGCCAAGCAAAGTGATCCAGCAGCGGCGACCAGAGGAACTTCCAGATATAGGGCAACTGGATCAGTGCAAACAGGCCGATCACCTTGAGGTCGACCTGCTCGGAGCGCAACCAGGCCGGCACCAGACTGATCAGGAAATACAGCGGCAGGCCGGAACTGAATCCGGTAAAAACGCAGATAAGCATTTTGCGGGTAAAGATCGCCCGCCACAGAGAGGAGTTTTCAGGCATACGGGAATAACAATAATTCAGACGCGCTACCTTACCTGAAAATGCGGCACAGAAACAGCAAGCCCTTCTCTTTGCCGGATGCTGCCGGCTATGTCAAAATAGTTATCCATGTCCTCTTTACACCCCCAAAAACCATGCCTGAAGTCAGCCTGATCTCGGCGTTGCTGGTTGGCCTGCTCGGCGGCACCCACTGCGTCGGCATGTGCGGCGGCATCGTCGGCGCATTAAGCCTGCAAATGCCGGCCAATGTCCCGCAATGGCGCTTCCATCTGGCCTACAACCTGGGCCGCATCGTCAGCTACGGCGCGGCGGGCGTACTGGTGGGCGCTGCCGGGGCGAGCAGCATGATGTTGAGCGACATGTTGCCGGTCAAGCTGGCCCTGTACCTGATTGCAAACCTGCTGCTGGTTTTCCTGGGCCTGTATCTGGCCGGTCTTTCCCATGCCATATTGCAGCTTGAGCGCCTCGGCGGTGTCATCTGGCAGCGCCTGCAGCCTTACTCGAAAAAGCTGCTACCGGTGCGTTCGGTGCCACAGGCTTTCGCCCTGGGAGCACTGTGGGGCTGTGTACCTTGCGGTCTGGTCTACAGCGTGCTGGTGGCCGCGATGGCCAGCGGCAGCGCCGCCAGTGGTGGCATGATCATGATCGCCTTCGGTCTCGGCACCTTGCCCAACCTGCTGGCGATGGGCTACTTCGCCCGACAGCTCAAAGGCTTCATGCAGCACAAAGGGGTGCGCCTCGCCGCCGGGCTTCTGGTGGCGGGCTTCGGCGTACTGGGCTTGTATCGGCTGGCGATGCTGTAGCCCAGATGTGTTCGTTTTTCGATGACAGTCTTTTCACCGCAGAGGACGCGGGGGGAAAACCCAGTAATGCTTCACCTCTACGGATAAAGTATTTAGCCCCTACGCCTTCTCGAAACGATATACCGCTAAATTTCCCAGCAGATTCGGTAGCAAGCTTACATCGTCGCCATCGCACATGACATGGCGCTCAAGGATGCGCACCCCCTGATCGCGGCAGAACGCCTCGAAATCGACAAAGGTGCAAAGATGAATGTTGGGCGTGTCATACCACTGGTAGGGCAAATCCTTCGACACCGGCATGCGCCCGCCGATGATCTGGATACGCCGCCGCCAGTAGCCGAAATTGGGTATGGTGACGATGCCCTGCCGACCGACACGCAGGATTTCCTTCACCACCAGTTCGATGTTGCGCATCGCCTGCAGGGTCTGCGACAGAATGACGAAATCGAATGACTGCGGCTCGAATCCGGACAACCCTGCCTCCAGGTCCATCTGGATCACGTTGACGTTTTTTTCGACGCAGGCGAGGATGTTGGTGTCGGCAATCTCGATGCCGTAGCCGTGGGCGTTGCGAGCTTCCTTGAGGTATTTCAGCAAGGTGCCGTCGCCGCAGCCCAGATCGAGCACCTTGGCATTCGGCTCCACCCATCGCGCGATGGCGGCGAAATCGGCTCTGGCGATCATATCCCCAACCCTTTGGCCGCATTTTTCATATAAGCGCTTACCAGAGCATGGTAGTGCGGGTCAGGCATGAGGAAGGCATCGTGACCGTGCGCCGCGGTGATTTCCGCGTAGCTGACGCGGCGGTCGTTATCCAGCAGCGCCTTGACGATTTCGCGCGAACGGCCCGGCGCAAAACGCCAGTCGCTGGTGAATGAGATCACCAGAAAATCGGCCTGGGCCGGACTCATCGCTGCACTCAGCCCGACACGGTGATGATGGGTGGGATCGAAATAGTCGAGCGCCTTGGTCATCAGCAGATAGGTGTTGGCGTCGAAGCTGTCGGCGAACTTGTCGCCCTGATAGCGCAGGTAGGATTCGACCTCGAACTCCACGCCATAGCCGAACTGGAATACGTCATTCTTGAGAATGCGGCCGAATTTCTCGCCCATCACGTCGTCCGACAGATAGGTGATATGACCGAGCATGCGCGCCAGGCGCAGGCCGCGCCTGGGCACCACGCCGTGGGCGTAGAAATCGCCGCCATGGAAATCCGGGTCGGTCAGAATGGCCTGACGCGCCACGTCGTTGAAGGCGATATTCTGCGCGGTCAGCCCGGGTGCCGAGGCGATCACCAGGGCATGGCGCACGCGCTGCGGATGCAGGATGGTCCACGACAGCGCCTGCATCCCGCCCAGGCTGCCGCCCATCACCACGGCAAAAGCTTCGATGCCGAGCCGGTCGGCCAGCCTTACCTGGGTTTCCACCCAATCTTCCACCGTCACGAAGGGGAAGGTCTTGCCGTAAGGCTTGCCGGTTTTCGGATCAGGGCTGGAGGGGCCGGTCGAGCCGTGGCAGCCGCCCAGGTTGTTGAGGCCAATAACAAAAAAACTCTCGGTGTCCACCGGTTTGCCGGGACCGATCATATTGTCCCACCAGCCCGGCCGCTTCTCCTGTTCGGAATGGAAGCCGGCGACATGGTGATGGCCGGACAGGGCGTGGCAAACCAGGATGGCGTTGGACTTGTCCGCGTTCAGCGTGCCGTAGGTTTCATAAACCAGGTCGTAGCTGTCCAGCGTCGCACCGCTTTTCAGGGCGATCGGCGTATCGAAGTGCGCGGTCTGTGGCGTAACGATGCCGACGGAGTTGGGTTGCGGGTGCATGGCAGAAATTATAACGTGATTTCGGGCACTCAGGCGTTCAGACGCGCCAGCAACTGGGGCAGCTTCTCCGGCTCCTGTGCCTTGAGAATTTTCTGCGCCACGCCAGTGATGTGAGGCAGGTCGGATTTGAGGATCTGCTGCTTGACCGTGAGCACGTGAGCCGGATGCATGGAGAACTGGCGCAACCCGAATCCGAGCAGCAGGCGAGTGAAGCTGGGATCACCCGCCATTTCGCCGCATACCGAAACCGGAATGCCGGCTTTATCGGCGGCGGCAATGGTCATGGCGATGAGCTGCAGCACTGCCGGATGAAGCGGATCGTAGAGGTGCGCCACGGTATCGTCGGTACGGTCAATCGCCAGGGTGTACTGGATCAGGTCGTTGGTGCCGATCGACAGGAAATCGAGATGCTTGGCGAAGGTCTGCACCGACAGCGCCGCCGCCGGGATTTCTATCATGCCGCCGACCGGAATGCGGGCATCGAAAGGTATCCCTTCCGTCGCCAGCTCCTGCTTGGCGTGGCCGATCAGGTGCAAGGTCTGGCGCAGCTCGGACAAGCTACACAGCATCGGGATCAGCAGGTGAATCCGGCCATAGTGCGAGGCGCGCAGGATTGCCCGCAACTGGGTATGGAACATCTGCGGCTCGGATAGACATAGACGGATGGCGCGCAGTCCCAAGGCGGGGTTATCGCCGCTACGGTCAGCGAACCTGAGCTGCTTGTCCGCGCCCAAGTCCAGGGTGCGGATGGTCACCGGCAGCCCCTTCATGTCCTGCGCTACCTTGCGGTAGGCGGCAAATTGCTCCTCCTCGTCCGGCAAATCGTCGCGATTAAGGAACAGGAATTCGCTGCGAAACAGGCCGATACCGGTGGCGCCTGACGCCTTTACCTGTGGAATATCCTGCGGCAATTCGATATTAGCGTGCAGTTCCACCGCTGTGCCGTCCAGGGTGGTGGCGGCAGTAGACTTGAGTCGCTTGAGCTTCTGCTTCTCGATTTCCCACTGACTCTGGCGCAGCTTGTATTCGGCCAGGATCTGCTTGTCCGGGTTGACGATCACCACGCCCTGCTGGCCATCCACGATCAACAGTTCATTTTCGCGGATCAGCTGGCGCGCATGATGCAGCGCCACGATCGAGGGGATATTCAAACTGCGGGCAACAATCGCGGTGTGCGAGGTAACACCACCGACATCGGTAATGAACGCAGCGAAGCGCTGCTGCTTGAACAGCATCATGTCGGCGGGGGAAAGATCGTGCGCCACCAGGATCCGGCTCACATCGGTGCTTGCCGGCTGACTAACCGAACCGGGATGGCCGAGCAGTTCCTTGAGCACGCGCTCTACCACTTGCACCACGTCGGCCTTGCGTTCGCGCAGGTAGTCGTCCTCGATTTGCTCAAACTGCGAGAGCAGGGCATCCATCTGCTGCTTCAGCGCCCATTCCGCGTTGATACGCTGGTTCTGGATCAGACCGATCGGCGCTTTGGATAGCGTGCCGTCCGCCAGAATCAGCAAATGCAGGTCAAGAAAAGCGTCGAATTCCGCCGGGGAACCAGCGGGTATATTCACCCGTAGCGCCTCCAGTTCGAGTCGGGTGGCGGTTATCGCCGCCTCGAAACGGGCGATCTCATTCGGCACTTGTTCCAATGACAGTGCGTAAAGCGGAACTTCAAGAACGGCATGGGAGATTAAATGGGCATAGCCGATGGCGATACCGCCAGACACTCCGACGCCATGCATGGCAAAACTCATTGTGCCTCGCTCCTGCTAACGACTGACGACCGATGGCTGACGACCATTTTCATTATTCCCCCTCGCCGAAACGATCGGCGATCAAGGCTGCCAAGGCCTGCATCGCCGCATCTTCATCGGCACCGTCGATCTCGAGATGGATCGTGCTGCCCTTGTTTGCCGCCAGCATCATCACGCCCATGATGCTCTTGGCGTTAACCCGGCGCTCATTACGCGTAATCCAGATTTCGCTTTTGAACTGCCCTGCCATCTGGGTCAGCTTGGCGGAGGCTCGCGCGTGCAAGCCGAGCTTGTTAACGATCGCTATATCTTGCTGTAACATCTCAGCATTCCTTGGTAACGTGAACCACACCGTCACGACCGCCGGAGAGCGCCTTCTCCGCCACCGCTTCCAGCGGGTCGTTGCGGTAAGTGATCGCCCGCACCAGCATCGGCAGATTGACGCCGGCGACACATTCCACCCGGCCAGGCTCGGCCAGACGACAGGCAATATTGCTCGGCGTGGCACCATACATGTCGGTCAGCACCAGCACCCCGCTGCCATCGTCTAGTCCCTCGACAATTTCCCGCACCTGAGACAACAGCCGACCGGGGTCGTCCTGAACCGCCACCCCAAACTCTTGCAATTGCGGCTGGGGGCCGCCGAAGACATGGCTGGCGCAGTGAATCAAGCTGTCGCCCAAAGTGCCATGCGCGATAATTAGAATGCCGATCATTGAGAGTCCCTGGTTCCTACCAAACACAAAACCGCCATTTTACCGCAAAGACGATGCGCTGAATCAGGGAACTTCATGAAAGACCAGCCCCTTTTCCTGAAATTCCAGACGTTTATTCATCGCCGCTGTCAGATAAACTTCGCCGCGTTCATCGATCAACATAGCACTCTCCGCTCCCATGGCTTGCGCCGCCGTGCGCCAGCCCTTCACACCTGCGATAAAGGCCGGCTTGGAGGCCACGTCGGACAATGTTCCGGCATGGCTTCCCTTGGGAATCAGCACGGTAACCGCCTGCACGCCCTGCGCCGGGTAGCCGGTGCGCGGATCGATGATGTGACAGTAGCGTTTGCCATCGAACTCGAAGTAACGCTGGTAATCTCCCGAAGTGCCGATTGCCTCACCATCGTGAAGTTCCAGCGAAGCAATGGCTCCCGCCTTGCGCGGATGTTGCACGCCGACGCGCCAGGGCTGACCACCGCGGCTGCCAATCGCGATGATATTGCCGCCAATATTGATCAGCGCGCCTTTCACTCCTTGAGTACGCAGATATTCCGCTGCCAGATCGAGCGCATAGCCCTTGGCATAGCCGCCAAGGTCGAGTTGGACCGCCGGGTTCTTGCTGTAGAACAGTATCCCTTCGAACACGATATCGGTCATGCGCGGATTGGCCTGGACCAGCGCCTTGATTTCCCTGGGATCAGGCTGTTGTGGCGTGAATTCGTCACCCTGGAACCCCCAGAGTTTAATCAGCTTACCGATGGCGGGGTTGAACAGGCCGCCCGACATTTCCGAAAGGCGCGTGGCATCCTGGATGATCGGAACCAGGCCGGGCACAACCGCCACCTTCGATGGGCTTTGCGCGAATACCGCATTCATCCGCGACAACGCACCCGGCTCCCAGGCATGCAGGGTGCGATGCAGATAATCAAAGTCCGCCAGCACCTTGCTCGACAGTTCCCTGGCACGCGCCGGCTCCTCGCCGGCAATCGTCACATCCACCATGGTGCCGAAGACGAAGCTCTGTTCGTGGTAGACGGGGGTTTCCTTGGCGCAGCCGGCGAGCGCAAACAGCAGGACAAACGTGGTCAGTAGAATGGTGAGGGGTGAGGGGTGAGGGGTGAGAAGAACCCGGAAATTCGCCGACCCTAACGTTTCACGCCTCACGCCTCACCCCTCACGCATTTCTCCAACGCATCCACAAACATCCCCGCCACATCGAAGCCGGTCTGGCTGGCGATCTCCTGCATCCCGGTCGGGCTGGTGACGTTGATCTCGGTAAGCCAGTCGCCGATCACGTCGAGACCAACCAGGAACAGTCCGGCATCCTTGAGTTTCGGCCCCAGTGCGGCGGCAATTTCCCTGTCCCGCTCCGAAAGCAACTGCGCCACGCCCTTGCCGCCGACCGCGAGGTTGCCGCGAGTCTCACCCTCTTTCGGAATACGCGCGAGCGCATAAGGTACCGGCTCGCCATCGATCAGCAGGATGCGCTTGTCTCCTTGGGAAATCTCCGGAATGTAGCGCTGCGCCATCACCGTTCGGGCCCCCAGTTGGGTCAGGGTTTCGATGATTACGTTCAGATTGGGATCATTGCGCGGGATACGAAATACCGAGCTGCCGCCCATCCCATCCAGCGGCTTGAGAATGATGTCGCCGTGCTGTTCGATGAACTCGCGAATCAGCGCTTCCTGCCTGGTGACCAGCGTAGGCGGCATGAATTCGGGAAATTTTGCGGTGGAAAGCTTTTCGTTGAAGTCACGAATCGCCGCCGGACGGTTAAAAATCTGTGCGCCTTGCCCCTCCGCCAGCTCCAGCAAATAGGTGCTGTAGATGTATTCCATGTCGAAAGGCGGATCCTTACGCATCAGCGTGACGTCAAAGTCCGAGAGCGCGTGCCAAGCCGCCTCTTCCAGCGTATACCAGCGCAACGCATCATCCACCAGATCAAGCTTGCGTGCGAAGCCGGCCACCGCACCCTCACGCAACACCATCTCATGCTGCTCCATGACATAGAGTTCGTGGCCGCGCGCATGCGCTGCGCGCATCATGGCGTAGGTCGAATCCTTGTAGGTTTTAATGGACTCCAGCGGGTCGAGAATGATCGCCAGCTTCATGGCGCCAGGTTTTCCAGTTCCATCGCGGCGGCCAGCAACGCCAGCCTGGCCACCACACCATAGGCGTAGAAGCGGTTGGGCTCGGCATCAGGGGCGGCGGCACAGTCCGGCAGGGTGAGCGCGGTCTCGAAGGCCAGCGGTTCAAAGCGCATCCCCGGCGCATTCAAGTTTTCATCCTTGCCGCGGCTGGTGTGGACACGGTAGAAGCCGCCCACCACGAAATGATCCATCATGTATACCACCGGCTCGGCGACCGCGTCGGCAAGACTTTCAAAAGTGTATACGCCTTCCTGGATGATGACGTCGGTCACCGCCATCCCCTCCTTGCCCACTGCCATCTTATTGCGCTGCTTGCGGTTCAGGTCGCGCACCTCGGAGGCGTCCTTCACTGTCATGATGCCCATTCCGTAAGTGCCCGCATCGGCCTTGACGATGACAAAGGGATCTTCGTTCACGCCGTATTCCTGATATTTTTCGCGGATATCCTTGAGCAGATCATCGACATGGGCGGCCAGGCATTCCTCGCCTTGCCGCTCCTGGAAATTGATCTGGCCACAGGTGGCGAACATCGGATTGATCAGCCAGGGGTCGATATGCAGCAGGCGCGCGAACTCCTCGGCAACCCGGTCATACTTGCCGAAATGGTCGGATTTCCGCCGCGTCGACCAACCGGCATGTAGCGGCGGAATCACCGGCTGATCGAGGTCTTTCAGAATGTCGGGAATTCCCGCCGAAAGGTCGTTGTTGAGCAGTATCGCGCAGGGATCGAAGCCATCCAGCTTCAAACGGTCACCCTCACGCTTCAACGGCTCCAGCGTCAGGGTCGAGCCATCCGGCAAATCGAGCGTGGTGGGCGCGGTGATTTCCGGCAGCAGGCTGCCGATGCGCACCTGCAAACCGGCATGCCGCAGTATGGAGGCGAGCGCCGCTACGTTCTGCAGGTAATAGATATTACGGGTGTGATTTTCCGGGATCAGCAGAAATCGCTGCGCCACAGGACAAACCTTCTCCACGGCCGACATCGCCGCCTGTACGCAGAGCGGCGTGAAGTCGCGGTTCAGGTTATTAAACCCGCCAGGGAACAGGTTGGTATCCACCGGGGCGAGCTTGAAGCCGCTATTACGCAAGTCCACCGAGGCGTAGAACGGCGCGGCATGATCCTGCCACTGGGTGCGGAACCAATGCTCGATCTGTGGCTGCGCATCCAGGATGTGTTGCTCCAGTTCGAGAAGAGGTCCGGTAAGCGCTGTAGTTAAATGGGGAACCATGGTTGTCCATGAAAAGTTCGGGGGTGATAGTGATTGTAGCGGATAAGGCCAGACTCGTCAGGATCCCAACTGGTAGAGCAGGCGCCATTGCGACAAAGGGCTGCTTATTTTGCACGCAGTTTGGTATAATGCTTGGTTTTTACAGCAAATTTTCAGGGCAGCTCCACATTGATCTCTACCTTCAACATCACCATGCAATTCGGGGCGAAGCCCCTGTTTGAAAACGTTTCGGTCAAATTCGGCGACGGCAACCGCTATGGTTTGATCGGCGCTAACGGCTGCGGCAAGTCGACCTTCATGAAAATTCTCGGTGGCGATCTGGAACCCTCTGCGGGCAACGTTTCGATCGACGCCGGCGAGCGCCTCGGCAAGCTGAGCCAGGATCAGTTCGCCTACGAGGACAGCGTGGTGCTCGACGTGGTGATGATGGGCAACACCGAACTGTGGCAAGTCAAGCTGGAAAAAGCACGATCTACGCCAATCCGGAAGCGACGGAAGATGACTACATGCGCGCCGCCGAACTGGAAATCCAGTTCGGCGAGCTAGACGGCTACACCGCCGAATCGCGTGCCGGCGAACTGCTGATCGGCGTCGGCATTCCGGTCGAGATGCACACCGGCCCGATGAAGGAAGTCGCCCCCGGCTTCAAGCTGCGCGTGCTGCTGGCGCAGGCGCTGTTTTCCGATCCCGATATTTTGCTGCTGGACGAGCCCACCAACAACCTCGATATCAACACCATCCGCTGGCTGGAGGACATGATCAACGCGCGCGCCAGCACCATGGTCATCATCTCCCACGACCGGCACTTCCTCAACAGCGTGTGCACCCACATGGCCGACCTGGATTTTGGTGAGATTCGTATTTATCCCGGCAACTACGACGAGTACATGATTGCCTCGACGCAGGCGCGTCAGCGGATGCTTTCCGATAACGCCAAGAAAAAGGAAATGGTGGTCGAATTGCAGGCCTTCGTCGCCCGCTTTTCCGCCAACGCATCCAAGGCACGTCAGGCAACCAGCCGCGCCAGGCAGGTCGACAAGCTCAAGTCGGGCATGGTCGAGGTCAAGCCTTCCAGCCGGCAGAACCCCTACATCCGTTTCGAAACCGACGACCGGGAAAAACTGCACCGCCAGGCGGTGGAACTGCTGGATGTCGCCAAAGGTTACGACAAGGTACTGTTCCACGGCCTCAACCTGCTTCTCGACGCTGGTCAGCGCCTCGCCATCATCGGCCCCAACGGCGCCGGCAAATCCACCCTGCTGAAAACCCTGGTGGGCGAGATCGAGCCCGACCAGGGCAACGTCAAGTGGCCGGATAAGGCCAAGATCGGCTACTTCGCGCAGGATCATCACTCCGACTTCGAGGATGACATGACCCTGTTCGAATGGATGGAGCGCTGGGGCCGCAAGAGCGACGACGACCAGATCATCCGCGCCACCCTCGGCCGACTGCTGTTTACCGGCGACGACTCGAAGAAATCGGTCAAAGTGCTGTCCGGCGGCGAAAAAGGTCGCATGCTCTACGGCAAGTTGATCCTGGAGCGGCCCAACGTGCTGGTGATGGACGAACCGACCAACCATATGGACATGGAATCGATCGAATCCCTCAACCTCGCGCTGGAGCAGTTCAAGGGCACGCTGATCTTCGTCAGTCACGACCGCCAGTTGATCTCATCGCTCGCCACCCAGGTGCTGGAACTCGACGGCAAGGGCGGCTTCAAGCATTTCTCCGGCGACTACGAGGAATACCTGCACAGCCAGGGCATCGAGGCATAAAACCCGCTACCCGGGTAGTCCAGAGGGAATCCGCTGAGTCCTTAAAGGCTTACTCGGCCAGCAGGGGCGTGACCAGATCCTCCAGCCGGGCGTAATGAACCTGCCCGCTGATTTTCTTGCGAATGCGGCCCTGCTTGTCGATCAGAAAAGAGGTCGGCAGACGGCTTACCCCGCCGAAGGCAGCGGCATGCCGTGCTTCCGCCATCGCCGCCGGAAAATGGTAGCCCTCTTTCTCCATGAACTGACGCACAGGTTCCAGCGCGTCATCCTGGCTCAGGGCCAGAATTTCGAAGCCCTGTGCCTTGTAATTGCGATAAAACCGCTCCATGTCGGGCATTTCGTGGCGGCAATAAGGGCACCAGGTGGCCCAGAAATTGACCAGCACCACCTTGCCGCGCAGCTGTTCCAGACTGGTTTGCCGGCCGTCCAGCAACACCACTCCCACCTCCGGAGCTGCACGGTTTTCGTCCGACACCCACGCCGGCGGACGGAACCAGACATAGGCAATCAGCCCGAGCAGCACCAGCGTTAGCCAGTCCGGCCGGTATTTTTTGACCCGCACCCACATGTTGCCTGCTTTCACCCACACTCCCGATAAGTTATAGTTGCTCCGGATTTTAACATTGGAACCCGACATGCTCTGGATCAAAGCATTTCACATCATCGCCGTAGTGACCTGGTTCGCCGCGCTGTTCTACCTGCCGAGACTGTTCGTCTATCACGCCATGAGTGAAGACGCCGTCAGCATCGCACGTTTCAAGGTCATGGAGCGCAAGCTCTACCGCGGCATCATGACGCCCAGCGCGATGCTGGCGGTTACGCTCGGCCTGTGGCTGTGGCTCGGCTTCGGTTTTTCCGGCGGCTGGCTGCACGCCAAGCTGGCGCTGGTGACGGTGTTGCTGGTTTACCACGTGTATTGCGGCAAACTGCTCAGGAACTTCCGAGATGACCGCAATCAACACGGCCATGTTTTCTACCGCTGGTTCAACGAATTTCCGGTGCTGATACTGGTAGCCGTGGTGATCCTGGTCGTCGTCAAACCGTTTTGATTCCCTTGCGGTAAACACTCTCGATCCGCTCGCGATACTTTTCGTGCACCGCATTGCGCTTGACCTTGAGGGTGGGTGTCAACAGGCCTTCCGCCAGCGTCCACGGCTCCGGCAAGGCAATTACCCGACGCACCCGCACCCAGCGTGAAAATGATTTGAGCCGGGCATTGGCGTGTTTGATCAAAGTTCTTTCATCGCTTTCCTGGGTCACGGCCAGCAGCACCAGATAGGCGCGCCCTTCACCAACCAGCATCACCTGCTCGAACAAAGGGTCGTCGAGAATCGCCATTTCCGCATCCTGGGGCGACACTTTCTCGCCATTGGACAGCACCAGAATATCCTTGGTGCGGCCCTTGATAATGATTTTGTCGGCCGGGATTTCCACCAGATCACCGGTATTCAGCCAGCCATCCGCATCCAGCACTTCCGCAGAGGCTTCCGGATTATGCCAGTAGCCCAGCATCACTGAGGGCCCGCGCACCAGCAGTTCACCCACGTCATTGACTCTGACCTCCACGCCCGGCAAGGGTGCGCCTACCGTAATCGGGTCATTGTCATACTCGCGGTTGCCAGCCACTATGGGCGATGCTTCGGTCAGGCCGTAACCCTGGAGCATGTTTAGCCCCAGGCCAATGAATGATTGCGCCACGCGTAACTCCAGCGGCGCGCCGCCTACCACCGCCAGGCGCATGCGCCCGCCGAGCCGGTTCAGTACCGGGCCGGCAACCAGGGGTTGCAACAGCTGGAACAACGCCTGCTCCACTTTGCCGGAGCGGCGCTCGAATTTACGCCAGCCCAGCGCTACCGTGAGAGAAAACAGCGCGCGTTTGAGTGGAGAAGCGGTTAATGCCTGCTCGATCCGAGCGAGAAAGCGCTGAAATACCCGTGGCACGGCAACCATCACCGTCGGTTTGAGGAAAGCCAGGTCCTCCGCCAGTTGGTTGATGGAACGGGCATAGGCCACCGGCACCCCGGCCTTGAGCGGCACATAATAGCCACAGGTGCGCTCGAACATATGGGAAAGCGGCAACACCGAAATCAACAGATCGCCAGGATGCAGGCTGACCACTTCCAGCGCCGCCGCCACGTTGCTAAGTATGTTGCGATGGGACAGCATCACGCCCTTGGGCCGCCCGGTGGTGCCGGAAGTGTAAACGAGAGTGGCAAGCAAGTTTTCGTCCAGGTCCTGCACCTTAAACGCGCTCCCATTTTCAGGCAACCAGCGGCAGGCCGGGATGGCGGGGGCGGGCACGTCTCCGTGCAAACAGATGATGGTGGGAAGGGTGGGCATCGCCCGAATCAGGGCATCGAGCAGACGGGTATTTTCCAGCACCAGCAAACGCGCGCCGGAGTCTGCCAGGCACCAGGCCAGGTTTTCCGGATTATCGTCCGCATACAGCGGCACCACCACCAAGCCCAGACCCAGCGCAGCCTGATCGATTGCCACCCAGTTGACACTATTCTTCAGGCACAGCGCAATACGGTCGCCCGGTTCATAATCTGCGGCACGGAAGGACTGTTGCCAGCGAGCCGCCAGGGCCATCACCTCATGAGCAGAAAAGTCGCGCCAGGTGTTGTCTGCATACTGGCGGTAAAGGATGACTTGCGGGTTAGCGCAGTGCTGTTCAAGCAAGCCGGCGAGGTTAACCATGAGGGGGCCTTCAACTGTAGCCCGGATGGGGAGTGCAATCCGGGCTACATGCTGCTAAACGATATCCAGATGTTCGAGTCCGCTCATCAGGTCGGCATCCTTGGTAGCTTTGCCGTGGAGCTTGATCTTGAGACGCAGATCGTTGACAGAATCAGCGTTTCTGAGCGCATCCTCGTAGTTGATCAGATCGGCCTCATAGAGCTTGAACAACGCCTGATCGAAAGTGATCATACCGAGTTCGTTGGACCTGGCCATGAGCTCCTTGATCTCGTGGACCTCGCCCTTGAAGATCAGATCGGCAATCAGCGGCGAGTTGAGCATGATCTCGACCGCCGCCACCCGTCCTTTGCCGCCAACCTTGGGGATGAGGCGCTGCGACACGAACGCCTTGAGATTCAGGGACAGGTCCATCAGCAGTTGCTGGCGCCGTTCCTCGGGAAAGAAGTTAATGATCCGGTCGAGCGCCTGGTTAGCGCTGTTGGCATGCAGAGTAGACATGCACAAGTGACCGGTTTCAGCGAAGGCGATGGCATATTCCATGGTTTCGCGGTCGCGGATCTCACCAATCAGGATCACATCCGGCGCCTGGCGCAGGGTGTTTTTCAGCGCCGCATGCCAGGAATCGGTATCCACGCCGACCTCGCGCTGGGTCAGGATACAGTTGAGGTGCGGATGCACGTATTCGACCGGATCCTCGATGGTGATGATGTGGCCGTAGCTGTTCTGGTTGCGGTAGCCGATCATTGCAGCCAGGGAGGTGGATTTCCCCGAACCGGTGCCGCCGACAAAAACCACCAGGCCGCGCTTGGTCATCGACACGTCCTTGAGCACGCCAGGCAACCCCAGATCTTCGAAATTGGGGATCTCGGTGGTGATGGTGCGCAGCACCATGCCGATCCGCCCCTGCTGGATAAAGGCGCTGACGCGGAAACGTCCGATATCCGCCGGACTGATGGCGAAGTTGCACTCCTTGCTCGCCTCGAACTCGGATGACTGCTTGTCGTTCATGATTGAACGCGCAAGTTCCTTGGTATGCTGCGGCGTCAGCCTCTGATTGGAAACCGGCGTCATCTTGCCATCCACCTTGATGGCAGGCGGGAAATCGGCGGTGATAAACAGATCCGAGGCCTTCTTCGACAGCATCAACCGCAACAGGTCGTGCATGAATTTGACTGCTTGATCGCGTTCCATAGTGCGTTTCCTTAACCTGGAAAGGTGTCTTTGTTTGAGGCCTTGGTACGAGCTTCAGCCGAGGACACGACGTTGCGTTTGACCAGTTCGGTAAGATTCTGGTCCAGCGTCTGCATGCCGATATTTCCGCCGGTCTGAATCGCCGAGTACATCTGAGCGATCTTGGCCTCACGAATCAGGTTGCGGATCGCGGGCGTGCCGATCATGATCTCGTGCGCCGCTACCCGACCGGTACCGTCCTTGGTCTTGAGCAGGGTTTGCGAAATGACCGCACGCAGGGATTCCGACAGCATCGAACGCACCATATCCTTTTCCGCGGCCGGAAACACGTCCACGATCCGGTCGATGGTCTTGGCGGCGGAACTGGTGTGCAGGGTACCGAACACCAAATGGCCGGTTTCCGCTGCAGTCAGCGCCAGGCGGATGGTTTCCAGATCACGCAACTCGCCCACCAGAATCACGTCCGGATCCTCACGCAAGGCTGAGCGCAGGGCGTTGTTGAAGGACAGCGTATGCGGCCCGACCTCGCGCTGGTTGATCAGGCACTTTTTGCTCTCATGCACGAACTCAATCGGATCTTCCACTGTCAGGATATGGCCGAAATCCTTTTCGTTGATGTGATTGACCATCGCTGCCAAGGTGGTGGATTTACCCGATCCGGTCGGTCCGGTCACCAGCACGATACCGCGCGGCTGCTCGGAAATTTCCTTGAAAATCCCCGGACATTTCAGCTCTTCCAGGCTCAGCACTTTCGATGGAATGGTACGAAACACCGCAGCAGCGCCGCGGTTCTGGACAAAAGCGTTGACGCGAAAGCGCGCCAGATTGGGAATCTCGAAAGAGAAGTCGACCTCCAGATTTTCCTCGTAGAATTTGCGCTGACCATCGTTCATGATGTCGTACACCATGCCGTGAACATCCTTGTGCTCCAGCACCGGCACGTTGATGCGGCGTACGTCGCCATGCACCCGGATCATTGGCGGCAAGCCGGATGACAGGTGCAGGTCGGAGGCCTTGTTTTTTACCGAAAAGGCAAGCAAATCCGAGATTTCCATTATAATTTCCCTTATGCACAAACGCGTCCCCCCATTATGACAACACTATCAAACGCATTGCAAGCAGTGCGGCTGCGCATTTCACAGGCTGCCACAGAGGCTGGGCGGCCCGTTGCGGGCATCCAGCTGCTGGCGGTCAGCAAAACCTTTCCCGCCTCCGCGGTGCGCCTAGCCTACACGGCCGGACAGCGCGCCTTCGGCGAAAGCTACGTTCAGGAGGCCATGGATAAAGTTGAAGCGCTCAGCGATTTGCCGCTGAAATGGCATTTTATCGGCCCGATCCAGAGCAACAAAACACGCCCGATTGCCGAAAATTTTGCCTGGGTACACAGCCTGGATCGGGCCAGGATTGCCGACCGGCTGTCTGCAGGCCGGCCATCCAATCTGCCCGACCTGCAGGTGTGCCTGCAGGTCAACGTCAGCGGAGAATCCAGCAAAAGCGGCGTTACGCCGGAAGATTTGTTGTCCCTGGCACGCTATGTACAGGCCTTGCCGCGCCTGAAATTGCGCGGACTGATGGCGATTCCCGAGCCATCCGACAACCCGGTGGATCAGCGCCTTGCTTTCGCCCGCCTGCGCCAGCTACTTGAGCAGCTCAATGCTCAAGGCTTTCAACTCGACACCTTGTCGATGGGCATGTCGGACGATCTGGAAGCGGCAATAGCCGAGGGTGCAACGATCGTGCGGGTGGGGTCGGCAATCTTCGGGGAACGGGAAAAGCTTTAAACATTCACCGCAGAGGCGCTGAGACGCGGAGAACGGCATGGTTTCTACCCGCATTGTTTTTCTCGGCGTCTCAGCGCCTCTGCGGTTAGCGATTGCTGTTTTTAGGATTAATCATGAACATCACTTTTATCGGCGGCGGCAACATGGCCGGAGCACTCATTACCGGCCTGCTGCAAAAGGGCTTCGATCCTGCAGCCATCAGCGTGGTTGAAATCTCCGCGGAAAGCCGCGCCCAACTGAGTGAAAAATTTGGCATCGCCACCCACGAGGAAATCAGCGCAGCATCCGTTGCCTCCGACGTCATTGTGCTGGCAGTGAAGCCGCAGCAACTGTGCAGTGTTGCTACGCAACTGCACGGCCTGCTCGACGGCAAGCTGGTCATTTCCATCGCCGCGGGGGTGCGTAGCGCCGATCTCTCTCTATGGCTGGGCGACCATACTGTAATCGTTCGCGCCATGCCGAATACGCCGGCGATGGTGCTGGCGGGGGTGACCGGCCTCTACGCTATGCCCGGCGTGCCAGAGACCAACGTCGCCAGGCCGAAATCATACTTGGTGCAGTGGGTACGACACTGTGGCTAGAGAAGGAAGCGCAAATTGACGCCGTCACCGCCATTTCCGGCAGCGGACCAGCCTATGTCTTCCTTTTCATCGAAGCATTGCAGGAAGCCGCTGCAGAACTGGGCTTCACCCCGGATCAAGCGCGCACCCTCAGCCTGGAAACCTTCCTC
Source organism: Sulfuricella denitrificans skB26 (assembly GCF_000297055.2). Classification (NCBI taxonomy): domain Bacteria; kingdom Pseudomonadati; phylum Pseudomonadota; class Betaproteobacteria; order Nitrosomonadales; family Sulfuricellaceae; genus Sulfuricella; species Sulfuricella denitrificans. Next base: position 80,771 of record NC_022357.1, on the reverse strand, counting down.
GGTGCCGCCAAGCTTGCCAGTCAAAGTACCGAGGATGCCGCCACCCTGCGAGCCCGCGTCACTTCCAAGGGCGGCACCACCGAGCGCGCCATTCTTGTGATGGAGAATGCCGGCATCAGGCAGATCATCGGCCAAGCCGCGCAGGCTGCCAGCCTGCGCTCTCGCGAGTTGGGGGAAGAATTGGGTAAAATGGGTTCCAGAGGGACAATTTGACCATGCTAAACCAAGCCTTCCAGTTCCTGATCGAGACCCTGCTAGGCCTGTTTGTGCTGGCTACGCTGCTGCGCTTCTACCTGCAATGGGCCCGCGCACCATTCCGCAATCCGGTCTCGCAGTTCATTGCGGCGCTCACCGATTTTGCCGTGAAACCGCTGCGTCGGTTCATTCCCGGCCTGTTCGGGCTGGATCTGGCTTCCCTGGTGCTGGCGTGGCTGGTGGAATACGTCATTCTGCTCGTTGTGTTCTGGCTGGGTGGCCTGTTCCTGCTTAAGGCCGGACCTTCCGTTTTTCTAGCCATCGCCTTCCTGGCAGTGATCAAGCTGCTGAAAATAAGCATCTATATTTTGCTTGGCGCGGTCTTCATCCAGGCAATTCTGTCCTGGACCAACCCGCACACGCCCCTGGCACCGGTTCTAAGTCGGCTGACCGATCCGTTCCTCCTGCCGCTACGCAAGGTAGTCCCGCTTTTTGCCAATGTCGATCTTTCTCCACTACTGCTGTTCATCATCTGCGAACTTCTACTGATGGTGCCTGTAGCTTGGCTGGAAAGCCTCGCCATGCAACTTGCCTGATATATGGCTGACTGGTATCAGCTCAGGGAAGACCGCCTCACTCTCACCGTGCACGTGCAACCCGGAGCCAAGCGTACCGAAGTGATCGGGTTACACGGCGATGCGTTAAAAATCAGGGTCGCTGCCGCTGCCGTGGAAGGGCAGGCCAACACCAGGCTGCTGGATTTTTTGCGCAAGGCATTCAAGGTTCCGGCCAGCCGGATTAGCCTGAAGCACGGCGAACATGCGCGCCGCAAGGTAGTGGAAATCCTGGGTTCGTCTCTTGCGCCGGAATTATTGTTGCCTGGGTTGAACACCCCATGACTGACACCTTGCTGCCATACATTGAGCTGGCTAGCGCGCTGGAAGCCTGCCTGTCCTTGCCGGATACGCCCGAGCTGCTCGACCCGCAGTTGCTGCGGCGCGCCCATGAACTGCTGGATATCCTGAAAACCACTCTGCCTGATGCCACTAATTTTGCTCAAATGAGCCTGATTACGGAAACCGTCCACGCAGGCGTGCAGCGCCGGTATGCCGAACTGCATCACGAACAAAACACATTGACCAGCCTGATCAGCAAAAACCGTGAGGTCGCAGATCAACTGGAGCAAAGTCTGCGGGCAGACCAGTACCTGAGCCAGGAGGCATGGAATAGCTTCGACATCGCGCGCAAACTCATTGCGAGGCAAGGTGGCATACTTCTCACCCACCTCGACAGCATACAGGTCGAACGACTGGTAGCAAAAAATCTGAATGAAATGCTTAAAAGTCCCACCACAAGTGCACTTACCCAGGCAATGCATTCACTTATAAGGGAGGCTTCTACCTTGTTTGAAGGTTTCGAGCGCCAAAATCGTCAAATCATGAGTGTGGTCGAAGCCGTATACACCCGATTCAATCAACTGCCCGGTTTTACACTTGGCCCTCCCCAACTTTCCAGCCTGGAAAATTACCGTCAGGACTTAGAGCAACTCGGTGAAAAAACTGCTGAATTCTGCCGCCGCCCGATCAACCTGATGACAGACAAAGCCAGCCTGGCAAAGAAATTCGGCATGGAAGTGGTGGTGCCACTGCGCGATCTGTTCACGCAGTTAAAAACAGAAACCGACTGGTGGCTAAGAGAGCTGTCCATCCCGATTCAGGAGCAAATCCAGGTAAAAAAAGTCGCCCTGGAGAAATGCGAAGAAGACGTCAGCATGATCCGTGACCAGATCACTACCCTGGAGGCACGGAAGGAAGAAACGGAAATCGCACTCTCTCGGCTGCACCAACAGGAAGCAGCGGTCGAGCGAATAATGGCGCTCACGCAAACATTCCCATTTGAGAAACCGGCCCAATAGATCTATACTGACTAGTCTGACTAGTTAGTATAGGAGACCTGCCATGCAGGCATGGCAACTGCAAGAAGCGAAAGCCCGCTTGAGCGAGGTAATTCAGAAAGCGATTAACGAAGGGCCGCAGGACATCTCCCTGCGGGGGCGCCCGGCGGCGATGATCCTTTCTCATGCCGATTATGAGATGCTAACCCGACCCAAGCCTTCCTTCACCGCCTTTCTGCGCGACTCCCCCCTGCACGGCGTTGAACTCGAATGGGAGCCGGACACCGCCCTCACCCGCGAGGTTGGACGATGAGCTACCTCATCGACACCAACGTCATTTTCGAACTCGCCCGAGCCAAGCCCGATCCACGAGTGGTGGAATGGTTTAATACCATACCGGATTCTGCCCTGTACTTGAGCGTCCTGACCTTGGGGGAATTGCGTAAAAGAGTGGAGAAGATGCCGGATGCAAACCGCCGGGAAAAACTGCGTCTGTGGCTGGAAAACGACTTGCCTGCCTGGTTCGGCGATCATCTATTACCTGTAAACGCCGCCATCGCCGACCGGTGGGGCCGCCTGCAGTCCGAAACCACTCGCCCCCTTCCCTCTGCCGATAGCCTGCTGACGGCCACCGCCCTGCATCACGACTTGCGGATAGTCACATGCAACGATAAGGATTTTGAGGTCCCGGGTTTGGTGGTGGTAAATCCGTGGAAGGATTAGTTTGTCTGAGGCCATGAGGGCCAATCTTTATACAACCACCCGATTTTCCCGAAAAAAACGGCGGCAGTTATTGGGTTGCTACAATTGCTTCTACACTTCGATCTGCTCAGACCAGATCAATGCATTCACATGCGCCACGTTAACCGCATCTGCATCAAGGCCGCAATCGGTGGAATAGCGAGAGATGGTGTCCTGATCGAAATTTTCGCAGGCAATGGCCAGTTGCAGATATGGCGCATACAGACCCTCGCGCCGGATCAAGGCGTCGACAACCGGTTTCGGCAGGTTCAGGCGGGCGAGCGCATCCCCCATGGGTATATTGAGCAGGGCATCCAGCAACGAAAAAATGCCGACGATAAACAAGCCGCCGAGTTCGGCTGGCCGCAGCCTGGTTTTGCCGAGCGACTCGCAGAAACGCCCGCGCACCAGTGCGTTTTTGAGTAGTGAGCGGCTGCGTTCATCCGCTTTCCCGCTGGAAAACATCAGCAGGGTGAGCCAACGGTACAACTGATCGTAGCCGATGAGCGTGATGGCATGCCCAATCGACTGGATTTGTTTCTGCATGCCGTTTGCCGGTGAATTAATGTAATTCAGCAAACGGTAGGTCAAGGCCGCATCCAGTTTGACCTTTTCTTCCAGCGCGTGAATATCGGCACGGTTGATGACCAGGTTGAGCAGTTCCATTACGCGAATGCGATTACTGTCCATGCGGTGCGGCGCAGCGGGCTGCAGGCAGGTAAAGTAGTAACCCTGAAACAGGTTAAAAGAAAGCTTACGGTAAGCCTCGAATGCTTCTTCCGTTTCTACTTGAGTGGCAATCAGGGTGGGCCCATGCATTTTAAGCAGTGCGACAGCCTGCTCACTCAATTGCAGCGCATCGTATTGACGTGTGTTAATCCTGACGTAACGGCAAAGTTCTAGCAGCGGATTCAGTTCCGGGCGGTATTCGAAATCTTCCAGTGCAATCTGGATGCCACGGGCAGTGAGTTCGCGGCATCGCTCAACCAGTTCTTGAATATCGGTTTTTTCAGGGCAAATAGCGACGACGATATTTTTTGCCGGCAGCTCATTCAGCAGGGGGTTGTCCAGCATGGAGGGAGACAGACTGATGAAGGTCAGCTTGGCGCCCAACGCCTTCTGGAAAGCGAGGTCGATGACGCCGATCACCAGCATTTCATTCTGCGCCTGTTGTCGTGCGCCTTCAGTTAACTCTTCCGGGGACAACACACCGCTTCTTATCTTCAGCTCGTATCCAACAATCCGGGATGCATCATCCAGGATCGGCTGGCGACCGAGAAAGCGCTGTAACGTGGCTTTTGCACCTGCGCGGGTCTCGTGTTCCGGGTTATCCAGCAAGGTTTCGATTCCACCGGGGGGAGGGGTGAACGATCTATCGCGACCACCGGTGATCAGTCTGAGGTATTTCTCTAGCATATAGGCTCTTCGCATAACATCCAGCAACAGGACACTAGCATGCAATAACCCGCATACTTTGTAAATGTTCGTGGGAAAGGTTTTCCACGGCCAAATCAGGCCACTTGCTGGAGACGTCCCATCATGTCGCTGACTGCACGGTCGATCAATGCTTCATCGTTGATGATTTGTGCCTGCCCGCTGCGGAATTTCTCCGTGAGGCGGGAAGGCGTAATCGAAAGCGCTCTGGAGCCAAGACGGTTGGTAAACAGGTACAGACCCTTGAGCGGACTCACCCACGCCAGCTTGCTGCGCGAGGTGGTGCCATCCGCCTGGACGAACTCAATCCATGTACCGCGCTTGAGTTTTGCCACTAACGCACCAGAGTCATCATTTTGAAGTTCATTAGCCTGCCACGGTACATCGCTGATTGGCACTTCCTCCAGATCAAAGTCTGCAGGAACAGGTTCCTCAGAAATCTGCTGAATAAGCGCCAAATCCGGCGCAGGGGCTTCAGGCGACGGGGTGATTTCTTCAAAATCCGTCGGCGCTTCGGCCACAACCTCTGTCTCTTCCGCAAGATTCTCTATGTCCGTGTCTTGCCATGCTTCTTCATCTTCAGCGCGCAAGCCAGATTTCACCGCATCCGCATGACAGCGGATGAGCTTGGCGAAGAATTGGTCGCGTTCGTCACCCGTCACGTCAATAGCGGCCATACCCTGCTGTAAGCGTTTCAGCAAATTAGGCAGCAGGCCAACCAGCTTTTTGCGGTCATCCGGCACTTCCTTGGCGACCACGCTCCATATCAGTTGATCCATTGTTTCCAGCGCTTCGTTCCATGCCTGGCTGTCTTCGCCAGATTTCTGATAGGTTAAGCTGAGCATGGACGCCCACTGGTGGGACAGGAATTCACGAATAATCTGTGGCAGTTTGCGCGATTCGATGCGACGTTTCACTTCGTCGTGCGCCATAATCCTGGCGATCTCTTCCTGCTCACGGGTCTGCACTACCTGAGCACTGCGCCCAGTCAGTTCGTCAGCACGCTCTTTCTCCGCTGCAAGATAGCTTTCCAGTTCTTCCTGCATATCGGCGAATACACCGACCTTATCTTCAAACTCGTTCAGGATGCGCTGTACCAGATGATCCACCTTCTTGTACAAGCCTCCCTGATGACCTTCTTCCTCATCCCAGCCAATCGCAGCATCTGCCAGCGTATCTAGGAACTTGCGGGCTGGATGCGCTTTTTTTGAGAAAAACGTTTTATCCAGCATGGCCACTTTAAGAACTGGTATTTGCAGCCTGCCGATTAACGCCTTCATGGCATCCGGAATATTACGGTCATCCAGAATATAGTCGAACAGCATGGCGACAATATCCAGCGTCATAGCATCGACGTGCCCCATGACGCTGGCCATACCGCTTGATTTTATTTCACGTAGAACATTCGTACGGCCATTAGCCAGCAGTGCAGGATTGAGCATGACACCTTCACCCAATACCCCTTCAAACTGACCCTGTTGCAACTTGGTCAGCGTACTCATTACTCCTGCGCTTTGTACAGCAGCGCCGTCCGAAGGCATTGTGCCTCCGATGGCTCCAGGCTGACCGGCTTGTTGTGGCACGCCCATTCCCGCCATACCCGAATTGCCAAGTGAGACGAGCTGTTGCAAGGTTGCAAATAAATCCGGTCCATTCGCCGTTGGCTCGGAACCCGTTGCACCAGCGGCGTGGAATTCAGGCTGGCGGGCAGCAGAACCACCGTGCTTCTTCATGCCAACCCGAATTTTGGGCAGCACGCCCTTTTCCACCAAATGCTGGTTGATGTCCTGGTACATATTTTTGATCTGATCCGGCATGTACTTGTTGAACATCATGACCAGCAGCAGCTTGACCTTCACGCTGCTGTCCAGCTCCTTGAGCGCTTCCATGAAGCTGGAACCGATTGCCTCCGGGCCAATCGGGTTGTCGGCGGAATCCAGCTCATGCACATGCAACAGCGTGCCCAGACGTTTTTCGATACCGAACAGTTCCTCGGCACAGGTACCATGAATGTTATTTGTAATATTGGCCAAGGCCAGGGATTCTTCCAGAGCATCCAGGTCGATCAGGCTAAGCTCCATCTCGGCGAGGTTGAATGATGATGCGCTGGAGGGCTGCGCGTATTTTCCTTTCCTGATGTGCTTGTTGAAACCCTGGATAAATTGTCGTTTGAACCCGGTTGTAATGGCTTCTTTTTCGTCGCGCGCGAGCGCCATCCCGTCCATGTAGAGATTGCGCATTTCACCGCCGAGGGATTTTTCGGCCTGCTCGAACAACTCGTTCACAGCCTTGTCCAGCATGGCAGCAGCAAATTGCGCCAGCTGTGCGGCGGCCATGTCTCGGCAATCATTGAGCAGAGGCACGCCGGAGGCTCCGGATACGGCACGCAGCTTATCGAACTTGCTCATATCCACGACATTTTTGTACGAGCTAGTGCTCATAATGGTTCTCCTGGTTAGCGGAGCGCAACGGTTGTGCCGAAAAACAGGTCCAGGGAATAGAGAATGCAGGCGAAAAGGAACGACGACTGGCTGACAGAAAGCGCCAGTCTGGCTCACCCAGCAATCCCGCTATCGTAGAGCTTTCGCCCCTTAGACCGGAAACTTTGCGCCCCCACCTTTCGATGGGTTTACCTTTTTTGGTTACTATAAAAATATCAGACAGAACAGCGTTTTGCAATAAATAATCGAGGGAATTTCAACAGAATTAACAAACTTTAATTTTGGCAGCACAGATTGAGGTGTGTCAGTTCATATTAGATATTCATCTGGCAAGATGGAAGTGGGGGGGTTCCCCTACATCAACACAATATCGTACTGCTCTTGGCTGTACTGACTTTCCACCTGAAGATAAATCGGCTTGCCGATAAAATCTCCCAACTGCGCCAGGCTTTGTGATTCCTCGTCGAGAAACAAGTCGATCACCTGCTGGGAAGCGAGTATGCGAAACTCGCGCGAACTGAACTGGCGCGCCTCACGCACTAGCTCGCGCAGAATGTCGTAGCACACTGTCTGCGCCGTCTTCAGAACACCTCGCCCCTGACAGGTGGAGCAGGGCTCGCACAGGATGTGGGCCAGGCTCTCGCGGGTGCGTTTGCGCGTCATCTCCACCAGGCCAAGCGCTGAGAAACCGTTTACTGTCATGCGCGTACGGTCTTTCGCCAACGTCTTCTTGAACTCGGCAAGGACGGCGGTCTTGTGCTCCTCGTTGTCCATATCGATAAAATCCACGATGATGATGCCGCCGAGGTTTCTTAGCCGCAACTGCCGGGCGATCGCCTGCGCCGCTTCGAGGTTGGTTTTGAAAATTGTGTCGTCGAAATTACGTCCGCCGACGAAGCCGCCGGTGTTCACGTCCACCGTGGTCAATGCCTCGGTCTGGTCGATAATCAGGTAGCCGCCCGACTTCAGGTCGACGCGCCGCGCCAGCGCTTTCTCGATCTCGTTTTCCACGCCATGCAGATCGAACAGCGGTCGCTCACCGGCATAATGTTCGAGCAGGCCGACGACGTTACTGGTGTACTCGAGGGCGAAACCCTGCATTTTCTGGAAGGTCTCACGCGAATCCACCCGAATTCGGATGGTTTCTTCATTGACGAAATCGCGTAGCACCCGCAGAGAAAGATTCAGGTCATGGTAGAGCATAGTGGTCGGCTTGGCGCTCTTGGCTTTGTCGTTGATATCGCGCCACTGCTTGCGCAGGTACTCGACATCGGCCTCAAGCTCGCTGCCGGAGGCCGCTTCCGCCATAGTGCGGATGATGAAACCACCGCCTGCGTCGGGTTGCAATAGATGCTGCAACTTTTCGCGCAGCAGTTCACGCTCGGCTTCGTCCTCGATGCGCTGGGAGATGCCGATGTGCGTCTCCTGCGGCAAAAACACCAGGAAGCGTCCGGCGATGCTGATCTGGGTGGAAAGGCGTGCGCCCTTGGTGCTGATGGGATCCTTGATCACTTGCACTAGCAGGGTCTGTCCCTCGTGCAATATCCTCTCAATCAGCCGGGTTTCCACATCCTGGCGCTCCTGCCAGATGTCCGCCACATGCAGAAAAGCGGCGCGATCCAGACCGATTTCGACGAATGCGGACTGCATCCCCGGCAGTACTCGGCACACCCGGCCAACGTAGATGTTGCCGACAAGACCGCGACTGCTCATGCGCTCGATATGGATTTCCTGCACCACACCCTGTTGCATGACTGCCACCCGGGTTTCCTGCGGGGTGACATTGATTAAAATTTCTTCACTCATATTTTTTCTTGGAAAAACTCATGGAACCGCAGAGGGTGCGAAGGAATTCAGAAAAGGGCACGCCATTGCACGCTCACCAGCAGGGACATTCGGCTTAAGTTTATCGCTTTTTCGAGTTGGGCGATAAAACCGCTCATCTCTGCTTACCCTGTTTCCTCCGCGACCTCCGCCATTTGTACTGCTTTCAGATTTACAAAACTTCAATGCCGAACCCTGCCAGCAGCTCTGTCGTTTCGTATAGCGGCAGCCCCATCACGCCGGAGTAACTGCCCTCGATTTTCTCGATGAACGCCGCCGCATGTCCCTGAATCGCGTAAGCCCCAGCCTTGTCGAGCGATTCACCGGTCATGGCATAACGACGAACGGCATGATCGGTCAGTTTGCCGAATTGTACGATAGTGGCTGACAGTTTTTGCTCGATTCTCCCTGCATTCGCCACCGCCACGGCAGTGAGTACTTCATGTCTTTTTCCCGACAACGCCAGCAACATCTCCATGGCCTCGTCCCGGTTCGCGGGTTTGCCCATGATCCTGTCGTTCAACACCACCGCAGTATCTGCCGCCAGCACGGGAAAATGCGGCAGCCTGCGCTGCTGCACGCGCTGCCAACCGGCCTCGGCCTTGGCGTGGCTGACCCGCAGCACGTAATCATGCGGGTTCTCGCCGGGCAAGGGGCTCTCGTCCAAATCGTTGCCACGCGACGGGTCATCCCGAAGCAGCAACAATTCGAAACCGACGCCGATTTGCGCGAGCAACTCTCGCCGGCGTGGCGAACGCGATGCCAAGTAAATTTTTTTGTCTAAAATCAAACCATTACTCCCGATGATAGGGGTGATTCTGGATTACGGTCACGGCGCGATACAGCTGTTCTGCCAGAACTACCCGTACCAGACCATGGGGCAGCGTCAAGCGGGACAGGGACCAGAGCCGGCTGGCTTGGCGCTTCACCTCCGGATGCAAGCCATCCGCACCTCCGATGACGAAAGCCACATCGCGCCCGCCACGCATCCAGTCTTTCAACTCATCGGCAAGCTCCAGGGTGCTCCAGTCCTTGCCATGCTCATCCAGCACGACTCGCACGCAATCGGCAGGCAGGGCGGCCTCGATGCGGCTCCGTTCTGCCTCGTGAACCTGTTCCCGGGTTTTTCCCCCAGCCCGCTTTTCCGGTTTGATCTCGGCCAGTTCGATACGGGACTCGCGCGGCATGCGCTTGGTGTACTCCCCGAAACCTTCATTCACCCAGGCGGGCATCTTGTGGCCAACCGCCATAATCAACAGTTTCACGGATGAGCTGTGGGTTCCGCCAATTTCGGTTTCTTGCTCATCGGCGGCCCACCCCACAATTGCTCGAGATTGTAATATTCCCGTATCGTGGGCTGCATGATGTGAACGATCACCGACCCGAGGTCGACCAATACCCACTCGCCGGTTTCCAATCCCTCCACGCCCTGCACATGCGCACCGGCTTCCTTGAGCTTTTTCTGAACGTTATCGGCCAGGGCCCGGGTCTGACGGTTGGAATCGGCGCTGGCTACGATCATGAAATCGGTCATGCTGGTGAGCTTGCGTACATCCATTACCGCGATATCGCGCGCCTTGATGTCCTCCAGCGCGGAAATTACCGCTTGTTTCATCGCTTCAGGTTCCATTAATGTCCTTATAAAGTCCGTTTGTCTGAATATAATCGAGAACCGCGTCGGGGAGCAAATAACGCGGACTGTGGCCGGCGGTGAGCTCGCTGCGAATTTGTGTGGCGGAAATATCGAGCGCCGTGACCGGATGAACCAGAATTGCGCCAGAGAGCTCATCACGCAAGGCTTCCGGCTCATGGGTCAGGCGCCGGTTGAGTTCATTCAGCAACTCGGCAGGCAGGGTTGCGGCGGCCCGGGTTATGCCGTCCACACCCGGACGTTGTGCCACCACGATATGGGCCAGATCGAACAGTTCGCGCCAGCGATGCCAGGCAGCCAGGCCGAGGAAAGCGTCCGCGCCCATGAACAGGCACAGCGACTGCATCGCGCCCAGCTCCCGGCGCAACTCCAACAGGGTTTCCACCGTAAAGCATGGGGTTGGCTTGAAGACTTCCCGCTCGTCGAGCGAGAATAACGGGTTGCCTGCAATGCCCAGACGCGCCATTTCCAGCCGTTGTTGCGGCGAGGCAAAGGGCTGGGCGCGATGTGGAGGCAGCCCCGCCGGAATGAAGCGAACCTCGCTCAGAGCCAGTCCTTCCGCCAGCTCCTGCGCCAGCCGCAGATGGCCAAAATGCAGGGGGTCGAACGTGCCGCCAAGTATGCCGATAGGGAATGTCATCTGGTGAGGCGTAAGGGGTGAGGAGAGAGGCGGAAAGACAACCCCCCTCCGCAGCACCGTTTTTGACTGTCTGCCTCACCCCTCACTTTCTCACCCCTCACCTATCAGTGATCTTCAAGGTGATGAGTTTCCTCAGCTGGCAGGCCGGTGTCGGGGTCATTCCAGTCCGCAATACCGATTTCCGCCTCCACTTCCGCCAGCGATTCGCCGGGCTCGTAATCGGAGTCGGCGCTATATTCCATGTCCTGCACCGCATCCAGTAGCGTCGGGAATGGCCCGAACACTTTGTCGGTTTCCTTGTCCTGCCAGTAAAAACCATCCGGTCGTTCGATAATCCGGGTTTGGTCATATCCGGCTGGAGTTTCTGGAATGTTGATCGTCATACCGCCCTCCTTAGTAAAAATCTGTTAACTAGCCACGAACGTGGCCATCACCCAGAACGATGAATTTCTGGCTGGTCAAGCCTTCCAGCCCGACCGGGCCGCGTGCATGTATCTTGTCGGTGGAGATGCCGATTTCCGCTCCCAGCCCGTATTCGAAACCGTCAGCGAAACGGGTCGAGGCGTTTACCATCACCGAGCTGGAATCCACTTCGCGCAGGAAACGGCGCGCCCGGCTGTAGTCCTCGGTAACGATAGACTCGGTGTGCTGCGAGCTGTAGGTGTTGATGTGCTCGATCGCCTCATCGATGTCCTTCACCACCCGCACCGAAAGGATAGGAGCGAGGTATTCAGTGTGCCAGTCTTCCTCGGTGGCTTCCTTCATCTGCGGAATGATCGCGCGCGAAGCCGGACAGCCGCGCAGCTCCACGCCCTTGTCCAGATAGATCTTGCACAGCGGTGGCAGCACCGTCACTGCCACACCTTCCGCCACCAGCAGGGTTTCCATCGTGTTGCAGGTGCCGTAGCGGCTGGTCTTGGCGTTGTCGGCGATCCGGATCGCCTTGTCCAAATCCGCCTTGTCGTCGATATAGACATGGCAAACGCCATGCAGGTGCTTGATCACCGGGATGCGCGCCTCGGCGATCAGGCGCTCAATCAACCCCTTGCCGCCGCGCGGCACGATCACGTCGACGAATTCCTTCATGGTGATCAACTCGCCCACTGCGGCGCGATCGGTAGTTTCTATCACCTGCACCGCCGTCGGCGGCAAACCGGCAGCTGCCAGCCCTTCGCGCACACAGGCGGCGATCGCCTGGTTGGAGTGAATTGCTTCCGAACCGCCGCGCAGGATCGCCGCATTACCGGATTTCAGGCACAGCCCGGCGGCATCCGCCGTGACGTTGGGGCGGGCCTCGTAGATGATCCCGATCACGCCCAGTGGAACGCGCATCTTGCCCACCTGGATACCGGAAGGACGGTAGTTGAGGCCAGTGATTTCCCCCACCGGATCGGGCAAGGCGGCAATCTGCAACAGCCCCTCCGCCATGCCGGCAACGCCTTTTTCGGTCAGGGCCAGGCGGTCGAGCAACGCTTCTTCCAGGCCGGCCTCGCGAGCTTCGGCCAGGTCCTTGGCATTCGCCTCAATCAGCTTGGCGGCATCGCGCTGGATCGCCGCAGCCATCGACGTCAGCGCCTTGTTCTTGGCATTGGTGTCGGCCTTCGCCATCAGGCGGGAAGCCGCGCGCGCCTGCTGACCGACAGTTTGCATGTAAGCTTTGATGTCCATGTTCACACCCTTTTCCGATTCAAGTCCGGGCTATCCCCAGCCCCAATTGCATTAGCTCGTCCCACACGTCGCCGCGTGCCAGACCCTTGATCATTCGGTCCAGCGCCGCGGCCTGCTTCAACCCCGCCACCAGCCGAGTTTCGCTCAGCCGACCCAGTGCGCGCTGCACCAAACCTTGACGGGATTCCCATACCCGCGCCTCGCGGAACAGCTGTGGCAGGGCGGCGCCCTTGCGCTGACCCTGCTTTAATTTTGCCAAGGTGCGGATTTCCTGGGTCAGCGCCCACAGCGCCAGCGTTGGCGCCACACCCTCGCCCTTCAGCCCTTCCAGAATCCGCACCAGACGGACGACATCTCCTGCCAGCATAGCATCGGAGAGGTTAAACACATCATAGCGCGAGACATCCAGCACCGCTTCGCGAACCGGGTCAAACAACAGCGGGCCTTCGGGGAACAACAACCCGAGCTTCTGGATTTCCTGGTATGCCGCCAAAAGGTTGCCCTCGACGCGGTCTGCCAGAAACTGCAAGGTCGTCGTGTCGGCACGCTGTTTCTGTGCCGCCAGCCGCAACCCGATCCATTGCGGCAGTCGCGCCCGCTCCACCGGATAAACCGGTATCGCCGTGCCGGCCTGCTCCAGCGCCTTGAACCATTTCGTCGCCTGCGCCTGCTTATCAAGCTTGGGGCAAGTTACCACGGTGATAGTGTCATCCGGCAACCGCGCGCAATAATCCTGCAGCGCCTGACCACCCTCCGTGCCCGGCTTGCCGGTGGGGATGCGAATTTCAATGATACGCCTGGTCGCGAATAGCGACAGACTGTTGCCGCTCGTCAGCAGATTTTGCCAGCTGAAGCCGGGCTCAACCGTAAACACCTCGCGCTCGACATAGCCCTCCTGTCGGGCTTTGGCGCGGATCGCATCGGCAGCCTCCAGCGCCAGCAACGGCTCATCGCCGTAGATCAGGTACAGCGGCGCGAGGCTGCGCTGCAAATGCGCCCCCAGCTGATCCGCGTTAAGGCGTGACATCCGCAAATTGCGGCTTGGCCTTCGCTAGACGCCGCATCAGTTGGCCAATTACATCTTTTTGCATATCGGCATAGAGCAGCGCCTCTTCTCCCTGCTTCGCCAGAACCAGCGCATCGTCCCAGAGCATGGCGCGCCTCATTTCGATTGGCTGGGGAGTGATCAAGTTACGCCCCTCCTTGTCCGTCAAGCGAAAGCCCACGCGATAAATCAATTCGTATTCCCTTACCCGCCCGGCACCACTCAGCGCTAGAATTCGCTTTTCAATTGTGGCCCCCTGGACCTGCAACACCGCCTGCGCGTCTTCAGCCTTGTCGGTTAGCTTGGTCTGCGTCCCGGAGCTGATCGCCCGGCCGATCTCCGCCGCCAGCGCAGGATTGCCGCTGCCATCCACATACAGGGACTCGAACGGCAGAGTCGCCACGCCGCGCAACTGAAAGCCGCAAGCGGCTAGCAGCAGGGTCAGGATGAATCCGGTCAGCACATTCCGCATCGGTTTCCTTTGTCTAAATAACCACGTTAACCAGCCTGCCCGGCACCACGACGATCTTCTTCGCCGGCTTGCCTTCCATGAACTTCTGCACATTGGGGTTAGCCAAAGCCAGTTGCTCTATCGCTTCTTTCGATGCGTCCTTGGCAACGGCGATGCTGCCCCTGAGCTTGCCGTTGACCTGCAGCACCAGTTCGATTTCATCCTGCACCAGCGCCACCGCATCAACTTGCGGCCAAGGGGCATCGAGCAGATTGGCGCCGTCCTTGAGTTCGGCCCACAGCGCCTGGCAGACATGCGGCACGATCGGTGCAAGCAATTGCACCGCCGCCTCCAGAGCCTCCTGCATCACAGCGCGCCCGGCAGGGCTGTCATCGCCGGATTTGGCCAGCGCATTCATCAGCTCCATCACGGCGGCAATGGCGGTATTGAACTGCTGGCGACGACCGTAGTCGTCGCTGACTTTCTGTATGGTGCCATGCAACTGGAAGCGCAGCGCCTTGAGTTCGGCGGAAAGATCGCCGCCCTTGAACCCCTCTACCACGCCCTTTTCGATATGATCGTGTACCGCCTTCCAGAGTCTTTTCAGAAAGCGGAACGCGCCTTCCACCCCGGCATCGGACCACTCCAGGCTTTGCTCCGGTGGTGCTGCGAACATCATGAACAGGCGCGCAGTATCGGCGCCGTACTGGTCGATCAGCGCCTGGGGGTCAACCGTATTGCCCTTGGACTTGGACATTTTGGTGCCGTCCTTGAGTACCATACCCTGAGTCAGCAGCTGGGTGAAGGGTTCGTCGCAATTCACCAGCCCGACGTCACGCATCAGCTTGTTGAAGAAGCGCGCATACAACAGATGCAGAATGGCGTGCTCGATGCCGCCGATGTACTGGTCGACCGGCAGCCAGTAGTTGGCGCGCTCGTCGAGCATGGCCTGGTCGTTGTCCGGGCAAGTATAGCGGGCGTAATACCAGGACGACTCGACGAAAGTGTCCATGGTGTCGGTCTCGCGCTCGGCGGGGCCGCCGCACTTGGGACAGGTAGTTTCGTAGAAGGACGGCATTTTCTTGATCGGCGAACCGATGTCGATCTTCACGTCCTCCGGCAACACCACCGGCAGGTCTTTTTCCGGCACCGGCACGTCGCCGCAGCTCGCGCAATGAATAATCGGGATCGGGCAGCCCCAGTAGCGCTGGCGCGAGATACCCCAGTCGCGCAGGCGGAACTGGGTGCGCTTGGCGCCCAGGCTCCTGGCTTCGAGGTCGGCGGCGATAGCATCGGAAGCCTGACTGAAATCCAGTCCATCGTACTTGCCGGAGTTAACGCAGACGCCATGCTCGGCATAGGCATCCTGCCACGGCGCAGGGGCGACATCACCAGCCGATGTACGGATCACGGCCCTGACCGGCAAACCATATTTGGCGGCAAAAGCGAAGTCGCGCTCGTCATGGGCCGGAACGGCCATCACCGCGCCCTCGCCATAACCCATCAGCACATAGTTGGCCACCCACACCGGCAGTTTCTCGCCATTGAGCGGGTGCGTCACGAAGCGACCCGTGGGCAGGCCCTTCTTTTCCATCGTCGCCATGTCGGCTTCCGCTACGCTGCCGTGCTTGCATTCCTCAATGAAAGCGGCAAGCTCCGAATTGCCCTGAGCGGCTTCGGCGGCGAGCGGGTGCTCGGCGGCCACCGCCACATAGGTCGCGCCCATCAGGGTGTCGGGGCGGGTGGTGTAAACCTTTAAAACCGGGTGAGGGGTGAGGAGTGAGGGGTGAGAAGAACCCGCATTTTCCGCATAGGGGAAATGAACTTCGGCACCGAAGCTCTTGCCGATCCAGTTCTTCTGCATGGTTCTGACCTGCTCCGGCCAGCCGGTCAACTTGTCCAGGTCGGCGAGTAGCTCTTCGGCGTAGGCGGTGATCTTCATGAAATACATCGGGATCTCGCGCTTTTCCACCGGCGCGCCTGAACGCCAGCCGCAACCGTCGATCACCTGCTCGTTGGCAAGCACGGTCATGTCCACCGGGTCCCAGTTCACCGTGGCGAGCTTTTTGTAGATCAGGCCTTTTTCGAACAATTTTGTGAACAGCCACTGTTCCCACTTGTAATAGTCAGGCTTGCAGGTAGCCAGTTCACGGCTCCAGTCTATGGCCAGACCGAGGCTTTTGAGCTGTCCGCGCATGTAGTCGATGTTGGAGTAGGTCCACGCCGCTGGCGCCACCTTGTTCTGGATCGCCGCATTTTCAGCAGGTAGGCCGAAGGCGTCCCAGCCCATCGGCTGTAGCACGTTGAATCCCTGGAAACGGTGGTAGCGCGCCAGCACGTCGCCGATGGTGTAGTTGCGCACGTGCCCCATGTGCAACTTGCCGGAAGGATAGGGGAACATCGACAGGCAGTAGTATTTTGGCTTGTCGGAGATTTCCACGGCCTTGAAGGCATTGCTTTGATCCCAGAAAACCTGGGTCTGACGCTCGATCTCAGTGGGTAAGTATTGCGCTTGCATGAGCGGTTGATATTCCTCTTTAACGATATGCAATTATACCCGCGAACGGCAGGCTCGGTTTACGCCATATCAAAACAAGCGCCCTTTACCAGTGCACCCGTTCCCGCTTGCGGGAGAGTTGAGGTAAGGTGCGTCGACAAGGCATCTTTTATCCCTCCATTCAAGAATCGAATGCCCCGCATAGTGACAAAAGCGGCAGCGCCAGATTATACTCGACCCATTCGTAATTAATGACTTAAGCAGCGGGAGGAAAGCCAGATGTCCAAGAAGCACCCAGTAATTGCGGTTACCGGTTCGTCCGGTGCCGGCACAACCACCGTCAAGGTTGCATTCGAACACATTTTCCTCCGGGAAAACATCTTGGCGGCCGTAGTGGAAGGCGACAGCTTCCACTCGCTGAACCGTGCTCAATTCAAGGAAGCGGTAAGCAAGGCCGAAGCCCAGGGCAATAACCATTTCAGCCATTTCGGTCCGGAAGCCAATCACTTCGACAAAATCGAAGCTTTATTCAAGAGCTACGGCGAAACCGGCAGCGGCAAGAAACGCTACTACCTGCACAACGCCGATGAAGCCGAGTCACACAATACCCGTCTGAAGCTGAAAACCAAGCTGGGTGCCGGCGAATTCACACCATGGGAAGACATCCCCGGCGGCACTGATATCCTGTTCTACGAAGGCCTGCACGGCTTGGCAGCGAACGGCAAAACGGATGCATCCAAATATGTGGATCTAGGTGTCGGCGTGGTACCGATCGTCAACCTGGAATGGATCCAGAAAATCCATCGCGACGCCAAGGAGCGCGGCTACACGGCCGAAGCCACGGTAGAAACCATCCTGCGCCGCATGCCTGACTACATCAACTACATTACTCCACAGTTCTCGCGCACCGACGTCAACTTCCAGCGCGTGCCGACCGTGGACACCTCCAACCCTTTCATCGCCCGTGACATTCCGACGCCCGACGAAAGCTTTGTAGTGATCCGGTTCAAGGACCCTAAGGGGATCGATTTTCCTTATCTGCAAAGCATGATCCACGACTCATTCATGTCGCGCCGCAACACTCTGGTAGTGCCAGGCGGCAAAATGGGCTTCGCGATGGAAGTGGTTCTCGCCCCGATGATCCACGATATGATGGAAGCCAAGAAAAAGAGCAAGAAATAAACTCTGCACCTGAAACAAAAAAAGCCGGGAGTTTCCCGGCTTTTTTTGTGCCTGAAACTCCTATCCTACTCGAATAACATAGTCACTTCGTGTGTGTCGCCATGCCGCTCGATGCTGATATCGTCGCAGGCCCGCTTCGCAAGGTTGATCATGTTGGCGTTATAGGCCTGAATTTCGGCGGTGAAGCCCCGCAAACCGCGCTTCTTGGCATGCTCCATGAGCCTGAGCTGCATGGCGGTGCCGATTCCCTTACCCTGCCATCCCGGCGCCACCATATAGGCGACCTCCGCCATATTGGCGGATGGGTTCACAAAGTAAAATGCGCTGCCGATAATAGCTTCCTTTCCTTTCTCGCCATACAGCACCAGGAAAGCCACCTCGCTATCCTGGTCGACATGGCACAGGCGCTGCGCCTCGGCATCGGAAAGATGGCTCAGGCGCCGGAAAAAACGCGTGTAACGATCTTCCTTGCTCATGCTCCGGAAAAAACCCTGCAAAGCCGTCGTATCGCCTGCCCGGGTCGGACGTATCAGCACCGTCTTCTGGTCCCTCAGGAGCAGGCGCCGCTCCTCCCTGTCCGAAACCGCGGCGGCCTTCTTGAGCGACAGCCCTTTCTCGACATAACCTAGCTTCCTGGCCTC
This sequence comes from Sulfuricella denitrificans skB26, assembly GCF_000297055.2. NCBI lineage: Bacteria > Pseudomonadati > Pseudomonadota > Betaproteobacteria > Nitrosomonadales > Sulfuricellaceae > Sulfuricella > Sulfuricella denitrificans. The sequence continues at coordinate 62,467 of NC_022357.1, read as the reverse complement.
TTTCAGCAGCTTGGAGCGGAAATCCGGATGGGCGATCCGAATCAGCGCGAGCGCCCTTTCGCGAATCGACTTGCCAAACAGGTAGGCAACTCCATACTCGGTCACCACATAGTGTACGTCAGACCGCGCAATGGTCACGCCCTCGCCCCCCAGCAGCAACGGACGGATGCGCGACACCTTGCCGTCCTCCGACGTAGAGGTCAGACAGACGACGGGCTTACCGCCGGGCGACAGGGCCGCGCCCCGAATAAATTCCGCCTGCGTCGACACCCCGCCGCAAAACTGGCCAGCAAACTGGTCAGTGCAAATCTGCCCGGTCAGGTCAACCGAGCAGACCTGATTCACTGAAACCATCTTGTGCTGCAAGGCAATGGTACCGACTGCGCTGACGCGCTCGATAGCCTGGAAGGAAAACAGGGGGTTGCCGTCGATCAGATCGTAAAGCCGCCGAGTGCCCAGGCAGTAGCTGCCGACGATCATCCCCCGGAACCGGCTTTTGCTGCGGCCGGTCACCACCCCTTTCTCCAGCAGTTCGACCAGAGCATCCGTAATGACGTCCGTATGAATGCCGAGATCACGCCGGTCACCGAGATACCGAAGCGTCGCCTGCGGCAGGTTGCCCAGCCCGATCTGCAAGGTGGAGCGGTCTTCGATGATGCTCGCGATACGCCGTGCTATCTGCTCAGTCACCTCGTCGAGGGGCACCGCAGGCACTTCGATAACCGGCGTGTCATACCAGACCATGCGGTCGAAGCGGCTGACATGGACGAGGCTGTCCCCGGTGGTGCGGGGCATATTGGGGTTGATTTCGGCTATCACGCGCCGTGCGTTCTGGACCATCGAGGCGGTCACGTCGACCGAAACGCCCAGGCTCAAATAGCCGAACTCGTCCGGCGGGGACACCTGGACAAACGCCACGTCGATCGGGATACGCCCGTTTTCGACGAGCCCGGGCACCTGCGACAGTGAGACGGGGATGTATTCGACCAACCCCTTTGCGACGGCAGCGCGCAGGTCGCTGCCGACAAAGAAGCATTTGTGCCTGTACCGCGTCGAGGGTTTGCCTCCCTTGTGCGACACCGCGCCATCGGTCAGGAAATGGTAAAGCGTTACATCAGGGGGCGGTTCGGCAAGATTTTCCAGCGCCTCGCACAGCAGGCGGGGGGTTGCACAAGCTGTACCGAGATAGACATTGTTACCAGCCTGAACCATGGCAACAGCTTCATTCGCCGAAACCATCCTGGACTCGTGTCCCGCCAGAGCGGGATGCATCGAAACGATTTTTGCTAGTTCCATTGTCTGGCTGCCCTCTCTATATTTCCAGATCGAAGATAAAACCTGACCTAACCCTTCAAATCATATTATGTTTATCCCGGCCTGTCTGCTTTAAGCCACCAGACTTCCCTATTTCAGCCGTTCTGGAATGAAAGCAATCTCGTCGCCATCCTTGATCGCCGTCTCTGGGCCTGATGGCTGCCGATTCACCATCACCGCCACCTTATCCCCGGCCAGCGCTTTCCAGCAGGCGTCCTCACGGCGGCCCAGCCAGTCCACCAACTGACTCACGTTGCCGACTGAGACTGGCAGCGTTACCTGTTCCGAGGTGCAGTCCAGCGTTTCGGCCAGTTGTGCGAAATACATCAGTTTCACCATGAAATTTTTCTCCGTTACTTTGACTTATAATCCAGTATTCCCCGCCACGAATCTTACCACGCCATGACCCAGCCTTTCCTTGCCGGCCTCAACCCCGAACAGCTCGAAGCCGCCACCCTGCCGCACCAGTCTGCACTGATCCTGGCCGGCGCCGGCAGCGGCAAGACGCGGGTACTGACCACCCGCATCGCCCATCTGATCCAGACCGGCCAGGCCAGCCCTGCAGGAATCCTGGCCGTGACCTTCACCAACAAGGCCGCCAAGGAAATGCTGACGCGGCTGGGCGCGATGCTGCCGATCAACACCCGCGGCATGTGGATAGGCACTTTCCACGGCCTGTGTAACCGCCTGCTCCGTGCCCACCACCGTGAAGCCGGCTTGCCCGCGCTGTTCCAGATTCTGGATTCAGCCGACCAGCTCGGCGCGATCAAGCGCCTGCTCAAGGCGCTGAATGTCGATGACGAGAAATATCCGCCCAAGCAATTACAGCATTTCATCAACAACACCAAGGATCAGGGGTTACGCGCCAAGGACGTAGAGGCGCACGACCCCTATACGCGCAAGCAGCAGGAACTGTTTGCCGCCTATGACGAGCAGTGCCAGCGCGAGGGCGTGGTGGATTTCGCCGAGCTGTTGCTGCGGAGCTACGAACTGCTTTCCCGCGATGCAAGCTTGCGCGCCCATTACCAGAGCCGCTTTCGCCACATCCTGGTGGACGAATTCCAGGACACCAATCGCCTCCAGTACCTCTGGCTCAAGCAATTGGCAGGACCCGATGCCGCGGTATTCGCGGTCGGCGACGATGACCAGTCGATCTACGCCTTCCGCGGTGCACGGGTAGGCAACATGCAGGATTTCGAGCGTGATTTTGGCGTCGATAAAGTCATCAAGCTGGAGCAGAACTACCGCTCCCATGGCAACATCCTGGATGCCGCCAATGCCCTGATCGCCCACAACCGTGGCCGCCTCGGCAAGAATCTGTGGACTGCCGAGAGCACCGGCGAACCGATCCGCCTGTACGAGGCCGCCAACGACCAGGAAGAAGCCCAGTTCATCGTCGACGAAGCCAAGGCGCTAAAGCGCGAAGGCATAGAGTTCGCTCATATCGCCCTGCTGTACCGCTCCAACGCCCAATCCCGCGTGCTGGAGCACGCCCTGTTCAATGCCGGCATCCCCTATCGCGTCCATGGCGGCCTGCGCTTCTTCGAGCGCCAGGAAATCAAGCACGCGCTGGCCTACTTGCGCCTGATCGGCAACACCGACGACGACGGCGCCTTGTTGCGGGTAATCAACTTTCCGGCTCGCGGCATCGGCGCGCGCAGCCTGGAGCAGCTGCAGGAAATCGCCAGACAAAACCAGTCCAGCCTGTGGCAGGCGGCAAAAAGCGGACAACTCGGCGGTAAGGCAGGAACGAGTATTGGCTCCTTTCTTGAGCTGATCAGGGCAATGCAGGACACCTGCGAAGGACTGCCATTGCCGGAGCAGATCGAGCACATGCTGGCGCAGAGCGGATTGCTGGCGCATTACCAGGCCGAAAAGGACGGCGCCGACCGGGTCGACAACCTCAATGAACTGGTCAATGCCGCCGTCGGCTTCGTCAACGAGATCGAGGACGACAGCCTTGTCGCTTTTCTTACCCATGCCGCGCTGGAGGCGGGCGAGCACCAAGCCGGGGAGGGCAGCGACGCGCTCCAGTTGATGACCGTACATGCCGCCAAGGGGCTGGAGTTCCACGCCGTGTTCCTGAGCGGGCTGGAGGAGGGACTGTTTCCTCATGACAATGCCCGCAACGAAGCGGATGGCGTTGAAGAGGAAAGGCGTTTGATGTACGTCGCCATCACTCGGGCCCGGCGCCGGCTTTACCTCAGTCTGGCACAAAGCCGGATGCTGCATGGCCAGTTCCGCTACGGACTGGCTTCGCGCTTCCTGAACGAAATTCCGGAAAACCTGCTGAAGCGGATCAACCCGGCGCCCAAAGCCTACTATGCGCCGGAAAAGACGACCTGGGCGCCGCAGCCCACGCCTGCCGGCAGCCCAGCCGCCTACAGCCGCGACTCAAGCTCACCCTGGCACGTCGGCCAGAATGTGGCTCACGCCAAGTTCGGCTCGGGCGTTATCGTTAACTGCGAAGGCAGCGGCGCGGATGCAAGGGTACAGGTGAAATTCCGCAATGCCGGGGTGAAGTGGCTGGCGCTGGAGTATGCCAAGCTGACGCCGGCTTAGGCGTGAACGGAAGGAAGGATTACGCCGGCAATACAGGCGCTTCGGCTTCCATCTCCGGTTCAGCCGGAAAAACATCCTTGTAGCCCAAATAGATCGAGGCGTTCAGCACCGGCACCAGAATCAGCATGCCGAGACCGAAAGGAATCATGGCGATCATCATCAGGATAAAGGCGATCACCCCGTAAACCAGAAACGGCCACATATTGCGCAGACAACCCACAAAGCTCAGCTTCATCGCATCCATGGCCGTCATGTTGCGCAACACCACCAGCGCCGGGGCGAACCAATACGCCATCAGCAGCGGAACCAATAGCGCCATGGCCACCAGCAGGGCGACCAGCATTCCGCCCATCGCACCCACCATCGCCTCGGTCGGTTCAGCGCCCTGCATCTGACCCAGCGCCGCAGAACCTAGAATGGAGCCGCCGCCGGCCATCATCATCAGACCCAGGATGGTGATCGAACCCACCAGATAAATGCCGCCCACGGTAATGAGTTGACCGGTGTTGTTCTTGAATCCGGCTATCAGATAGCCCAGCTCGAGCTCTTCACCCGCTTCCACGTCGCGACAGGCCAGCATGAAACCCGCGGTAAACACCGGCGCCAGCAGCGTCATCACCAGCGGCCCCACCACGGGAACGATGGAAACCACGATGACGATCAGGAAATAAATAACAAACAACGTAATCCAGATCGGCGGGTTTTTCCTGAACAGGCCGAAACCGTCAGCAATCCACCGCCAACCCTGTCCAGCATCCGCTTTACGAATTTCCATGCTTAATTCCTTACAATAAATGCTGAAGTTCCAGCGACGTCGCTACATGCCGCTGCAGGATACGTCGGAAATGGCCGGGGTCTTTGGCATGGGTGAGTTCACCCGGGCGTGGGAAATGTAAATCGTAAAGCCGCGACAACCAGAAACGCAGGGCTCCCGCGCGTAGCATGGTCGGCCATGCCTGCTGCTCCATTTCGGAGAGGGGGCGGGTACCATGATAGGCTTGCAGCATGGCTGCAGTTCGCTCACTATCCAGTGATCCATCTTCAGTGACGCACCAGTCGTTCACCGTAATCGCCAGGTCGTAAAGCCAGGCATCGCTACAGGCGTAGTAAAAATCGATCGCGCCACTCAGGGTATCATCCTTGAACAAGACATTATCGCGGAACAGGTCACCGTGGATAACGCCTCGCGGCAGATCCACGAAGCGGAAGCTGGACTGGTGGGTGATTTCCTGGCTGAGCAGCGCACTGTCCTCAGCCGTAAGCCTGGGCATAACCTGTGGCGCGGTCGCCTTCCACCAGGCCGGACCGCGCGAGTTCGGCATTTCGACCTTATAGGAACGACCGGCAAGGTGCATGTCAGCGAGCATTTCGCCGACCTGGCCGCAGTGGTGCGCATTTGACTGCTCCAGCGACTTGCCCTCAAGGCAGCTGACGATGCAGGCCGGTTTGCCGTTCAACTCACCGAGAAAATTGTTGTCCAAACTGGCGATCGGCCGCGGACAGGGAATGCCGTGAGAAGCAAGATGGTCGAGCAGGTTGAGAAAAAATGGCAGTTCTTCGCGGGTGAGCTTCTCGAACAGAGTCAGCACGTAGCGCGCATGACTGGTGGTGACGAAATAATTGGTGTTTTCGATGCCCGCAGAAATACCCTGCAAGCCGACCAGGCCGCCCAAAGAATAATTCTTCAGCCAGACGGCAAGTTCATCCCTGGAAACAGTAGTAAATACTGACATGCTTTGACGATCTGGCCCCTAAAACCGGATTAACACCCACTGCGGCACGCGCACGCCGGAGTCCAGATTGTCCTGCCGGGAGAATTGCCCATCGCCCTTGTGGTCAACCAGGTAATAGGACACACCATGGGGTGGCGTAACTTTCAGCATGTACAGCTTGCCGCCGATGCGGTATTCCTCGACCTTTTCCTCACCGCGCTTGATGATAGTCACCTGCGGTTCGAAAGCCGGGTCGAGTTCCATGCCGGCGGGCGCCGCAGGCGGCTCCGGAATCGGCTGCAGATCCTTCGGCAGGGATTTGGCTCCCTCGGCATGAACCGGCAGGGCCAAGACTAGCAGCAATGTAGCGATGAGGGCGCGCATATTTTTTCCTTAAAACGGGTGGCCATTATACATTTGAAGGGCTTACAGACTGAGCAGCATTTCGCGCTCGGCGGGGGAAGGCTCGAAACCGCGAGTTTCATAGTACTTGAAGATCGCGTCCACCACGTCCTTGGGCTCGTCGATGATCTGGATCAGATCCAGATCGTCCGCGTTGATCGTTCCTTCCTTGACCAGGGTATCCCTGAACCAGTCCACCAGACCGCGCCAGTAGGGCCCATGCACCAGGATAATCGGGATCTTGCGGGTCTTGCCGGTCTGCACCAGTGTCAGCGCCTCCATCAGTTCGTCCAGGGTGCCGAAGCCACCGGGCATCACGACGTAAGCCGTGGCGAACTTGACGAACATCACCTTGCGCGCGAAAAAATGGCGGAAGGTCTGGCTGATGTTCTGGTAGGGGTTGGTGTGCTGCTCGAACGGCAACTGGATGTTCAGGCCGACGCTGGGGGATTTGCCGAAAAAAGCGCCCTTGTTGGCCGCCTCCATGATGCCCGGGCCACCGCCGGAAATCACGCTGAAGCCGGCATCGGACAGCTGCCGGGAAATTTCCTCGGTCAGCTTGTAATAAGCATGATCGACGGGGGTGCGGGCGCTGCCGAAAACGCTCACCGCCGGACGGATGCAACTTAGGCGCTCCGTCGCTTCGACGAATTCTGCCATAATCTCGAACACGCGCCAGGATTCCCTGGCTGAATAAGCGTGCCCGGCTATGTCCGCGCCCTGCATTTTGGGAATTTTTTCTGAGCCGTTCATGTTTAGAAACAGTGAGGAGTGAGGAGTGAGGCGTGAGGAGAAAAACCACCACAATTTCTTGGATGCGCTTTTGACCCTACTCCTAACTCCTCACCCCTAACTTCTCACTCCTTTATTTTTAAAGGTCAAATCGCAATATGGAAACTAAAACGTTGCTGCTGGTGGATGGATCATCTTACCTGTACCGCGCATTTCACGCGCTGCCGGATCTGCGCAACCGCCACAACGAGCCGACTGGCGCGATCTACGGCGTACTCAACATGCTGCGCCGCCTGCACAAGGATTATAACGCCGATTATAGCGCCTGTGTGTTCGACGCCAAGGGGAAAACCTTCCGCGACGACCTCTACCCGGAATACAAAGCCCACCGCCCGCCGATGCCGGATGATCTGGCGCGCCAGATCGAGCCGCTGCACGAGGCGATCCGCGCCATGGGGTGGCCGCTGCTGATGGTGGACGGAGTAGAGGCCGACGACGTCATCGGCACTCTGTCCGAACTGGCTTGGCGCCAGGGCATCCGCACCGTGATCTCGACCGGCGACAAGGACATGGCACAGCTGGTCAATCCGCACGTGACGCTGGTCAACACCATGAGTAACGAAAAGCTTGACGAGGCCGGGGTCGAGACCAAGTTCGGCGTGCCCGCCACGCGCATCGTCGATTACCTCTCCCTGGTCGGCGACGCGGTGGACGGCGTGCCGGGAGTGGACAAGGTCGGCCCGAAGACAGCCGTCAAATGGCTGGCCCAGTATGGCTCGCTCGATAACCTGATCGCCCATGCCAACGAAATTGGCGGCGTGGTCGGCGAAAACCTGCGCAACACCCTGGACTGGCTGCCCAAGGGCAGGGAACTGGTCACCATCAAGTGCGACGTGGCGCTGCCGGTGGAACTGACCGAACTCGGCCCGCAACCGCCGGACACGCCCAAGCTGATCGAACTGTTCGAGCGTTGCGAGTTCAAGACCTGGCTGAGGGAGTTGTCATCAGAGGTCAGCACGCAGCCTGCGGTCGGCAGCGGGCAGCCATCGGCGGGCGAGCTGAATTTTCAGCCGCCAGCCAGCTACGAAACCGTGCTTACGCAAGAGGCGCTCGACCGCTGGCTGGAGAAAATCGCCGATGCCGAGCTGATTTCCGTGGATACCGAAACCACCAGCCTCGATCCGCTGGCAGCGCAGATTGTCGGCATTTCGCTGGCCACCGAGGCCCATCTTGCCGCCTACATCCCGCTTGCCCACCACTACGCCGGCGTGTCGCAGCAGCTTGATCGGGAAACGGTGCTGAACCAGCTAAAACCGCTGCTGGAGAGCAAGTCCCGGCCCAAGCTCGGGCAGAATCTCAAGTACGATAAGCACGTGTTCGCCAACCACGGCATCCTTCTCGACGGCATCATTCACGACACCCTGCTGCAATCCTACGTACTCGAAAGCCACAAGCCCCACGACATGGACTCCATGGCACTGCGCCACCTCGGCACCAAGACCATCACCTACGCCGAGGTCGCAGGCAAGGGCGCCAAGCAGATTGGATTCGACCAGGTCGACCTCGAAACCGCCACCCGCTATGCCGCCGAGGACGCCGACATCACTCTGCAACTGCACCAGAACCTGTACCCGCAGATCTCTCCCAACGCCAGGCTGGACTTCGTTTATCGCCACATCGAAATGCCCCTGCTCGATGTGCTGTTTACCGTGGAGCGCAACGGGGTGCTGCTGGATACCCAACTGCTCGCCCAGCAAAGCCACGAGCTCGGCACCAGCATGTTGCGGCTGGAGAAGGAAGCGCACCTGCTGGCGGGCCAGCCGTTCAACCTCAATTCCCCCAAGCAGATCCAGGAAATCCTGTTCGATCAGCTCAAGCTGCCGGTGAAAAAGAAAACCCCGAGCGGCGCCCCTTCCACCGACGAGGACGTACTGCAGGAGCTGGCGCTGGACTACCCCTTGCCCAAGGTGCTGCTGGAATACCGCGGCGTCGCCAAGCTCAAATCTACCTACACCGACAAGCTGCCGCGCATGGTCGACCCGCAAACCGGCCGCGTCCACACCCGCTACAATCAGGCCGTGGCGGTCACTGGCCGGCTGGCCAGTTCCGACCCCAACCTGCAGAACATTCCGGTGCGCTCACAGGAAGGACGGCGCATTCGTGAAGCCTTCATCGCCACGCCGGGCAGCCACATCATCGCCGCCGACTACTCGCAGATCGAACTCCGGATCATGGCCCACCTGTCGGGTGACGAAAGTCTGCTCAAGGCCTTTGCCGCCGGCGAGGACATCCACCGCGCCACCGCAGCGGAAGTCTTCGGTACCACGCCGGCCGAAGTCAGCAGCGAACAACGCCGCTACGCCAAGGTGATCAACTTCGGGCTGATCTACGGGATGTCCGCATTCGGACTGGCCTCGCAATTAGGCATCGAGCGCTCCGCCGCCCAGTCCTACATGGAACGCTACTTCGCCCGCTATCCCGGCGTGGCCCGGTACATGGAGCGCACCCGAGAAGCCGCCAAGGCGCAGGGTTATGTCGAAACCGTGTTCGGGCGCAGGCTATGGCTGCCGGAAATCAGCGGCGCCAACGGCATGCGCCGCCAAGCCGCCGAACGCGCCGCAATCAACGCGCCGATGCAGGGCACCGCCGCCGATCTGATCAAGCTCGCCATGATCGCAGTGCAGGGTTGGCTGGAGAAAAATCGCATGCAGAGCCTGATCATCATGCAGGTGCATGACGAACTGGTGCTGGAAGTGCCGGACGCCGAACTGGAAACCGTCCGGCGCGAGCTGCCTGGCCTGATGTGCGGCGTGGCGCAGCTCGCCGTGCCGCTGGTAGTAGATGTGGGGGAGGGGCCGAACTGGGAGCAGGCGCACTGAAACAAGCGCCAGAACCATGACGAACGAGTAGCCGTGCCGCGAAAAAGCTGGCAAACTGCGCAAAAATGACAAAATAATAAAGGTTGCCGCATGAACGATGAATCGCAACACCCCGCACCGGTCAACGAATCCAGCTACAACGAACTCGGCCATCTGATACGCCAGCTCCACGACACCCTGCGCGAACTCGGCTGCGACGAGGTAATCCAGAACCTGGTCGGCGAACTGCCGGACACTCAGGATCGCCTCAGCTACATTGCCCAGCTTACCGAGCAGGCCGCCCAACGAGTGATCAATGCCGTGGAAAAGGCTCAACCCCTGCAGGAAAAGATGGAAACTGACGCCCTAGGCTTGGCCGAGGAATGGCGAAATGCCCAAGGGAATGGAGAACGCCAGCGCATCGGCGAAAAAATGCACGCCTTTCTCACTGGTATCCCCACCCTCACCCGGGAAACCTCATCGCAGCTTACGGAAATCCTGATGGCCCAGGATTTTCAGGATCTCACCGGCCAGGTCATCAAGAAAATCTCCCAACTCACCCGGGAACTTGAGCACCAACTGGTGCACATCCTGCTCATCAGCAAACCGGCTGACGACAGCAAAAACGACGGCCTGCTTAACGGCCCGGTCGTCAAAAAAGATGGGCGCACCGATATCGTGAATGGGCAGGAGGAAGTCGACGACCTGCTGACTAGCCTAGGGTTTTGATCATCTGACTACATACATAGCGACCGAAACATGGGGTCCGGAATATGGCTGGAGACAGGGCAGAGCCACTTAAAACAATTCGACTTCGGCACCTTTTACCATAGGTGTGTTTTCCGGAGGCTTTTGGGTGACCACTTCAAGTTAGCGCTTTCAACAAGGGGGATGTACTCATGAAAAATACCGTAAGAATATTTGTGTCTGTTTTGGTCCTGCTGCTAACAGGATGCGCTTCAGTTCTAATGGCACCATTGGACCAAGACACCAAGGCGAAGGATTTTTCACCCGTCCCAAACAAGGCATCTTTGTACATCTATCGCAACGAAAGTATGGGTGCCGCAATACCGATGACAGTATCTGTTAATGGAAAAGCCTTGGGCCAGACGGCAGCACAAACATATTTCAGGTTAAACCTCTTGCCAGGAAAATATAATATCGAATCCCACGCTGAGAATGTTTCAAGCTTTCCTTTGCCTGTTGAGGCAGGAAAGAACTATTTCGTGTGGCAAGAAGTAAAGATGGGAATGTGGATGGCAAGAAGTTTGTTGCAACAGGTAGACGAAATCACTGGGCGAGCTGGCGTATTAGAGTCGAAACTGATTGCATCGTCAATTTCAGATAATGATTTGGCACCACTTGATGCGCAAATGGCCACGCTTCCCGCATCCCAATCGACCTCAAATGAGTCCGTAAGCCAAAAGCCACGAGAATTACAAAATCTACGAAAGGATGGAATCATCACCGAAGAAGAGTTTCAGAAAAAGAAACAGCCGCTTATGGAAAAACTCTAATCCGGCAATCGAGAGGGGTCAGCTTCGGATTGTTTTTCCGGAGACGAAACCCTATCCCAGCAACCCGCTCTGCGCGATCCCATCGAACACGAACTGCACTGCCAAGGCGGACAGCAGGATGCCGAAAATCCGGTTGATCACCTGCATGCCTGTCACGCCAAGGAAACGGTGGAGTTGGCTGGCGGTCAGCATGGCGACGAAGGTGGCCAGCATCACTACCAGCAGGGCGGCCAGGATGATCAGCTGATGCGTGACATGCCCCTCGGCATTCGCCATCAACAGGATCGCCGCTCCGATGGCGCCAGGGCCGGCGATCAGGGGGGTGGCAAGCGGAAATACGGCAATGTCGTGCTTGTGTTCAGCCTCCCGGTCCTCCTCATCCGTCGTCGAAGTGGCGCCGGAGGTGCGCGCGAACACCATATCGATGCTGATCAGCAGCAGCAAGATACCGCCAGCCGTCCTCAACGCCGCCAGAGAAATCCCCATTCCGGCCAGCAGAAACTTCCCGAGCAGTGCAAACACCAGCAGGATCACGGTGGCGATCACGATCCCGCGGATAGCGATAGAACGCCGCTCCGCAGGGGCGGCTGTTGCCGTCAGGGCGGCAAACATCGCCGCCACATCGATCGGAGCGACCGTTGCAAAGAAGGTTGCCAGGGCAATGCCCGCTGTCTCAAACATTGATACTCTCAAAAGGTTTTGCTGCACATTATTCATTGAAGCACATATTGAGGGGTTGCCCCGGTCAAACGATAGCATGCTACGCGCCACACTTTACCCCTGCACCAAAGCAGGGCATATACCGGTCGAATTAAACACCGCATTCTTCTTCACGACAAGCACCCTCTCGCTGGCATGCCACGCACCACATCAAGGCATGTCCCTACCCGGAAACCGGCTTGCCGGCCTCCATCAGAGAAGTGGTTTTTCGTTGAGTTAATCCCTTTCCCGGCAACGGGTTTGGGATTACAATACCGGCCTTCCCGCTCAAAAAATAAGCAATGAAAATCGGCCCCTATTCCCTGAATAGCAATTTGGTCGTTGCCCCCATGGCAGGGGTGACCGACCGTCCTTTCCGCAAACTGTGCCGCAGCTTCGGCGCGGGACTTGCCGTTTCTGAGATGGTCGCCTCCAATTCCCTGCTCTATGGCAGCGAGAAAACCAAGCGCCGAGCCAACCACGAAGGCGAGGTTGGTCCAGTGTCGGTACAGATCGTTGGCGCCGATCCGGATATGCTGGCCGAGGCAGCGAAATACAATGCGGACCGCGGCGCACAGATTATCGACATCAACATGGGCTGCCCGGCGAAGAAAATCTGCAACGTCATGGCCGGTTCAGCACTGCTACAGAACGAGCCGCTGGTGGCGCGCATCCTGGAAGCGGTAGTCAAGGCGGTGGACGTGCCGGTGACTCTGAAGATTCGTACCGGCTGGGACAAGGACAACCGCAACGCGGTCAACGTGGCGCGCATCGCCGAGGCCTCCGGCATCCAGGCGCTGGCCATCCATGGCCGCACCCGCGCCTGCGGCTACAGCGGTGATGCCGAGTACGACATTATCGCCGCGGTCAAGGCTGAGGTAGGCATTCCAGTTATTGCCAACGGCGATATCACCACGCCGGAAAAAGCCAAATTCGTGCTCGATTACACCCGGGCCGATGCCGTCATGATCGGTCGCGCTGCTCAGGGCCGACCCTGGATTTTCCGCGACATTGCCCATTACCTGAAAACCGGCGAGTTGCTGCCGCACCCCGATGTGGCTGAAACTCACAGCCTGCTGAACAGCCACCTGCATGAGCTTTACGCCTTCTACGGCGAACACACCGGCGTGCGCATGGCGCGCAAGCACATTGCCTGGTACACCCGCGGCCTGCCGGATTCCGCCGGATTCCGCCATGCCATGAACCAGTTGCTAACCACCCGCGAGCAACTTGACTCCGTCGAGCGCTTCTTTGCCGAATCTACCGGACATACTTATACGATGGAAAACGAGATGGCAGCATGATCAACGAAAACGAAATTTCCACCTGCGTGCGCAAGGCCCTGGATGGCTACTTCAAGGATCTGGACGGGGAAAAGCCCTGTGCCATCTATGAAATGGTGGTGGGCTGCGTAGAAAAGCCGCTGCTGCAGGTGATCCTCGACCACGCCCAAGGCAACCAGACCCGCGCCGCCGAAATCCTCGGCCTGAACCGCAACACCCTGCGCAAGAAAATGAAAACCCACGGTATCAAATGATTAATAGTGAGGGGTGAAGAGTTAGGAGTAAAAGCGGCGTAGCTGTTGCTCCTAACTCCTAACTCCTAACCCCTTACTCCTCACCGCATCCAGGATCAAACATGACCAAAATCAGTCGAGCCCTCATCAGCGTTTCCGATAAATCCGGCGTTCTCGAATTCGCCAAGACCCTGCGCCAGTTCGGTGTGGAAATCCTCTCCACCGGTGGTACTGCAAAAATGCTTGCTGAAGCGGGCGTGGCAGTTACCGAAGTCGGCGATTACACCGGCTTTCCTGAAATGCTGGATGGCCGGGTCAAGACCCTGCATCCGAAAGTGCACGGCGGCATCCTGTTCCGGCGCGATCTGCCGGCCCATGTATCGGCTGCGGCCGATGCGGGCATCCCGCCGATCGACCTGGTAATCGTCAACCTCTACCCGTTCCGCGCCACCATCGCCAAGCCCGACTGCTCGCTGGAAGATGCCATCGAGAACATCGACATCGGCGGCCCGACCATGGTGCGCGCTGCCGCCAAGAACCATCGCGATGTGGCGGTAGTGACCGACCCGGCCGACTACGCTGCGCTGGAGGCCGAGCTCCAGGCCAATGGCGGCGCGCTCAGCAGCGAAACCAAATTCAAACTGGCGGTGAAGGCTTTTTCCCACACCGCCGAGTACGACGGCGCGATCAGCAACTACCTCACCGCCGTCGCCCCGGACGGCAGCAAGCAGCAATTTCCGGAACGGCTCAATTTCCAGTTCGCCAAGGCTCAGGCCATGCGCTACGGCGAAAACCCGCATCAGCAGGCCGCTTTTTATATCGCGCCCGGAGAAAAAGAGGCGAGCATCGCCACCGCCCGCCAGCTGCAGGGCAAAGAACTGTCCTACAACAATATCGGCGATGCCGATGCTGCACTGGAATGCGTCAAGCAGTTCGACGAGGCGCCGTCCTGCGTTATCGTCAAGCACGCCAACCCTTGCGGCGTGGCCTACGGCGCCAACCTGCTTGAAGCCTATGACCTCGCCTACAAGACCGACCCTGAATCCGCCTTCGGAGGCATCATCGCCGTCAACGGCGAATTGGATGCCGCAACTGCGCAGGCCATAGTCGAGCGCCAGTTCGTCGAAGTCATCATCGCCCCCAAGGTTTCAGCAGCGGCCAGCGAAATTGTGGCGGCGAAAAAGAATGTGCGCCTGCTGGAATGCGGCCAGTGGTCGAAGGAGCCGGCCCAGCGCCTGGATTTCAAACGCGTTACCGGCGGCCTGCTGGTACAGGGAGCAGACCTGTCACTCTACAATGAACTCAAGGTGGTCACCAAGCGTGCACCGACCGAAGCCGAGATGGCCGATCTGCTGTTTGCCTGGCGCGTAGCCAAATTCGTCAAATCCAACGCCATCGTCTATGCCAAAGGCAAAATGACCATTGGTGTCGGCGCAGGCCAGATGAGCCGAATCAATTCCGCGCGTATTGCTGCCATCAAGGCCGAGCATGCCGGCTTGCAAGTCAGCGGCTCAGTAATGGCCTCGGACGCGTTCTTCCCGTTCCGTGACGGCATCGATTCAGCCGCCCAATCCGGCATCGTCGCCGTAATCCAACCCGGCGGCTCAATGCGCGACGAAGAAGTCATCGCCGCGGCGGACGAGCATGGCATGGCGATGGTGTTCACCGGGATGAGGCACTTTAGGCATTAAGCTTGAACCGCGTCCTCCGCGGTGAAACGGGATTTTAAAACATGAAAATATTAGTCATTGGCAGTGGCGGTCGTGAGCACGCACTCGCGTGGAAGCTGGCGCAAAGCCCACGTTCAACCAGGATCTTCGTTGCCCCCGGCAACGCGGGCACCGAGCTCGAACCCGACCTGACCAACGTCGCCCTCACCACCATTCCTGAGCTGCTGGAGTTCGCCAAACAGGAAAAGGTCGCCTTTACCGTGGTCGGCCCGGAGGCGCCGCTGGCCGCTGGCATCGTCGACGCCTTCCGCGCCGAAGGGCTGAAAATCTTTGGCCCGACCCAGTTCGCGGCACAACTGGAAAGCTCCAAGGATTTCGCCAAGGCCTTCATGGTGCGTCATGGCATCCCGACCGCCGCCTACGCCACCTTCACCGATGCAGCACCGGCCCACGCCTACATCGACCAGCAGGGCGCCCCCATCGTGATCAAGGCTGACGGTCTGGCGGCAGGCAAGGGCGTGGTAGTGGCTCAGGACCTGAACGAAGCGCACGCCGCCGTGGACATGATGCTGGCTGGCAACAATCTGGGCGCTGCCGGTGCCCGGGTGGTGATCGAGGAATGTCTGCTCGGCGAGGAAGCCAGTTTTATTGTCATGGCTGACGGCAAGCACGTGCTGCCGCTCGCCACCAGTCAGGATCACAAGCGCCTGCTGGATGGAGATCAAGGCCCCAACACCGGCGGCATGGGCGCTTATTCGCCGGCTCCCGTCATCACGCCGGCACTGCACGCGCGCGTGATGCGCGAAGTGATCGACCCGGTGATGCAGGGCATGGTGCAGGAAGGGGAGATGTTCACTGGATTCCTCTATGCGGGCTTGATGATCGACGCCACGGGCAATCTCAAGGTGCTGGAATTCAACTGCCGCATGGGCGACCCTGAAACCCAGCCTATCATGCTGCGACTGAAGAGCGATTTGCTAACTCTGGTGGAACACGCCGTCAACGGCACGCTCGACCAGGTCGAAGCGGAATGGGACCGCCGCACCGCGCTGGGCGTGGTCCTGGCTGCCGCACACTACCCCGACGACCCGCGCAAGGGCGACGTCATCAACGGCCTGCCGCCGCTCAATGACCTGCTGGAAGAAACCCCGCGCGACTATCACGTCTTTCATGCCGGCACCGCCATGAAAGACGGCAAGGTAGTCACCAGCGGCGGTCGTGTGTTGTGCGTCACCGCCTTGGGTGACAAGGTGCAACTGGCGCAGCGGCGGGCTTACGAGATCGCCGAGCAGATCAAGTTCGACGGTTGCCAAATGCGCCATGACATCGGCTATCGGGCGATCAAATCCAAACCCTGATCGCAAGGACTGATGCCATATTCTGCTGCCCTGATCCGGAAAGTGCGCGCCCACATCAGGGGTGGCGGAGTCATCGCCTATGCCACTGAATCCTGCTATGGCCTGGGCTGTGACCCACGTAGCTATTGCGCCGTCAGGCAAATTCTCCAGCTCAAGAACCGCCCCCAGTCCAAGGGCCTGATTCTGATCGCCGACCGCTACAGTCGCCTGCGGCGCTACGTGCTGCCGCCCACGCTGGAACAATCGATGCAACTCGACCTCACTTGGCCGGGACCGCATACCTGGCTGATGCCTGCTTCCCGCCACACGCCACGCTGGCTACGTGGCCGGCATGAAAGCATTGCCGTGAGAGTGACCGCACACCTAGACGCCTCCGAATTGTGCCGGGCTCTTAGAACGGCACTGGTTTCGACCAGCGCCAACCGTGCCGGTCTGAAGCCGTTAAAAACCCGCTCTGCCTGTTTCAAAGCCTTTGGCCAAAATGTTCTGGTACTGCCGGGTCGGGTCGGCGCCCGCAAAACTCCCTCCACCATCCAGCATCTACTAACCGGCAAGATCATCCGACCCTGAATATGAACCGAGACGCCGTCAAAACCTATCTTACCGATTTGCAGGAACGCATCGTAACCCTGCTGGAGCAGACCGATGGCGATACCTTCCTGCGCGACGCGTGGCAACGGCCAGAGGGTGGGGAAGGCTTGAGCTGCGTGATCGAGGAGGGCAAGGTGTTCGAGCGTGGCGGGGTCAATTTCTCCCACGTGCGCGGGCAAAAGCTGCCCGCCAGCGCTACGGCCAAACGCCCCGAACTGGCCGGCTGTGGCTTCGAAGCGATGGGCCTGTCGCTGGTGCTGCACCCGCGCAATCCTTATGTGCCTACCACCCATTTCAACGTGCGCTTCTTCTGTGCGCAACCGCCCGGCGCTGAGCCGGTGTGGTGGTTCGGCGGCGGCATGGATCTGACGCCTTATTACGGCTTTACCGAGGATACGGTGCATTTCCACCGTACCTGTCGCGATGCGCTGGTGCCATTCGGCGCGGAATACCACCCCCGTTTCAAACAATGGTGCGACGAATATTTTTTCCTCAAACATCGCAACGAACCACGTGGCATAGGCGGCATCTTCTTCGACGATTTCCATGAGCGGGATTTTGACTTCAGCTTCAGCCTGATGCAAAGCGTCAGTGAGCACTTCCTGTCTGCTTATATGCCCATACTACAACGCCGCAGCGCAATGCCATACGGCGAACGCGAGCGCGATTTCCAGGCTTATCGCCGTGGCCGTTATGTCGAGTTTAACCTGGTGTGGGATCGCGGCACCTTGTTCGGCCTGCAATCTGGAGGGCGTACCGAGTCCATCCTGATGTCGCTTCCGCCCATCGTCAAATGGCGCTATGACTGGCAGCCGGAGAAGGGCTCGGAAGAGGAGCGTTTGTATCGCGAGTTTCTGGTAGGGAAAGACTGGCTTGCATAGCACAGGTCGACGGCTCTTCCATTAACGGGAGAGTTTCTGGTTATAATTCGCGGAAGTACTATAAAAACAAGCCGCCACAGCGGTCAGGGGGAAACAACATGCAAACAATCGAAGCGCTGATCGCGACGCTGTCCGGCTGGGTATGGGGGCCACCCATGCTGACCCTGCTAGTGGGCACTGGCCTGTACCTGACTGTGCTGCTGAAAGGCTTGCAGTTTCGGGCGCTGCCGCTAGCTTTTCGTCTGGTTTTTCACAAGGACCACGGCCACGCCGGCGACATCAGCCATTTCGCCGCACTGATGACGGCACTGGCAGCCACAGTCGGTATCGGCAACATCGTCGGCGTTGCCACCGCGATCACGCTAGGCGGTCCTGGCGCGGTGTTCTGGATGTGGATGACCGGTCTGGTCGGAATGGTAACCAAGTATTCCGAAGCCGTGCTGGCGGTCAAATACCGTGAGAAAGGGGAACACGGGATGCGCGGCGGGCCCATGTATTACCTTGCAAAGGGTGCCGGGCTGCCGTGGCTGGGATGGCTGTTCGCACTGTTTACCGCCCTCGCCACCTTTGGCATCGGCAACATGGCGCAGGCCAACGCCACCGCCAAGATCTTTGAGGCCACTTTTCATGTCGAGCCGTGGGTCACCGGTGTCGTGCTGATGGTGTTGACGGCCCTGGTGATTCTGGGCGGCATCCGCTCGATCGGTAAATTCACCTCTTTTCTCGTGCCGTTCATGATCATCGGCTACGTGGGTTCGGCCCTGGTGGTGCTTGCACTCAATGTTACCGAAATTCCCCATGCCTTCGGCCTGATCTTCAGCCATGCCTTCTCGCCAGCCGCTGCCACCGGCGGATTTGCCGGCGCTACCATCGCCGCAGCCATGCGCTTCGGCATCGCGCGCGGCGTGTTCTCCAACGAATCCGGCCTGGGCTCGGCGCCGATTGCCGCCGCCGCCGCACGCACCAGTGATCCGGTCAAGCAGGCACTCGTCAGCATGACCCAGACCTTCATCGACACCCTGGTGGTCTGCACCATGACCGCCCTGGTGATCCTCAGCGCGAACTCGTGGACACAGGGCGTCAGCGCCGGCCAGCTGACCAGCGCCAGCTTCGGTGAGACGCTTGGCAGCGCAGGCGAGATCATCGTCGCCCTGGCAACGGCCGTGTTCGCCTATTCCACCCTGATAGGCTGGAATTACTATGGCGAGAAGGCCATTGAATATCTGTTCGGCGCGCGTTCCATCCGCATCTACCGCATTTTTTTCATCGCCATGGTGGTCGTCGGGGCGATGATGAATCTGGAATTCGTCTGGAACTTCTCCGACCTGATGAACGGGATGATGGCCATCCCCAACCTGATCGGCCTGCTGTTGCTGTCCAAGGTCATCAAAGCGGAGACCGACCGCTATTTCAAGTCCTGACCGGCCATGACCCAGACCCAACACCGTAGCCACTGGACCAGTCGCTGGACCTTCATCCTGGCCACGGCCGGCTCTGCGATAGGTCTTGGCAATATCTGGAAATTCCCATACATGACCGGGGTCAACGGCGGTAGCGCCTTCGTCCTGGTTTTTATCGCCTGTATCGCCGTAGTTGGCCTCCCGCTGATGATGTGCGAGATCATGCTCGGCCGTCGCGCTCAGCGCAATCCTGTAGATGGCATGGCCGCTCTGGCGAAGGAAGCAGGCGCTCCTATGTTATGGCGATGGGTGGGCATTATGGGCCTGATCGCGGGACTGCTGATTCTGGCCTTTTACAGTGTAATCGCCGGCTGGGTGCTGGATTACGTGGTTCGTGCGGCCAGCGGCGCCTTCAAAGGTATCGATGGAGCGATGGCACAGAATCAGTTCAACGCATTTCTTGCCGCGCCACTGGAGCTGGGCTTGTGGCATAGCCTGTTCATCGTGATGACTATGAGCGTAGTAGCGCGCGGCGTGAATTCGGGTCTGGAAAAGGCCAACAATATCCTGATGCCCGCACTGTTTGCCATTCTGCTAGTGCTGCTTGGCTACAGCCTGGCCGAAGGCGATGTCGCCCGCTCTGCCGATTTCATGTTTACCCCCGACTTTTCCAAAGTCACGCCGGTGGTAGTGCTCTCGGCGCTCGGCCATGCCTTCTTTTCCCTGAGCCTAGGGATGGGAGCGGTGATGGTATACGGCTCCTACCTCCAGCGCCATGTCTCCATCGCACGCACCTCACTGTTCGTAGCCCTTGCCGACACCGCTATCGGCCTCCTGGTGGGGCTCGCCATTTTCTCCCTGGTGTTCGCCAATGGACTCGAGCCGGCGGCAGGGCCTGGGCTGATCTTCCAGACTCTGCCTATCGCCTTCGGAAAAATGCCGGGCGGAGCTTTTATCGGCACGCTGTTCTTCCTGCTGGTCGCCTTCGCTGCCTGGACATCGGCGATTTCCCTGGTCGAACCGGCAATTTCCTGGCTGACCGAAAATACACGCCTGACCCGCAAGGGTGCGGCATTGCTGATCGGCCTGACCGACTGGTTGCTCGGCATTGCCGTACTGCTCTCGTTCAACGTCTGGAAAGACGTGCACCTGCTGTTCGGCCTCGGTATTTTCGACACCCTCGACAAGCTGACCACCAATATCCTGTTACCCCTGGGCGGGCTGCTCATGGCGCTGTTCGCAGGATGGGTGATGAAGACCCATCACGTTCAGGATGAGCTTAATGTAAGTGCATGGCCTTACCGGCTGTGGCGCTTTACCATCCGCTTCGTCTCGCCGCTGGCGATCATCGCCATCTTCCTCTATCTGTTCGGGCTGGTGAAATAAAAAAAGCCGGCGCTGTGCCGGCTTTTTTCGTTCAACTGCCAAATTACTTCAGGCTGAGGATCCACTGGACCAGTTTGGCGGCATCTTCCGGCTTCACCGCAGCGTTTGGCGGCATAAAAGGCATGCCGGCCTTGCCCTCTTTCATCCACCCCAAGCCAGCAGGTCCTGTCCCCTTTACAACATGATCGGTGAGCCTGGCTTGGGCACCTTTATCACCAGCATATTTCTTGGCCACATCCTTGTAAGCCGGGCCTAGCACCTTAACGGCGACCTGATGGCAAGCCAGGCAGCCACTCTTTCCTGCCAGAGCGCTTTCATCCGCAGCAACAGCTTGTCCAGCCACCAGCAGGGCCGCAGCAGCGGCAATTCCCAGAATTGCTTTCATTTAAGACTCCTTGTTTAACTTGAAAAAAAATTGATCCGACATCTTATCCAATTTTTCCGACTTTGCAAACCTGTAGCAGGATATCAATATCCGATATTGCCGGTAAACATTTAACGCTCTGGCACACCCAGGCGTTGACAACAGATGTTGCCGGCTTGTCGAGACTGCCAGGCAGCTTTTCCATCTCGTCCGACAACGCCAGAACCATGGTAGAGGGCCGATATTCCTTCGCCAGGGTTTGTTGCCAAGCCGCGACCTGCTCGGCAGGGCCGCGCAGGACGGCGATCTGCGGCGGATCCAGATATTCCTCCAGAACCGAAAGAAAGGACATGAAGCCGGCCGGCTGGCTGGCAATCTGAGGGTAAAACAGCTTGAGAGCACGCTCCGCCGCTGCCAGGTACCGGGTTTCGCCGAGCAGGTGCCCTAGCCGCTGCAGCGCGAACGCCGCCACGGCATTGCCGGATGGGGTTGCATTGTCGAACCCTGTTTTCGGCCGGAAAATCAAGGTTTCGTGATCGTGCGCGGTGAAATAGAAACCGCCCTGATCGCAGTCCTCGAACCGGACTAGCAGCGCTTCCGCCAGCTCACACGCGAAGGTCAGATCGGCCGTGCGAAAACGGGCCTGTAACAATTCCACTAAAGCGTCGAGGAGAAAGGCGTAATCGTCGAGATAGCCACCCAGATTGGATTTGCCATCTTTCCACGAGGCCAGCAGCCGGTTGTTTCGCCACAATTCAGCGTGAATGAAATCCGTTGCCTGCTGTGCCAGGGCGATCCAGTCTTCCCGCCCGAAGGTACGGCCGGCATGAGCCAGTCCTTTGATCATCAGTGCGTTCCAGCTGGTCAGGATCTTTTCGTCCCGCCCTGGCCGCACCCGTTGTGCACGCAAGGCTATCAGTTTGGTTCGCGCACTTTCCAGCAAACGCCACGCATCGTCCAATTCCACGCTTAGCTCCCGCGCTACCTGGTCGAGCGGATGGGCGACATAAAAATGCCAGTGGCTGCCTTCGAAGTTGGCCGGTTGGTCAAGGCCGTAATGGCGCGACAGGACGGCATATTCGTCGGCAGAAAGCGTGGCGGCAACTTCCTGCGGCGTCCATACGTAGAACTTGCCCTCCACGTGCTCGGAATCGGCATCCAGCGCCGAATAGAAGCCGCCCTGCGGCGCGCGCATTTCACGTTCCAGCCATGCTACGGTCTCTTCCGCCACCCTGCGGAAACGCTCGTCGCCGCTGCAACACCACGCGTTGGCATACAGTTCGAGCAGCGGGCCGTTGTCGTAAAGCATTTTCTCGAAATGCGGGATCAGCCAGCGCTCGTCCACACTGTAACGGCAGAAGCCGCCGCCAAGCTGGTCGTTGATGCCGCCGTCGGCTATTTTGCGCAGCGTCTGGCGTGCCATCTCCAGCGCTTGTGCATTCTCTTCGGCGGCATAACGGCGCAGGCAAAAGGCGATTTCGCTCGGCCGGGGAAACTTGGGGGCACCGCCGAAGCCGCCATGCACCGGATCGAAGTTTTTCTCGAGCTGGGATTGCGCACCTGCCAGGGGCGCCGGGTTGGGCTCTATCCCTGCCTGTGGTACTGGCCCGCCGGACGCCAGGCTTTCCCGCAGCGAGATATTTTGCTGGGCAATATCATGCCGGCGTTCGCGATAAGCCTGCGCCACTTTCGGCAGCAGGTCCTTGAAGCCAGGCCGGTTGTAGCGAGCCTCGGGAGGGAAATAGGTGCCGCCGTAGAAGGGGGTCTGATCCGGGGTCAGAAACAGGGTCAGCGGCCAACCGCCGCTCTTTCCGGTGAGCAGATTGTGGGCACTCTGGTAGATCTGGTCGAGGTCAGGCCGCTCTTCACGGTCGACCTTGATGGCGATATAGTCGCGGTTGATCAGATCGGCAGTGGTCTGATCCTCGAACGATTCGTGCGCCATGACATGGCACCAGTGGCAAGTTGAATAGCCGACAGAAAGCAGAATCGGCTTGTCCTGTTCGCGCGCAAGAGCTAGCGCTTGCTCACACCATGGATGCCAATTCACCGGATTGTCGGCATGCTGCTGCAAATAGGGGCTGGATTCTGAAACAAGATGGTTGGCCATGACGATCTCCTGAAAAGGCGATAATCAGGATACCATAAAGACCGACTATTTTGGTCAACAATTAGATGCCGTAGGGCGGCGGGGCGACTTTCAAAACTTCCTCTATGGTGGTGAGTCCGCTCGCAACCTTCTGAGCGCCGCTGATCCTGAGCGGCTTCATGCCTTCCTTGTAGGCCTGCTCGCGCAGGGCGGCGACATCGCAGGCCGGCTTGATCAGCTTGCGCAGGCCAGGTGACATGATCAGCATCTCATACAAACCAATGCGCCCGAGATAGCCGGTCATGCGGCATTCCAGGCAGCCTTTCGGCGCGCAGGCCGTCGCCGGCGCGGCGGCTTTCCATGGTTTGACCATAGATTCCCAGACTTCGCCGTCGAGTGCTTCGCGCTCCTTGCAGTGTGGACACAGGGTACGCACCAGGCGTTGCGCCATCACCCCGAGCAGGGTCGCGTTGAGCAGATAGGGCGGGACACCCAGATCGAGCAGGCGGGAAATCGCCGAGGGCGCGTCGTTGGTGTGCAGGGTGGACAGCACCAGATGCCCGGTCAGCGCCGCCTGGATTGCCATTTCCGCAGTTTCCAGGTCACGGATCTCACCCACCATGATGATATCCGGGTCCTGCCGCATCAGTGTGCGAACACCGCTGGCAAAATCCAGGCCGATATTGTGTTGCACCTGCATCTGGTTGAGCTGAGGTGCAATCATCTCGATCGGGTCTTCGATAGTGCAGACGTTCACTTCCGGCACAGCGAGCTGGCGCAGTGCGGAGTACAGCGTGGTGGTCTTGCCCGAGCCGGTCGGTCCGGTAACCAGAATGATGCCGTTGGATTGGCTGGTCATCTGGGTCCAGCGCGCCACGTCCTCATCGGAGAAGCCCATTTCCCTGAAGCTCTGCGTGATCACGTCGGGATTGAAGATGCGCATTACCATCTTCTCGCCGAAGGCGGTCGGCATGGTGGAGAGGCGTAGTTCGATTTCGTTGCCGTCGGGGGAGCGCGTCTTGATACGGCCATCCAGGGGACGGCGCTTCTCGACGATGTCCATCCGCCCGAGGCCCTTGAGGCGGCTGGTCACCGCACCCATCACCGCGAGCGGAATCTGGTAAACGTGGTGCATTACGCCGTCAATGCGGAAGCGCACGTCGCCGAAGTCACGCCGCGGCTCGAGATGGATGTCGGAAGCGCGCTGATCGAAGGCGTATTGCAACAACCAGTCGACGATATGGACGACATGCTGGTCATTGGCATCGAGGTTGCCGGTGCGCCCCATGTCCACCAGCTGCTCGAAGTTGGAAAGACCCCCGCCGAAAGCCGAACTCTGCGATTGCGAGGCTTTCTTGACCGAACGCGCCAGATTATAGAACTCGACAAGATAGCGCTGGATATCCAGGGGGTTGGCGACGACACGTTTGATGTCGAGGCGCAAAATCGGCATCAACTCCTTTTCCCATTCTTTCAGGAAAGGCTCGGCCGTGGCAACCACCACCTCTCGCGCGGTGACTTCGACCGGCAGGATGCGAAAGCGCGCCGCATACGTATCCGACATGATGTTGGTGACGGCGGTCACATTTATCTTCAGCGGGTCGATGTGGTAATAGGGCAGCTTGACCCAGTCCGCCAGCCACTCGGTCAAGACCTCGAGGCTAAGCAGCTTGTGCGGGGGCTTGGCCGATTTCCATTTCTGCTCGGCAATTTGCACCAGTGGATGAACTTCCCCACGAGCGCTTCGTGCCGGCAACAACAAGTTAGCGGCATCCGCTTCTTCAATCAAGCCGTCTGCGATCAACGCATCGACCAACTCGCGCAAGCCGAGCTTGTGGTCGGTCAACTTGGGGGCGCCCTTATCGGTCACTAGCGGCGTTCCACCTGCGACACATCGCGCACAGCACCTTTGGCCGCGCTGGTGGTCATCGCCGCGTAGGCTCGCAAGGCCGCCGAAACGATCCGGTTACGGCTTTCCGGCTGCCATGCCTTGGCGCCTTTTTCTTCCATCAGCGCACGGCGATGAGAAAGCTCTTCCCACGTCACCTTCAGATTAATGCTGCGATTGGGAATGTCGATCTCGATAATGTCGCCTTCCTCGATCAGGCCGATAGCGCCACCTTCTGCCGCTTCCGGCGAAGCGTGGCCGATAGACAGGCCCGAGGTGCCGCCGGAGAAGCGCCCATCGGTGAGCAGGGCGCAGGCTTTGCCTAACCCTTTCGATTTCAGGTAGCTGGTGGGGTACAGCATTTCCTGCATGCCGGGGCCACCCTTGGGTCCTTCGTAGCGGATTATCACCACGTCGCCGGCGACGATCTTGTCGGCGAGAATGCCCTCCACGGCATCATCCTGGCTCTCGAAAATACGGGCGCGACCATTGAATTTGAGGATGCTTTCGTCCACCCCGGCGGTTTTGACGATGCAGCCGTCCTCGGCGATGTTGCCATAGAGCACGGCCAGGCCACCGTCCTGGGAATAGGCATGGGCCTTGTCGCGAATGCAGCCGCCGACGCGGTCGATGTCGAGATCCGGATAACGCCTGTCCTGGCTAAATGCGGTCTGGCTCGGTACGCCGCCAGGCGCAGCGCGATAAAAGGTTTTTACTTTTTCGTCGTGGGTAAGCGTTACGTCCCAGTGTTCCAGCGCCTGCCCCATGGACGGGCTGTGGATGGTCGGCAGATCGCTATGCAGCAGCCCGGCGCGGTTGAGTTCGCCCAGAATGGACATGATTCCGCCGGCGCGATGCACGTCTTCCATGTGGTAGGTCTGGATGCTGGGCGCCACTTTGCATAGATGAGGCACCTTGCGCGACATGCGGTCGATATCCTTCATGGTGAAATCCACGCCCGCCTCATGGGCTGCTGCCAGCAGGTGCAAAACGGTGTTGGTGGAACCGCCCATGGCGATATCAAGCGCGACGGCATTCTCGAAAGCTTTGAAACTGGCAATCGACCGTGGCAGCACGGACATGTCATCGCGCTCGTAGTGACTCTTGGCGAGCGCCACAATCAGCCTGCCCGCTTCGAGGAACAGGCGTTTCCTGTCTGCATGGGTCGCCAACAGCGAACCGTTACCCGGCAAGCCCAGGCCAAGCGCCTCGACCAGGCAGTTCATCGAGTTGGCGGTGAACATGCCGGAACAGGAACCGCAGGTGGGGCAGGCGGAGCGCTCCATACTCAGGGTTTCGGCGTCGGTAAACTGGGGATCCACCGCCGCCACCATGGCATCCACCAGATCCAGGTGCAGCGTCTTGCCCTGAATGACCGCCTTACCCGCCTCCATCGGCCCGCCGGAAACGAAGATCGTCGGGATGTTGAGGCGCAGGGACGCCATCAGCATTCCGGGGGTGATCTTGTCGCAGTTGGAAATGCAGATCAGGGCATCGGCGCAGTGGGCGTTGACCATGTATTCGACGCTGTCGGCGATGAGTTCGCGCGAGGGCAGGCTGTAGAGCATACCGGCATGGCCCATGGCGATGCCGTCGTCCACCGCGATAGTATTAAATTCCTTGGCCACGCCGCCGGCAGCCTCGATCTCGCGCGCCACCAGCTGCCCCATGTCCTTGAGGTGGACGTGGCCCGGCACGAACTGGGTAAAGGAATTGGCGATAGCGATTATGGGTTTGCCAAAGTCGCCATCGGTCATGCCTGTGGCGCGCCACAGGGCGCGCGCGCCAGCCATATTGCGGCCGTGGGTGGAGGTCTTGGAACGGTAAGCGGGCATGGTCGATCCTTGCTAGCAGGAAAACATTAAGATTAACGTATAATCTGCATTTTAACCGAATTCCTTGCCGCCTCAATGCTGATCCATCCGCAATTCGATCCCGTCGCCCTCCATCTCGGCCCGCTCGCCATCCGCTGGTACGGCCTGATGTATTTGCTGGCTTTCGGCCTGTTTCTGCTGCTCGGGCGGCAGCGCGTCAAGAACGGCCCGCAACCTGGCTGGGATGTCCGGCAACTTGACGACCTGCTGTTCTACGGCGTCCTGGGCGTCGTGCTGGGCGGCAGACTGGGTTATGTGCTGTTTTATCAGCCAGCCCATTTCCTTGCCCATCCGCTCGAAATTTTTTCTGTCTGGCAGGGCGGCATGGCATTCCATGGCGGTTTTCTCGGCGTACTTGTAGCAATGTGGCTATTCGCCCGCAAGGCCGGGAAAAGCTGGCTCGCCATCACCGATTTCATCGCCCCCCTGGTGCCGCTCGGCTTGGCCGCCGGGCGCCTCGGCAATTTCATCAACGGCGAACTGTGGGGCCGCCCCAGCGATGTCCCCTGGGCCGTGGTGTTTCCGCAAATTGACAGCGTGGCACGCCATCCGTCGCAACTTTACCAGTTTGCGCTTGAAGGTCTGGCGCTATTCGCCCTGCTCTGGCTATTCTCAAGCAAGCCGCGTCCGACCGGCGCAGTATCCGGCCTGTTCCTGATCGGCTATGGCAGCTTCCGCTTCCTGGTTGAATACACACGCGAGCCGGACAGCTTTCTTGGGCTGCTGGCTCTCAACCTCAGCATGGGGCAGTGGCTTTCCCTTCCGATGGTCGTGGCAGGCATAGCCATGCTGCGATGGGCATACCGAAAAGGCACTTGAGTCGTGGAACAAGCGCGTAATTATCGCAAGGTTACATTTCCCCATATCCGAAGCTGGATCTCCCATGGCTGGCGGATGTTCCGCCAAACTCAAAATGCCAGCATTGCCTACGCCGGCATCTTTGCGGTAATCGGAGCCATCCTGCTAATCGGCGCGGTAAAACTGGACATCGCACCGATGGCCTTTCCGTTGGCGGGCGGCTTCATGCTGGTCGGTCCGGCCTTCCTGGCAGGGTTCTTTCATGTGGCCGCCCTGCGCACACAGCAAAAACCGGTGCGCTTTATCGATTTTTTCCGCGGCTTCCGGCATGGTCCGGCGGGGCTGTGGGTCATCTCCGTCATCTGTGCCTTCCTGTTCCTGGTCTGGCTGACCGATGCCGCCATCGTCTACAGCCTGTATTTCGGAACCGCGCCCCTGCTCGGATCGCTGGAATTGATTTCCGGAATCGGGGAGGGCAGTAAACTGCTGTCTTTTGTGCTGTTCTGTTCGCTCACCGGATCGGTATTGGCCTTCATGATTTTTGCCATTTCCGCGTTTTCCGTCCCGCTGATCGTCAGCCGCCACATAGGACTGACAAATTCCGTAGGAACCAGCGTACGCGCGGTTTTCGGAAATTTTGGAGTGATGATTACCTGGGGAATCATATTGTCGGTCAGTATCGCCGGCACCATCCTGCTGTTCATGCCCCTGTTCGTAATGGTGTTTCCGGTCCTGGCTTATGCCAGCGAACGGGCTTTCCGGGATGTATGCGTTTGAACCCGACAAAAATCACTCACTACTGGCGTGCGGCAGGATGGTTCGGGGTCGGTCTCATCATCTACCTCTCGCTGACCCCTTCACCACCACAAATTAACATTGATAACGGAGACAAGCTTGGTCATTTCGCCGCCTATGGCCTGGTAACCTTGTGGTTCGCGCAGCTCTATACCGGGCTACGCCAAAGAATTGGGCTAGTTATCGGCATGGTGGGGCTGGGAATCGCCATGGAATACGCTCAGGGTACAACCGACTACCGCTCGTTCGAAGTCGCCGACATGGTTGCGGACGCGATTGGCGCCTGCCTCGGCTGGATAGCTGCACCACCGCGCCTGCCCAGTCTGCTGTCCTGGGCTAAGAAACACCTTTCCAAATGCTGACTTCCTTTCCGCTAAATTTTCAGACATCTTTGGCTGGCTCTCTTAACCATAGGCACATCGCGCTGATCGCATTAACGACATTGGGGCAGTAATGCTCCAGAAAATCCTGGTCTAGCTCCCTGTCCGGCGGTATCTGTTGCGCTGCGACCAGCGTCCGGGCGCCATCAAAATCAACATAGGCCAGGCGCAGGGTCAATTCTTCTCGCGGCCGACCAAACTCGACGCCCGGCAAGGTCGCCACCCCGGTTTCCTCCAGCAGTCTTTCACACAGTGTCACGCTGTCGTTGATCCCGCGCGCTGCCAACACCTCGCGCAGAGGGCCAAAATCCGGAAACAGGTAAAAGCCTCCGACCGGCTCGGAGACGATCGCCCCCACAGCCTTAAGCCGTTTCCAGATATGCCGCCCGAGATGACGCAGAATCCGGCGCGACTGATTAAGGTACTGCTCCATCTCCATGCCGCCCTGAAAAGCACGCACTGCTGCGTACTGAATCGGGGCGCTGGTTGAAGTAAAGGTTTCGCTCGCCACAACCGCCATGGCGTCCAGTAGCCAGCGCAGGGAATGCGGAAAGGTGAAGGTGCCGAGCCGCCAGCCACCGGCGCCACACCATTTGCTCAGGCCGCCGCTGATGATCGTACCCTCTGGGTAGAAGCGGGCAATCGAGACATGCTGGCCGCGATAATGGAGTTCGCCATAGATCTCGTCCGAAAGCAGGATCACCTTGTAACGCCTGGCCACCTTGGCCAGCGCTTTGAGCTCGTCCAGGGTATAGCTGTCGCCGGTAGGGTTGGACGGATAATTAAGAATCACGATGCGAGGCCGGCTCGAGTCCTCCCGGCAGATCCGGTCCAGTTCCTCGGGCATCAGGCGCCAATCGTTCTCCAGGCCAGTCGGCACCCAGCGGATCTGGCGCCCGACGATCTGTGCCTGGGGCGCATAAGACACCCAGCTGGGCGTGGGTATTACCAGGTCGCCGTAGTAAACCAGTTGCAGGATAAACATCAGCTCCTTGGAGCCGGGACCGATCAGGACATCCGCCGCGGAACGGTCGATACCATGCATGCGCCGGTGGTAGGCCGCCACCGCTTCACGCAACACATATAGCCCCCGCACCGGCTGATAGTCTTTCTGGTGAGCATTGGCCTTGAGCTCGTCTACCACCGGTTGTGGCACCGGAAAGGGCGACTGGCCCAGACCAAGGCGGAATATCTGACGCCCTTCCTGCTGCAGTTGAGCACTGCGCTCATTGATGGATAGGGTCGCGGACTGTTTCAGTCCACGTACGTTCAGATTGAGGTGGACATCAGGCAAAGCGGTTTTGCGTCGCGTCATGATCAGCTCCGAGTATAGATAATGAAGTCCACCGCACGGGGCAGACACACGCAAACTGTTTTACAAAAAACAATGGGTTACGGCAGATAGGCGGCATCAGCTCGCCTAGCATGGTATTATCGTACAATATTGTTTTGTGCAATACATATTTTTACATGTGCCGCCACTCTGCGCATCAGGCAACAGGAGACAAAACCATGCAGGCGCCCAATGCCAATGTTCCAGCCCCCACGCTTCAGAAACCGCAATACAAATCCTATCTGCTGAACAATTTCCGCGATATTCCGCAAATGTCACGCCTGTCTGAGCAACAGAAATTCGACATCGAGGTGGTTGGAAGCGTCCTCCCTTTCAAGGCCAACAACTTTGTCGTCGAGCAGCTGATCGACTGGGACAACATTCCCAACGACCCGATCTTTGTGCTCACCTTCCCCCAACGCGACATGCTGCTGCCGGAACACTACGACGAAATCGCCGCGCTGCTGAAGCAGGGCGCGGACAAGACGATCATCCGCGAGGCAGCCAACCGCATCCGCATGCAGCTCAACCCCCACCCGGCTGGGCAGATCGACCATAATGTACCGGTACTGAACGGGGAGCGGCTGCACGGCATGCAGCACAAGTACCGGCAGACAGTATTGTTTTTCCCCAGCCAGGGCCAGACCTGCCACGCCTACTGCACCTTCTGCTTCCGCTGGCCGCAGTTCGTCGGCATGTCGGATTTCAAGTTCGCCAGCCGGGAAATCGACCTGCTGATCGCCTACCTTCGCGAACACCCCGAAGTGACGGATGTGTTGTTCACCGGCGGCGACCCGATGATCATGTCGGCAAAAAACCTGGCCTCCTACCTGGAGCCGCTGATCCAGGCGAATCTGCCAAATCTGCGCCGCATCCGCATCGGCACCAAGGCACTCGGCTACTGGCCTTACAAGTTCGTCAGCGATGACGACACCGAAGACCTGCTCGACCTGTTCCGCAAAGTAAGCGGCTCAGGCCTGCACTTGGCGCTCATGGCCCACTTCAACCATCCGCGCGAGCTGGAACCCGAGGTAGTGCGTGAAGCCATCCGGCGCATACGGGAAACCGGAGCGGAGATTCGCACCCAGTCGCCCGTGCTGCGCCACATCAATGACGACCCCGCGACATGGGCCAGAATGTGGAACGCGCAGGTCGATCTGGGCTGCATCCCGTATTACATGTTCGTGGCACGGGATACCGGCGCGCAGCATTATTTCTCGGTGCCGCTGGAACGGGCCTGGCAGATTTTTCGCGAGGCCTACCAACAGGTCAGCGGGCTGTGCCGCACGGTGCGAGGCCCCAGCATGTCCGCCAACCCGGGCAAGGTCCAGCTGCTTGGCGTATCCGAAGCGAAAGGGGAGAAAATTTTCACGTTGCGCTTCCTGCAGGGACGCGATCCGGACTGGGTTCAGCGACCTTTCTTTGCCGCCTACGACGACAAAGCAACCTGGCTGGATGACCTCAAGCCCGCTTTCGGTGAGGAAAAGTTTTTCTTTGAAGAAGAGATGGAGCAGCTTTTCCGCGAGAAAAAAGGCGCCAGCACCGCGGACGACTTTGAATAGCCCACGGGGTTACGACTATGCAACAACTCCCTGTTTTAGGATTATTGTCCCGCTAAAAGTGAGGTTGAAGAAGGGGCGATAAAGTTGGTCAGAACCAGCCCGAGCAGGCACTTCGCGCAAGTCAGGACTGCGGCAGCCGGGGCAGCCAGACCCCAGAACGGCTGTTTTTTCGGCAGTGTAGTGCGCTAAGCCTGTTCTAGAGCGAGGTCCAGCGTACTACCCGAACTTTCCGAGCCAACTCTTGACCGTACCCCGAACCGCACTCCGACTCTGCACATGACGTGAATAATCCATGTCCATGACAACGATGTGATCGACCAGCCAGTCCTTCAGCTTGAACAGCATTTCCATGCCAACCAGCTGCTCGCTGCCGTGGCTCATTTTAGCGCGCCGCTTAAGCGCTTCCACTTCGTTGATAAACTGCTCGTGCCTCGCTTTGTGCGCCTCATACCCCGGGAAATCGGAGTTCCGCATCAAGGCTTCTTCCTCCTCAAAATGCGTGCGGGTGTAGTGGATCAACCTCGCCAGCACTTCGCATACCGTGCCCGGGTCGTGTTTCTTGACGATGACCCCATGCAGGTCATTAATCATCTGGATCAGGAGCTTATGTTGCTCATCGAGTTCCGGATCGTTGACGCTGTATTCTTTTTTCCACGGGACTGCATCCGCCATGATTCTCTAAACTCTCTCAAACCCAGTGTCTTTGGACTTTAGCAGAAGCTGAAATTTATCAGTATCGGGTAAACCCTTATTCTAAATAAGGGAAATCCATACCATCAGCAGCAACGTCGGATACCGTTCCATTTCCTGTCATGATCCTGCCTATGGACGATGCTGCTGCTGAGTAGCATCGAACGCAGGGGTGCAAAATTTTGCGTTCCTGTCATTAAAAATTCCGGCGTTTTTCACTGCGCCACAGATACAACCCAGTCAGCCCCCCCACAACGCTAAGCGCCATCACATAATGCGCCGGGGCCATCGGGTCGAGGGGCAACAACAGACTGACCACAATGGGCGTCATGCCACCGAAGATCGCGTAGGCCAGATTGTAGGAGAACGACAGCCCGGAGAAACGCACCGCAGCCGGGAAAGCATGAACCATCACAAAAGGTACCGCGCCGATCACGCCCACGCTCAAACCAGCCAGCGCATACAGCATATTTATCCGCGTCGGGTCGATTTTCAGCCCGCTATAGAGTAGCCAGGAAGTCGTGGCCATTAGCGTGCATCCAATCACCAATGTTTTTCCGGCACCAAAGCGATCGACGGTGAAACCTGCCAGCACGCAACCGAAGAACAGGAACAGCGTCGCCAGCGTGTTGGCCCGCAAGGCGGTGGTGGCGGGGATGCCATACAGTTTCTGCACCAGCGTCGGCGTCATCAGGATCATCACCACGATGGCGGCGGAAAGCAGCCAGGTCAGGATCATTGACAGCACGACCGCGCCGCGATGCTCACGCAGCACGGTTTTGAGTGGACGCTCCACAGCCAGCGCCTGATTGGCCTGCATTTCTTTGAACACAGGGGTTTCGTGTAGCCACTGGCGCAGCCACACCGAGACCAGGCCGAAAACTCCGCCGATGATGAACGGAATCCGCCAGCCGTAGTCCAGCATTTCCTGCGGCGAAAATTGTATATTCATCGCGGTGGCGACCAGCGAACCCAGCAGGATACCGCCAGTTAAGCCAGCGGTTAGCGTGCCACAGGCAAAGCCAATATGCCGTGTTGGCACATGCTCGGCAACGAAAACCCAAGCACCCGGCACCTCGCCTCCGATGGCCGCCCCCTGTACGATCCGCAAAGCCAGCAACAATATGGGCGCCCCGATACCCAAGGTCTGGTAGGTCGGCAACAAACCGATTGCCAGGGTCGGCACCGCCATAAGGAAAATACTGAGCGCAAACATCTTTTTCCGCCCAAGCAAGTCGCCGAAATGCGCCATGACGATACCGCCGAGCGGACGCGCCATGTAACCGGCGGCGAAAATACCAAAGGTCTGCACCTGGCGCAGCCAGTCCGGCATATCGGGCGGGAAAAACAACTGCCCGATGATCATCGTGAAAAAGATGAAAATCACGAAATCGTAGAACTCCAGCGCACCGCCCAGCGCCGCGAGGGCGAGGGTATGGTAGTCACGGCGATTGAGGGGGCGATGGACGGTGAGTAGGTCGGTCATGAGCAGCTTGTAAAGTAATCCAAAAAATTCGAAAAAGGACGCCGTCACACGCTGTAAGGCTGGAGAACCAGCGCAATCCCCGGAAGAGGTTTTTTAATTTATGGAAATTATAATGTAAAATTGATCAATAAACGTGGGCCGATAGCTCAGCTGGGAGAGCGCCGCGTTCGCAATGCGGAGGTCGTGAGTTCGATCCTCATTCGGTCCACCAAATATCCAAGGCCGGCTGTGCTCAGTCGGCCTTTCCTTACAAGATTGAATCGTGCCTGGCCATTCGATTCTGCATAGACATATTTTCAATAAATACTGAATCAATCGAGTCTGACCCTATTGACCGTGACCGCTGGCTCCGGTCAGGATGGCAAATGGCATTTTGGCACCGCTTGACCTGAACCACGCTTCAAAATTCATTATGACGGCGTACTGGAACGTCCCGCCCGCCAACTCTGGTGCCGAGGCAGCTAAATGCTGACCGGCTAAAGCCGGTAGTTTCGATCTTCTGATCGACAATAAAGGATAAAAACTGACTATGGCCATCGATTCAAAGCTAAACGGAAAAGATTATTTAGACGGACTCTCGACCGCACTGACCACGCTGATAAGCCAGTGGCTTGAACGGCTGTTCGGCCCAAGCATAAACAACATCGCTTTTGGCTCGGTCACTTGGGCGGATCTGGGCGTGATGCTTTGCTTTGCCCTGCTGGTGTTGCTGCTTAACGGGGTCGCCGCCGGTTACGTGCGGTACAAGTTGAAAAAGGCCGCTACGGCACCGGAGGAGGAAACGTTGCAGCATCATGTTTTCGGCGCATTGGGCAAGCCGCTCTATGTTCTGATCTGGTGCTACGGCATCTATTTCGCGGCCACCCCGTTTTTGATAAAACTGAGTCTGGGTGAGGGGCTGCACGTTGTGCGCGAGATTTTCAACAAAGTGTTCGACCTCGGTGTGTTCGCCGTTCTGTTCTGGCTGTTCTTCCGGTTTACGCATGTGCTGGAGGCGCAACTGGCACACTGGACCGCCAAATCCAACAGCAAGCTAGATGACTTGCTCGTGCCGCTGGTAGGAAAAAGTCTGCGCGTCATAGTGCCAGTGGTCGGCGTCATCTTTGCCCTGCCCATCCTCGGCCTCCCACCGGAATACGCGGGTATGCTTGGCAAGGGCACCAGCATCATGCTGATCGTGACGGTGGCCATGATTCTGTTCCAAGCGGTGAACCTCGGCGAAAAAACGGTGCTGACCAAGTTCGACATCAAGGCCGTCGACAACTTGCAGGCGCGCAAGATATTCACCCAGGTTCACATCATCAGCAAGGTGGTTTACTCCGTAATTACAATCTTCACCATCGCATCCATCTTGATGCTTTTTCAGGAAGTGCGGCAGTTCGGTGCCAACATTCTGGCCTCCGCAGGCGTCCTTGGCATCATTCTTGGCTTTGCCGCGCAGAAAACCATTTCCAACCTGTTTGCCGGTTTTCAGGTCGCCATCACTCAACCTATCCGGCTGGACGATGTGGTCATTGTCGAGGGCGAATGGGGTCGCGTGGAGGAAATCACGTTGACCTATGTCACCATCCACATCTGGGATGACCGCCGGCTGGTTGTGCCGCTGGGATATTTCATCGAGAAACCGTTCCAGAACTGGACGCGTGTCTCGGCACAGTTGCTCGGCTCGGTGTTTCTCTGGGTGGATTACACTATGCCGCTGGAGGAACTCCGCAAGGCGCTCAAGGAAATCATCGAGACCCATCCGCTCTGGGACAAACGTTTCTGGAATTTGCAGGTGACCGATGCCACCGAAAAGACGATGCAAATCCGCGTGCTCGCCACCACGGCCGATTCATCCAAGGGCTGGGACTTGCGCTGCGACATCCGCGAAAAGATTATCGCTTACATTCAGAAAAATCATCCGCAAAGCCTGCCACAATTCCGCACGCAAATCAGCGGAGAGAAGCCCTGCTTGCTGACGACACCTTGAGAGACATGACATTTCGTGCGGTCAGACGGGCCGTCCATTGCCGAGGGCAAGCAGTCATTCTTGAACAGTATCTATCAGGTCAGGGCGACGAGAAGACTATCGATACCATCTTCATTCGCCCTCGAATTCGCACAGCGCAAAAACTTTGTGCCCCTGCTTTTCCAGGCGGGCACGCCCCCCAAGATCCGGCAAGTCGATGACAAAGCAACATTCCACGATCTTGCCGCCCATGCTCTCGATGAGTTTGCAGGCCGCTCCTGCTGTACCGCCAGTCGCGGTCAGATCATCCACAAGCAGCACCCGTTCGCCTTTAGATACGGCATCCACATGCATCTCAATACGATCGGCGCCATATTCAAGTTCATAGTCATGGCCCACTGTTTCTGCCGGCAACTTGCCCTGCTTGCGGATGGGCACAAAGCCCAAGCCCAGTTGATAAGCCAGTGCCGAGCCAATGATGAAACCGCGTGCCTCGATAGCAGCAACCCGATCAATTTTTACACCCGTATAGCGTTTGACCAGTTCATTGATGGTGACACGAAAACCCACCGGGTCTTTCAACAGCGTTGTGATATCCCGAAACATCACTCCTTGCTTGGGATAATGGGGGACGGTACGAATGCGTGACTTTATTGGCATAATAAATCCCAAAAAACAAACTTTGTTTTGAAATACCCTTACTCCACCGACTACGAATCAACAGGGCCAGATTCGATTGATCCTGTGTTTATACATGAAAATGTCGGGGTCGGGCCAGGCCCCGAGGGGTCCTCATAGCAGCTGCCGCCAGCAATAACTCAGACCGAAGTCCAACGCCTCCCCCGGAAACCAGGCATCATTTTCTGTCACACTACGGGTTTTCCCTGATCGCCATGCCTCCAATGACTCAAGATACCCCGCAAACCATTAACCTGGCCGACTACGCACCACCCTCCTTCTTGATTGACACGGTCGATGTTGACGTCGATTTCCGGCGCGGCGAAGCGCTGGTAACGGTGCAGCTGTCGGTGCGCCGCAACCCGGCGGTAAAGACATCCAATGACCCGCTAGTGCTCGATGGCGAAGACCTGGAACTGATCTCCCTCCGCCTCGATGGCGTGCACATGGCGCCCGACAGCTACCACCTGGATGCCGGCCATCTGACGCTGGCCGACTTGCCGGATGCCTTCAGCCTGGAGACGGTGACGCGGATTCACCCTGACGGCAATACCCGCCTGTCCGGTCTCTACCTCTCGGCTAACGGCTATTTCACCCAGTGCGAGGCGCAAGGCTTTCGCCGCATCACCTGGTTTCTGGACAGGCCGGACGTGATGTCACGCTATACCGTTACCCTGCATGCCGACAAGGCGGCGTTCCCTCAGCTGCTAGCCAACGGAAATCCCGTCGCCAGCGGTGACGAGGAGGGAGGGCGGCACTGGGCGAAGTGGCAGGACCCCTTTCCCAAACCCTGCTATCTGTTCGCCATGGTTGCCGCCAAACTCGACGTGCTGCGCGACAACTATCGAACCACGTCGGGCCGCGAGGTCCAGTTGGCGATCTTTGTCGAGCCGGGCAAGCTGGACCAGTGTGCGCACGCCATGTCGGCCCTGAAAAAGTCGATGCATTGGGATGAGCAGACCTTTGGCCTGGAATGTGATCTCGACCATTACATGATCGTCGCCGTCGGCGACTTCAACATGGGGGCGATGGAAAACAAGGGCCTGAACATTTTCAACACTAAATACGTGCTGGCCAGGCAGGATGTGGCCACCGACGTGGATTATGAAAACATCGACCGGGTAGTGGCGCACGAGTATTTCCACAACTGGACCGGCAACCGCGTGACCTGCCGCGACTGGTTCCAGCTTTCGCTCAAGGAAGGGCTGACGGTCTTTCGCGACCAGGAGTTCGGCGCCGATGTGCACCATCGTTCGGTGGCCCGTATCCGCGAGGTGCGCGGACTGCGTGCCGCCCAGTTCCCGGAGGACAGCGGCCCAATGGCGCACCCGGTGCGGCCGGCTTCGTACATCGAGATCAACAATTTCTACACGGCTACCGTGTACCAGAAGGGGGCCGAAGTCGTGCGCATGATCCAGACCCTGATCGGCAAGCCAGCCTTCCGTCGCGGCATGGATCTGTACTTCGCCCGTCACGATGGACAGGCGGTGACCTGCGATAATTTCGTCGTCGCCATGGCCGATGCATCTGGCGCCGATTTCAGCCAGTTCATGCGCTGGTACGAGCAGACCGGTACGCCACACGTTGCGGCTACTGGCCGATACGATGCCGCCAGTCAGCGCTACATTCTGCGGCTGAGCCAGTCCTGCGCGGCCACGCCAGGCCAAGCCGACAAGCAACTCTACCATATTCCCGTTGCCATCGGCCTGGTCGGCCCGGACGGGCAAGATCTGCCCTTGCGTCTGGCCGGGGATGATTCCGGCACCCCTGCCAGCCAGATAGTGCTGTCGCTGTGCACCGAAACGCAGGAATTCATTTTCGAAGACGTCCCGGTCGCGCCCGTGCCCTCGCTATTGCGCGATTTTTCAGCCCCGATCGTACTCGAATATGCTTACAGCGATGCCGATCTCGCTCACCTGATGGCGCACGACAGCGATCCTTTCAACCGCTGGGAAGCGGGGCAGCGCCTGGCCAATCGCCTGATCATCGCAGCAACCGCCACTCTCAGTACGGGAGGCACGCCGATCTGGCCAGCCAGCTTTGCTCAGGCAGCGGCGCGGGTGCTGGCGGATGCCGACACCGATCCTGCCTTTGCCGCCGAAGCCTTGTCATTGCCGAGCGAAGCAACGCTGGCCGAACAACTCGACGTGGTTGACCCCGATGCCCTGCACGCCGCCCGCAACGGCTTGCGCCGCTTCCTCACCGAGCATCTCGGCGCGGAATTTCTGGCTTGCTATGAGCGCCTTGCACCAAGAGGGGGTTATCGCCCTGATCTGATCGATGTGGGCCACCGTACGTTGCGTAACGTCTGCCTGAGCTACCTGTGCGAAGCGGATAGCCCGTCTACTCGTGCGCTGGCGCGGCAACAGTTCGATACCGCTGACAATATGACCGACCAGTTTGCCAGTCTGATGGTTCTGGCGCAGTCCGAAGGCGAGGAGCGACAGCAAGCACTGGACGCCTTTTACCAGCAATGGCAAGGCGAGGCGCTGGTTGTCGACAAGTGGCTTCAAGTCCAGGCCACCAGTCGTCGCCCCAGCGTTCTGAATGAGGTCAAGCGGCTAGTCGAACATCCCGCATTCGACTTGCGCAACCCGAACAAGGTCTATTCGCTGTTGCGCGCTTTCGGCAGCAACCACGTACACTTTCATGCGGCCGATGGCAGCGGCTACCGCTTTCTTGCCGAGCAGACGCGTCAGCTCGACGCCGTCAATCCGCAGGTCGCTTCCCGGGTTGCCCGTTGTTTTGATCGGTGGAGAAAGTTTGATGCCAGTCGCCAGGCACATGCCCGTGCTGCCCTGGAGATGTTGCGCAACCATGCTGGTATGTCGCGTGATTTGTTCGAGATTGTGGATAGACAGCTGGGGTAATTCCTCTTGCATCAACAAGGGTGAGTGCCATTTACGGCTTTCCCGATAATGGAAGCACTCGGTTCAGCTCCCCTTGCTTGAGGTAATGCCCGTCCAGAAATCGTGATCCTTGCGGAGAAACTCATCGTAAGGGAGGTAATGGGAGCCATCGCACGAGAAGGTAAGTCCGACGAGGCCATTAAAAATGTTCAACGTGCCGGAGCGCAGGTAGAACATCTCGTCCATAAGACGTAGTGTGCGAAAGGCTTCCAGCACGCCGCGGACTTGCTCTGGGGGCACTCGCGCTCCCGAAGGGTAGGGGGTACGAGGGTAGGCAAGACAGATATCCGGGCCAATCAGGGCTTCGATATCCAACAGACGATAACTGTAGGGATCCTCCATCACCCAGACGATGGCACGGCTGCTGGAAAAATGCAGCATCACGTGAAACACACCGTGGTAGAGCATAAGTTCGACCACCACGCCCAGCACCGTGTCGACATGCTGGTCCATCTCGCTGTCTGAACGGGTCTGGTGGAATACCGTGCCGCGGATGGATGGGTCGCCCTTGATTTGGCGCCAGTATCTCGGCTCTTCGTAGAGCTCACGCGTCAGCGGCAAATCGCGCAAGCCGAAATAGGCGCCAACATATCCCAGCACTTCGCCAGCAGCGTTACGCACAGCTTGGATGGCCGTGAGGGAGGGACGCCGCTCGCGCAGACTGATGTAGGCGTCTGAAAGGAAAAAATCTGTGCTGTTCGTGATTTCGCGCAGGTAGGGCCGCTTGGCCCGATTCCGGCCAAAGCCCTCCAGCAGCCCTTCGTGACTCACGTTATCACTGATCTGGATTGCGTTGGCATCCAGCGCATAGAGGTGCTTGCAGTAAGGCAATTCTTTCAGCGCCGCGCCCAGCAACACATCCAGTTTTTCCCGATCGCCCCATACCGGAACACATTCTTCCGCCAGCCGGCGCATGGGCTCCTGCAACAGACTCACCAGCGATTCACGCTGGTGAGCGATGCTTTCCTGCAATGTTTCCTTTGGGGGCTTCATGTCCAGGCTATCGACAGTTCTTCTGAGTCATTCGGTTGTTGCGCGCGTTTAGCGGTATTCTAGGCGATTCTGCTAAACTTTATCAGGGAAATATTCATTAACGTTTACCGCCACCTCAGGGTGCACTACCGCAGGAGCCATTCATGACCACTCCCCAAAAAATCCAAAGCATGGCGCTGTTCTGCGATTTCGAGAATATTGCTTTGGGCGTGCGCGATGCCAAGTACGAAAAGTTCGATATCAGCAAGGTTCTTGAACGTTTGCTGCTCAAGGGCAGCATCGTGGTGAAAAAAGCCTATTGCGACTGGGATCGGTACAAGGAATTCAAGGCTCCCATGCACGAGGCCTCGTTCGAGCTGATCGAGATTCCCCATGTGCGCCAGTCGGGAAAAAACTCGGCCGACATCCGCATGGTAGTCGACGCTCTCGACCTGTGCTACACCAAATCTCACGTGGACACCTTCGTCATCATCAGCGGCGATTCGGATTTCTCACCCCTGGTGAGCAAACTGCGCGAGAACAACAAAACCGTAATTGGCGTCGGGGTCAAAAATTCCACCTCCGACCTGCTGATCGCCAACTGCGACGAATTCATCTACTACGACGATCTGGCACGCGAGAACGCCGAGAAAGCAGAAAAAGCCAAGAAACGCACCATCAAGAAAAAACCCGCCGCCAAAGGCACCGCTGAGGCGGCTCCTAAAACCACGCCCCCGGAAGAGAGTAACAAGTCACAGGAAGCCCTGGACCTGATGATGGAGACGGTAGAAGCTCTGTTTGCGGAGCGCGGCGAAGAGGAAAAAATCTGGGGTTCGATGGTCAAGCAGGCGCTGAAGCGGCGCAAACCGGGCTTCAATGAAAGCTACTATGGCTTTCGCTCGTTCAGCAAGCTGCTTGAGGAGGCTGCAGCGCGCAAGCTGCTGGAAGTTGAGCACGATGAAAAGTCGGGCGGCGTCATCATCAAGAATTTCAACCCGGAATATTAGGCTAAAATAAAGGCAAAGCCGCGTCACAGCTCGATCTGCGTCCCCAGCTCCACCACCCGATTGGTCGGAATCTTGAAGTAGGCAGAGACACTGCCGGCGTTGCGAGCCATGCTGATGAACACCTTTTCCCGCCACAATGCCATGCCCGGCGCAATTGTTGCGATCAGGGTTTCCCGGCTGATGAAAAAAGAGGTTTCCATCATCTGAAACTCCAATCCACATCCCGTACATTGCGTCAGTGTTTCAGGAATGTCTGGCTCGTCCTTAAAGCCGTAGCGCACGATAATCCGATAAAAATTGTTACCCAGCGGCTGCACCTCGGCATGATCAATTTCCGGCACATGCGGCACGTCTTCAGTGATGACTGTCAGCAGCACCACCCGTTCGTGCAACACTTTGTTATGGATCAGATTATGCAGCATGGCATGGGGCACACCATCGAGATTGGCCGTAAGGAAAACCGCCGTGCCGGGCACGCGTAGTGGCGGATGAGCGGCAATTCCGGCAAGGAAAGGATCCAGTGCAATCGCGCCATCCCGTAGCCTGTCGAACAGCAAAGCCCGCCCCCGCTTCCAGGTGGAAAGCAGGGTGAATACCGCGATTCCGACTACCAGGGGAAACCACCCTCCCTGTGGAATCTTCATGGCATTAGCGCTGAAGAAGGACAGGTCGATGAACAGGAAAAAGGCGGCTACCGCTACACACGTCGCCCAGCCCCAACCCCACATCGCACGCGCTACCACCACGGCCAGGATGGTATCGATCGCCATCGTGCCAGTGACCGCAATGCCATAAGCGGCAGCGAGGTTGCTGGAGGAACGGAACCCCAGCACCAGCGCGACGATTGCCACGAGCAGAGCCCAATTGATTGCCGGCAGATAGACCTGGCCGATTTCCCGCTCAGACGTGTGCCTCACTTCCAGCCGCGGGCAGTAGCCCAGCTGTATTGCCTGGCGAGTGACGGAAAAGGCGCCCGAAATCACGGCCTGAGAAGCGATCACTGTGGCCAGGGTGGCCAGAGCCACCATCGGATAAAGCGCCCACGGCGGTGCAAGCATGTAAAACGGGTTTTCCACCGCCGCAGGGTTGTGGATCATCAGCGCACCCTGACCGAAGTAGTTGAGCAGCAGCGCTGGCAGCACGAAGAAGAACCATGCCGTCTTGATCGGCATGCGGCCAAAATGGCCCATGTCAGCGTAGAGCGCCTCGCCTCCGGTTACCGCCAGCACCACCGCGCCCAAGGCCAGAAAGCCATACCACTGGTGTTCAACGAAGAAATTGAAACCGTGGAACGGGTTCACCGCCTGCAATACCGCTGGATATTCGAAGATATTGATGATGCCAAGCAACGCCAGGGTGGCAAACCAGACGATCATCACCGGCCCGAACAGCGCGCCCACGCTGGCGGTACCCTTGCGCTGAAAAAGAAACAATCCTGCCAGCACAATCAGAGTAATCGGAATAACGTAGGGCTCAAGCGCGGGGGTGGCGATTTTCAGCCCCTCTACGGCGGACAACACCGAGATCGCCGGAGTAATCACACCATCGCCGTAAAACAGCGCAGCGCCGAAAATCCCCATCGTCATCAGCAACCAGCGGCTGCGCGTGTCGCCGGGCGAGCTTTTAAGCGTCAACGCCAGCAGCGCCATAATTCCGCCCTCGCCATTGTTGTCCGCGCGCATGATGAAAATCACGTACTTGAGCGAAACCACGATCAGCAGCGCCCAAAGCACCAGTGAAAGCGCGCCGAGCACATTATCATGGCTGGTTGCAATGCCGTGAGAGCCGTGAAACACTTCTTTCAGGGTGTAAAGCGGGCTGGTGCCGATGTCCCCGAATACCACGCCGATAGCGGCAAGCATCAGTCCGGAGGATTTGCTCTTGCCGCTTGTGCCCGTTGAGGCGTGGTCGGAATTTTTTTCGGTTGTACTCATGGCTTGCTATTTATATACCGCCAGCTGTCGCAGCTTGCTTCGCCGCTTTCCAAGGAGCGCCATTCTATTCCTTTTTTTGCTCGGCTTAAACCATTTGCCGGCAGGAAAAGGCTCGTCAGCTCCCGATTTCTCCCTTGCCTACGACTATGCCGAGTTGTTTCAATTTTCGGTAGAGATGGGTACGCTCCAGCCCGACGCTTTCCGCCAAACGGCTCATGTTGCCGCCGACCTTCTTGAGCTGATGCTCGAAATAAATTCGTTCGAACTCGTCACGCGCTTCGCGTAACGGCTGATCAAGGGGTAAGGTGTACTGGGACGCTGAGGATGGAACGGCGGGAGCAAATTGCCCCAGCACGCGGCTGACGTCCTCAGCAGTAATCTCTTTAGAAAGGGCTGTTAGCGCCAGTGTTTTCACCGCGTTGCCCAGCTGAGGCAAATTGCCGGGCCAGTTTTCATCGCGCAGAAGATTCAACGCAGCGGCACTGAAATGGCGCGGGGCCGATTGCCCGGTTTCGATCAGTCGCGCCAGCGCTTGCCTGGCGAGATCTGGAACATCTTCGCTGTGTTCGCGCAGGCTGGGCACCGCCAGCGCCAAGCCATTGATCGCCTGAAACAGCCGAACATCGAACACCCCCTCATCGACCAACTGGTGGAGTGGCATGGACGTAGCGCACACGAGGCGCACGCCATACTTTTCCAGCTTGTTCAGGATCAGCGCGAGGCCCTTCTGTTCCAGCTTGCCTAAATTTCCGATCTCATCCAGGTAGAGCACGCCATCGCGCGCCTTTTCCAGCAGGCTCATCGGGTCATCTGCCAGAACGGCCAGGGTTTCCGGCGCAACCCAGGGGGTGTTCAGTCGGTGCAGGTAGCGCGCGCACAACTCCATGCCGGCGCCGGCTTCCCCGGTCAACAGCAGGGGGGTTATCTGATTGGCCACCTGCGCCAGGCGTACCTTCAATTCGCTGACGGCGGTACCCGTACCCAGGCCGGCCAGCGCCTCTCCATTGCACGGTAGCGGCTCACTTTTCTTGAGCGCGCGCTCTACGGTGCTGAGCAGCTTTTGCAGGGCGATAGGCTTTTCCAGAAAGTCCGCGGCACCGACACGCGTTGCCTCCACCGCAGTATCAATGGTGCCATGGCCGGACATCATGATCACCGGCATAGTCAACAGCCCGTTGCTTTCCCACTCCTTAAGCAGCGTGATACCGTCGGTGTCTGGCATCCAGATGTCGAGCAGCACCAGATCCGGGCGTTTCTGGCTGCGATAAAGGCGTGCCGCACCGGCATTCTCCGCCAGCGCGACAATATAACCTTCGTCATGCAAAATTTCCCTCAGCAGCTCGCGGATGCCAACCTCATCGTCCACCACCAGTATTTCATTGGCTGCCATTTAAACCGCTTTC
Organism: Sulfuricella denitrificans skB26; assembly: GCF_000297055.2. Taxonomy (NCBI): domain Bacteria; kingdom Pseudomonadati; phylum Pseudomonadota; class Betaproteobacteria; order Nitrosomonadales; family Sulfuricellaceae; genus Sulfuricella; species Sulfuricella denitrificans. The sequence continues at coordinate 17,756 of NC_022357.1, read as the reverse complement.
TCGCAGGGCAAATAAATGCAAATGCTTGCCCCGTGGGGCTGTAGATTTTCGATTTTCATCTTGCCGTGATGCTCCTCGATGATCTTTTTGACAACAGCCAATCCCAATCCGGTACCTTTAGGCTTGGTCGTGACATAAGGTTCGAACAATCGCGCCATGAGCGCTTCGGGAAAACCGCAACCGTTATCCCGGACGGTCAACCTGACCGCGTTTTCTTCCACGGCGGTTTCCACCGTGATTTGAGGTCCTTCCGTTTCGGCCAGGGCATCCTGAGCATTTTGCAGCAAGTTATGCACCACCTGGCGTAACAGAGTCGGATCCCCTGTTACCAGCGGCAACACCGGTGCGAGACGGGTCGAAATTTGTGCATCGGAGTGCTCGTACAATGCCAGGATTTCGTATACCAGCTGATTGAGGTCCACCGCCTCCAGGTTCAGGCTGGGCGCGCGGGCGTATTCGCCAAAAGCGTTTACCATACTCTTTAACGCCGTTACCTGGTTGACGATGGTTTGCGTCGCCCGCTTCAGCACCTCGGCATCCGGCGCGCTGAGTTTGCTCGCAAGCTTGTGTTCGAGTCGCTCGGCCGAAAGCTGAATCGGTGTGAGCGGATTCTTGATTTCATGCGCCAGGCGGCGCGCCACCTCGCCCCAAGCCGCATCGCGCTGGGCCTGGAGCAAATGAGTAATATCGTCAAAGACCACGATGAAGTCATTACCCACAGCCGCCGGCAATCGTGTGCCACGCACCAGCAATACCTGATTGCCGTTCTTGCCGGCATATTCCATCTGGGTTTGCCATTCTTTTTCTTCATTGTGTCGGAAGAGACCTTCGACTGCCACAACGAGTGCCTTCAATGATTCGTCATTAAGCGCCCACTTGTAGAACCGGCGCTTGCTCAGGACGGACAAATCCACACCCAGGATTTCCGCGGCGGCAGGGTTCATGGTCTTGAGGCTGAGATTTTCATCAAATGCCAGCACTCCGCTCGACAAGTGCGCCAGGAGACTTTCCAGGTAAGCTTTCGCCGTCTCCAGCTGACGCTGGTTGAGCTCGACCACCGCGCGCGCCTCCGCCAGTTGCCGGGTCATGTCGTTGAACGACTGCATCAGGGAACCCAACTCGTCCCGGCTATGCACCGTCGGCATGATACTGAAATCTCCCGAGGCGACGGCCTGAGTCCCCTTCGCCAGCAAGCCGAGCGGCGCCGAAAGACGCGCGCTCAACAAGAAAGCCAAAGCAATCGAGGAAAGCAATGCCAGCAGCAAAGCCAGCGTCAGGGTAAGGCCATACACCCGCTTCATTCCCAGCCGCGATACGGAAAGCTCCTGGTAATCACGGTATACCTCCTGCACCGTCTCTGCATCCTTGGCCAACCGTTCCGGAACGGGCTGGAACAGTTGTAATACCCGAATATTTTCATTCAGGCCCAGCACATTGACCGGAACAACCACGCGCAAATACAAGCCTTTTCCAGGAATCGACTCGATTGCGGCGTAAGGCTGCTGCTGGCGCGCCTGGCGCAACAACGAAGGCGCAGGGCGATCAGGTTGCAGGCCCGCGCGCTCACTGCCGGAAAAAGCGATGAGCAAGCCACGGGAACTGAATAGCGTCGCTTCTTGCACGCCGGCCTGTTCACGCAAATTGTTAAGCAACGTCAAAGGTTCGCCGCCGACCGGCTGATCCGCCAGCGCCAGCGACATGTATTCCCCTTTTTTATTGAGGTCGCGCAACAGGTTGTCTAGCGCGCTGCGGCCCAGACTCAAACCGCCCTCCAGAGCATTGTCCACGCGCACGTCGAACCAGGTCTCGATGCTCTTGCTTAAAAATTGTACCGAAACCCCATACACCAGTACGCCGGGAAGCACCGCCATCAAAACAAACATCAGGAGTAGCCTTAAAGTCAGCTTCGAACCGAATACCCGAGCCTTGAGTTTGCGCCGCAGATTCCACAACTGATAAAGAACCAGGGACAGCAAACACACCGCTAGCACACCGTTAAGGCCCAGCAACAAAGTGTAATACTGGGAAAATGCCGCCGCGTTGCCGCTGGCGCTTGAGAGCATGTACAGCGCAACGGCACCGAGGCCGACGCACAGATAGAGGACGTATTTCATTGCTTCCGCCCTGTGGCTGCCAACATCAAGGATTTACATTCCAGCGATGCCATTCCGAATCCAGATTCCAGTCTTTTGACGTCAGTGCATTCACCTGCAAAGGTTTGGGCAGCTGAGTCAGATCCAGCTTCATTCGCAGACCCGCTAGATAACCATCCCGTTTTTTCAACAGTGGCGATTTATCCGGCAGCGGCGTTTTGCCCTCAGCTAAAGGTTTGCCATCCACCAGCGCCTTGTCCACCGCCAGAGGCTTGCTGGTTACCAGCGGCCTCTCCGCTACCAGCGTTTTTTCAGCGACACGCCATTCCTGAAGACGTCCAAGTTCGGAAAGGGCTTCGTTCAAGGAGGAAAAATTCTGGTATTTGGCGTTATTGGTAAGCTGAAATTGCCGCGTCAGGGCATGGTAGCTCAAACGGATATGTTGCTGCGCCGTGACCATGACTTCATCCAGCCAGTACCAGCGCGGCTTCTTGAGTTCAAATTCGGCGATAAAGTTGAGTGGGACCCCCTTGTTCAGAGCATCTTCGAGCGCCGGGCTAAGACCGATTTCCAGGTTCGCTTTCAGCACCAAGGCTTCGTCCACCACCGCCAGCTCGGCGGATTTAACCTCAATGCCATCCGCCTTGGCAATCAAGGATGACGCTAGGAGCACGCCCAGAAGGAAAGCTCTGGCAGAGTCAAACCGCTTAGGCTTTGAGCAATAACGCATAAAAAAACCCATCATGCTGGAGATTGGGCGTTAACTGCCCGTCCTTCATGGCCGGCAGGGAAAGTGGCAAGCATTGGGCATCCTCGTGCCGCACCAGAAATTGGGCGATTTGTTGTTGGTTTTCCTCGGCAAACACCGAGCAGGTGGCATACAGCAATTTACCACCACTACCCAGGACACGCCACAGCGCGTCGAGTATTTCAGCCTGCTGGGCGGCAAAGGCCGTAATGTCCACTTCGCGTCGCAGCCACTTGATGTCCGGATGACGCCGTACTACGCCTGATGCGCTGCACGGTACATCGGCCAGAATACGCTGAAACGGTTTGCCGTCCCACCACTCATCAGGCCGGGCGGCATTTCCCGTCAGACAATGCGCTTCGAGCTTGAGTCGTTGCAAGGTCTGTTCAATTTTCTTCAACCGCTCCGGATCCGAGTCCAGGGCGGTCAATTCGATCCGAGCCAGTTCCAGCAGGTGCGCAGCCTTTCCTCCCGGCGCAGCGCACGCGTCCAGCACCCGCATCCCGTCGGCAACATCGAGTAACCTGGCCGCAAACTGCGCCCCGGCATCCTGAACTGACGACACCCCTTCGCCAAAACCCGGCAACTTGTCGACTGAAACTGGTTGGTCCAACAATATCGCATTTTCTCCGACTTGCTGCCCTTCGATCCCCTGTTGATGCAGCAAATCAAGATAGATTTCAGTCGATGTCACTCGAGCATTCACCCGCAACGTCATCGGCGGGTGCTGGTTGTTGATTTCCAGCTGTGTTGCCCAGTCATCTGGATACTGCCGACGCAACTTCTCTATCCACCATTGCGGGTGGGAGTAACGCCCTTCCTCGCTGGCCGCAGCCTGTTCAAGCAAGCTGATACGCTGGCGCAGGAAATTGCGCAACACCGCGTTGACCAACCCCTTGGCCCAGGGTTTTTTCAGGGTCTCGGCAGCCCTGACGGCATGATCCACCACGGCGTGTTCCGCCGACCGGCTGTATTGCAACTGATAAAGCGCGACCAGCAGGAGGGATCGCACCGCAGCATCCTGTATCGGCTTTTGCAACAGCAAGTCGAGAATGGAGCGCAACTGACCATAAAAGCGTAGTGTGCCGTAGCTCATATCCTGGGCGGCAGCTCGCTGCTGAGGGGTGAGCAAAGAATGGCGGGGCAGCAAGCTTTGCAAAACCTGGTTGAGATTTCGCCCAGCCAGAACCTGGGAAACCGCCGTACTGGCGAGGCGCTGTGATTCAATCATAGCGAGCGCCCTTCTCGATTGCCTCCTCTCCCGCGGGCGGGAGAGGATTGAGGAGAGGGTGACCCCTCCGGAAGAAGGCTGAGAGGAGGACAGCCCCGTTTGCACTCGCAAGGAGTGTCCCCGCCGAGAGCGGCTGCAAAGCGGCTCGCTCTGACGAGACGGGAGAGGATAGGGGAGAGCGGGTGAGGCATTTGTGGATAGGAACTGGTTATCAAAATTCAAGTTTCAAATCGGTCACCCGGTTTCACCGGATTTCCCACCAGGAAACTTGACGCCGGCAAGCGCTTGCCGCCGGGTTTCTGAAGTTCTTTCAACAGCAAAGCACCTTCACCGCATCGGACCAGAATGCCCTCCTTGTCCGCTTGCAGTATCTCTCCGGGAGCACCCTCACTCCGTTGAGCCACCTGCGCCTGCCAGATGCGCCAGATTTCACTCTGAAATCGGGCCTGCGCCACCGGAAAAGCATTGTAAGCACGTACTGAGCGGGCAAGTTCAGCAGCGCTTTTGTGCCAATCGATCAAACCTTCCGCTTTGGATAGTTTCGCAGCATACGTTGCGGCACTGTCATCCTGGGGTTGCGCATGCAAAGTCCCGTGCTCCAGCTGCTGTAGTGCGGAAACGATACTCGATGCGCCCAGAACCGCTAACTTGTCATGCAGGGTTTGCGCCGTATCATCGTCCGCGATCGGCAGTGCGGCTCGCAACAGCATGCCGCCGGTGTCCAGCCCTCTATCCATCTGCATAATGGTAATACCAGTTTCCGGATCGCCCGCCAGAATCGCTCGTTGTATCGGTGCCGCGCCGCGCCAGCGTGGCAGCAACGAGGCGTGGATGTTCAGGCAACCGAGACGGGGGATGGTTAGCACCGGCGGCGGCAGCAACAAGCCATAGGCAGCAACGACCATCGCGTCGGCGTTAACGGCCGCTAGCTGCGCCTGTACCTCGGCATCCTTCAGCGCCGCGGGTTGCAGTACACTTAATTCGTGCTGCAAGGCCATTTGCTTGACCGGGCTGGGCGTCAGCCTCATGCCGCGTCCGGCAGGCCGGTCTGGCTGAGTCAACACCAGGGCAATGTCATACCCCGCTTCTATCAGCGCAGCCAGAGCGGCAGCCGAAAATTCCGGCGTGCCGGCGAAAATCAACCGCATCTTATAGGGTCTCCCGCATCAGCTTTTTCATCTTCAGGCGAATGCGGTTCAACTTCAACCGCGACAGGTATTCGACGAATACTTTACCTTTCAAATGATCGATTTCATGCTGAATGCAGATCGCCAGCAACCCGTCCACCTTCAACGTAAAAGATTTTCCTTCGACATCCAGCGCTTTCACGGTGACTCTCTCTGCCCGAGTGACATTTTCGTAAATGCCCGGCACGGAAAGACAGCCTTCTTCGTGCTCGATTTTCCCCTCGCTGGCAATGATTTCCGGGTTAATGAACACCTGCAGGCGGTTCCGCTCCTCGGAAATGTCTACCACGACAACCTGTTTGTGCACATTTACCTGGGTTGCGGCAAGACCAATACCGGGCGCAGCATACATGGTTTCCGCCATATCGGAAGCTAGGCGGCGGATTTCCTCGTTTACTTCGACCACGGGAGTCGCCACGGTATGCAGCCGTTCATCGGGATAATGAATGATATTTAATATAGCCATAAGTGCTTGCTTGTTTAATCAATTACATGCAAAATTTAACCCAACCCCTGAATTCGTCAAGGATTGTAGTGCTCCATTGATGCTGACCAGGAACAACTCACCCTTTGAGGCCCGCTCATGAAAAAGCCTATTTTAGCTCTGATTTTGCTTTTCGGCTTAAGTTCGCTCTCCACCGCCACCGAAATCACTCTGCAAGACCGCCATCCAGATCGCTACGTCGTGGTCAAGGGCGACACGCTTTGGGGCATTGCGGGGAAATTTCTCAAGGACCCTTGGCGCTGGCCTGAAATCTGGAAAATGAACAAGCAGCAGATCAAGAATCCACACTGGATATATCCAGGCGACATGGTCGTACTGGACATGTCCAGCGGTTCGCCAGAATTACGCCTGGTCAAGGGTATCGAAACAATCAAGCTGAGTCCACGCGTCCGGGTTGAATCCGCAGAAGCCGGCGCCATTCCCAGCATTCCGCAGACGGCCATCGGGCCGTTCCTCAGCAAGCCGCTGGTCATAGCAGAAGGTGAGCTTGAAAAGGCACCCTATATTATCGGCACAGAAGAGAGCCGCGTCATCCTCGGTGCTGGCAATTCCGCCTATGTCCAGTCCATCATGGAAGGCGGGGCGCTGAACTGGCATATTTACCGCCCGGGCAAGGCGCTAATCGATCCCGACTCCAATGAAACCCTGGGGTATGAAGCAGTCTATCTGGGAGATGCCAGAATCAACCGGTTCGGCGCACCAGCCACGATAAATATCACCAAATCCACCCAAGAAATCAATATCGGCGACCGTTTGGTTGAAATGAAGGAAGAGGCAACCAGCGCTTATGTACCCCACGCGCCGGAGACGACGATTCTCGGCAGGATAGTTTCTGCCTATGGCGGCGTCGCAGAGGTTGGTAAGGGCTCGATGGTCACCCTGAACAAGGGAAGCCGAGACGGCCTAGAAGTCGGACATGTGCTGGCTCTTTACCGCCACGGCCGCAACATTTCACCTGGCAAGCACGACGATACCTCGCCGGAAATCGTCAAATTGCCCGACGAACGCTATGGTCTGGTTTTCGTGTTTCGCGTATTTGATAAACTGTCTTATGCGCTGGTAATGCAAAGCGAGCGTCCGGTGCAAGTGCTGGACGATGTGCGCACACCGTAAACGGCATTTTCCCGCAGCCCCTGAGGATGCTCTCATCCGACGATATTGCTTCCTGGGTTGGCTTGAGCCTGATTCCGGGGCTGGGTGACGAGTCGTACCGCAAACTGCTGCGCGCCTTCGGCGAACCGAAAGAGATTTACGCCGCTTCCTACGCATCCCTATCAGGTATTGTCGGCAAAGACGTAGCTGAGGGCATCCGTCGCAGCGCTGACCCGGAAAGTCTTGCGCCTCTCTTCGCCTGGCTCAGCAATGAGCACAACCATGTTATTACCCTGGCCGATGCCGAATACCCTCAAGCCCTGCTACAAATTCCCGACCCGCCACCCCTGCTTTATGTCAAAGGCCGCCTCGATCTTCTGAATCGGCCGGCAATGGCGGTTGTCGGCAGCCGCAATGCAACGCCACAGGGGAAAATGAATGCCGAATCATTTTCCAAAAACCTAAGCGACAGCGGACTGTGCATCGTCAGCGGAATGGCGTTGGGCATTGATGCGGCCGCACACCGAGGGGGACTGGATGGCGCGTCCAGCAGTATCGCAGTGGTCGGAACCGGCCTGGATGTCGTTTACCCCTCACGCAACCATGCCTTGGCTCACGAATTGGCGCAGCACGGTACCCTGGTTTCCGAATTTTCATTGGGTACCTCCGCTTTGGCGCACAACTTTCCGCGCCGCAATCGCATAATCTGCGGGCTGTCTCTCGGCTGCCTGGTGATCGAGGCGGCAATTCGGAGCGGTTCGTTGATCACCGCCCGTTTGGCCGTTGAGCAAGGGCGGGAGGTCTTCGCCATTCCCGGCTCCATTCACTCTCCTGTGTCCAAAGGTTGCCACTCACTGATCAAGCAGGGCGCAAAGCTGGTCGAGTGCGCGAACGACATTCTTGATGAACTAAAGTGGTCATCACAGCAGAATCCTGTTGCGGTGAATGACAGAGGCTCACCAGAGGACAACCGCCATCCGCTGCTGGACGCTCTTGGGTTCGACCCTGTCGGGATCGACGCACTGACGGCACGCAGCGGCTTGACGAGCGATACTGTTTGCGCCATGCTGTTACAACTGGAATTGGAAGGGCGAATCGCCTGCCTGCCCGGCGGGCTTTACCAATTAATCACCTGACCCAAACGAGCTCCAGCGTTAAAACCACTTGAAGCCAGCACAATGTTCGATATTTTAGTCTACCTGTTTGAAAACTATTTCGAGGCCAACGTTTACCCCGACGAGGGTACGTTGACCCGTGAACTCAGTGCGGCAGGCTTCGACCGGGATGAGATCAACCAAGCCATGGCGTGGGTCAATGGCCTGGAGAAGCTAACGCAACAAAGCTATCTGCCCAGTCTGGCGGACTCCAGAGCACAGCGGTTCTATTCCGATGCGGAAGAAACCAAGATCGGGACCGAGTCCCGTGGCTTCCTTTTGTTTCTCGAAACTTCCGGCATACTTAATCCCGTTCAACGCGAATGGGTTATCGACCGTATTATGGCGCTCAACGAACACGAGGTCTCGCTTGAACAGGTTAAATGGACTGTTCTGATCGTGCTCTCGAGCCAAGGCCAGGCAAGCGACTTCATGTTCATTGAAGATCTGCTATTCGGCGATGCCGAGCCCACCATGCACTGACTGGGCAACAGGCTCTTGCCATTACCGCCGGTTCTTCATATCATCCGCGCCCAAACCCACTAATTTTAGCGAGAGCGCATGTCCTCCAGCCTCCTGATCGTCGAGTCCCCCTCCAAAGCCAAAACCCTAAAAAAGTACCTTGGCAAGGATTTTGAAATCCTCGCCTCTTACGGCCATGTGCGCGACCTCGTGCCGAAACAGGGGGCCGTGGACACTGAAAACGACTTCAAAATGAAGTATCAGCTGATCGAGCGAAATGCAAAGCACGTCGATGCAATTACCAAAGCGGTCAAGCTGGCCGACAACATCTATCTGGCAACTGACCCAGACCGTGAGGGTGAGGCGATTGCGTGGCATCTTGCGGAAATTTTGAAATCCAAGAAACTGCTCGCCAAAAAGAATGTCAAGCGCGTGGTTTTCCATGAAATTACTCAGTCCGCCGTGCTGGCGGCTATTGCAAATCCGCGCGATATTCTCATGCCCCTGGTGAACGCCCAACAGGCGAGGAGGGCGCTCGATTATCTGGTTGGCTTCAATCTTTCGCCGCTACTATGGCGCAAAATACGTCGTGGACTTTCGGCCGGTCGGGTACAAAGTCCGGCGCTTCGTCTGATTTGCGAGCGTGAAATAGAAATAGACGCATTCAAAACCCAGGAATACTGGAGCATCCATTTCGATTCACACAAAGGCAAACAGAAGTTTTCTGCCAAGCTGTTCCAGTACAAGGGTGAAAAGCTGAACCAGTTCAGCGTTGGCACCGAATCCGCGCAGGCCGATATTGTTGACTATATTTCACAACGCGCTGGCGGCAAGGCAACGGTCGTTCAGGTCGACAAAAAACGCAAGCAACGCCAGGCTTCCGCGCCGTTTACCACCTCCACCTTGCAACAGGAGGCCGTACGTAAGCTAGGATTTACCACCGACCGCGCGATGCGTGTTGCTCAACAACTTTACGAAGGGGTAGATACTGGTGGCGGGGCCGTTGGTCTGATCACCTACATGCGAACCGACGCGGTTATCCTCGCCAACGAGGCCTTAACAGAAATTCGCGATTACATCTCCGCCAAATTCGACCCTGACTATTTGCCCAAAGCACCGGTCCTGTATAAAAACAAATCCAAGAACGCCCAGGAGGCGCACGAAGCCATCAGGCCAACCTCGATCCTGCGCACGCCGGATGACGTTCGCACCTTCCTTACCGCAGACCAGATAAAGCTTTATGAAATGATCTGGAAGCGTACCCTGGCTTGCCAGATGAGTCCGGCGAAGTTCGACACAGTCAGCTTGGACCTCGCGGTAGCGGATGAAGGCACTCTATTTAGGGCTTCTGGCCAGACCCTGGTTTTTCCAGGTTTCATCGCGGTTTACCTGGAAAGCGAAGACGACCAGGAGGAAGAGGGCGAAAGCAAGCTGCCCCCAATGGAAGCTGGCGATCAGATTCCAGTGGACAAACTATATGGTGACCAGCACTTTACCCAGCCCCCGCCTCGCTATACTGAAGCCAGCCTGGTCAAGGATCTGGAAGAGCACGGTATAGGCCGCCCATCCACTTACGCCAGCATTATCTCGACACTACAGGCTCGGGAATACGTAAACCTCGACAAAAAACGTTTTTTCCCTACCGACGTAGGCTCGGTGGTCAACAAGTTTCTTACCGAGCATTTTACGCGCTATGTTGATTACGACTTTACCGCCAAGCTTGAAGACCAGCTGGACATCATCTCCATTGGCGAAAAAGAATGGATCCCTGTACTAGCGGATTTCTGGAAAGGCTTTAGCCAGCAAATCGATGAAAAGAAAAATATCGAGCGCAAAGACCTTACTCATGAGCAGCTCGATGAAGCCTGCCCAAAATGCGGCAAACCCCTGTCCGTCAGACTAGGAAAACGAGGAAAATTCGTTGGTTGCAGCGCTTATCCAGAATGCGATTTTACCCGTAGCATGGATGGTGAGGTTAAACCAGACGAGCCTGTCGTGGTAGAAGGGCGCCTGTGCCCGAAATGTGACAGCCCTCTGCACGTTAAATCCGGCGCATATGGCAAGTTCATTGGGTGCTCGGCTTATCCTAAGTGCAAGTTTCTCGAACCGCTGGAGAAACCCAAAGATACTGGGGTAATCTGTCCAGAGTGCAAAAAAGGTAGCTTGATCGAGCGTAAAAGCCGTTACGGGAAGCTGTTTTATTCCTGCAATACGTACCCGGATTGTAAATATGCGGTCTGGAACCCTCCCGTCGCCGAACCTTGCCCAAAGTGCAACTGGCCTGTGCTAACCATCAAGACGACCAAGCGTCGCGGCACAGAAAAAGTTTGTCCGCAGAAAGAGTGTGGCTATACCGAACCGGTTGCTACAGCTGAAGAATAACAATTCGTAGTAAACAAAAAGGGGCCATCAAGGCCCCTTTTTGTTTACTCACAATCTCTTTTTTCTGGATTTCAGGCCGCGACGCGGCGTTTGAATTCACCGGTTCGGGTATCAATTTCGATTCTGTCACCAATCTCGCAAAACAGCGCAACAGGTAACTCAAACCCGGTTGCGACCTTAGCGGGTTTCATCACTTTACCGGATGAATCACCACGTACTGCAGGCTCGGTATAAACGATTTCACGTACCACAGTAGTCGGCAATTCAACGGATATGGCTTTATCATTATAGAAAACCACTTCGCAAGGCATGCTGTCTTCAAGGTAATTAATGGCGTCGCCCAGATTTTCCTGTTCGACTTCGTGCTGATTGTAATCAGCGTCCATGAATACATACATCGGGTCAGCGAAGTAGGAGTAAGTCACATCCTTGCGCTCAAGCTGCACCACTTCAAACTTGTCGTCCGCCCGGTAAATCGCCTCGCTGGGGGAGTCAGTAAGGAGATTTTTCATTTTCATCTTGACCACGGACGCATTGCGTCCGGATTTGGTGTACTCGGCTTTAAGGACCACCATAGGGTCATTACCGATCATGATTACGTTGCCTGGGCGGACTTCTTGTGCGGTTTTCATGGTTCTTCCTGCAGAATATTAAAAATTGTGGCGGTTCAAAGCCGATTATTTTAACTTATTATTACAAAAGTTTACCAGCTTTGTAGACAAATCTTCTTTTTTTATCAGTCTGTTTGCCCATTCCTGGGCATGCTTTTCCAAGGTGGCACGGTGCATCCATAAGCCTTCCCAATCTGCAGAAGAAGCGCCCAACCCAACGGTATTCCATGCTTCAAAAAATGTAGTTAGTGCTTCCCTCGTTGATTGGGGTAAGTCAGCACAATAACGATGCAGAAAAGCGCTCAGTTTTGGCCAATGCGCTCCAGCTTCCTGTGGATATATTTGCCAGACCATGGGTCGCTCAGCTAGCTGCGCACGAACAAAAGAATCTTCGCCCCTTATGAAATTAAAATCGCATGCCCACAAGAGCCTGTCATATTCGTCTTGTTCAAGAAATGGCAAAACCCTGACTATGAGATTCCCTTTTTTGAAAAGATTCCCCACTTCTGGATTGGACACCCCAAAAAAAACGGATACTTGATCCATTGCGACCCGATCTGGTATCAGGCACACCACGGGTGTCGCGCCTTTCGCCCAGCCTGTGAACAGGCTTAACGCTGCATTATTATCATAACAAAATAGGGAAATCCGGACTTCGTTTTTTTCGGGGGCCGGGATGCCCAGGTCCTGCCAAAAATCTGCACGCAATTGAACGGCTTCCTGGAAAATTATCCGTTGCTCCAACCAGCGTTTTTCAACCAACAAGCTCCCTGCTTTTTGAGAAAATCCTGGGAAAAAGAAATGCTTAATCAAGGGAAGTCGTGGATGAGGGGAGGGAAGACCATGATGGCTATCAACCCACTCTTCGGCGCTGAGATATTCCAGGTTTACCCAGGCATGTCTGCGTCCACTCTTCGCCATCGCTTCCACATAGGTGGACGGTAGCTCGCAGGCGAAGGCTTCTATCACTACATCCGCCGGGTCAACGGACATGTTGAATTCACCCCACTGCCTTATTTCCACGTCCTGGGAAAACTGTATTGGCGAGCACGGGTCAATTTCTGGGTTAATCTTTTGAAAGCTGATCAGGTCGTCCGTCCACAGACGGACCCTTAGGCCATGCTCGGCAGCCAGTTGGCGGGCGAGCCGCCAACAGACGCCGATATCACCGTAATTGTCGACTACTGTGCTGAAGATGTCCCATCTCGGCAGGACAATATCAGATGTCGAGGTTTCTTGCTCCAAGTGCGTTTGTTTCGATAAAAGCACGTCGCGGTTCAACCTGGTCGCCCATCAAAGTGGTAAAAATTTCGTCAGCGGCGATTACATCGTCAATCTGCACCCTAAGCAGCCGTCTTACCTGAGGATCCATGGTTGTTTCCCAAAGCTGCCCGGGATTCATTTCACCCAAACCCTTGTAGCGCTGGATACCCAAGCCGCGTTTCACCTCTTCCAGCAGCCAGTCCATTGCAGCCTTGAACTCGCTGACAGGCTGGGATCGTTCTCCACGCTTGATGCTTGCACCTTCTTTAAGCAAGCCATGCAGCACTTGTGCTGTTTTCAATAGCTGTGCGTAGTCGCCGCTTTGCTGAAAATCCCGATCAAGATAGCTGATCTGCAAATTTCCGTGCACCATCTTGCTTATTTTCAGTCGGAAACTTTCTGTAGCTTCATTGTAGGAAGCCGAAACAGTATACTGCTCGTTAACCAACGCTTTTTTAAGCTGTTCTGCGCTCTCATTCGCCGAAGCAAGATCACTCAGGTCAAGCACGAAGTTTTTAAGCAAAGCGTAGAGGATTGGCTCTGAGATAATACGGCTCAAGCGCTCGACAATCGCTTCGGCCAGCAGGAATTCTTTGGCCACTTCCTCTAGAGCGGCCTTGCTGATCGGCTCTTTGCCAACCTCCGTAACCAGTTCAGCCTCGCTCAACGCCATTTGCAGCATGTATTGCTTCAATTCATGGTCATCCTTCAGGTAGCGTTCCTGCTTACCATGTTTGACCTTGTACAGCGGAGGCTGGGCTATGTAGATATGACCCCGTTCCACCAGTTCAGGCATTTGCCTGTAGAAAAAAGTGAGTAGCAGGGTGCGAATATGGGAACCGTCCACATCCGCGTCGGTCATGATGATAATGCGGTGATAGCGCAATTTCTCTGCTGAGTATTCATCCTTGCCGATGCCTGTACCCAGAGCAACGATCAGAGTTGCGATTTCCTGGGAAGACACCAGTCGGTCGAAGCGAGCTCGCTCAACGTTGAGAATTTTTCCTTTCAGGGGAAGGATCGCTTGGAATTTCCTATCCCTTCCCTGCTTCGCCGAACCTCCGGCTGAATCTCCTTCTACCAGGTAAATTTCAGACAATGCAGGGTCTTTTTCCTGACAGTCTGCCAACTTGCCCGGCAAACCCATGCCGTCCAGCACGCCTTTTCGACGCGTTATTTCCCGTGCTTTGCGCGCCGCTTCTCGTGCACGCGCTGCATCAACAATTTTTCCACAAATAATTTTAGCGTCATTCGGGTTTTCCAGCATATATTCTGCAAGTTTCGCAGAAACGATTTCCTGTACTACTGGCATCACTTCGGAAGAAACCAATTTTTCTTTGGTCTGTGATGAAAATTTTGGGTCAGGGATTTTTACCGACAATACGCACGTCAGTCCCTCGCGCATATCATCGCCAGCAGTTTCTACTTTTGCTTTTTTTGCCTGCTCGCTTTGTTCTATATACGTATTTAATGTACGTGTCATTGCGTTACGGAGTCCCGTCAAATGACTTCCTCCGTCACGCTGTGGGATGTTATTAGTAAAACATTGAACAGATTCCTGATAGGAGTCATTCCACTGCATTGCTACTTCCACAGTCATGCCGTCTTTTTCACCTATTGCATAAAAAACCTTGGGGTGCAGGACAGTTTTACTGCGGTTTACATATTCAACAAACCCCTTTACACCACCACTAAAAGCAAAGTTATCACTTTTCCCTGTTCTCTGGTCAACGAGTTCAATGTGTACGCCATTGTTAAGAAACGAAAGTTCGCGCAGTCGTTTAGCCAGAATCTCGTAATGATATTCGACCAAACCAAATATTTCCTCATCTGCAATAAAATGTACATCAGTACCATGTTTTTCAGTCTGGCCAATAAGCTTTAGTGGTTCGACTGGTACGCCACAACGAAACTCCATGGAATGCGTTTGCCCATCACGCCGAATAGTTAATTTCAACCATTTTGAAAGGGCGTTGACGCAGGACACGCCTACACCATGCAACCCCCCGGAAACCTTGTATGAATTGCTGTCGAATTTTCCCCCGGCATGCAACTCCGTCATGACAATTTCTGCCGCAGACCGCTTGAATTCGTCATCGTCCTTGATTCCGGTGGGAATCCCGCGGCCATTGTCATGTACGCTGATGGAATTATCCGGATGAATAACGACTTTTATTTCGTTGCAATGGCCGGCAAGTGCTTCATCTATGGCGTTGTCTACCACCTCAAATACCATATGGTGCAACCCTGAACCATCACTGGTATCTCCAATGTACATGCCGGGCCGTTTGCGCACGGCTTCCAGGCCCTTCAGTATTTTGATGCTATCGGAAGTATATTCAGACATTATTTATGGGTTCCACGTGAAACAATTTATTTTAAATACGCATTGGCATGACAACATACTTGAAGCATTCATTATCTGGAATAGTGAATAAGCCGCTACTGTTGGCGTCACCAAACGAGAGAGTAATGGATGGGATACTTAAATTGGTTAGAACATCCAGCAAATAATTGACGTTGAAACCTATATCCAGCGGTTCACCACTATAGTTAACTTCAATTTCCTCTTGAGCTTCTTCCTGCTCATTATTGTTACAAATTATACGCAGGCTATTTTGTGTTAATACGAGCCTGACACCACGAAACTTTTCGTTGGATAAGATGGACGCACGCTGCAGAGATTGCAACAGGAGTATACGATCAATCTGAATGTGGTTCTGATAATCAGAGGGAATTACGCGATTATAATCTGGAAACTTTCCTTCTACTATTTTTGATACTAGAACTACATTAGAAAAAGAGAAGCGAGTTTGACTTTGGCCAATTTCAATGGTTACTTCCTCATCGTTATCAGTAAGCAATTTAATTAATTCAATAACCGTTTTACGCGGGAGAATCACCTCTTGGGCCGATCCTTCTGCCATGTCCTCAGTATTTTCCAAGGGGAAACAAGCCATACCAAGTCGATGGCCATCTGTAGCCACAACCCGTAGTAATTTGCTTTCTACCACAAGTAATAACCCATTTAAATAATAGCGTATATCTTGCTGTGCCATTGCATACTGAACAAGATTGAGCAGATTTTTCAGGGTTTTTTGGGTTGTTTTAAAATAAGACCTGTTTTCTCCTGAGGGAGCTAATATTGGAAAATCATTTGCTGGCAATGTTTGGAGGTTGAAGCGGCTTTTTCCAACTTTTATTTGCAGTCTCGACTCATCTTTTTCTAACGCAATTTTGGAATCCTCTGGAAATGCACGGCAGATATCCTGAAGTTTTTTTGCTGATGCTGTTACCGAAAAATCCGGAAGTTCATCCTGACAAATGGATGTCGCTGTAATTTGTATTTCCAAGTCTGTAGCAATAACAGAAAGATTTTCCCCGTTTTTTTCTATCAGGATATTGGAAAGAATGGGAAGTGTATGCCGCCGTTCCACAATACCAATTACGGATTGAAGTGGCTTTAAGATCGCATCCCTGTTTGTTTGAATTAATAACATATATATATCCTAAGACTAATAGTAAGCCTAATCAATTACCGGTATAGTTAATATTTTTACTTATTAATCAACTTGTTAATGTATCAATAAGCTTGTGGACAATCTCGCCAAGGCTTGTGGATTAAATGGGGTAAAAAATTTACTTAAGCAAGGAAATAAGCTTTATCAACATTTGATCCATATGATTTAGCTACGCAGAATTTGCAACAATATTTCAAAGTCTCTGCTAATTGTAGGGTCGGAAATTTTTAATTCCGTAATCTTTCTACATGCATGTATTACTGTTGAGTGGTCACGCCCACCGAATGCATCGCCTATTTCCGGGTAACTCGATTGTGTAAGTTCTTTTGCGAGTGCCATAGCGACTTGCCGTGGTCGAGCTACATTTCTTGATCGTTTCGGAGAGAACATTTCAGCAACTTTGATTTTATAGTAATCCGCAACGGTTTTTTGAATATTATCTAGTGAAACTTGACGATTTTGAACAGCCAGTAAATCCTTGAGCGCTTCTTTGGCCAATTCCAGGTTAATTGGATGTCCCGTGAATCGAGAATAAGCTAGAACTCGCTTTAGTGCGCCTTCCAGTTCACGTACATTGGAACGTATTTGTTTGGCGATGAAAAAAGCGACTTCTTCTTGTAATTTTATTTCTTCGGCCCTTGCTTTCTTTAGCAAGATTGCTACACGCATTTCCAGTTCTGGAGGCTCAATTGCAACGGTCAGGCCCCAGCCGAAGCGGGAAATGAGGCGATCCTCCATTCCCGCAATTTCTCTGGGAAAGGTATCGCAAGTGATGATTACCTGTTTATGGTCTTCGATCAAGGCGTTAAAAGCGTAAAAAAACTCTTCTTGGGTCCGATTTTTGCCCGCAAAAAATTGTATGTCATCGATCAACAGCAAATCCAGAGAGTGGTAATACCGTTTAAAATCGTCAAACGCTTTATGCTGGTAAGCGCGCACTACGTCAGAAACGTAGCGCTCTGCATGTAAATAGCTGATTTTCGCCTTGCTATTTTGTTCTTTAACCAGATTGCCGATGGCTTGTATTAAATGGGTTTTGCCTAGCCCCACTCCACCATAAACAAATAAAGGGTTGTAAGCGGTACCTGGATTTTCAGCTACTTGTATGGCTGCAGCCCGGGCTAGCTGGTTCGCTTTGCCTGTAACAAAATTGGAAAAAGTGAACAGTGGATTGAGGCGTGATTGATCAGGTTTTGTATTTTGTCGTACAGGTGTTGCCGCGGCAGCTATTGTTGGTTGTGTCGTGTTATTTTCCGGTGTATCCGGCAGAGAAAGCAGCAGCAATAGGGGTTCGGAAAAATGGGCTTCAACCATCTCCTCGATTCGAGCTAGGAA
Organism: Sulfuricella denitrificans skB26; assembly: GCF_000297055.2. NCBI lineage: Bacteria > Pseudomonadati > Pseudomonadota > Betaproteobacteria > Nitrosomonadales > Sulfuricellaceae > Sulfuricella > Sulfuricella denitrificans. The sequence goes on along the minus strand of NC_022357.1, from coordinate 172 downwards.
CTTATCTTTGACCCACTGCAGGATAAAGCGGTTTGGTGCGATCAGGCGAGGGATACCGTCCGATGAGTCGAACTTTAGCGGCTTAATCCAAGTATTGAATTGCTGGGGGGGCAAGTCTTCTTTAAATTTATTTACGCAATCAAGCCAAAAACTTTCCATTGGGTAATCCAAA